>NZ_JAANTH010000001.1:0-600000 GCF_011734195.1 Halobacterium sp. R2-5
CGCCAGCGCCGCCAGCACGTCGATTCTCTCGACCCATTCACCAATGATTCAGCGTAACTCAGAATCCGACAGTACAGCCGTCGAAACGCGCGCGAGCACCAGAGGATGCTATTCGGGCGGTCCCACTCCATTCAAGTCAGCAGCGTCGCGTGTCGCCGTTTGTCGGCGGTTTCGTAAAGACAAACAGCGCCGGGTCTCGCTGGATACGTTGGCGACGGCGTGGTCGAAGCGTCAGTCGGAGAACGCGAGTTCGCCGTCGTGAGCGACAGTGATCTCGTGGCCGGCGTACGTGAACGAGATCGCGCCGTTGTCCATCGTTTCGACGAGCGAATCGAGCACTTCGGGGTCGATTGTATCGTAGAGCGGTGGCAGGTCCACCGGGTCGCTGTCGGTCTGCGCTGCTACCGCGTCGAGAATCCGGTTCGAGGGCGTCCCGGCCGCACCGGACGAGAGTGAGACGTTCACACGCAACGGAAATCGCCCCGTTACTTAACGACTAGCCTATTTTTCTCACCCGGTTAATCAAAAACACGCGGTTCGTCAAAGTGTGCAGTGGTTAACCGTAGTGGCGGCGTAGAGACGGTGTGAACACTTCTGGCACGCAGTTGTCCGTAGACGACGTCCTCGCTGCTCTGAGCAACGTCCAGCGCCGCGAACTGCTGGACTCGCTGCTGGCCGATTCGCCGCCCGACGGCGCGACGAACGGTGTCGCCGTCGACGTCGACGTGTCGATGCACCACGTCCACCTGCCGAAGCTCGTCGACTACGGGCTCGTCGAGTGGGACGAGGAGACGGACCGGGTCACGCGAGGCGCGAACTTCGAGGACGCGGCGGAGATTCTGGAACTGCTCGACGAGAACGCCGACGTACCTCCGACGGTCGAAGCGACCCTCTGAGCGAGCGCGGCGGCCGCCCGGGGAGAACGACTTTACTCCCGTGCCGCCAACGCGTAGACATGAGCGACCTGTCCCCGACTGACGTGGCGCCCGCGTGGGTCTGGCTGGCGACGGCCGTCTGCGGCGTGCTCGCGGTGGCGGTGCACGTCGCGGGCGGCGCGGCCTACGAGACGCCCGTGGGCGTGCTGACCGGCGCGACGGTCGCGGGCGTTCTGTACCTGCTCTACCGCTGGGGCCAGCTTCGGGAGACGCCGACCAGCGAGAAGAGCGAGAAGGACAAGGAGATGGAAGCGGAGGCGGGCGGCTACGGCGGCAACGGCGGCGGGATGTAGCTACTCGACGCGGACGACGTCGTAGACGCCGACCATCTCCGTCTCCTCGACGCGCGCCGTGAGCTCGTCGCCCTCCTCTGGGGCGTCGTCGGCGACGAGCGTGACCGCCTCGATGGGCTTGCGCAGCAGGAACGACTTGATGCGCTCGGGCCACGACGGCGCGCCGCCCCTCCGGCAGACGAGCACGTACCGGGAGGCCGCGAGCTCGCGCAGCCCCGGCTGGAGTTCGTGGTCGTCTACTTCCTCCGGCGGGACGACGGCGAGCACCTGCGTGTGGAGCGTCTCGGGCACACCCGACGGGAGGTCCTCGACGGGAATGAGTCTTGCTCGAACGCGGCGCTTTTCCGGGCGACGCGAGACGCCCCGGTATGGTCGGTTCGTCGATCCTCGTCGCGGTCGCGGCGCTCGTGCTGTACGGCGCGTGGGCGGTCACGGCAGGGGTGGCGACGCGGAGCGTGACGCCGCTGAACGCCGTGTTCGTGTCGTACGTCGCGGGCATCGCGGTCGTCGGCGCGTACGTCCTGTTCACGCGCCGCCCGGTCACCGGCTCGCGCGTCGACCTCGCGTTCGCGGCCGTGTCCGGCGTCTGTCTGGCCGCGGGCACCGTCGGCTTCTACGCGGCGCTCGCACGCGGCAGCATGCCCGTCGTCTCCGCCATCGTGGCGCTGTACTTCGTGATCCCCGCGGTCGTCGGCGTGCTCTACTTCGACGCCGCGCTCTCGGCGACGAACGTCGCGGGGCTCGCGCTCGCCGTCGCGGCGGTCGTGCTCGTCGCGTCCTGACCGGGAGCCCTCTTATACGCGGGTGCGAACATCATCCGGGTAGCTCCCAGTTCCTGGAAACGTGTGAGACGGTTCTTGGAGAGGGCGTGTAGAGCCTCCGCTGACGGTCGAATCACGCGAGAGACGACGGCGGGCGGCGACGGCGGTGTGGGTCGCCGCCCGCACGGACGGAGGCTCACACATGCCAGACCCAGACGACAACCCCGTATCGTTCGACGACGACGAGCGAGAGCGCATGGAACGCCTGCTCGACGACACCGAGTACGACACGGAACTCGGCGTCGAGATGGCGAAAGACGCCCAGCGCGTCGCCGCGGGCGAACTGAGCGAGGCGGAGTTCTACCGCCAGTACCACGACGACGTTCTCGAGGAGTTCGGCGAGGACGACCGCGAGCTCACGGGCCTGCTCGACGACGCCGGCGGCGACGGCTTCGGCGACCGGCTCTCCGGGCTCGCCGACGACGAGGGACTCTCCCGGCGCGAGGTGCTGAAGAAGGGCGGCGCCGCGGCGGTCGCGCTCGGGCTGTTCGCGAGCGCGGACGCCGAGAACGCGGCCGCCGCCCAGGACGACGAGGGCGAGGGCACCCGCTACGGGATGACTATCAACCTCAACAACTGTGACGGCTGTCTCGCCTGCGTCGTCGCGTGCAACGAGGAGCACAACACCTCCGCGGGCGCGAACTGGATGTACGTGTTCACGTACGAGGACGAGGACCAGGACGACGAGAACTTCCTCGTGCGGCCGTGCCAACACTGCACGGACTCGCCGTGTACGAAGGTGTGTCCGGTCGGCGCGCGGCACACCCGCGAGCAGGACGGCCTCGTGCTCACGGACTACGACATCTGCATCGGCTGCCGGTACTGCGAGGTGTCGTGTCCGTACGGCGTGAACTACTTCCAGTGGGGCGAGCCCGACGTCCCGGAGAGCGAGATCGACGACGACCACCAGATAGACGAGCGCGGCCGCTGGGTCGGCTCCCGGCCGCCGCAGGGCGTGATGGGCAAGTGCACGTTCTGCGTCGACCGCCAGGACGGCCAGATGGGCGAGGAGAAGGTCGGCACCACCGCCTGCGAGGAGGCGTGCGCGATGGACGCCATCCACTTCGGGGACATGAACGACCCGGAGAGCGCGCCCAACCAACACCTCCGGGAGTACCGCGAGAGCCAGGAGAACGACCAGTCGTTCCCCAACCGCAAGGACCACACCGTCTCCACGTTCAAACTCATGGAGGAGCGCGGCACGGACCCGAACGTCCACTACATCGGGAACGAGCCGTCGCCGCACGCCGAACAGGTCGACGGCCCCGTGACGTACGAGGACGCCGGCATCGTCGACAACCGCAAGGAGGAGGTGCTCGACAACGGCGCGATGGCCAACACGGAGGGCGAAGAGGCATGACGAGCGCCGACCGCAGACGCCCCGACCGCGTCGAGCGCGACGACGAGCCGAGACGCGTCGCCGCGAACGGAGGTGAACGGCCGTGAGCGTCGACGTCACCGGCGTCGGTCGCGACACGCTCGTGCGGCCGATACAGACGTTCTCGAAGCAGTACGTCGCCGCCTTCCTGCTGGCGGTCGCGGGCGTCGGCGTCTGGCTGTTCTTCTACGTCCAGCAGCTCGAACACGGCCTCGTCGTCACTCACCTCGGCGACTGGGGGTCCGGCGGCGGCGTCCCGTGGGGGCTGTACATCGGCGCGTTCATCTGGTGGGTCGGCATCGCCCACGGCGGCATCATCCTCTCCGCCGCCGTCCGACTGCTCGGCATGGACGACTACCAGCCCGTCGCGCGGATGGCCGAACTGCTCACCATCGCCGCGCTCACCTGCGCCGGCCTCTACATCCTCATCCACGTCGGCCGGCCGGACCGCCTCGTCACGAGCGTGCTGCCCGCGTGGCCGACCCGCGTCCAGTGGTCGCCGCTCGTCTGGGACGTCACCGTCATCACCGCGTACTTCGTGCTGACGGCGACGTACCTGCTGTTGACGATTCGGTACGACGTCCACCGGCTGCGCGACCGCCTCCCCGACCGCTTCGAGCCGCTGTACAGGGCGCTGCTGGTCGGGTACAGCGGGAAGGAGGACGCGGTCGTCGAGCGCATGGTGTGGTGGCTCGCGTTCGCCATCATCATCATGGCGCCGCTGCTGCTCCACGGCGGCGTCATCCCGTGGCTGTTCGCCCTGCTGCCGTCGATGGCCGGCTGGGCGGGCGGCGTCCAGGGGCCGTCGTTCCTCTCCATCGCGCTGACCTCGGCGGTCAGCGGCATCATCATCATCGCCGCGGCGTTCCGGTACGCCTACGACTGGCAGGAGCTCATCCCGGAGCAGGTGTTCTACGGCCTCTCGAAGTGGCTGGGGTTCTTCGGACTGCTCTTCCTCTGGCTGCAGCTCCAGCAGGTCATCACGGGCATCTTCGCCGCGCCGACCACGCTCCAGCACGCCACCGAAGTCAAGATCGCGACGCCCGTCTACTGGGTCGCCATCGGGCTCGTCGTCGCCGCGGAGCTGTACATCTTCGCGTCCGCGCTGAAAGCGTCGCTGTTCTCGATTCCGCGCATCGTCACGGTCTCCGTGCTGGTGCTCGTCGGCACCCTCATCGAGAAGACGCTGTTCGTCGTCGAGGGGCTCCAGCACGCGCACTTCCAGCTGTACGACGCCGTCCCCGGCGTCTACGTCCCGTCGCCCGTGGAGCTGTCCTCGCTCGTGGGCGCGGTGAGTATCGTCGTGCTGTTCTTCCTCGCCGTCTCGAAGGTGATTCCGGTGGTGGAACTGCACGCCATCGAGGACGACCACGAGGAGGTGACCGAGTGATGCTGCCGCTGTCGTCGGCGCCGTACACGCTGCCGTTCGTCGGCCCGGGCACGTACCTCATCTTCGGCATCGTGCTCGCGCCCGTCTACGTGATGCTCGCCGCGTGGTACCTCGGCGAACCCAGCGACCGCCGCACCGCGCTGCTCGGCGTCACGTACCTCGCCGGCCTGACGACCGCGCTGTGGGGCGGCCTGTTCGTCGCCACGATGGTCATCAAGGTCGCGTTCTTCTAGGACCGCCAGC
This sequence comes from Halobacterium sp. R2-5, assembly GCF_011734195.1. NCBI lineage: Archaea > Methanobacteriati > Methanobacteriota > Halobacteria > Halobacteriales > Halobacteriaceae > Halobacterium > Halobacterium sp. R2-5. The sequence goes on from NZ_JAANTH010000001.1 coordinate 5,061, forward strand.
CACCCGCGCCGGGGGGTGCGGACCCCGGCACCACCCAACCACCATGACCACTGCACCCGAACTCCGAGCACGACTCGCCGACGTGGAGGACCCGCTGAACGACGACGACATCGTCTCGATGGGGCTCGTCAACGACGTCACCGTCAACGAGGACACCGCCCGCGTCTCGCTGGCGTTCAACGCGCCGTACTCGCCCGCCGAAATCGACATCGGCAACGACATCCGCGAGGTCGTCGAGGACGCCGACCTCGAACCCGACCTGCGCGCGAACGTCGGCGACGAGCACGGCTTCGACGACGAGGTTCTGCCCGGCGTGAAGAACGTCGTCGCGGTCGCGTCCGGGAAGGGCGGCGTCGGGAAGACGACGGTCGCCGCGAACCTCGCGGCCGGCCTGAACGACCGCGGCGCGCGCGTCGGCATCCTCGACGCGGACGTCCACGGGCCGAACGTCCCCCGCATCCTCCCGACCGAGAACGAGCCCGGCGTCACGCCGAACGAAGACATCGTGCCGCCGCGCTCCGACGGCGTGATGGTGATGAGCACCGACCACCTGATGCCCGACGGCGACGAACCCGCAGTGATGCGCGGGCCGATGGTGAACAACGTGATGATGAAGTTCATCAACGAGGTCCAGTGGGGACGGCTGGACTACCTCGTCGTCGACCTCCCGCCGGGGACGGGCGACGCGTCGCTGAACCTCCTGCAGACGCTGCCCGTCGCGGGCGTCGTGGTCGTCACGACCCCGCAGGAGATGGCGGTCGCGGACGCCCGGAAGGGCCTGAAGCTGTTCGCCGAGCACGACGCGCCCGTCCTCGGCGTCGTCGAGAACATGTCCGCGTACCACTGCCCGAACTGCGACGACGTCCACGACGTGTTCGGTAGCGGCGGGGCACAGGAGATTCACGAGGACTACGACGTGCCCGTGCTCGCCGAGCTCCCCGTCCACCCGGACTTCGGGGAGACCGGCGGCCCGACGATTCGCGAGGTGGACAGCGCCGTCCGGGACGACCTCTTCGAGTTCGTGGACGCGACCGCCGACCGCGTCGGCGAAATCAACCGCCGGAAGGTCGCCGAGCACGTCGAAGAACGCGGCGACGACGTGCCCGAGGAAGCAGACGCGCCCGCCGGCTCGCCGTAGACCGGTCAGTCCGCGGACTCGACGCCCCGGACTTCGAAGCGCGCGCCGGAACCGCTGTTCGCCGCGGCGGTGACCGAGACGTCCCAGCCGTGCGCGGACGCGATGGTGTCGACGATGGAGAGCCCGAGTCCGGTGCCGTCGCTGGTCGTGTACCCCATCTCGAAGACGCCGTCGCGGTGCTCGGCGGGGATGCCGGGGCCGTCGTCCTCCACGTAGAACCCCGACCCGTCGTCGAGGACGCCGACCTGCACGGTGACCGTCGGGCCGCCGTGCTCGACGCTGTTGCGGTAGAGGTTCTCCAGCAACTGGACGACCCGGTCGGCGTCCGCGTCGAACGCGAGGTCGGCGTCGACGACGAGCGTCGCGCGCTCGGCGGCGACGGACGCCCACGCCGTCTCGGCTAGCGACGCCAGCGACGCCCGCGAGCGCTCGCCGATGTCCTCGCCCTCGCGAGCGAGCATCAGCACGCCCTCGATGATCTGCTCCATGCGGTCGAGCGCGCGCGCCGCCGCGTCGAGGTGTTCGCTGGCGTGGCGCTCGCGCTCCAGGTCCACGCGGCCCGCGGCGACGTTCAGGGGATTACGGAGGTCGTGACTGACGACGCTCGCGAACTGCCCGAGGCGCTCGTTCTGCCGTTGAATCTGGCGGCGCGCGTCCTCCTCGCTGGTGACGTCGTTCACCACGACCATCTCCCCGACGCGCGTCCCGCCGAACGTGAACGGCGTCGCGGACACCTGGTAGTACCGCGTCTCGCCGCCGCGGGCGAGTTCGAGGACGTCCTGCTCGCCGCCGAGCCGCGCGGCGACCGCGGGCACCACCGCCGAGAGCGGCTGGCCGGTCGCACCGTCGAGGTCGGGGAACAGCGCTACCGCGCGCTCGTTGGCGTCCCTGACGTCGCCCTCGTCGGTGAGGAAGACCACCGCGTCCTCGACGTCGCCGGCGAGCTGGACGGCCTGGAAGCGGTCGAGGAAGACGAACAGCACGCCCAGCGCGAACGCCGCGACGCCCAGCGACTCGTAGCTGAGTTCGGGGAGCACCGACGTCGACGCGCCGATTACGTCGGCGGCGACCGGGAGACCCGTGACGGCGACGAGCGCGAGCAGCGGGCGCGTGTCGTAGCCCGTCTGCCCGAGCAGCTCGAACAGCATGAAGTAGCCGACGGCGGCGAGCGCGTACGCGGTCCCCATCACCACCCAGTGGACGGCGTAGTGGTCCACGGCGAGGTGCGGGAACGGCGCCGACACCCGCTCGACGCCGAAGTAGAAGCCGTGGACGGGGTTCGTGAGCTTCACGGCGACGACCGCGAGGAAGACGCCGAGCGCGACCCGTCTAACCGTCGGGTCGCGGTGGACCGCCCGCCCCGTGTACGCCGAACAGAAGTACAGCCACGCGCCCACGGTCGCGATGCCGCAGACGAGTCCCACAGTGTACACCGCGACCTTGAGGTCGGTCCCGGGCGCGACGAGGAAGCCCGCCTGCGCGGCCGCCCAGCCGCCGCTGGTCACGAGTAGTGCGGCGAGCCCGCGGCGCGTGTCCGGGTCGTCGACGCGACCGACGTGCGCGAGGCCAGCGAGGCACGCCAGCGACGACGCGGCGAACACCGCGACGTAGCCGGCGAAGAGCAGTCCGGTCATGACGCAGTCTCTGCCTCGACCCGGGTGCCGACGCCGGATAGCCCTTCGGGGTGGACTACTTCCACCCCGGTTTGCGAACCTTCTTAGGCGAGCGCGCGCTACCTACCGTGGACAGAATGGCCCAGGCCGCAAACCAGGAGCTCGTCGACAGGTTCGAGGAGTTCTACCGCCGGTACTACAGCGACGACGTCGCGGAACTCGCGCGCAAGTACCCGCGCGAGACGAAGTCCCTCCACCTCGACTGGCGGGACCTCTACCAGATGGACCCCGACCTGGCCGACGACTTCATCAACCACCCCGACGACCTCCGGGAGGCCGCCGAGGAAGCGCTGCGGCTCTACGACCTCCCCGTCGACGTGAGCCTCGGGCAGGCCCACGTGCGCGTCCACGGCCTCGACGAGCACACCGAGATTCGCGACATCCGCGCCGAACACCTCAACACGCTCGTCAGCGTGCAGGGGATGGTGCGGAAGGCGACCGACGTCCGCCCGAAGATCGAGCGCGCCGTCTTCGTCTGCCAGCGCTGCGGCGCCGAGACCGAAGTCCCGCAGGGCGACGCGGGCTTCCAGGAGCCCTACCAGTGCGAGAGCTGCGAGCGACAGGGGCCGTTCAAGCTCGACCCCGAGCGCTCGGAGTTCGTCGACTCCCAGAAGCTCCGCATCCAGGAGTCCCCCGAGGGGCTCGCGGGCGGCGAGACCCCGCAGAGCATCGACGTCCACGTCTCCGACGACATCACGGGCGAGGTCACGCCCGGCGACCACGTCACCGTCTCCGGCGTGCTGCGCCTCGACCAGAGCGAGGGCAGCAACGAGTCCCCGGTCTTCGACCTCTACATGGAGGGTTCGGCGGTCGTCATCGAGGACGAGGAGTTCGAGGAGATGAACATCACCGAGGAGGACAAACAGCAGATCGTCGAAATCTCGAACCGCGAGAACATCTACGAGCAGATGGTCGACTCGATGGCGCCCTCTATCTACGGCCACCGGCAGGCCAAGCTCGCGATGATTCTCCAGCTGTTCTCCGGCGTCACAAAACACCTCCCGGACGAGTCCCGTATTCGGGGCGACCTCCACATGCTACTCATCGGGGACCCCGGGACGGGGAAGTCGGCCCTCATATCATATGTTCAAAATATCGCGCCGCGCTCCGTCTACACCTCCGGCAAAGGCTCCAGCTCGGCAGGTCTGACGGCGGCCGCGGTCCGGGACGACTTCGGGGACGGCCAGCAGTGGACGCTGGAAGCCGGCGCGCTCGTGCTCGCCGACCAGGGCGTCGCGGCGGTCGACGAGCTCGACAAGATGGCGGCCGACGACCGCTCCGCGATGCACGAAGCACTAGAGCAGCAGAAGATATCCATTTCGAAGGCGGGAATCAACGCCACGCTGAAAGCGCGGTGTTCGCTTCTGGGCGCGGCGAACCCGAAGTACGGCCGCTTCGACCAGTACGAGCCCATCGGCGAGCAGATCGACCTCGAACCCGCGCTCATCTCGCGATTCGACCTCATCTTCACGGTGACCGACGAGCCCGACCCCGAGGAGGACGCCCAGCTCGCCCAGCACATCCTCCAGACGAACTACGCGGGCGAGCTCAACACCCAGCAGGAGCAGCTCGCGAACTCGAATCACACCGAGGAAGAGGTCGACGCCGAGACGGGGACGGTCGCGCCCGCCATCGAGGCGTCGCTGCTGCGGAAGTACATCGCGTACTCGCGGCGGAACTGCTACCCGACGATGACCGACGAGGCCCGGGACGCCATCGAGGAGTTCTACGTCGACCTGCGCGCGGAGGGGCAGGGCGAGGACTCCCCCGTTCCCGTGACCGCGCGCCAGCTCGAAGCGCTCGTGCGGCTCGCGGAGGCGTCCGCGCGCGTCCGACTCTCGGACACCGTCGAGCAGGAGGACGCCGAGCGCGTCATCGAGATCGTGCGCTCGTGTCTGCAGGACATCGGCGTCGACCCCGAGACCGGCGAGTACGACGCGGACGTCGTCGAGACCGGGCGCTCGAAGACCCAGCGCGACCGCGTGAAGAACGTGAAGGCCATCATCAAGGAGATCGAGGACGAGTTCGACGAGGGCGCGCCCGTCGACGAGGTGCTCGACCGCGCCGAGGAGGTCGGAATGGACGCCTCGAAGGCCGAGCACGAGATCGAGAAGCTCAAAGAGAAGGGCGAGCTCTACCAGCCGAACAAGGACCACCTGCGGGCGATATAGATGGACCGGATTTCGGCGCTGCGGAACGTCGAGGACGCGCTCGCGGACTTCGAGGCTGGCGACGCCTCCCTGGGTGACGTCGAGGACCGCGTGCTCGGCGTGCTGCGGACGTACGCGACGGAGTTCGACGAGGGCGACGTCTCGGCGTACCGGGCGACCGGCGACCCCCGCGTGGAGGGGACCGTCGTCGTCGCGGAATCCGAAGAAGAAGCGCGCGAGCGTGTCGCTGCACGGGTCGACGAAGTCCCCGAATTCCGCGTCGAGCCCGTGGGTTGATTCCACGTATTCGAAAGTAATTTTAACTCCCGCTGGGAGTGTCGGGTCGTGCTGCTGGTGGCGACGTACTCGCGGGCTGCCCGGCAGAGCCTCCGGAACGTCTGCTCGACGCACGAGGACTGCGTCGTGCGGCGGTTCGGCCGCGCGGCGCTGCTCGCGGAGACCGAGCTCGCGGCGTTCCACGCGCTCCGCCTGCGCGAGAAACACGGCGGCGACGTGCAGGTCGAGCGCACCGAGGCCCTGAACGAGTTCAGCGACGTCCCCGAGTCGGTCCGGGGCGCCGCTGCCGCCTACGAGTCCCGGGACGCCGCGAGTACGCCGTACGCGAAGTTCGCGGCGGGGACCGACCACCCGGACCCCGAGTCGATGGCCGACGAGGAGCTATGAGAATCCGGCTCGCGGGCGTCGAACGCCGCGGTCGCGCCGTCGACCTGCGCGACGTGGACGTGAGCGCCCAGACCGTTCTCGAGGCCGTTCGCGACCCGGAGGACGACAGAATCGCGTGCGCGAGTCCGCAGCCAGTCCACGAACGCGTCGGCTTCCTGCACCGAAGAACGTCGATTTCGACGGCGGCCGCGGTCGCGGCCGCCGCGCGCTCCCGCGGCGCGACGACCGAGTACGACGGCGAACTCCGCGCCATCGAAGGAGAACTCGCGAGCGTCGAGGCGCCGAGCGTGGAGCTCGCGGCGGCCCGCGAGCGCGTCGCGGAGACGGCTGGAGACGTGGACCGCCTCCGGGAGCGCGTCGCGCGGGCGAGCGGCCGCGTCGAGGCCAGACGCGAAGCGGGCGAGGACGCGAGCGGCGCGGAAGCCGAACTGCAGGAGGCGACCCGGGAGCTCGCCGAGCGCGAGACCGACCACCACGCCGCGAAGGAGGACCTAGCGGCGGCCCGGGAGCAGGCGCGAGAGGCTCGCGACGCACGCGAGCGCCGCCTAGAGCTGACGGACCGCCGCGACAACCTCCGGCGGGCTGCGCGGCGGGCGCTCGCGAGTGGGTACTCCGAATCGTTCCGGCGGGCACTCGAAGCGCTCCCCGTGCCGGGCGAGCCGGCCCCGCCAAGAGAGTTCGCGGGACCGGACTGGGCGGCCGGGATGGGGGCCGCGCGGCTCGCTCGACCGGGCGCACCACTCGTCGTCGGCTGCGGGTTCGGGAACGCCTCGCGGGCCGCGGCGGCGCTCGACGCGCCCGTCGCGCTGGTGGAAGTTTAAGCCGGAGAGCGCGGCCACTCCGGGCCATGGAGTTGGAGACAGCGACCCACCGGCGGCGCGGCGTGACGCTCGTCGCCGCCCGCGCGACCAACGACGACGACCACGCGCAGCGCGTCCGCGTCGCGAGCCGCTGCGACGGCCCCGTGTGGCCGCCCCGCGACGAGGGGATACCCGTGCCGGGCTGGGACGACGGCGGCTGGGAGGGCGTCGTCGAGGCGGGTGCAACGCGGCCGCTGGGGTTCGCGACACCCGCCGAACCCGCGAGTCCGCCCGTCGAGTTCGCGTGGAGCGAACGCGCCGCCGAGACGGAGCCGACGGCGGCAGAGACGCTCTCAGACCTCGGCGACCCGCGGCCGCCCGCGGACGCAATCGAGCCGCCCGAGACGGCGCTCCCGGCCGGCGTCCGCGAGTGGCTGGACGGCGTCGCCGAGCGCTCGAATCAGGGAGCGGCGACGGACGCCGACCGCGACCGGGTGGCGGCGCTGGCGGCGCGCGCGAGCCGGCTCCGGGAGGCGTTCCGGTGATTCTCGCGGTCTGCGGCGGGAAGGGCGGCGTCGGAAAGACGACGACCGCGCTCAATCTCGCCGCCGAGCTCGACGCGGTGCTCGTGGACGCGGACCTCGGGATGGCGGACGTGCCGGCGGGCCGCGGCCCCGACCTCCACGACGTGCTCGCGGGGCGCGCGGACGCCGTCGAGGCGGTCCGCGAGACCGGTGCGATCGCGGTGCTGCCCTGTGGTCGGACGCTCGCCGGCGCCCGGGAGAGCGACCCGATGCGGCTCCTGGACGCGCTGCATGCCGTCGCGGACGCGTACGGCGACGTGGTCGTGGACTGTCCCGCGGGTCTGCGCGCGGACGTCGGTCTGCCGCTGCTGGTCGCGGACGCGAGCGTGCTGGTGACGACGCCGGACCGCGCGGCGCTGGCGGACGCGCTTCGCGCGCGGTCGCTGGCCGTCGAACTGGACGCCGGGCTGGCAGCCGCCGCGTACAATCGCGCGGACAGCGCGGGCGACGAGGTGGCGAACGCGCTCGGCGCGCCGGTGGTCGCGATTCCGGCGGCGGACGCCGTGACGGCGGCGGTGGAAGCCGGGCAGCCGGTCGCGGCTGTCGCTGGAGAGTCGGCGGCTGCGGCGCGGTTCGAGAATCTCGCACAACGAGTTCGTGAGACGCGGTAACGGTCAGTCCTGGAGGTCGACGTACGTCGAGCGCAGCGTCACCGGCGTCACGTCCGCGACGTCGGCGGCGTCGGCCTGCGTGAGCGGGACGTTCCGGTCGCAGGCCGCGGTGTAGAGGCAGGCGGCGGCGACCCCGCTGGGGTTGCGTCCGGAGACGAGGTTCCGGGACTCGGCCTCTTCGACGTACTCGCGGGCGGCGCGCTCGACGCCCTGGGGGAGGTCGAGTTCAGTGGCGTACCGCGGGAGGTAGTCGCGGGGATCGATTGGACCCGTGGGCAGGCCGAGTTCGCGGTTCATGGCGTCGTACGCGGCGGAGAGCTCGCCCTCGTCCGCGCGGGCGACGTCCTCGACCTCGCCGAGCGTCCGCGAGAGCGCGTTCGTCCGACAGACCGCGTAGACGGCGGCGGCCGCGAACCCTTCGATGGAGCGACCGCGGAGCAGGCCCTCGTTCTGTGCGGAGTCGAACAGCGCACACGCCTGGTCGCGGACGCTGCGCGGCAGGTCGAGCTTGCCGACGAGCCGGCGGATCTCCGTGAAGCCGTACACCTGGTTGCGGTCGGCCTTCGACGGGATGGACGCGCGCTTGTGCTGGCGGCGCATCCGCTTGAGACGGCGGCGCTTGCGCCCCTTCACGCGCGTCGAGCGGCCGATCTCCGTGGAGAGTCCGCGGTCGTGTCTGGCGCGCGTGAGCGGCGCGCCCGTCCGCTCGGGGTTGCTGTCGTCCTCGGAGAAGCTGCGCCACTCGGGGCCGCGGTCGATGCGGTCCTCGTCGACGACGAGCCCGCACTCCACGCAGACGCGTTCGGTCGCACGCTGCCGGACGGCACCCGAGCACTCGGGACAGGTCACTGACTGACTCATCACACCTGAACGTAGGTCCGGAAGCAGTATTTAAACGCAGGTCGAGACCGCCGATTCCGGGCGTTCCAGGCGCCGAGAGCGTATCGGTAACCGGTACGCTCCTGTAGCGGGCGGTGTATATCTCGCTTGTCGACACTCGAAATTTTAAGTGGTGTCGCGCGGAACTGGCTCGCATGGGACTGGCGGACATCGCGGAAGGGGTCGAGGTGACGACGCGCCAGCGCGAGCGCGGCGTCGCGAGCGTCGACCGGACCGCGGCGTCGCTGGCGGCGGGGCTCGCCGGCGTGGAGGACGACCTCCCGGTGTCCGCGGACGCGGCCGCGACGATGGCCGAGGCGTACGCGGGCGGCGCGAGCGTCGGCGACGCCGCCGACGAGGCCGGCGTGGCGCCGACCACCGCGGCGAAGACGCTCCACCGGCTCGGCTTCGAGGGGCTGTCGCCGTTCTCGCCGCTCCAGCGCGAGATACTCGACGACTGGCTGGCCGCAGAGTGCTCTCGCGCGGACGCCCTCGAACTCACGGGCGCCGGCGAGCGGGCGTTCGCGCTCGCGGCGTACGTCGCGACCCACGAGCCGGTCGAGGCGGCCGAAGCGGCCGTCGAGAGCGCGCTGTCGAACGCCGGGGACGCGATGGTCGAGAAGCGCGACGCGCTCGAAGCGACGCTCCCGGACCTCGACGCGTAGTCAGGAGAGCTTCTGGCGGGCGGCGTCGAGCAGCGATTCTTCGTCGGCGTCGACGCTCAGGGACGTCTCGAACAGCGACGCCGCGAGCGCCGCGATTCGCGCGGTGAACGCGCCGTCGCCGGCGAGCGCGGCCGGCTCCTCGGGGATACCGCGCTCGGCGTGTTCGGGGACGGCGTGGTCGGCGTCCGGCGGTGCGTCCTCGGCCCGGTTCGCGATAGCGAGGTCGAAGTCCGCCCCGAGATCTGCGAGGCGCCCGCGGGCGCGCTGGAGGCTGTCGATGCCTCGACTCCCGGGCGGGAGGACGGCGGCGACCCGGTCAGCGCTCGTGACCGCGGCGACGGCCTGGTTCGCGGCGACCGGCGGCGTATCTACCAGCACGTAGTCGTGGACGTCCGAGAGGTCCGCGAGCCGGTCGTCGAGACGCTCAGCGGCGGTCCGGGTCTTCGCTTCGGCGATGCGAGCGAACGGCGCGAACGCGGGGTACGCGGCGACGTCGCCCGGCGCGTCGGGAGCGAGGACGTGGCGTGCCGCCGCCGGGTCGGCGTCCGGGTCCGCGAGCAGCGAGGTGGCGTCGGCGTCGATGCGGCCGTCGACGTACTGTGCGAGGCCCTGCGTGGCGAACGCGGCGTCGAGGACGCCGACGCTGGCGCCGTCGCGAGCGAGCACGGCGGCGGTCTCGACGGCGATTCGGGTGGTGCCGGCGCCGCCGGCGACGCCGACGAGCGCGGCAGTTCGTGGCTGCATGCCAGTAGTTTTCCCTCCTACTGGTACTAAAATTCGTGTATTCTCCGGCGATTTATTCTCCGGCAGCCGCGGAGATGTCGTCGGCGATGTCGTCGAGTTCGTCGTCCGCGAGGTCCGGGCGCTCGCCGGCGATGGCGTGAATCGGGCGGCCGCCGTCGCCGTCGAAGCGCGGGATGATGTGTCCGTGGACGTGCGGCACCTCCTGTCCGGCCGCCTCGCCGTTGTTGAACGCGACGTTGCTGGCGTCCGCGTCCACGACGTCCTCCACGATGGGCGTGAGGGAGTGCAGCGCCGCGAACACCATCTCGCCGCTCTCCGGGGGCACGTCGTCGAGGGTCTCGTGGTGGTCCTTCGGGATGACGAGCGTGTGCCCGGGCGCGAGCGGGTTCGCGTCGAGGAACGCGAGCACGTCGGCGTCCTCGTAGACGACGCGGGCGGGAATCTCTCCGTCGACGATCTGGCAGAAGATGCAGTCTTCGGACATGTGCGGCCAAACGACCGCCTCGATTAAAAGCCTAGCCGCGTCGGCCGCCGACGCTGTCGCGGAACTGCCCGCGGTCGACGACGCGGAGCGTGAGGTCGGCGGTGGCGACGGCGGCGCCGTCTTCGCGCTCGGCCCGGCAGGCGAACGAGAGGTCGGGGCGGTCGACGCCCACGAGCGTCGCGGACACGTCGACGGACGCGCCGACGCCGACGGGCGCGAGGTGGGAGACCGAGGCGCCGCGGTCGACGACGCCCGTGCCGTCGGGGAGGCGACCGCGCAGCGTCTCCCGGACGAGCGTCTCGAACTGCGCGAGCAGGTGCGGCGTGCCGAGGACGCGGACCGCCTCCTCGGGGCTGGCGTCGATGGCAGCGGGGTCGCCGGGCGGGTCGTCGTGCGCGCCGAACGCGACGGTGGCGTGGTCGTCGTCGAGCGTGAACGCGGCCTCGCCGCGGACGTCGGCGTCCGCGAGCTCGTCGAAGGCGTCGGACATGCGTGACGCCACGACGCAGTTCGTGTTAGTCTTGGCGGCGTGCGGCGTCGAGAGAGCTGTCGATTGCTCCGCTCGACAGTCGTTCCGTGGAGAACAGAAAGGCTATGAGCGGGGGCTGGCTACGCTGGAGCATGCTCAGCAACTTCGCGGAACTGTTCGACGTCGCCGTGACCCTCGCGTACGCCGTGCTCGGCGCGGGGCTGGTGGGGACCGGCGTGCTCGTCGAACTGCGCAGCGTCGCCAGCCTCGGCGGCGGCGACCTCGTGCTCGGCGTGTGGCTCGCGGCCATGGGCGTGGTCGCCATCGCCGCCGGCACGATGCTGTTCACGGACAAGGTCCGGGCGCGCATCGGCGACGCCTAAACCGGCAGACGCGGCGACGGCGACTGTACAACCGATTACCCTTTTAGGTGCGAGCGAGACGGGTACGCCATGAGCCGATTCGCCGACGTCCCCGACCAGTACGACCCCGACGACGTGGAGGACCGGGTGTTCGACTACTGGGAGGCCGTCGACGCCTACGAGCAGACCAAACAGCACCGGGCCGACGGCGAGGACTTCTTCTTCGTGGACGGGCCGCCGTACACGTCCGGGGCCGCGCACATGGGGACGACGTGGAACAAGACCCTCAAAGACGCCTACATCCGCTACCACCGGATGCAGGGCTACGACGTCACGGACCGCCCGGGCTACGACATGCACGGGCTCCCCATCGAGACGAAAGTCGAGGAGGAGCTCGGCTTCGAGTCGAAGAAGGACATCGAGGAGTACGGCGAGCAGAACTTCATCGACGCCTGCAAGGAGTTCGCCGACCGCAACCTCGAGGGTCTGCAGTCGGACTTCCAGAGCTTCGGCGTCTGGATGGACTGGGAGAACCCGTACAAGACCGTCGACCCGTCGTACATGGAGTCGGCGTGGTGGGCGTTCGACCGCGTCCACGAGCGCGGACTCGTCGAGCGCGGGAAGCGCTCCATCAGCCAGTGCCCCCGTTGTGAGACCGCGATCGCGAACAACGAAGTCGAGTACGAGGACGTCACCGACCCCTCCATCTACGTGGCGTTCGACCTCGACGACCGCGAGGGGTCGCTGGTCGTGTGGACGACGACGCCGTGGACGATTCCCGCCAACGAGTACGTCGCCGTCGACGAAGAGATGACCTACCAGAAGGTGCGCGCGACCAGAGACGGCGAGGAGGACGTCCTCTACGTCGCCGAGGAGTGCGTCGAGGGCGTGCTGACGGCGGGCCGCTACGAGGACTACGAAATCGAGGAGACGCTCCCCGGCAGCCGGATGCTCGGCTGGTCGTACACGCCGCCGCTCGCCGACGAGGTGCCCGCGAACCCCGTGGACGCCGACGGCACCCACGAGGTCTACCACGGCGACTGGGTGGAGGGCGACCGCACGGGCCTCGTCCACTCCGCGCCCGGGCACGGCGAGGAGGACTTCGAGCGCGGCGAGGAACTCGGCCTGCCGGTGTTCTGTCCGGTCGGCGAGGACGGCGTCTACACCGAGGAAGGCGGCAAGTACGAGGGCGAGTTCGTCCGCGACGCCAACGAGGCCATCATCGACGACCTCTCCGGGAAGGGTGCGCTGCTCGCCGAGGAGGAGGTCACGCACTCCTACGGACACTGCTGGCGCTGCGACACGGGCATCATCCAGATCGTCACCGACCAGTGGTTCATCACCATCACCGACGTCAAAGACGAGCTCCTGGAGAACATGGAGGATTCGGAGTGGTACCCGCAGTGGGCCCGCGACAACCGCTTCCGGGACTTCGTGGAGGACGCGCCGGACTGGAACGTCAGCCGGCAGCGCTACTGGGGCATTCCGGTGCCCATCTGGACGCCCGATAGCGAGGCCACTGCCTCGAACGGGAGCGGCGAAGCCGCGGACGGCTGGAGCGGGGACATGGACGACGTGCTCGTCGTCGGCACCCGCGAGGAGCTCGCGGAGCTCGCCGACCAGGACGTCGACCCCGAGACCGTCGACCTCCACAAGGACACCGTCGACGACCTCACCATCACGCGGGACGGCACGACGTACACGCGCGTCCCGGACGTCTTCGACGTCTGGCTGGACTCCTCGGTGGCGTCGTGGGGCACCCTCGACTACCCCGAGAAGCAGGACGACTTCGAGGAGCTGTGGCCCGCCGACCTCATCATGGAGGCCCACGACCAGACTCGCGGCTGGTTCTGGTCCCAGCTCGGGATGGCGACCGCGGCGATGGGCGAGGTGCCCTACGAGCAGGTGCTCATGCACGGGTACGCGAACATGCCCGACGGCCGCGGGATGTCGAAGTCGAAGGGCATCACCATCGAGCCGAACGAGGTCATCGAGGAGTACGGCGCGGACCCGATGCGGCTGTTCCTGCTGTCGGTGAGCCCGCAGGGCCAGGACATGCGCTTCTCGTGGGACGAGACCGAGAACATGCAGCGGGACCTCAACATCCTCTGGAACGTGTTCCGCTTCCCGCGGCCGTACATGGAGATGGACGGCTTCGACGCCAACGTCCCCGAGGCGTTCGGCGGCGACGGGTCGGGCGTCGCCGTCGAGGACGTCTCGCTCGAAACGGTCGACCAGTGGCTGCTGTCGACGCTCCAGCGCGTCAAGGCCGACGCCACGAGCCACTGGGAGGAGTTCGAGCAGCACAAGGCACTCGAGGAGATCCTGGAGTTCGTCACGGGCGACCTCTCGCGGTACTACGTGCAGGTCGTCCGCGAGCGCATGTGGGAGGAGGGCGACTCCGAGTCGAAGACCGCAGCGTACGCCACGCTCCAGAAGGCGCTGCTGGAGGTGACCGCGATGCTGGCGCCGTACGCGCCGCTCGTCACCGACGAGCTCTACCAGCACCTCACTGACGGCGGCGCCTACGACACCGTCCACATGTGCGACTGGCCGGAGGTCGAGGAGCGCTACCGCCAGCCCGCGCTCGAAGACGACGTCGCGACGCTCCGCGACATCGAGGAGGCCGGCAGCCACGCCCGCCAGCAGGCCGGCCGGAAGCTCCGCTGGCCCGTGACGCGTGTCGTCGTGGACGCCGACGACGACCGCGTCGCGAGCGCGGTCCGCGAGCACGCCGAACTGCTGTGCGACCGCCTGAACGCGCGCCGCGTCGAGGTCGTCGACGAGGGCGAGGACTGGGACGAGCTCGCGTTCAGCGCGCGCGCCGACATGAGCGTCCTCGGCCCCGCGTTCGGCGACGACGCCGGCGAGGTCATGCAGGCGCTCAACGACGCCCACGTCGAGGTCCGCGGACCCGACGCGCTCGCCGAGCAGGCCAGTGAGGCGCTCGGCCGCGACGTCGAACTCACGCCGGAGATGGTGGAGTTCGTCGAGGAGGCTCCCGAACACGTCGCCGGCGCGGACTTCGAGGACGGTACTGTGTACGTCGACACCGAACTCGACGAGGATGTCGAGAGCGAGGGGTACGCCCGCGAGGTCATCCGCCGCGTCCAGGAGATGCGCAAGGACCTCGACCTCGCGATGGACGCCGAGATCCGGCTCGACGTCGCCGTCTTCGACGACCGCGTCGGCCGCCTCGTCGCCGAGCACGAGGACCTCATCGCCGAGGAGACCCGCGCCCGCGAGCTCGGCGAAGTCGAGGACGGCTACCGCGAGGAGTGGGACGTCGAAGGCACGAAGCTCGCGCTCGAAATCGAGGAGCTGTAGGCACGAACGGTCCCGCTCAGCCGCGGACCGGGACGTGTCCGAGCCGGACGTCGCGTTCCGTTCGCTCGTCGCCGCCCTCGGCGTGTGTGATGCCGACGACTGTGACGCTCTGGGGGTTCTCCGCTGCCGGGAGCGACCATGCGCTCGTGAACGTCCGGGTGTCGCCGGGCTCGACCCGGCCGGAGGACGCGCCGCCGCCGACGCGCGTCCCGTCGCTCGTCGTGACCGTCCCGAGTTCGAGCGTGTACGGCGCGTCCCCCGTGTTCTCGACGCGGACGGTCGCCTCGAAGTGCCACGCGTCGTCGCCGACCCGCACCTGAGCGTCTTCGAGCGTGTCCGCGGGCTCGGTCTCGGGCAGCAGCTCGTCGCCGATGCCCGTCCCCTGCTGGGTCGTCCGGCGTTCGGTCGTCGGCGCACCGCCGTCACCGCCAAGCCGGGACGCGACCATCCGGAGCAGCGTCGACGCTTCGACGGCGACCGGCACGCCGATGCCGAGCCCGACCAGGACGCGAATCAGCCACCGGCGGCTCACGAGTCCCGCCTCCTCGGGCTCGTCGCCTCCCGGCTCCGGGGCGCTCTCGTCGCTCATCGTCGGTGGCGCCGCGTCACGGGTGTTCTCGTCGAATCATGGGTTGTCAGTGGGGAGTGTCGGTGGAGCGGCTACACGGGGAACGGCGGCGTGCCGGGCTGGAGCACGCCGTCCGCGACCATGCTCCACAGCGGCAGCCCGTACGCGAGCACGACGAGGACGACGGCGATGCCGGTCCACAGCCAGAGGTTGTCGAGCACGCGCGGGCTGTTCGACGCGCCGGACAGCGGCTCGGGGATGTGGCCGTTCACGGAGAGGCGAGCGACCCCCGGCCGCGACAGCCACGTCCCGAGCATCACCACGAGGAACATCGCGAGCGCGGCGACCAGCAGCGTCGCGCCGACCGCGATCTGGACCCGGATCTCGCCGATGCTGCCGAACACGGGGTCGAACGCGGCGGCGCCCGCGTCACCGACCGGTTCGGCGGTCCGCCGCGGGAGCCCCGCGAGCCCGCCGCGGTGCATCGCGTTCGACATCAGCGTCATGCCGACGAACCAGACGTACGGCTGGACGCTCGCGAGCGTGCGGTGCCGGAGGCGCTTGCCCGTGAGCTGGGGGACCAGCCAGTAGCTGACCGCCATCGCGGTGAGCGCGAACGCGGTGCCGACGGTGAGGTGGAAGTGCCCGGGCACCCAGATGGTGTTGTGGATGAGGTAGTTGATGTTCATCCCGGCGTTGATCATCCCGGAGAACCCGCCGGCGGCGAACATCAGGCCGGCGAGCGCCGTCCCCGAGAACGCGGGGTTGTCCCAGGGGAGCGCGCGCAGCCACCCGAGGTAGCCGTCGCCGCCGCGCTGGCGAGCGCCGTGTTCGAGCGACGCGACGACGGTGAACGCCGTCAGTAGCGACGGCAACAGCAGCATCATCGTGTTCGTCATCGCGATGAACTTGAAGCCGTCCGCGATGCCGGGGTCGACGTACTGGTGGTGGAAGCCGACCGGCGTGGACAGCAACACGAACAGCACGAAGACGACGCGCGCGAGCGGGTCGCTGAACAGCCGGCCGCCCGCGAACTTCGGGAGCAGCGTGTACCACGCGAGGTAGCCCGGCAGCAGCCAGAAGTAGACGACCGGGTGGCCGAAGTACCAGAACAGCGACCGCGTCAGCAGCGGGTCGACCTGCCCGATCCAGCCCAGCGACCACGGGATCAGGAACACCACGACCTCGACGGCGACGCCGACCGAGGAGAGGTACCACATGATGAACGTGGTCAACACCATGAACGTCTGGAGCGGGATGCGCGCGTCGGGGTTGTCAGCGCGCCAGTCGCGGTACGTCAGGAAGTACACCGCGCCGACGACCCACGACCCGACGACGAGCAGCGCGGCGCCGACGTAGAACGCGGGGTGGGCTTTCAGCGGCGCGTAGAACGTGTACAGGACGTCCGCGGACTCGAAGGGGAGGCCGGGCGCGAACCCGTTGAGGATGGCGACGGTCGCCAGCGCGGTGCCGACGAACATCGACAGGAAGCCGGCCCAGGCGAGGCGGTCGCTGTACAGCGAGCGTTCGAGGCTGTTCGTGGTCGCCCAGAGGAACAGCCCGCAGATGAAGAACGTCGTGAACACGAGCGCGAGCAGGACGCCGTGGCCGGTGAGGACGGTGTAGTACTCGGTCGCCTGGATGGGGAGCAGCGAGCGCAGGGTGTCGGTGCGGTACAGCGCCTGCACCAGCCCCAGGAGGCCGCCGAGCGCGAGCGCGACGAACGCGACGCCGAAGTGCCAGCGGACGAGCTTCGCGGCGTTCGGGTACTCGTCGACGTACGTCACGCCTCACTCACCTCCTCGGCGTCGAAGTCCTCCTGTGGGACGACTTCGATGGTGCCGGTCATGTCGTGGTGGGCGGCGCCGCAGTACTCGTGGCACGCGACGTGGTACGTCCGCGCGTCGCCGAACTCGACGGTCAGTTGCGCGACCTGCCCGGGGATGACCATCGTGTTGAGGTTCGTCCCGACGACGTTGAAGCCGTGAGTCACGTCGCCGCTCGCCACGTGGAAGGTGACTTCCGCGCCCTCGGGCACCCGGATGGGGGTGCCGCTGCCGGGCGAGAACTGGAACTGCCGCGCGACGACGTAGACGTCGTACTCGCCGTCGCCCGTCCGGTAGACGCCGGGGTCGCGGAAGTCCGGGGAGTCCGTGGGGCTCGACGCGTCGACCGTGCCGCCGCCGTCGTCGACCATCGCGACGCCAGCGCCGACGGCGCCGTAGACGATGGTTCCGACGAACGCGACGATTAGTGCGAGCGACGCGACCAGCCAGGCTCTCTCGAATCTGTGTATCTCCATGCTATCACCCGATCACCGTCAGTTCGTTCCCGAGGAACTCGACGAAGTACATGAACACCCACATGGCGACGAGTATCAGGAAGTAGACGGCGACGAGCGCCGCCGTCCCCCGTGGGTCGTACTCGTCGTGGCCGATCTCCTCGACCGGCTCCTCGATCGCCGCTTCCGGCGTTCCCGTGGGTTCTCCGTCCCCGTCGTCGTAGGCCGGGGTCGTGGGCTGGTCGCGCCGGTAGACGCCGGCGAGCACCGGCAGGAGCATCGCCAGCGTCACCGTCCCCGCGAACGCCAGCCCGAACAGCGGGTTGAACGGCGCCGTGGTCCCGCCGGCCGGCGCTTCGTCGCCGCCGGCTCCCGACGGCGCGGGGCCGACGACGATGGCGCCCTTCATCCCCACGCTCAGGTGGGGCTCACAGTAGTACAGGTAGACGCCCGGGGTCTCGAACGTGTGCGTGAACGAGAACCCCTCGTCCTCGATGGGCTCGTGACCGCCCCAGGACGCATCCTCGGGCTGGGACTCGACGAGCACGTTGTGCGTGTTCGACGTCCACTCGAAGACCACCGTCGTTCCCGGGGAAACGCGGAGTGCGGGCGGCTCGAACGCGAACGTCCCGCCGTTCCCGTTCGCCCCGACCGTCACCGTCACTTCCTCCTCGCCGGTGCGGTCTGCGGTCTCGCCGTCGTAGTTGTCGACCGCCCCGCCGGACGCCGCGTCCGTGAACCAGTCGCCGTACTCCGCGGGCACAGCGTCCGCCTGCTGGCCGCCGCCGTCCTCGGAGACGACGATAGCGCCCTTCATCCCCACGCTCAGGTGGGGTTCACAGTAGTACAGGTACGTGCCGTTGGTCTCGAACGTGTGCGTGAACGAGAACCCCTCGTCCTCGATGGGCTCATGACCGCCCCACGACGCGTCCTCGGGCTGGGACTCGACGAGCACGTTGTGCGTGTTCGACGTCCACTCGAAGACCACCGTCGTCCCGGGAGAAATCCGGAGTGCGGGCGGCTCGAACGCGAACGTCCCGCCGTTCCCGTTCGCCCCGACCGTCACCGTCACTTCCTCCTCGCCCGTCCGGTCGACGACCGTGCCGTCGTAGTTGTCGACCGCCCCGCCGGCCGCCTCGTCCGTGAACCAGCCGTCGAAGTCGGGCTGTGCCGCGGCCGACCCCGTGGCCGCGCTCCCGACCGCCGCGGCGGCCGCGGTGCCGGCGACCGTTCGGAGCACGCCACGCCGCGAGTACGACTGTTCGGCCACGTCCCCGGTCATCCGTTATCCCTCTCCGAGCGAAGCGCGGCGAACCGCCGGCCGACGCCGTCCCGCGGGGCGAGACGACGGCCGCGGTCGCCGGTCGGTGTCCGGTCTGTCCTGACCATACGCTGTCACAAACGGTCGTTGCTGTGAATCGTCTTAAAAAAGCCCGGTCGTTCCCGGGTCCTTGGAACGGGTACAAGTACTTAGGCTCGGTCTGCAAAACACGTGCGCATGAGCGTCCAACTACGGCGCCTCGCAGCAGGGATCCTGCTGCTCGCACTCGTTCCGGTCGCGCTGTACGCCGTCGGGCAGTCCACGCTCGCGGTCATCTCGCTCGTGAACGTCGTGCTCGTCGCCGGATGCCTCTACTACATGTTCGGCCCCAGCGAGAGCGAGCGAACGCACGTCGCGGGGTAGCGCCGGCTCGATGACGGGGACACCGACAGCCGCGGCCGCCGCAGGGGGCGTGACGCCCGACGCCGGCCTCGTCGCCTTCTTCGTCGTCGGGCTGTTCGGCGGCGCGCACTGCCTCGGGATGTGCGGCCCGCTCGTGACGATGTACGGCGATCGGGTCGGCGGCGACGCCCGCGGCCCGACGACGCACGAGCTCCGCCAGCACGCGCTGTTCAACGCCGGCCGCACCGCGAGCTACGCGACAGTCGGCGCCGCGATTGGCGCCGCCGGGAGCCTCCTCGTCGACGCCGGCGGCCTGCTGGCAGCCGGCGGCGTCGTCCGCGGCGTCGTCGGCGTCGGCGCCGGCGTCGTCATCCTCGCCGCGGGCGCCCGCTACGCGACCGGGGGCGGAGTGCGCGCCTCCGGCGCGTCGATTCCCCTGGTCGGCCGCGCGTTCGCGGCGGTGACCGACCGGCTGCACGCCCGCGTCGACGACTGGGCGACCGGCCCCGGCATCGCGGCGCTCGGCGCGATACACGGTCTCCTGCCGTGTCCGCTGCTCTACCCTGCGTTCCTGTACGCGTTCGCGACCGGGTCGCCGGTCCGGGGCGGCCTCGCGCTCGCCGCGCTCGGCCTCGGGACGTTCCCGTCGCTGCTCGCGTACGGCACCGCCCTCGGGGCCGTCGACGCCGGCCTGCGCCGGCGGCTCCACCGCGGCCTCGGCGTCGCGTTCCTCGTCGCCGGTACCGTCCCGCTCGCGCAGGGGCTCCGGGCGCTCGGCTACGACGTCCCGCACGTCCCCCTCCCCATGCCGCCGCTTCCCGCCTGAACCATGTCGTGTACGCTCTGCGGGCTACCGACGCCCGACCGACCCGTGACCGCGGCCGACGTCGACGGCGAGTACTGCTGTCGCGGCTGTCTGGAGGTCGCGCGCAGCACCGACGCGCCGGCGGACGCTGACGCCGAGGCCGCCGCGGACGCCCTCGACCGCGGCGCCGATCCCGACGACGCGGACGGCGAGACGGCGTTCCTCTCCGTGTCGGGGATGCACTGCGCGACCTGCGAGGCGTTCGTGGAGTCGCGAGCGACGAGCCACGACGGCGTGCTCGCGGCGTCCGCGAGCTACCCGACGGAGTCGGTCAAGCTCACCTACGACCCGTCGGTCGTCGACCGCGACGGCCTCACGGACACCGTCGACGGCCTCGGCTACAGCGCGGGCGAGCGCGAGGTCGGCGAGCGCGACGACGACGTCGCCGTCGGCCGGCTGCTCGTCGGCGGGTTCTTCGGGATGATGACGATGCTGTGGTACGTGCTCTTCCTCTACCCGGTCTACCTCGGCGTCTCCCCCGAGAACCTCCTCGTCGACCTCTCCGGGAGCGCGGGCGCGTACCTGTTCGGGAACGTCTGGCTGATGGCGACCGTCGTCCTCGGGTACACCGGCTACCCGCTGTTCCGCGGCGCGTTCGTGAGCGTGCGCGCCGGCCGCCCGAACATGGACCTGCTCGTCGGCGTCGCCGCGGCGGCCGCGTACGCGTACAGCACGGTCGTGGTCCTCGGCGGCGGCACGGACGTCTACTACGACGTCGCGGTCGTCATCGTGCTCGCGGTCACCGTCGGCGACTACTACGAGGACCGCGTGAAGCGCGGCGCGACCACGCGGCTCGCCGACCTCACCGCCGACCGCGTCGACGACGCCGTCCGCCGCACCGCGGACGGCACCGAGACGGTCTCCGTGGACGACCTCGACGCCGGCGACGAGGTCGTCGTCGC
This sequence comes from Halobacterium sp. R2-5, assembly GCF_011734195.1. Lineage (NCBI taxonomy): Archaea > Methanobacteriati > Methanobacteriota > Halobacteria > Halobacteriales > Halobacteriaceae > Halobacterium > Halobacterium sp. R2-5. Next base: position 25,910 of record NZ_JAANTH010000001.1, read on the forward strand.
GTCCGGGGACCGCGTGCCCGTCGACGGCGTCGTCGCCGAGGGGACGGCGGTCGTCGACGAGTCCCTCGTCACGGGCGAGTCCCGGCCGGTGCGGCGCTCGGCGGGCGACGACGCGGTCGGCGGTTCCGTGCTCCGAGAGGGGCGGCTGGTCGTGCGCGTCGGCGAGGACGCCGCGAGCACGCTCGACCGCGTCGTGCGAGCGCTCTGGGACGTGCAGAGCACGCGCCCGGGCGCCCAGCGGCTGGCCGACCGGGTCGCCGCGGTGTTCGTCCCGCTCGTGGTCGTGCTCGCGTCCGCCGCGACGGCCTGGCACCTGTTCGCGGGCGCGGCCCCGGACGCCGCGCTGCTGGTCGGGCTGTCCGTGCTGGTGGTGTCGTGTCCGTGCGCGCTCGGGCTCGCGACCCCGCTCGCGGTCGCCCGCGGCGTCCGAGAGGCCCTCGACGACGGCGTGGTCGTGACCGACGCGTCGGCGTTCGAAGCCGCGCCGGACGCCGACGTCGTCGCGTTCGACAAGACCGGGACGCTCACCACCGGCGAGATGCGCGTCCGCGACTGGCGCGGCGACGACCGCGTCCCGCCGCTGGCGGCGGCCGTCGAGCAGTACGCCGACCACCCCGTCGCCGCCGCGATCGCCGACGACGCGGACGCGGCCGACGTCGACGTCGTCGAGTTCGAGCGCGTCCCCGGGGACGGCGTGACCGCGCGCGTCGCCGACGGCGACCGCGAGCGGACAGTCCTCGCGGGCCGCGCGGCGCTGTTCGACGCGCGCGACTGGACGGTCCCCGAAGAGTTCGCGGCGCGCGCCGAAGCCGCCCGGGAAGCCGGCGACGTGCCCGTTCTCGTCGGCTGGGACGGCCGCGCGGAGGGCGTCGTCGTCGCGGGCGACGAACCCAGGGCGGAGTGGCGCGACGTCGTGACCGCGCTGTCGGAAGACCGGCGCGTCGTCGTCCTCACGGGCGACGACCGCGCCGCGGCCGCGACGTTCCGCGACCATCCCGGCGTCGACGAGGTGTTCGCGGGCGTCCCGCCGGAGGGGAAGACGGAGGTGGTGCGCCGGCTCGCGCGCGACGAGACGGTGGCGATGGTCGGCGACGGCGTCAACGACGCGCCCGCGCTCGCCGCCGCCGACCTCGGCGTCGCGCTCGACCACACCGCGCTCGCCGCCGACGCCGCCGACGCCGTCGTGACGACCGACGACCTCGGCGCGGTGCCGCGCGCGTTCGACCTCCTGCGGGCGACAAACGGCCGCATCACGCAGAACCTCGGGTGGGCGTTCCTCTACAACGCGGTCGCCGTCCCGCTGGCGGTCGCGGGCGTGCTCAACCCCCTGTTCGCGGCGGCCGCGATGGCGACCAGCAGCCTGCTCGTCGTCGGGAACTCCACTCGCTCGCTGCTCGGCGACGACCGCGACGGGGACGCGGACGCACGCGACGCCGGGCGCGTCGAGGTCCACTCCGGGGAGGTGGTCGACGCGTGACCGCGTCCACCGCACTCGCCGGCGCGTGGCGGCGCGTCCGGCCGCGTCCGGAGACGGCGGCCGTCTTCGTCGGCCTCTGCGTCCTGGAGGGCGCCGCGCTGGCCGCGTACCTCGCGACGACGCCCGTCGGCGTGACCGCGCCGCGGTACCTCCTCTACCCGTTCGCGTGGGTGAACGTCGCGGTGCTGGCGGTCTGGCGGACCGAGCTCGCACCGGGTGAGCGGCGTCGGCGCCTGCTCGCGGCGGCCGCGGGCGTCGCGTACTTCCTCGTACTCGCGTGGGTCGGCGGCGTCGTCGCGCCGTCCCACTCCGCCGGCGGCGTCACCGTCTACTGGCAGCTGCCGCCGGGGTGGGGACCGCTGGTCGTCGCCGACCTCGGTCCGCTGCGGGTCGCGCCGACGCCGTACCTAGTCGGTGGGTACGTCGCGCTCGCGTACCTCGTCGCCGCCACGGTCGTGGACGCCACCGCGAGCCCGGCGGGCGCGCTCGCCGGCGCGCTCTCCTGCGTGAGCTGTGCGCTCCCCGTCGTCGCCGCGGTCGCCTCCAGCGTCACCGGCGGCGCCGTCGCAGTGGGCGGGGCGTCGGCGTGGTCGTACGACCTCTCGACGGCCGCGTTCCTGCTCGCCGTCGGGCTGCTCGTCTGGCGGCCGGACGCCGCGGCGCTCGCGCGGCTGCGGTGAGGAACTCTCAGTCCAGCGCGTCCGCGATCGCGGGCGCGGCGCTCACCGTCGAGACCGCTCGCTCGATGGTGTCGGTGCCGTAGACCGCTTCGACGCCGGCGTTCGCGAGCTTGAGGCGGGCGTTCCCGGCGAGCAGCGGGTGGACGCACGCGACGTAGACGCGGGCGGGGTCGTCGAGCTCGCCGACCGCCTGGCTCATCGTTGAGCCGGTGGCGATGATGTCGTCGACGACGACGACGTCGCGGCCGGCGACGTCGACGTCGCTGGGCGTGACGGTGACCTCGCTGCCGGAGTGGCGGTATTTCTCGAAGTGGTCGGTCTCGCCGGCGCCGTAGCCGTCGCGGACGGACTCTGCGAGTGCGGTGGCGCCGGCGTCGGGCGCGAGGAAGACCGGGTCGGTGAGGTCCGCGGGCAGCGGGTCAGCGAGCCGCGGCGCGGCGTCGACGCCGACGGCGGGCACGTCGAAGAAGTCGAGAACCTTCTGCTCGTGCGGGCAGACCGTGACGACGCGGTCGGCGCCCGTGGAGACGGCGCGGGCGACGGCGCGCGCGGAGACGGGTTCGCCGGGCTCGAACGCCTCGTCCTGCCGGGCGTACCCCATGTAGGGAATCACGGTGACGACCTCACTGGCGCCGGCCTCGCGGGCGGCGTCCTGTAGCTGCAGGAGCTCCACGTGGGCGTCGCTGGAGACGGTGGAGGCGACGACGATTGCGCGGCCGTCGACCGGCGGCACGCGCGCGAGCTGCTCGCCGTCGGGGAACGACTCGTACTCGACGCGACCGAGGTCGTCGCCGAGCGCCGCCGCGAGCTCGGCGGCGAGCTGCTGGGTCGCGGACCCGCTCAGTATCATACCAGACGCGTGGTCAGCCGGCGGCTTACGCGTTTCCTTCGGCGACGACGGCGAGCGCGGCGGCGTCCCGCAGCCCGAGGCTGCGGTGTCGGAACCCGTCGCCGACGTCGGCGGCGAGCGCGCCGCCCGCGGTGAGCACGACGACGCCGTCCGTGGTGTACGCGACGTCCGTGACCGAGTCGTCGACCGGGAGGTCGCGGGGCCGCCACGCGTCGGCGTCCTCGCGCGCCGCGTGCTCGAAGAGGTCGTCCGCGGTCGCGGCGTGCGCACGCCCGAGGCCGTCCGCGCTCGCCGTCACGGGGTCGCTGACGGCCACCTCGAAGGCGCCGTCCGCGGTGTGCATCCAGCCCGCGCCGAGCTGGTAGAGGCCGTCGGGCGTTGCGGCGAGCGGGACGCCGGCGGCTGCGACGTCCCGGGCGTCGTCCAATCCGACTGCGGAGAGGTCGTCGTCGGTGACGCGGTGGACGCCGTCGTCGGCGGCGACGAGGTCCGCGTCGAGCGCGCGCACCTCGCCGTCGAGACTACCGATGTCCGCCCACTCCCCGTTGTAGCGCGCGAGGTGGCCGTCCTCGCTCGCCGCGAGCACGTCGCCCGCGTAGTCCGTGACCGCGACCGCCGGCCCGAACCCGGTCTCCTCGAAGCCGTCGCCGCTCTCGACGAGCACGTCCTCGGTGGTCGCGGCCGCGACGCCGCGCTCGGTCGCGGCGACGTCCCGCGCGGTGCAGCGCTCGACGAGACTGAACTCGCCGATCTTGTCCTGCGAGACGCGGGCGACCGCGACGCCGAGGTCGGCGGCGACGTACGCGTCGACGGTCTCGGACTGGTCGGTGTAGACGCGCTTCTCGCGGATGGTCGGCATACCTGAACGCGTCTCGCGGGGCAGCGTTAGCGTTGCGGTTGCGCCGCACACTGCTCGCCCGGTTCGGAAGCGATTAGGCGCGCGCGTCCCGAGGAACGCGCATGAAAGTGTTCGGGTCGAGCGGCACCCGGGGCGTGGCGAACGAGGAGCTCACCCCGGAGTTCGTGCAGGGCGTCGCGAAGGCCGCGGGGTCGGTGTGGCGGGCCGACCGTGTGGCCGTCGCTCGCGACACGCGGACGACCGGACGGATGCTCGTGAACGCCGCCACTAGTGGCCTCCAGAGCGTCGGCACGGACGTCGACCGGCTCGGCGTGGTGCCGACACCGGGGGTGCAGGCGTACGCCGAGCGCGAGGGCGTGCCCGCCGTGATGATCACGGCGAGCCACAACCCCGCGGAGTACAACGGCGTGAAGCTCGTCGGTCCGGACGGCGTCGAACTCCCGGTCGACGAACTGGAGCACGTCGAGCGGAAGTTCCTCACCGAGCAGTACGAGGCCGTCGACTGGGGCGCGGTCGGCGCGGACGTCGACGTCGAGCGCGCGCGCCGCGAGTACGTCGAAGAGCTCCTCGACGCGGTCGACCGCGACGCCATCGCGGACGCGGACCTCACGGTCGCGCTCGACCCCGGCCACGGCGCGGGCGCGCTCACCAGCCCCGAGTTCTACCGCCGGCTCGGCTGCGAGGTCGTCACCGTGAACAGCCAGCCCGACGGCTCGTTCCCCGGCCGCGACCCCGAGCCCGTCGAGGAGAACCTCGCCGACCTCGGGCGGCTCGTGCGCGCCGCGGACGCGGACGTCGGCATCGCCCACGACGGCGACGCCGACCGCGCCATCTTCTTCGACGAACGCGGCGAGTACGTCGAAGGCGACGCCACGCTCGCGGCGCTCGCGGAGGCCGAACTCGACGAGGACGACACCACGGTCTCCGCGGTGAACGTCAGCCAGCGCCTCGTGGACGTCTGCGAGCGCACGGGCGCGACGCTCGAACTGACGCCCATCGGGAGCACGCACATCATGACCCGCATCCGCCAGCTCGAATCCGAGGGCGAGACGGTCCCGGTCGCCGGCGAGGGCAACGGCGGCGTCATCTTCCCGGGCTACCGGACGACCCGCGACGGCGCGTACACTGGCGCGCGCTTCCTCGAACTCGCCGCCGAGCAGCCCGTCAGCGAGGTCGTCGAGCCGTACGGCGACTACCACAACGTCCGCGTGAACGTCCGCTACGAGAACGACGCCGAGCGCGAGGCGCTGCTCGGCGCTGCCGAGGAGCGCGCGCTCGACGCGGACGCCAACCGCACCACCATCGACGGCTATCGCCTGGACTTCGGCGACGCGTGGGTGCTCGCGCGGCCCTCCGGCACGGAGCCGGTCGTCCGCATCTACGCCGAGTCCACCGACGCCGAGCGCGCGGAGTCCCTCGCCGACGAGTTCGCCGCCGCGCTCCGCGCCGCCAAGGCCGGCGTCTAGAGGTCCCGGAGCGCGTCTCTGAGCTCCCGTTCTGCGTCCCGCGCGGCTGCGAGGTCTTCCTCGACGCCGGACTCGATTCGCTCGCGCTCCTCGTCCGTGAGCTCGTGCTCGGCGACGCCGGCGGTCCGCAGCCGCTCGTAGTCGTCGTCCCGCACGCGCCCCCGGACGGTGTGCAGCGCCGCGAGCACGTCCTCGTCCGCGAATCTGTCGACTACGGAGACGAGTTCGTCAAGCCGGTAGCGGAGTTCCTCGGCGGGCGCGGGCGGCCACCCGACCGTCAGCGGCTCGGCGTCGAGGCGTTCGAGGTACGTGCGGTTGCCGCCGACCGCGCGCTTCAGCGCGCGCGGCGCCGCGACGTAGTGGTCGAGCTTCGACGGCGAGTACTCCGCGTACTCCAGGAGCTGGGCGAGGGATTCGGTGCCGGCCTCGCGGTCCTCGACGAACGCCGCGAGGTCCGCCGGCACCGGGTCGAATCCCACCAGCGGGTACGACTGCGCGGTCTCCACGAACCCGAGAAGTTCGCGGGCGGGCGCGGCCTCCCGGAACTCCCGGAACGCCGCCCGAACGCCCTCGTCGTAGCGCTCGATCGGGTCCCGGAGCGTCCCCACGGGCGCGTCGAGGTCCGCGTCCCCCAGCCGCTGGAGGCGTTCGAGGGCCTCGACCTCCGCGGCGTACTCGTCGGCGCGCTCCTCCGCTCGCGCGCGCGCCTTCCGGTACTCGTCTTCGGCGTCCGCGAGCGCGTCCAGCCGACCGACGAGGTCGCGGGCGTCCGAGAGCCGATCGCGGGCCTCCGCGAAGTCGCTCTCCGAGAGCCGCTTCTTCTTGAACAGGTCCAGCAGCGACTCGAACGTCTCCCGCTCCGGGAGGTCGTCGTCCAAATCCTCCACGAACGCCACGAGGTCGTCCTGGAAGTCGATGTACGACTTGAAGTCTCCCGTACCGGTCGCGTCCGCCTCGTACTGGTCGAACAGCCGTTCGAGGCCGCCCAGCGCCTCCCGGAGGTCGCGGAGCCGGGACTCGCCGATTTCGTCGACGGCCTCGCGGGCGTCGTCGCGAGCGTCGCGGGCTGTCTCGAGCTCGGCGACGAGGCCGGAGGGGTCCGAGCCGCGGGCGGCCTGCGCGTCGGGCATTACGTCGAACGTGGACGCTCGCGCTGATAGGCTTTCTGTGCGAGTGAGCGAAATCCGAGAGTGACTGACGTAACGATGCTTCCTCGAAAGCCCCGAGGCTGTAGACTCGGTGCGCTCGCTGTCGCCGAAAGAGCGCACAGCGCTCTTTCGGGAGCAGGCGAACGCTTTGCGTTCGCCGCCCTCGCGAATCTTCGATTCGCTCAGTGACGAGAGAGCTTAGCTCTCTCGAACCACGCGCTTCCCTCGCTACGCTCGGTCCAGTGCTTGCGTCGCACGCCTTCGTCTACAGCCTCGCCCCTTTCAGTCCTCCCCGCTACCGGTTGACCAGCCGACAGTGGGTGGGGCTGAAAGGGGCGGCAGGCTACGGGAAGCACGACGAAGCAAGCACCGCAGGCCGAAGGCCGAGGAGCACAGCGAGTCGCGCGACCGTAGCCTGCCGGGGCTTTTCGAGGTCGAGAAAACTATCTCCGTGAGAACAAGCCCACCCGAAAAACCAGAATCAGTACACGTCGTCGGGGTCGAAGGCCTTCTCGCCGTGGACCTCGCCGTCGAGGGTGCGGTGGAAGCAGGAGTGGTAGCCGGTGTGGCAGGCACCGCCCGATTGGCGGACGCGGTACAGCAGCGCGTCGCCGTCGCAGTCGACGCGCACGTCCTCGATCTCCTGGGTGTGGCCGCTGGTGGCGCCCTTCTCCCAGAGTTCGTCGCGGGACCGGGAGTAGTAGTGCGCGCGCCCCGTCTCGGCGGTCTGCTCGACGGCCTCGCGGTTCGCGTACGCGAGCATCACGACCTCCTCGGTCTCGACGTCCTGCGCGACGACGGGGACGAGGCCGTCGTCGCCGAAGTCGAGGTCGACTGCGATGTCCATACCGGGGCGAGGGCGGCCGGCCGGTTAGCGGTTACGTCCCCGCCACGAGGCCGAGGGCGTCCATCGTCCAGAAGAGCACGTCGCCGGCGGTGAGCGCGAGCAGCAGACCGACGAACAGCGGGACGATGAACGGCACGCCGGGAGTGACCCAGACGTCTTCGCTGTCGACGACGACGTCGAGGCCCTCGCGGAGGTCCGCGGGCGTGGTGCCGTACGCGGAGCCCTCGATGTCGTCGAGGAACGCCGCGGCGCCCCACGGGTCGCCGCTGCCGTCCGTGACCACCGCGCCGTCGGTCGGGTCCGCGGGGTCGTCCGGGAGCGTGGCGGGGTCGCGGAGCCCGGGGTTCTCGCGGAGGTCGTCGAGCGTGAGGCCGCGCCACCGGAGGTACATCCGGAGCGCGTCCAGGTCGAGGCCGTCGCGGGTGAACCCGGACTCGGTCTCGAGGAGGCTGCCGTGGGTGTCCGTGAGTTCGAGGACGGGGACGCGGCGACCGACGAACATCACGACCGAGAACTCTCCGCCGAGGGCGTTCCGGACGCCGAGCGCGAGCGGGTACGCCAGCCCGAGCAGGACGGTGTTCGTGAGAATCGTCAGCGAGAACACGCCGAGGTACGTCTCCACCGCGGGCAGCGAGTACCCGAGCAGCTCGTACGTCGGGTACGTCGGGTAGACCACCGCGAGCGTCATGAACGCGCGGGCGTCCGCACCGCCGAACCCGCCGACGTACCAGAACGCGTACGCCAGCGGCACGACGAACAGCAGGCTGAACGCGACGCGAATCGCGAACGGCCGGAACGCGTTCGGCGTGCCGAGCGCCAGCAGCCCCTCCCAGAGGACGAGTACGCCGCCGAGCAGGACGAGCGGCCCCCAGAGGTCGTTCGGGACGCGGCGCGTCCGCACGTCCCGGAGCGCCGCCCACCCGAGCGCCGGCACGACCAGCAACCGCAGGAGGTCGGGTATCGAGGCGTCCACTACCCGGTGTCGGGCACGCCGCCGGCTTAGGTGTTGTCCTTGGCGTCAGCACGGCGGCAGGGCTACGCCAGCGGCGAGAGAGATACCGCCGTCCTCGGTGGACGGCTGCTCGCAAAAAATCGGGGTCGCCAGCGGCCGCGTCCGGTTTAGATGACGCGGTTCTCCCTGTTGTTGTGAAGCGAGGGTTTAACACAAAACGCCGCGTGTGGTGGAGTATCGCTCAAAATGGCTAACCGAACAGAAACAATTGGGGTCCGCGTAACAGAGGCGGAGAAGCAGAAATTTGAGCAGTATGCCGAAGAGCACAACGAGTTTGATAGTGCCTCGCGGATGCTTCGCGTCCTCGCGCACCGGCACATCAATGGCGAGGGAGACGGCGTGGAGGCTAGTATAGAGACGGATGAGTTGGTAGACGCGATGGACGTTGCACTCAGCGGTGTTCACGAGCGGCTCGACCGGATGGAAAATCACGTGGTCGCGATTGACTCCGCGACAGATACCGATGACGACGTAGACAAGCTGGCAAGAGAGATTTACGCAGCGCTTCCCGTTTACAATGACACTGACGACCTTCCCGGGATGGAAGAGGTAGCCCGCGCACTCACGAGTGAACAGCAAAGCGACCACAGCCAGACCCAACTCATTTCCTCGCCGTCCGTGTGGGCGAACTACTTCGGGGCGGACGAAGCACAAGTGCGGAAGGCGTGTATGCGGATGCTAGACTACTTCCCCGACGTAGAGTACGTCACATCGTCAATGGGTGGCTACGACATTGAGGTAGCCGGCGAACCTGTGGACATCCGCGTCAGCGAGCGCCGGTACTTCAAGACGGAGGACGACTGATGGCGCGACGGTATCGTGCCCTAGAGGACTGCCGCACCGAGATACGCGACTACGCCGACGACCTAGACGCCGGCACGGATGACGACTCCGACCATAAGCGCGACACGTCATCTACTGGGAGATACGAACAGGACATCAGGTGGTTTGACGAGTGGTTAGATAACCCCGTCTCGAAGCCGAATCTCGGCAAGCATACCCCTGGGGATGAGGCTGGAGAGGAAGAGCAGACGCGACCCGCCATCGAGTCTCCGCTTGACCTCACGATTGCTGATGCGAATCGGCTCGGACGCGCAATTTCCCACGAGTTCAACGGAACTACACCCAGATACCGCTGGGACCGGATTCACGCGATGTATGAGTACTTCGTCACGATGACGCTCATCGACTCGAATCCAATGGAGAAGTGGGACGGCAAGAAGGAGGAGAAGTGGGGGATGACGAAGGGTACGGCCCAGTCCGACAAGCTCGGTGAGGACGAATCCTACGCTGTTTCCCAGGACGACGTACGCCTGATGGAGGAAAACGTCGGCCGGCATCGGGTTCGTGACCAGTGCATCATCCGGATGATGTGGCAAACAGGAATTCGTCGAGGCGAGCAATCGGGGCTGCTCACCACGGACATTGACCGAGACGGTCGCGTCATCCACATCCGGGCGGAGAACGCTAAAAATGGGGAGGAGCGGTACGTAGGCTACCAGAAGTCGCTCGATGGACTCCTCGATTTATGGCTTGATGGTGGACACCGAGACGAGATGCTAGGTATCGTTGACGACGAGGCTGCTCCACACGATTACGTGTTCGTTGGCGAGCGTGGTGCGCAGCTATCAGGGTCGCGAATTAACGACATTGTCATCGAAGCTGCCGACCGCGCGGGCATTAACCGGAAGATGTACGGAGACGCCAACGCCCCGATTGACCCCGAGACTAAGAAGCCGAAGCCGAATCGGTGGAAGATTACGGCACACAACGTGCGTCACGGCTACGGTTCGTATATGATAAACGAGGCACCAGGGGCAGATGGTCAAGCACGGCTTTGGGAGGTCTCCCAACAAATGGGCCACTCCTCTGTTCAAATCACAGAGGACATCTACGTTGAGAACGACCCGAAGGCAGGCCTAGATTACGCCCTCGAAGCCGGTCCTGAATAGGGTCAACACAGGGGGCGATTGCTCCAGTTGTGATACCCCCTGCGGCGGCCATCTATGTCGAGATTTTGAAGATGTCGAGTCAGACAGAATACATTTACTTGGTGATATAGCGCCTTCGTTAGCGTGAATGATAGGGTGGATTCTCAGCGGTGTGACCGAGGCAGCAGTCATCGCAGGATGGGCGGTCGCGGGGGCAATCGGTGTTGCGTTTTTGGGGTATATGACGCCCAAAATCGTGCTTTACGGTGGCATTGCCGCTACGCTAGTATACGTGATGTCGCCATTCGTTCCGGGTGCTGACCAAGCGCTTGTAAACACCCATTTTCTGCCGGCCATCGAACGGATTCTCGTCGGCTATCCCTGGATGATGATGCAAGCGTTCGTCGATTCTACAACGTACGCGCATTTGTGGCAGAACATTGTCGGAGGCCTCACTGTTGCCGTACTGAGCATCGTCTATTTGCCCGGATACCTGTACGGCCTGTATTACGGGTCGGTCACGTATCCTGAATTGATTCTGTTCGCAGCCATCATCTGAGCGGCGGATAACCAAATTTGAGCGACTGAAGGTAGGGTAAATCCAGTAACGAGAAGCTGCAATGCTGACTTGACCACCAGATATGACCACGCCGGTAGTTAGTTCTCCCTATGGGTGCGGGAAAACGGTCATAGCACATGCTCGCGGGCTGTAATCCTGTTACTGCCTTGCCTTGGTGAATCGCTTCATCGCCGTCCATACTGATTTGAGTCGTCCAACATCCCATTCTCGTCCATGAATTGGAGAACTTCCTTGCCGTGGTCGCTCACAGCGTACAACCGCCCACGTTTCGTGTCCTCATCTACAACTAACTCAACGAGGTCTCGCTCGCGAAGTGCGTTCAGCGCCTCCGAAATACGCGAGTATTCTTGGCCGGTATCCTCACGAATTTGTGAGGGGATAGCCGCTCCTTCTGCGAGTCGTTGAAGCACCATTGTCCGGTTCGGCGAGCGCACGACGAACGATGCGCTCTCCTCGACTTGGCCCATTCTACCACCGGCTTACCAACGGCACTGCATGTCGTTACCTACATTCTACCTCAAACTACTTACACCCCCGTTTCGTAGCGTGGGAGCAGAGAGATTAAGCCAATGAGTACGAACAACCGTGCAATGGGTTACGACCTCTATCAGGGGAACTCCTTTCAGGTCCTAGAGGAGGAGTTTGAGGAGAACTCAATTCACGCAGTGGTTACCGACCCTCCGTATGGCGTCGTTGAATTCCAAACTGCGAACGTGGAAAAGATGCGAGAGGGGTCGGGCGGTGTCTGGAGAATCCCGCCAGAACTCGACGGCAATAAACGGAAGCCTCTGCCTCGTTTCACCACCCTCTCCGAAAGCGACAAAGAGGACCTCCGAAACTTCTTCCGCCAGTTCGGGGAGTCGGTTGAACGCGTGCTTCGTCCTGGAGGGCACGTGTTCGTTGCGTGCACTCAGTTGCTGATGCACGAGGTTTCCCAACAACTGGATGAAGCCGGTCTTGAGCGACGGGATGTTCTTGTTCGCGAAACGAAGACGCTCCGGGGAGGCGACCGGCCTAAGGGCGCACACGAACGATACGACATGGTATCATCGATGCCGCGCGTGTACTGGGAGCCGTGGCTGCTGTATCGGAAACCACTGGAAGGGCGTTTACAGGACAACCTAGATAATTGGCAGACAGGGGGCCTCCGCCGAGAGTCGGACGAACGGCCGTTCACCGACTTGCTCGGGAACGGGAAGACTCCGAAGGAGGAGACTCAAATCGTCAAGAACTCCCACCCCGGCGGCGAAGAGGAGGCAGAAGCTCATCCGAACCTGAAGCCTCAGAAGTTGATGCGTGAACTCTGCCACGCCGCACTCCCACTTCGCGAAGGGACCATCCTCGACCCCTTCATGGGCTCCGGTTCGACCATCGCGGCTGCCCACGCCCTCGGCTACGATGCGGTAGGCATCGAACTCGACGAGACATTCTTTGAGATGGCGCAGAATGCCATCCCAAAACTTGCAGAAGTCCCGACAGAAATCGAGAAGCGAGACGATGTGGAGGAACATCGCACACAGTCGCGGTCTCTCAGCGACTTCGGAAAATAATAGCCTGGTTAGGTATCTGGAATTCCCCTTTCGAAGGAGAGGAAGGGCAGGTGGCGATATGTTTATTGGCCCGTCCTAATGAGTCCAAACAACGAGTTGAGACACTGGAATGGGCATCCGACAATGGACAGCTGACGCCATTGAGGAGGGTGGGAGTGGAAGGTGGTTTCTTGGACTATTAACGAAGGGGGTCGCAGAACTCAGTGCTGCGCTCGTTCTGAGTTGGCTTCTTGTGCAGGTAGTGATGTGGCTATTTCCGATTAGTGCTGTTCGCGATTTGCTTGGTCCAAATACTCATAACGGGCTTTGGTTGTTCTTCTTCATAGGTATCGCAAAAATCTTCACCGTATGCACTTTCACGGCACCAGTCAATGGCTCAGAATAAATGACCGTGCGTCCCTTGCCGCGTTTTGAGGGATAGATGTATTTGTTCGATAGATAGGCGCGACGAGATAGAGAACTGCCATTGCGAGGATTGCTCCCGTTGAAGCGATGTTCCAACCAAAGCGGTCTCCAACCCAGATGTCAATAGACGGGTAAAAAATGGCCGTGCCAACCCCGATTAGGCCCACACTCGTCCAACTTACGAGAAGGGAGGCGATGGTCCCAGTGACGAGAACCAGGACACTGAGCGCCGAAACAAGAACGAGCAAGTAGCTCATAAAGTAGAGGAGCATCTCACGACGGGTAGCGCTCTCAATGCTCTCCATCAAGGAAACGAGGAGTTCAGTATCATCTTCGTCTAAATCGAGGTTGAGGAAAGGGAGGAAAACACCGACAATGGCGAGCCAGCCAAAGCTGACTGCAAGGTCACCGAGCCGGGGAAGGACGATAAGAGCGGGGGAGCTCGCAACAGCGACAAGGGAACCGATGACAAGGCTACTGGCGATAAAGCGCCCCAGTAGCGTTTTTGCCCACTCGGCAACACTACCCAGTGGTTCCTGGTTCACCGTGCTCATTGGATAGTTGGTGGTTCCGTCTCCGAATAGTTAATTCGTTGGGTGGCCGACTTTCCGCCTACAAATTGATTAGCAGACCATAGCTACTGTAAAGCAACCTGAGGCCCCATCAGATTGCCATCTCAGGCTCTTCCGAGACGTACTCAGGGTTAGACTCCGCGAACACCGGGTCAAAAGAGGCCTGTATCCGTCGATACCGCTCAACATGTTCGTTCTGGCAGATGGATTCCGGGTTCTGGTACAAGGGGTTTGAACGGAGAGCATCCTTCAAGTCGTCCGCCGCCCGCCACGTAGTGTTCGACCCTTGTCCTCGGTCCTCAAACTCCCAGTTGTACTTCCCGCCATCAGCCACCAGAATTTGCGTGAACTCAAACGGTTCCTCATCCTCCGGTATCTCGCCCTGTGCGTTCACGCGATACTGAAGGAACAGGATATTCGTGGGGGACTCGTTATGGCTAGTGAAGAAGCTCCGGTAGTGCGCTGCCTTCTGTTCAATGCCGTCTACGATGGATTTGTCCCGGTTCTCCGCAGCTGCCCGGAATCCACTGTGGATGATGTCAGGGCGACGGTCGTCATGCGGATTGTGTTCGAGTGTTTCCATCTGCTCGATAAGTGCGTTGTTGAATTGGTGGCCGACGTAATCCCCCACGGCGTTCATCGCACGGAACTCGTCATAGAACCGCGTGCCGAACTCCTCAATATGGAACTCATTTACCTGATGGTAGCGGTCGTAGACCGCCTTAATCGCTTGCCGAATGTGGTCTATCTCCAGCCCCAGCGGAAGCCACGCATTCTCGTTTAGGTACCGCTCGCGGAACTGCGGCTTCTCCATCAATCATCACCCAACGTCTTCTGCTCGGTCACAAGCTCCGGGTTCTTCTCGGCGTACGTCGGGTCAAAGCTTGCGTGCCGCTGTTTGTATTCGACAAGTTCCTCACCCCGGCCAGTGATGGCATCCGGGTCCTCGTAGATGGGGTTGCTTCGGAGTTTGTACATCCCCGACGCGATGATAGACGAGGTTATCGTCCGCCGGGAGTCTTCGCTCCGGCCTGAGTGCGACCAGTCGTCCTCGTTGAGGCTGGCGGCGAGAACCTGCACAAGACGAATTGGCTCCATATCATCTAGGTCAGCTTCGGGGTCACCGCGCGTGTACCGGAACACGACAAACCACGCTTCCTCATTGTTGTGGGCCTGCCACCCACCGCTTGACTTGCTACACTTCGTTTCAATGCCCTCATCGCCGTGGTGGATTTCGAAATCCTGCGCGGCGTACTCCTCATTGTCAACTGGCAGGATGTCTGGGAAGCCATCCTGCTTCTGGTTCGCGATGAGTGCATCGCTGGCCTGCGCGAGTTCCTCAGTTGCGACGTTCCCAATGAAGTCTGAGAGTGCGTTGTTCGCGCGCAGAACGGTCTCAATGCGCCCGTGGTCCTCTCGCATCAGGAACCGATTCAGGTCGTCATAGAAATCGTAGAATTCCTTGATTGCTGTTCGGACCTCCTCGGGCTGTACTCCGTAGGGGAGGTTCGCGTTCGGATTGAACCAATCCTCGTTAAATCCAGGTGTCTGCACAGGTCAGTACGAAAGACCATTGATGTAAGTGCAGTAATACAGGATAGATTCATTTTAACTCGGAATAATACGATTTACTTACACCCGGCGACTGTTCTTGACAGTCATGACTAGGGATTTGGCAGAACACTCATATGTTAATTCCTCTATATGGCATATATGACGAATCTAGAGCCTTGGCGGATTTTCGACGACGAGCAGGAGGTGACATCCAAGTCTTGGTATCTGCCTAAAGACACCATCAAATCCCTGCGGTCCTACGTCATCGGACGATACGGTACTACACAGCACATCGGGACAGTCTGCACTCGGGCGATGACCAGTTGGATGGCGGACGACCCCGACGACCCGGCGCACCGAACGTGGGAGCGCTTGAAGACCGACTACGACTGGGAGGACGCCGACGAAAACGTATCCGCGTGGAACTACCGCCAGTACGTCGACTACACGACCCTGTCGAAGAATGAAAAGCGCGCTCTGGGGTTCAGTGCGCCAAAAACAGTGATAGAGGAATTCACAGACGACCTGAACAAGAACGAGTATGGAGTGACACTAGCGAATGCTGTCGAGGCTGAAATTCGCAAGCACACACAAATCCGCCGGATGCACGACATCATCGACGCGGGCGATGTCGACCGTAGCTACGACGAAACCGATGCCCGCGTGGATAAAGTCGAGGTGACTGAAGATGGCGACCTCGCAGACTGGTCCACCATCACGATGACCGATTCAGACATAGAAATCTCGCAAACGGAAATCATCCAGTTCGTGAGCGAGACCGAGGAGGTGGACTGGGAGACTCGACGCGGGCTCCTCGCTGCACTTGTCCGAACGCACGGGGAAATCACGAGAGAAAGCCTATACCGCAATGACGAGGCCCTGTTTGGCATCGAGAAGACCCGGCGAAAGAGGAAGGACAAGGATGCCATCATTGAACACGCTGAAACGGCTGCTGGGCCATTAGCCATCGCTCCCGCTAAAATCGTAGCGGACGAAATGGGCGAACACAACCTGCCTCAAGCTTCCGGGCTGACGAATCGGAACCAGCCGCTGAATTTCGAGGATGATGAGCTAGATGACCTCAAATTGTTACTGTACCACCAAGGGAAGCACAGTCAGGCAGAGATGTGGGCGAGGATGGTAGCGAAGGTCACTAGCATTGGCCACGACCTCGCGTCAGTGGACTGGACGCACAGCGATTCGGTGACGGCCATCTATCGTGGAAAGCACCTGTTGGACGCCATCAACCGATACCTGCCCCTCGTGACAATCACAGCGGATACAGTCGAGGACGCGGACGTGGAGTCCGAACATCACGTGTCTAAACTAAACCGTATCCGTACAGTACTGGAAACCACTCGAGACGACATCAGTAGCCCTGGCGGCCAAGACATAGAGGATGCATATGAACGGGCCGTGGAGCAAGGAAAGACGCCGCAATCAATCGAATTTCGACGCGGTGAGGAGACTCCTTCGACGCTCGAGTTCTGATTCTCTAAAGGGGGTGGGGTGGGTTGCTTGCAGCCCGGCTATGGTACAGGCAGGGAGTTCTGGTGTGAATCTAAGACGATGAAATCGGGAAGAGGAGCCAAAATTAGCGATTGGGGTGGAATTAGAGGGGGTGTTGTGGGGGCGGTGTGGTTATTAGTAGTAGTAGTAGTAGTAACAATAGTTGTATAGTTGTTGTTGTGTTATGTAGTGTAGTGAGGAGGCTGTAGCCGGTGTCTAAGAGCAGCCAACACAGCTACAACAACACAATACCGCCGAAATTAGCCACTTCAGTACTCCTTAGCATCCGAGTAGAGGATGTCGAGAACAATTCTCGGCCGGGAAGCAACCCATCCCACCCTTGATGGTCACTCCTCGCCGTCGCCATCCTTGTCGGCGGCGTTCTGCCGAGCCTGTACTTCATCGAGATAGTAACGGTCGTCGATGCGAATAAGCCATCCTCGGTCACACAGAGCGTTCGCGACTGGGACAGGGACATCGTCGGCGTGAACAAATCCTTGTTCTTTGATGGCGGTCAATACGTCGTTCCAGCGGTCATTGGATACCATATCAGGTAGACTAGGGTTGATTCAAGCGTCCGAATCAAGGAGCATTTCAACCAGCTTCTGCTGGCGGTGCACGATGTTAGCATTCGCTTCTTCAAGCTCCGTGACACGCGCGTACAAGTCGTTGAGCGCGGTTCGCATCGCCCAAATGGGGTCGTGATTCTCAAGTTCGACGCTGGTCTCTATGCCGATTTCCTTGCCTGCTTCAGTCAGGGAGAGAACCTTGGGATTGGGGCGTTTGTCACCGACCCGGTGTGCACGGCCGACGACCTCAACGTACTCCGGAGAGAGCGTTCGGAGGGCGTTGTTGATAGTCTTATTCGAAAATCCAGTGGCACGTGAAAGGTGGTCGATGCGGACGCCTGCCTTCTCGTCATCTTGGGCAGCGCTCAGTCGCTCGATGCCCGCGAGGATTCGCCGGTGTTTGTCGTACATATTTGTCAATAGTCATATTCTTAGTGCAAAGGTGCGGTGGTGGTAAGATGTGGACGATACGTGTACCAACGTCTCCACTCAGAGACGGCTGTACATACCTAAATAGACACTGACGACCCCTTCCAGACGCCCTTCCCGTGAAAAGACGATGACTATGGAGGAAACCCACCAGTAGGTGATGATACAGGTTCTTTACTGAAATTTGAGAATAAAACTGCCGCTCAGTACAGCGAAGCTACGTATCGTTCTGGTAGTAGACGAGGAACCGATTCTCGCAGTCCGTACAGATTGCCCATACTGTCCCGTCACCGGCTTCGTCACCATCGACAATCGTTGTTCCCTTCGGGACGGTTGCGAATGTATTATCGTTGCATGACGGACACGCGACCCGCTTTGCTGTTGGTTCGTCGTCCCGCCTCTCGCTTTTGTCCTTCATTTGGACGGGGTTACGGCGGGCAACCCCTGGTCGCCCTCGAACAATTCCTGCGGACAGTCCGCCAGCTTCACCGCCCGCTGTGCCGCGTCGTACTCGACGAGGTCTGCCTCCGCCAGCATCGGGAGGTGGACGTGATGCAGCGCCACCTGCACGCGCTTGATTCCCTCGGCAGAGTCAGCCTGTGACGAGTCAGCCTCCCAGTCAACGATGTCCTCCGCCAGGTCGGCCAGTGCCAGCGGCGTCTCCGTCTCGTTCAATCGGTGCAGTACGTACCGGCGCCGTGACCGAGCGAGGCACCTGGCGACCGTCGTACTGACTTCCGTGTTCTCCAGAGTGTTGGACATATCATAGTGGAGGAGCCATATTCGGAAACACCACGAGGTTGTCTTCACCACTCGTTGATAAGGGCGCTACTCGTCGTCTGGATGGCTGACGGTCAGGGCGCTCGTGATGAGGCCCTTGTGTCCGTGATGTAACCGCTTCGAGAGGGCTTGCTGGGAGATGTCTAGTTCTCCCGCCAGGTCGGCCATCGTCGTCTCTTGAGGAACATCGTAGTAGCCGTGTTCGAGCGCCGTGACCAGCGTCTCGCGTTGCTTGGGCGTCAGGCCGTACTGGGCGCTCGCCATCGGTTGCTCCTGTTGGTATATCCGGTTGAGGTCGAACGAGATGTCGTTTTCAGCGCAGTACTCTTGGAACTGCGAGGCCTTTTCGTGGTCGTCGAAGCGCATCTGGAGTTCCCACTGCTCGTCCCGCCCGGTCGCTTCGAGGATGGTCGCGCCGATGTCGGTGTAGGCGTAGACGATTGACTCGACGTTCTGCGTCCACTCGGCGCGGTAGAGAATGCCATCTTCGACCTCGTCGACGAGCGTGGTGTTGGTGACCGATTCGTCGGCTTCGAACGCGGCCTCGAAGTCCGATTGGTCGCCGCCGCTGACCCAGAAGTACGGCATGATGCGGTCGCCCATCGTGGCGACGACGCGTTCGATTTCGACGACCATCTCCGGGGCGGCGGTCAGCGAATGATGCAACCCGAAGTCGTCGGCGGGAACCGTGAATTCAGCGATAACACTCATGTGGTTCGTTGTGTCTCCGCTGAGATAAGCCCGGGGCTGAATGAGAAGAAATTAGTCGTCGCCGGGCGGTTAGGTAGGCTCGCGCACCCACTTACCGATTCAGGAGTCAATTTTCATGTGTCCTTCTGAATAAAGAGATAGTGCTATCAACTCTAGCCTCGATAGGTACGGGCCATTAGTTCTACAAACGAGTTGAGATAAGGGACGATATTCGCCCATTTGCGGAAGCTGAACGTATTGAGCATCCGGTTTTGCGCCTACAACAGCGGTGAAAAATGGCGCCGTGTTAAACGTGTGTTAAACGTTGTTGGTTAGATGACGCGGTTCTGGAGGTAGTCGAGGTGCTTGGCGTTGTAGACGATCTTGACCTCGTCGGCCGCCGGGGAGCCGATGCAGGTCAGGCGGACGTTCTTCTCTTCGACTTCCTCGTCGGAGAGAATCTGCTGCATGTCCATGTCGATGTCGCCTTTCTTCACGATGGACGCGCAGTTCGCACACGCACCGGCGCGGCACGAGAACGGCCAGTCGTAGCCCTGCGCCTCGGCGGCTTCGAGGATGTACTCGCCTTCGGCTACCTCGAGGGTGCCGTAGTCCTCGTCGTCGAGACCGGCGTCGGCCGCCTTCTCGAAGAGGTCGTCGTCGTCCATGTCCCAGCCCTGGTCGTCCAGCGTCTCGTAATTGAGGTATTCAACCGTCGGCATCGTCCGAGTGATTCGCGGTCCGCAGTCATAGTAGTTATTGTTCGGTTCGCGCGCTGGGAACGGACGTGGCGAGCGTCTCGGACGCGATTTTCGCTGATTCGCCAGCGACGGGATGCTTTTAGGGGTCCCGGCCTGACACAACGGCATGGCGTTCGAGTCCTTCGAGGTCGTTCCGGCGGTCGACATGCAGGACGGCGAGGTCGTCCAGCTCGTGCAGGGCGAGCGCGGCACCGAGAAGCGCTACGGCGACCCCGTGGCGGCCGCCGAGCGCTGGGCGTCGGCTGGCGCGGACACACTCCACCTGATCGACCTCGACGGCGCGTTCGAGGGCGAGCGCGGGAACGCGGACGCCGTCGAGCGCATCCTCGACGCGACGAGCGTGGACGTGCAGGTCGGCGGCGGCATCCGCAGCGTCGCCGACGCCACCGGGCTCCTGGAGCGCGGCGTCGACCGCGTCATCCTCGGGACGGCGGCCGTCGAGAACCCGGAAATCGTCGGCGAGATCAGCGCGGAGTACCCGGGCAGCGTGATGGTGAGCCTCGACGCGAAGGGCGGCGAGGTCGTCGTCGAGGGCTGGACGGAGGGCACGGGCCTCGACCCCGCGGAGGCCGCCCAGCGCTACGAGGACCTCGGCGCGGGCTCGATTCTGTTCACGAACGTCGACGTCGAAGGCCAGCAGGAGGGCGTCGAGACAGCGCCCGTCCGCCGGCTCGCCGACAGCGCCGACATCCCGGTCGTCGCGAGCGGCGGCGTCGCCGACATCGACGACGTGCTCGCCCTCCGCG
Organism: Halobacterium sp. R2-5; assembly: GCF_011734195.1. NCBI lineage: Archaea > Methanobacteriati > Methanobacteriota > Halobacteria > Halobacteriales > Halobacteriaceae > Halobacterium > Halobacterium sp. R2-5. The sequence goes on from NZ_JAANTH010000001.1 coordinate 46,325, forward strand.
ACGCGGGCGCCGCGGCCGTCGTCGTCGGTACCGCCCTCTACGAGGGGTCGTTTACGCTCGAAGAAGCGAAGGAAGCGCTGTAGTAGCTCTTCTGCGACCACCGCGCTACAGCCGACCCGGTACCCGGTAGCGGGTGGGACTGAAAGGGGCCGACCGCTGGCGGTCACTCGCGACGCAAGCACTGCAGCGAACGAAGTGAGCGAAGCGCGCAGCGAGCGAGCGGCCGCCAGCGGGAGGGGGCTTTCGAGGAAACGTCGTCACAAGCGAGAGCACGAGCGAGTTACAGTCTGACTAGCAGGCGGAACGGCCTTGTAGGCGGGCGACCACACCCCGAGTATGACCGACCGGACGGCCGCCGTGAGCCGGGAGACGGCGGAGACGGACATCGACGTGACGCTGGACGTGGACGGGGACGGCGACAGCACAGTGGACACGGGCGTGGGGTTCTTCGACCACATGCTGGCGTCGTTCGCGAAGCACGGGCTGTTCGATTTGACGGTGCGCTGTGACGGCGACCTGCACATCGACGACCACCACACGGTCGAGGACGTCGCGATCGCGCTCGGCGAGGCGTTCGACGAGGCGCTCGGCGAGAAGCGCGGCATCGAGCGGTTCGCGGACCGCCGCGTGCCCCTCGACGAGGCCGTAGCGAGCGTGGTGGTGGACGTCTCGGGACGGCCCGTCTACGAGTTCGAGGGAGAATTCAGTCAGGGCTCAGTGGGCGAGTTCACGAGCGTGATGGCGGCGCACTTCTTCCGGTCGCTGGCGACGAACGCGGGGCTGACGCTGCACTGCGAGGTCGAGGGGGAGAACGCCCACCACGAGGTAGAGGCGCTGTTCAAGGGCGTCGCGCGGGCGCTCGACGACGCGACGCGAATCGACGAGCGGCGCTCCGGGACGCCGTCGACGAAGGGCGAACTGTAGTCAGGCCGGATTCTGCGCCGTCGCTGGAAGGTTGTCGAGGCCCCGGCATTTAGGCCCGCCCGGCACGAACGCCGCGTGTGAACCACTGGGTGGCATCGCTGGAGGAGCGCGTCGACCCGATGGTCGCGGTCGCAGTCGCCATCGCCGCGGTCAGCACGAGCGCGATTCTCGTGCGGTGGAGCGCGGCGCCGAGCGTCGTGAAGGCGTTCTACCGCGTGCTCTTCATGACGGCCGCCGTCGCGCCGTTCGCGCTCCGTGACGCCGCCGACCTGCGCGCCGTCTCCCGGCGCGACCTCGGGTTCGCCGTGGTGTCGGGGCTGGCGCTGGCCGTCCACTTCGCGAGCTTCTTCGAGAGCCTGGAGTGGACGACGGTCGCGGCGTCGGTGACGCTCATCACCACCCAGCCGGTGTTCGTCGGCGTCGGCGCGGCGTTCCTCCTGAGCGAGCGGCTCACGCCCCGCATCGTCGCGGGGATGGCGCTCGCGCTCGCCGGCGCGTTCGCGATGTCGGTCGGCCCGCTCGTCGTCGACCCGCTGCTCGGCGGCGGCGACGTCGCCAGCGCGCTCGCCGCCGCGTTCGCGGACAGCACCACCCAGCTCTACGGGAACGCGCTCGCGCTCACGGGCGCCGTCGTCGGCGCCGTCTACACGCTCGCGGGGCGCTCGCTCCGCCAGCGGCTCTCCCTGTTCGCGTACACGTTCGTCGTCTACGCCGTCTGTACGGCCGCGCTCGGCGTCTTCGCCGTCGGCAGCGGCGCCGCGCTGCTCGGCTACCCGGGCGCGGAGTGGGCGCTCTTTCTGGCGATGGCGCTGCTGCCGGGAATGTTCGGCCACACCGTCATCAACTGGGCGCTGAAGTACGTCGAGTCCAGCGTCGTGAGCGTCGCGCTGCTCGGCGAGCCCGTCGGCAGCTCCATCCTCGCGCTCGCGCTGCTCGGCGAAGTCCCGGAGGTCGTGACGGTGCTCGGCGGCGTCGTCGTACTCACCGGGATTTTCGTCACGCAGCGCGGGAGAGCGACGTGAGAATTACGCCGTTCGAAGGCCGTCGGTGGTCTCCTCGACGTCGCCGTTCCCGACGGCGGCGTCGACGGCGTCCTCGAACTCGCGGCCGCCGAGGTCGTAGGCGTTCGTCGCGAGCGCGCGCAGGTCCTCGCGAGGCATCGCGCCGTCGCGGTTCTGGAGCAGGCGGATCACCTGCGCGTAGCCGTCCGGCCGGCGCTCTGGCTCGGCGCTGGCGTCGTTCCCGTTCGCTACGTCCGCTTCCTCCGGCTCGCCAGCGTCGATGACCACGCCGTCCGCGTCGTCGGCGGGCGCTGCGGGCTCCTCGGGAGAATCAGCGTCCGGCGTCGGCTCGGGGTCGCTGGCCGCCGCTCCGTCGCGCTCCGGGCTGTCGTCGCTCGCCCCGACGGTCGTCTCGCCGGCGGCGTCGAGCAGCGGGTCGACGACCGACTGGAGGGTGGTCCGGCAGTCCGCGCAGAGCGCGAGGCGTCGGGACTCGCCCGCGACCGCGGCCGGCACGACCTCGTAGACGCCGTCGGCGGCGTCGCCGCAGAAGTCACACGCGTCGAGTTGGCGCATGTGTCTCCGGTGGTGGGCGGCGGACAAAAGTCTCCGGTCCCGGTCCGGACCCACACCGTTTTGGCACCGCGCGGCCTGCGTCGTCGTATGTTCGCGGAAATCATGGGGAAGTTCGCGGGTAGCCCCGGCCAGCAGGACGTCATCCGGCTGCTGCTCGAACGCGGGTTCTCCGTGAACGACGACGGCCGCGTGGTCTCCGGCGACATCGAGATCCCGTACACGCAGGTCGCCGACGCCGCGGGCGTCGACCGCCGCGTCGTCGACTCGACGACGCAGGCCATCCTCGCGGACGACGAGCTCCGGCGCATCTTCCAGAACATCAGCCAGATTCCGAGCCTGATGGACCTCGCGCCCGTCCTCGACCTGACTGTCGTCACCGTCGAGGTCCAGGACGCCGACGAGCCCGGTATCGTCGCGGCCGTCACGGGAATGCTCGCCGACCACGGCATCAGCATCCGCCAGACCATCAGCGAGGACCCCGAGTTCACGGACGAGCCGCGGCTCTACCTCGTCATCGACGGCGACCTCCCCGGGGAACTGTTGACCGAACTGATGAACAAGCCGTTCGTGCGGTCGGTCGAGCTCTCCTAGCGGTCGCCGACGACGCTCGCGACGACGAACAGGTAGCCGACGGTGGTGAGCGCGTAGTTCACCGTCAGGAGGACGATGGCGTTCTCGAAGTCCTGCGCGAACGCGGAGACGGTGGTGGCGATCGCGGCGGCGACGATGATGGAGAAGCCGACCGAGAGCAACAGCATCTCGCGGCGCTCCGTCTGGAGGTAGGCGTTCGCCGCGAACGCCACCATCGCCAGCCCGGAGAGCGAGAGCGCGATGCTGAAGAAGACGTATATCAGTTCCAGCGTCGTCAGCGCGGCCATCTAGGTAGGCGTTGCGCGACCGAACGCATAATCCTTTGGGAGTGGCCGGCCGCGTCGTGGTTCGAGCGTCCGACGAACGGCAGCCACAGCGACGGGCGGGCAACCGCAAACGGGAACTCGCTCGCTCACCGAGTGGCGTTCGTGACCGAGGCGTACCTGACCGTCGCGGGCCGCGGCGAAGCCGACTTCGAGGTGCAGGGCTCGGAGTTCGTCGGGTACGTCGCGCCCGCCGCGACCGTCGCGGACGCGGAGGCGTTCGTGGAGTCCGTCGAACGCGAGCACGACGACGCGACGCACAACGTGCCCGCGTACCGGGTGCGCGTGGAATCGGGCGGGCCCGGGGAGGGGTACATGCTCCGCGAGTACCAGTCCGACGACGGCGAGCCCACGGGGTCGGCGGGCAAGCCCGCGCTGAACGTCCTCCAGCAGCGCGACGTCGAGAACGCGGTGGTCGTGGTGACGCGGTACTACGGCGGCACGAACCTCGGCGTCGGCGGACTCGCGCGGGCGTACTCGCGAGCAGCGAAGGACGCCATCGACGCCGCGGGCGTCGTCGAACAGCGGCCCCGGGAGCGCTTCTCGATTACGGTGGAGTACGACGACTCCGGTACCGTGCGGGGGATTCTGGAGAGCGCGGACTGCGAGTTCGACGCCGACTACGGCGAAGACGTCTCGTTCGACGTGACCGTCGCCGTCGAGGACGCCGGCGACCTGCGCGAGCGCGTGCAGAGCGCGACCAGCGGCCGGGCGGACGTCGAGTGAGGGTCTGCGAGGCAAACGCCTATGCGCGCGCCGGGAGACGGTGCGTGCGTGAATCGCGTCGAGGCCAGCGACTACGTCGAGTTCTCGCGGCTCTCGCACCCGGCGGTGTCGCCGGGCGGGGACCGCATCGAGCGCATCGCCCGGTGGTTCGACGGCTACTCCGACCACCACGACGCCGAGCGCGCGCTCGACAGGCCGCGGAACGACGGGCTCGGCGCTGGCGACGGGAGCGACGAAACGGACAACGAGCGCGAGTAGTCGAGAGGACTCCGGACGGCTACGGAGCCGTCCACGGGTCGGCTTCGGGAGCGACCAGGGAGCGAGGAGACCGCACGACTGCGGGCCGGTCGGGAGGTGAAACGGAGGGGTCGCGGGCGGGTGTCAGTCGACGATGATGTCGGTGTCGCTGTCGGCGTCGTCGATGACGGTCTCCCCGGGGGAGTCGTCCTCGGGCCGCATCTCCTCGTCGTAGCGGTCGATCCAGTTCGCGAAACACTCCGGGCAGAGCCGCTGGCTGTCGATCTGCGAGCGGTCGACCGTCACGCGGACGGTCCGCGAGAGCGGGTCCGCGACCGCGTCCCCGCACCAGTCACACGGCTCCGTGTCCTCGCTCATGGCCACGACCAGAACGGGCGGCGTCTTATACGTTCGGCACGCGAGCGGCGCGGCCAGCGTGGCCGCGTCAGGTCGTGCGGAACGCGCGGTCGCCGGCGTCCCCCAGACCGGGGACGATGAAGCCGTCGTCGTCGAGGTGGTCGTCGATGGCGACCGTCAGCAGGTCGGCATCCGGGAACTGCTCGCCGACGCGGAGCAGGCCGTCGGGCGCGCTCACCGCGGACAGCACGAACAGGTCCTCGATGTCGTCGGGCGCCTCGTCGGTGACGTGGTCCAGTACCGTACACATCGTCGACCCCGTCGCGAGCATCGGGTCCGCGACGATGACGGTGTCCTCGGGCGTGATCTCCGGGAGCTTCACGTAGTCGATGGTGATCGGGAACTCGCCGTCGTCGTTCATCCCGGCGTCCTCGTCGCGGCCGGCGCTGATGACGCCCTGTTTCGCGCGCGGGAACGCCTTCAGCAGGCCCTCGACGAACGGCGTCGCCGCGCGCAGCACGTTGATGATGACGACGTCGTCGAGGCCCTTCACGCGCTCGCCGGTGGTCTCCGTGAGCGGCGTCTCGATGGCGACGAACTCCGTCTCCATCGCGCCGTCGATGATCTCGTACCCGCAGATGCGGCCGAGCTTCACGAGGCCCTTGCGGAACTCCACTTGCTCGGTCTCGACGTCCCGGAGCCGCGAGAGGGTGTCTTTCGCCAGCGCGTGCGTGAGCACGTTCGCGTCGCCGCGGTCCTCGATTGGCATACGTAACGCCCGGCCCCGAATGAGCTTAAAACCCGCTATCGCGCGCCGTGCGGCGAGTGCAGACGACGCGACAAGATGTTTATTGGCGCGTGACGTAGGGCGGGCAACGATGGAGGAGAGCGTCGCCGGGTTCAAGGAACGCGGCACGTGGGGCGACATAGTCGAGCACGGCGAGCGAGTGACACAGGCGCTGCGCGAGGCCGACGCCCACGACGAGTATCCGGACGCCTTCGAAGAGTGGAACGAGTGGCGGCCGAAGTCCCACGAGCGCATCGAGGAGGAGGTCAGCGAGAAGACCGCCGAGCAGGCCAGCGTCGGCGAGGGCGAAGGCGAGAAGGAGGGCCAGTCGCCCGACGAAGACCTCCAGACCGCGGGCGAACGCCTCACCGAGTCCTACGAGGAACTCGAAGACGGCGAGGCCGACACGGCCGTCGAGAAGTGGCAGGACACCCTCGGGCACGTCAAGCGCGCGGCGGATACGGCCGGCCGGCAGGCCATCCGGAAGGTCGAGAACGTCGTCTACCAGCGCGTGATGACCCAGGTCGCGCCGTACTACTTCGACAACGAGCTCGTGAGCGCGAACATCCAGCGCGTGCGCAGCCAGGAGGAGTTCGTCTTCGAGGTGAACGTCAACGACGACGACGTCAAGGACGGCATCCGCGAGCACCTCGAATCGTTCGAGGACATCGACCGCTGGCACGTCGACACCGAACGCGAGACCGAGACCGCGGAAGCCGTCGAGGGCGTCGAACCGCCGGAGCAGAACGGCGACGACGCGGACACCAGGTCGACGAGGAACTGAGACGCCGAGGTCGGTAGCCTCTTGTTCGGTCCGCACGGAACACTCGCGTAATGGCAGGAGCAGGAGCCGGACTCGCGGTGCTCGTCGTCGCGGCGGTAGCGAGCCTCTTCATGGCGTGGGCCATCGGCGCCGGCTCCTCGGGGTCGACGCCGTTCGCGCCCGCGGTCGGCGCGAACGCCATCACCGTGATGCGCGCGGGGTTCGTCGTCGGCATCCTCGGGTTCGCGGGCGCCGTCTTCCAGGGCGCGAACGTCTCCGAGGCGGTCGGCAGCGAGCTGCTCGTCGGCGCGACGCTGTCGCCGCTGGCCGCCACGACCGCACTCATCATCGCCGCGACGCTGGTCGCCGTCGGCGTGTTCACGGGCTACCCGATAGCGACCGCGTTCACCGTCACCGGAGCCGTCGTCGGCGCGGGGCTGGCGATGGGCGCGGGGCCGGCGTGGGCGAAGTACCAGCAGGTCGCGACGCTGTGGGTGCTCGTGCCGTTCGTCGGCGGCGGCATCGCGTACGCGACCGCGCGCGGCCTCCGCGGCCTCGACCGCGACCTGCTCACGGTGCCCGTACTCGGCGCCGTCGTCGGCGTCATCCTCGCGAACGTCCAGTTCGTCTTCCTCGGGCCGCCCGGACAGAGCCAGTCGCTGGCGCGCGCGGCCGCCGTCGCCGCCGGCCAGTACGAGGCCGGCGTCCACGTCGCGGTCACGCTGCTGGCCGGCTTGGTCGTCGCGGGCGCGCTCTACCAGGACCTCAAGGGCGACCCGGAGCGCGGCCAGCGGCACTTCCTGCTCGCGCTCGGCGGCCTCGTCGCGTTCTCCGCGGGCGGCAGCCAGGTCGGCCTCGCGGTCGGCCCGCTGCTCCCGCTGGTCGGCGGGGACGTCCCCCTGACGTACGTGCTCGTCGGCGGCGGCATCGGGCTACTCGTCGGGTCGTGGACCGGCGCCCCGCGGATGATCAAGGCCATCAGTCAGGACTACTCCTCGCTCGGGCCGCGGCGTTCCATCGCCGCGCTCATCCCGAGTTTCGCCATCGCGCAGACCGCCGTCTTCTTCGGCATCCCCGTCTCGTTCAACGAGATCATCGTCAGCGCCATCGTCGGCTCCGGGTACGCCGCGTCGACGGGCGGCGGCGTCAGCAAGCGCAAGATGCTGTTCACGGTGCTGGCGTGGGTGGCGTCGCTCGCGCTCGCGCTCGGCGTCGGCTACGGCGGCTTCCTCGCGGTCGACGCGGTGCTGTAGCGAGCGCGGGGACGTACATCGCTCGTGTGCAAGCAGTTCGACTTACCGACAGGAGCGCGTCTCTCGGGTGTATGCGAACAGTCATCCACCTGATTTCCGGCGACGAGACCGAACAGGAGACGGCGCTGGCCATCGCGGAGAACCTCCTCGCCGACGAGAGCGGCAGCATCGACGGCGTGGCGGTCGTCGCGCAGTCCGAGGGCATCGAGGCGCTCACCGCGGGCGGCGACCACGAGGAGCAAGTCCGGTCCCTGCTGGACGACGACGTCTCGTTCAGCGGCTGCAGCAACACGCTCGACGCGATGGGGCTCGACGAAGCCGACCTCGTCGACGGCGTCGAGACCGTCCCGGAGGGCGCCGTCGAGGTGACGCGGCTGCAGGACGAGGGGTACGCGTACCTCCGGCCGTAGAAGTTAGCAGTAGTCGCCAGTACGGTTTCTTTATTCAACGTGAGAGCTGAAACATCCGGTCGGTACAGGCACCCCGCTAATCGCTCAGCACACCGGCGGGTTCTGCGCTAGTACCGGTGAGAAGGTAAATCGGGATGAGATACGTGAGGGGCCGCGTCGCCCCCGTCACGCCTGCGAAACGCGACGGATGGCGGTGGAATCGTCGGGAACGGGTCGTGCTACTCGATGCTTCGAAGGTGGGTAGCGATACTGTCGTAGTCTCCGGCGACGCCCTGTTCAGTGAATCGGTAGGTCTCTTCTGCGGTCTCGATGTTCAGGACTTCCACGGTGCCGTGTTCTGTACGGGAGAACACGATAGTTCCCACGCCGGCGAGGACACCGGAGAGAACACCACCACCGCTCACCGCGTTGAACCCGGGTTCGAGTCCAGTTGAGGAACCGAAATGGAGCGGTGCACGACCGGCCATCGGGCTGACCCCGGACCACCCGGTGAAGTAGACGTAGACCCCGAGAGCGGTCATAAATATCGAGGTGAGCGCCAGGACGTAGGTTATCACGGCGAACCCGGTGAGTGTGTTCCGGGACACGTTCGTGATGTCCTCGTGCGGGATGGTTAGTCGTTCAGAGCCGTCGTAGATGACTGCATCGGCCGTAACGGATAGTTTGCCACCGTCTTCATCGATAATGTGTTCACCGAGTTGTGCAGTAGTTTCGAGTTCCATGAATCTACCCGAGAGTGAACCCACTTGTGTTTACGAGTATTACGCGCGTGAGGAGGTTAACAGTAGTTGAAAGTACGGTTTCTCTATTCAGCGCGAGAGCCGAAACAGCCGGTCAGTAGAGGGGAATATCTTATCGGCGCTGGAGTTCACGGTAGTGTATGGGACTGAAGTCCGCCATTGGGAACCTCGCCGGATGGGGGCTGCTCGCGGGAGCGGTATTTGCGACAGGCGTCGTCGTCGTCGCCGTCGTAGAGAGCCTCTTGTGGGGACTCACCAGTGGACGGTTTCTCAGAATCTGGTTCTCGGCCGGGTTCGCCCTCACCGCTGGGTTCGTCGGGTACGTGGTCCGAAAACGTGTCGCTGGAAACGTGCTTCCACTGGATTACGATATCTCAGTCGCGTTCCGTGGTGGGCAAGGAGGGCTGTGACGTACTCGTACGTTCGCGCACCTACTTACCGATTCAGTCGCTTGAGCTTCAGTAATCCATCTGAATACAGAACTCGCGCTAGTAACTACTGGTAGAGAGCTACGCTTCGGGCTGGTCGTCCGCGAGGGACTCGTGGTCGGCGTCCTCGGCGGCTTCCTCCTCGGGCAGCCGACGGACGCGGGCCTTCATGATTCGCGTGTTCTCGACGCGCTCGGCCGTGAGCTCGACGTTCTCGAAGCGGAACGTCTCGTCCTCCTCGACCAGCCGGCCGGCGCGGTTGAAGATGAACCCCGCGATGGTCTCGAACTCCTCGCCCTCCGGCAGGTCGATGCCGAGAGCGTCGTTGACTTCCTCGATGTTCACCTCGCCCCGCACCCGGACGGTGTCGTCGTCCACGAAGTTGATGGGGAGCTCCTCTTCGCCCTCCAGGATTTCGCCGACGATCTCCTCCGTGATGTCCTCGGCTGTGAGCAGGCCCTCCGTGGTGCCGAACTCGTCGATGACGACGACGAGCTGGACGCGCTCGTCCTGCATCTCGCGGAGCAGGTCGTCGACGTTCTTCGACTCGGGGACGTGCAGCGTCGGCTCGATGAGGTCCCGGAGGTCGAGGTCCTCGCTCTCCCCGTAGAGGTACTCGCGGACGAGGTCTTCGAGGCTGACGACGCCGATGACGTTGTCGAGTTCGCCCTCGTAGACCGGGATGCGCTCGTGGCCGCCCTGCGTACACGTCTGGATGGCCTCCTCGATGGTGGCCTCCGTGGAGACGGCGTTCATGTCCAGCCGCGGCGTCATCACCTCCTTCGCGATGGTGTTGTTGAACCGGAAGATGCGCTGGAGCATCTCCCGTTCGTCCTCCTCGATGACGCCCTCGCGCTCCCCGGTCTTGATCATGTCCTGGATCTCGGAGCGCGTGACGTAGCTCGTCTCGATGGCGGCGCGACCGCCGGTCACCTGGTTCACCCACCGCGTCAGGTGGTCGAAGAGGACGACCAGCGGGTACAGCAGCCGCTCGGACCACTTCAGGGGGCTGGCGATGGTGAGCGCCCACGACTCCGTGTTCTCGACGGCGTAGGACTTCGGCGCGCTCTCCCCGAACAGCAGGACGAGCGCGGTGACGCCGAACGTCGCCGCGACCACCGCCTGCCCGTCGGAGAGGTAGTAGCCGAGCAGGCCGGTGGCGATGGAGGACATCGCGATGTTCACGAGGTTGTTCCCGACGAGAATCGTGATGAGCAGCCGGTGGGGGTCGGACTTGAGCTCCTCGACGAGCGCGCCGCCCGGGCGCCCCTCCTCTTTCAGCGCCTCGACGCGGTGCTGAGCGAGCGAGAACATCGCCAGCTCCGAGGAGGAGAAGAACGCCGACAGCCCCATCAGGACGACCATCGCGACGACGCCGACGCCGACGATGACGTCCTGCGTGAGCTCGACACCGAACAGCAGTACCGCCGGTGAGAGCGAGAGAGTGCCCATTCCAGTGTGCGAGGTTTTCGGCCCGCGGGTTAATAGTTTATTCACTGTACGCGCGGAGACCGCCGCGGGCGAAGCGTTTACCCGGGTTTCGGGCGAACAGACGCACATGAGCGCGCGAAACGCACCGCCGCGACCCGAGCACAGCGACGCCCACGTCACGCTCTACCGGCTGCAGGCGTGCCCGTTCTGCGAGCGCGTCGTCCGCAAGCTGGACGAACTCGACGTCGACTACCACTCGCGGTTCATCGAGCCGATGCACGCCGAGCGCAACGCCGTCAAGCGCGTCGTCGGCGCGCGCACGGTGCCCGCCATCGTCGACGACGAGACCGGCGTGGCGATGGCCGAGAGCGCGAACATCGTGGAGTACCTCGAAGCCACCTACGGGGGTGGGAACTGATGGACCTCGACTTCGAGGTTGTCGACCTCCCCGACGCTGACCACGTCGAAGCGGGCGAGGAAGCGCCGGCGTTCACGCGCCCGCTCGTGAACGCCGAGTACTGGGAGGACGTCGCGCTGTCGGACCTCCTCGACGACGGGCCCGTCCTGCTGGTGTTCACGCCGATGGACGGCGCGTTCCCGTCGACGTACATCTGGAACGAACTCCGCGACCGCGGCGTCGAGGAGTACGGCGTCCAGGTCGCGGGCGTCTCCGTCTCGTCGCCGTACGAGCACAAGACCACTATCGAGGAGCGCGGCATCGAGGAGTTCGCGGGGCTGTTCAGCGACCCGCAGAACGGCGTCGCCGAGCAGTACGGCGTCAGCCACGACCTCGACGGGATGGCGGGCGTCAGCGAGGCCCGGCCCGCGGTGTTCCTCGTCGCCGCGGACGGTACCGTCGAGTACGCGTGGGCGGCCGACGAGTGGCCGAGCTTCCCCGAGTACGACGACGTCGAAGCCGCGCTCGCCGAACTGTAACGCTTTTTCGCGCGGCGGCCGACCGTCCGCGCATGGTTACCGACGCCGACCTCGACGAGGCCGCCGCGGCGCTCCGCGACGGCGGGCTCGTCGTCTTCCCGACGGAGACCGTGTACGGGCTCGCCGCGGACGCCCTCGACCCCGACGCGGTCGAGGCGGTCTTCGAGGCGAAGGGGAGGGACCGCGACAAGCCGCTGTCGTTCGCGTTCCCCGACCACGAGGCCGCACTCGACCACGTCGACGTGGGTGAGACCGAGCGCGCGTTCATGGCCGAGTTCCTGCCCGGTCCCGTCACCGTCGTCGTCGAGAAGCGCGACAGCGTCCCGGACGTGCTCACGGGCGGCCGCGACCGCGTCGGCGTCCGCGTCCCCGACCACGACGTCGCGCTCGCGCTCCTCGACCGGGTGGCGCCGCTCACGGCGACGAGCGCGAACCTCTCCGGCGAACCGAGCGTCACGAACCCCGCCGACCTCGACCCCGAGTTCCGGGAGCGCGTCGACGCCGTCCTGGACGACGGCGAGACCGCGGGCGGGACGGGGAGCACGGTCGTCGACGTCGCGCGCGACGAGATTCTCCGCGAAGGCGCGGCCGGCGACGCCGTCCGCGAGTGGCTCGCCGAGCACGCCTGAGTTCTCAGTCGTCGCCGAGCGACAGCAGCGAGCCGAGCGTGCGCGTCTTCGTCCCGCAGCGGTCGCTGTACTCACAGGCGCCGCACTTCGCGTCGTCGTGGAGCCGCGGCGGCGGGCCGTCCAGCGATTGGGCCGCTCGAAGCGCGCGCCGGTAGGCGGCCTTCCGGCGGGTCGTCAGCGGCACTTTGCGGACGACGCCGTGGCGGGCGTACTCGACGTACGCGCGCTCGACGGGCTGATTCTCCCGCCACGCGAGCGCCTTCGCGGCGGCGACCGCGCGCACGGACTGGGGCGCCCACACCCCGGCTTCGGGTGGGCTCCCCGGCGTCACCACGGACGCCGCCAGCGGCCCCGTGTGGACTTTCCCCACGCGCCCGTGTGCGTCCTTCCCGCGGACGAACGCGGCGGTCTCCGAGGGGTCCGCGACCCCGGGGTGGCGGTCGAGGCTGACGCGCAGGTTCGACCGGAACTCGGGGGGTTCGACCGCGAGGTCGTACGTCGCCAGCGCGGCGTCCGAGGCGACCGCGAGCGCGTCGTACTGGCCCGCGAGCTCGCGCGCGGTCTCGTGCTCTGGCGGCGGCTCGCGGTCCTCCCGGCGGGTGTAGTAGAGCTGGCGCGGACAGTACGCGGCGCGAGCGAGGTCGCTGAACGAGACAGAACCAGTGCGGTCGTCGGGCACGTCACGGGGTGGCCGCGTTCCCGTACTTGAACGTTCGCGCTACTTGGTGCGGGAGAGCCACCACGTCTCGACGGTCTCGGCGACGCCGACGAGGTGGACCTGCCCGAACACGCCGACGATGAGCGCGCCCAGCGAGTTGTACATCAGGTCCTTGACGGTGTCGTCGAGGCCGTGCTGGGCGAGCGGCATCTCCATCCCGGTCGCCTGCGAGAGGACGTCGAGGCCGAACTCGAACAGCTCCCAGACGACGCCGAACGACAGCACCACGACGAAGAGGTAGACGAACGCGACCTCGCTCGGGATGGTGATGTCGTCGTGGTGGATGTCGACGGCGCGCGCGAACGTGTAGCCGACGCCCGCGACCAGCGACGCGGACAGCGAGTGCGTGACGTGGTCCCACCACGGAAGGTGGACGTACAGCCCCGAGGAGCCGAGGACGTGGAGGAAGACGGCGGCAGTGATCCAGAGCGCGAGCCACGGGTCCAGCGGCAGGTCGTAGCGCCGCTCTAAGAGCGCGGGGACGAACGTGATGACGAGCGTGATCGAGCCGTTCACGACGGCCTTCGAGTTCCCCTCCAGGAACCCGAAGACGACGAGTCCGGCGAGCACGAACTGCATCGCGCGCGTGATGGCGCGCTGGGTCGCGGGGGCGGGCCGCGGGAGCAGCGTCATATCGGCACCACCCGCGAGAGCGCGCGGCGCAGCCAGCGGTCGCGGCGCCGGAAGTACGCGTCGAACAGCACGCCCGCGGCGAACCCGGCGAGGGTCACCCAGACGAACTCCGTCATCAGCGCCTCGTTCGTGGAGAGGTACGACGTGCCGAAGAACTCGTCGAGGTTCCAGCGCACGACCGCCCACGCGGCGCTAGAGGCGAGCGTCGCCATCACGACGAGCACGACCGCGAACCAGTGCGTGACTTTCATCGCGGTGAACAGGTGGAGTTCGACGACGACGATGAGCGCGAGCGCGGCGAGCGCGAAGTACGTCGCGAACGCGCCGACGGTGCCGCCGAGCAGCCCGCGGACGAGAATCGGCAGCAAGGCGAGCACGAGCAGTTCCCACGGGAGCATCACGCTCCACTCGCGGAACGCGACCGGCGGCACGAGCACGATGACGCCGACGGCGGCGACGAACACCATCCACTGGTGGTCGAAGTCGACGACGCTGTCGGCGAACACGAGCGCGAGCACGCCGACGAGCAGCCACGCGAGCACGGCGTTCGTCCAGCTGTCCCGGAACAGCCGTTCGAAGACGCCCTCGGCGTACTCTGTGCTCGTCGGCCTGTCGGACTGGGAGCCGCCGTCGCTCATTCGTTCGTTCGGAGTGGCGTAGCCGACATAAAACCGCCGGCACCAGCGTCAGATGTCGATGTCGGTCTCCTGGCCTTCTGTGGCGCCGTCGAGGCCGTCCTCGTGGACGGAGCTGGTGAGGCGCTCGGAGAGTTCGCGGTCCTGGAGGGCGTTCTCGAACTCGGCGCGGTAGCGGTCGTTGACCCGCCGGAGCTCGGCCTGGGTCTCGACGACGCGCTGGGCGCGGCGGACGGCGTCCTCGTCGGCGTCGAGTTCGTCGGCGAGCGCGTCGGCGTCCGCGTCGCTCTCGCGGACTTGGTCGAGGTCGACGGGGACGTCGGTGTCGTCCTCGCGGAGCAGGTGGAGGTCGAAGCGGGCCTCCGTGACGGTCGCGGCGTCGGCCCCGAGCTCGTCCGCGATTTCGGCGTCGCTGTCCTCGCCGTAGAACCGCTCGACGAGTTCGGTGAGCTCGTCGACGGACAGCGACGTCTCGAAGTCGAGGTTCTTCCGCATCGCCGCGACCGTCTCCCGGAGCCGGGCTTCGACGTCGGCCTCGGACGCGAGCGAGCCGTGCGTGTCCTCCTGGGACTCGGTGACGGTGTCGTCGTCGGCGACGTCGACGAAGATGTCCCGGAGCTCCTCGGTCTTCTCGTCCATTGGAATAGTAGCACACTAACGGAGCCGGCGACCATATGTCTGTTGACTTACCACGTAACGTGCCCGTAAACCGTTCGTTTGAAGCAGGTTGACGAGAGTCGTCGGAGCGTGAGCGTCGAAACCGACTCCGTCGACCTCGTCGGCGAGCACGTCGCCGAGAACGTCGCCCGCGCGGCCGTCTTCGCGGCGCTCGCGGGCGCGTTCGCGTACGTATCGTTCCCGAACCCCGTCTCACCGGTGCCGGTGACGCTGCAGGTGCTCGGCGTGTTCCTCGCGGGCATCTACCTCGGCCCCGTCTGGGGCGGCGCCTCCCTCTCGCTGTACGTCGCCGCGGGCGCCGTCGGCGCGCCCGTCTTCGCCGGCGGGAGCGCGGGCCTCGGCGCGCTGCTCGGCCCCTACGGCGGCTACCTCTGGGCGTACCCCGTCGCCGCCGCCCTGACCGGCCTTCTCGCGCACGGCACCGACGGCATCGACGCGCCCCGCGACGTCTCGGTCCCGCGGCTCGTCGCTGCGATGCTCGCGGGCACCGTCGTCGTCTACGCGGGCGGCACGCTCGGCTACGCCGTCGTCCAGAACGTCGGGCTCTACCGCGCGTTCGTCGTCGCGGCGGTCGCGTTCGTTCCCGCGGAGGCGTTCAAGATCGCGGCGGCGGTCGGCATCACGCGCACCGAGGACCTCGGCGCGGCCTGATGCTCGCCGTCGACGACCTCACGCACCGCTACGGCGACACCGCCGCGCTCGACGGCGTCAGCCTCCGCGTCGCGGACGGCGAGTGCGTCGTGCTCGCGGGCGCGAACGGCTCCGGGAAGACCACGCTCGTCCGCCACCTCAACGGCCTGCTCGAACCCGACAGCGGCGGGGTGCGCGTGAACGGCACGCCCGTCCACGACGACCTCGTCGCGGCGCGCGCGAGCGTCGGGATGGTCTTCCAGGACCCCCGCGACGGCTTCGTCGGCGCGACCGTCGGCGCGGACGTCGCGTTCGGCCCGGAGAACCTCGGGCTGCCGCGCGCGGAAATCGACGAGCGCGTCGCGGAAGCCCTCGACGCCGTCGAGCTCGCGGGCCGCCGCGACGAGCGCATCGACGAGCTCTCCGGCGGCGAGCAGGCGCGGGTCGCCATCGCGGGCGCGCTCGCGATGGCTCCCGACCACCTCGTGCTCGACGAGCCGTTCGCGGGGCTGGACTGGCCCGCCCGCGAGTCCGTCCTCGACCGCTTACGCGCGCTCCACGACGCCGGGACGAGCCTCGTCGTCGTCACCCACGACCTCCGCGACGTCTGGACGTTCGCGGACCGCGTCGTCGCGCTCGCCGACGGCGAAATCGCGGTCGACGGCCCGCCGGAGGAGGTCCGCGAGCGCCTCGCCGACCTCGGGGTGCGGCCGCCGTGACGCTCGCGTACCGGCCCGGCGACGGCGTCCTGCACGGCCTCGACCCGCGCGCGAAGCTCGCGCTGCAGGCCGCGTTCGCGGCGGTCGCGTTCGCACACACCACGCCACTCGGCCTCGCGCTCCTGACCCCGGTCGCCATCGTCGCGCCGTACCTCGCCGACGCCTCGCCGCTGGCCGCGCTCCGGGAGTTCCGGGTCGCGCTCCCGTTCCTCGTCGCCGGGCCCGTCGTCGCCGCCGTCGCGCCCGGCTCGCCGTGGATCCGCCCGGAAGCCGCCGTTTCGGCGGCGCTGGCGTCCTACCGCGTCGTGCTCGTGTTGCTCGTCGCGGCCGCGTACGTCTACAGCACGCCCACGCGGGACTCGCGGGCCGCGGTGCGGTGGCTGCTGCCCGGGCGCCTCGGCGCGGTGGCGGGCGTCGGCGTCGCGCTCGTCGTCCGGTTTCTGCCGGTGCTGCAGTCAGACCTCGCGGGCCGCCGGGACGCCGTGAACGCGCGCCTCGGGAGCGAGCGCCCGCTCCGCGAGCGGATGCGACTCGTCGCCATCGGCGGCCTCGCTCGCGCGCTCGACCGCGCGAGCCGGCTCTCCGTCGCACTCCGCGCACGGTGTTTCTCCTGGAATCCCACGCCCCCGCCGCTGGCTTACGGCCGACGGGACTGGCTGGCGACGGGCGTGGCAGTGGCGCTCGCCGGGGTCGCGCTCGTCTGAAGAAACCGTTAGCGAGTGGTTTTCCGGGTGCCAACCTTTAAGCGGGTCGTCGCCCGCGTTTCTGGTATGTCTTCGTTCGTGCTGGCGCAAGCAGGGGTCGAGACGCGACCCACGTTCTGGCGCATCGGACACGTCGGCGAGGCGCTGTTCTACTACCTCGCCGCCGTCGCCGTCGCCATCTTCCTGTACGGCGTCTACCACCGGTTCGCGACGTACGCCCGCGGCGCTGACGACCCGATAGACCGGCTCACCGACCTGCCGTCCCGCGTGCTCTCGGCCGCGAAGATCGCGGCCTCGAACGAGAAGCAGTACGACCGCGACCTCTACGCGGGGCTGATGCACACGTTCATCATGTGGGGGTTCCTGACGCTGCTCATCGCGACGACCATCCTCGGCATCGACATGGACCTCTGGACGCTCGTGCTCGGCCAGCCCTCCTTCTTCGTCGGCGACTTCTACCTCGCGTACTCGTTCGTCGCCGACGCCATGGGGCTGCTGTTCGTGGTCGGCGTCGGCATGGCGCTGTACCGCCGCTACTGGGTGCGCCACGACCGCCTCTGGGGGAAACACACCAGCGCCGAGGACGACCTCTTCGTCTGGACGCTGTTCCTGCTCGGCGTCGGCGGCTACGTCACCGAGGGCGTCCGCATCCTCGGCACGAGCGCCACCCGCGACGTCTCCTTCGAGACCGTGTCGTTCGTCGGCTGGTTCGTCAAGGACGTCCTCCAGATGGCGGGCGTCACCGCCGACGCCGCGGCCGCGGCGTACCCCGCGGTGTGGTGGAGTCACGCGCTGCTCGCGCTCGCGTTCGTCGCCGCCGTCCCGTACGCGAAGCCGTTCCACATGCTCTCCAGTTACGCGAACCTCGTCACCCGCGACGAGGACGCCGGCCGCCGGCTCCCCCGGGTGCCCGAGGACGCCAGCCCCGAGGAGATCGGCCCCTCCGAGATCGAGGACTTCTCGTGGAAGCAGCTGCTCGACCACGACGCCTGCACGAAGTGCGGGCGCTGCTCGTCGGTCTGCCCCGCGAAGGCCTCCGGCCGGCCGCTCGACCCCCGGGACGTCATCCTCGACCTGAAGAACTACCGCGAGGGCCTGGAAGCCGGCGAGCGCGAGGAAGTCGACATCGTCGCGGACGGCGGCACCTCCGTCATCGACGCCGAGACGATGGAGTCCTGCATGAGCTGTATGGCGTGCATGGACGCCTGCCCGGTCGACATCGAGCACGTCACGCAGTTCACGGAGATGAACCGCCGGCTCACCGAGTCCGGCCAGATGAACAAGAACGTCGAGGAGGCCGTGATGAACGTCTTCCAGAAGGGCAACACGTTCGGCGACCCCGACCGCAAGCGCCCCGACTGGACCGAGGAGCTGGACTTCGAGGTGCCGGACGCCCGCGAGCAGTCCGTCGAGTACCTCTGGTACGTCGGCGACTACCCGAGCTACGACGACCGCAACAAGCACGTCGCGCGCTCGCTCGCCAAGGTCTTCGAGGAGGCCGGCGTGGACTACGGCATCCTCTACGAGGACGAGCAGAACGACGGCAACGACATCCGCCGCGTCGGCGAGGAGGGGCTCTTCGAGATGGTCGCCGAGGAGAACATCGAGGCATTCGAGGACTGCGACTACGAGAAGATCGTCTGCACGGACCCGCACTCGTACAACACGTTCAGCAACGAGTACGAGCAGTTCGGCTTCGAGGACGGCGACTCGGTCTACCACTACACGCAGGTCGTCGAGAACCTCGTGAACGCGGGCGCGCTCGGCCTCTCCGGTACCGAACTCGACGACACCGTGACGTACCACGACCCCTGCCACCTCGGCCGGTACAACGGCGAGTTCGAGGCGCCCCGCGAGGTCGTGCGCGCCACGGGCGTCACGCTCGACGAGATGCCACGCAACCGCTCGGACTCGTTCTGCTGCGGGGGCGGCGGCGGCGGCCTCTGGATGGACTTCGACGAGGAGCCCAAGCCCAGCGAGGAGCGCATCCGGGAAGCGCTAGAAGACACGGACGCGGGCCCGGACGTCGACCGCTTCGTCGTCGCGTGCCCGATGTGCATGACGATGTACGAGGACGGCCGGAAGACCGGCGGCTACGAGGACGACATCGAGATCACGGACGTCACCGAACTGCTCGTCGAAGCCATCGACGCGAAACACGAGGGGAACAGGGCGGGCGCGACCTCGGCGGCCGCGGACTAGTTCGGTTCACCACTCGGTGAGCGCTCGCGCACCGACGGCGTAGAGCGCCCACTCCACCCGGGCCGAGGCGCGAGCACGCCGCCGAGGACGGGCGCCGCTTCCGCGAACCCTTTTGGCGCGCGGCCCCGAGATTCGTCCATGGACTTGACGGACCGACCGCGGCGGCTGCGGCGAGACGGCGTGCGCGGGCTAGTCTCGGAGACGAGCCTGGCGCCGACGGACTTCGTCGCTCCCGTGTTCGTGGACGCGACGACCGACGAGCGCGTGCCCATCGAGTCGATGCCGGGCCGCGAGCGCGTGCCGGTCGACGAGGCAGTCGCACGCGTCGAGGAGGTGCTCGCGACGGGCGTGGAGGCGGTCATCGTGTTCGGCATCCCGGAGTCGAAGGACGAGCACGGGACGCGCGCGTACGCCGAGAACGGCGTCGTGCAGGAGGCCGTGCGGCGCATCACGAGCGAGACGGACGCGTACGTCATCACGGACGTCTGCCTCTGCGAGTACACGAGCCACGGCCACTGCGGGGTGCTCGAAGCCGACGCCGACGACGACCCCGACCTCACGGTGGAGAACGACGAGACGCTCGACTTGCTCGCGAAGACGGCGGTCTCGCACGCGGAGGCGGGCGCGGAGATGATCGCGCCGTCGTCGATGACCGACGGGATGGTCGCGGCCATCCGTGAGGCGCTGGACGGCGCGGGCTTCGAGGACGTGCCGGTCATGAGCTACGCGGCGAAGTACGAGTCGGCGTTCTACGGGCCGTTCCGGGACGCCGCGGACGGCGCGCCCGCGTTCGGGGACCGCCGGCACTACCAGATGGACCCCGCGAACCGCCGCGAGGCCGCGCGGGAGGTCGCTCTCGACGTCGAGCAGGGCGCGGACGTGCTGATGGTCAAGCCCGCGCTCCCGTACCTCGACGTCGTCTCCGACGTCCGCGAGCAGTTCGACCGGCCGGTCGCGGCGTACAACGTCTCCGGCGAGTACGCGATGCTGCACGCGGCCGGCGAGAACGGCTGGCTGGACGTCGAGGAGGCCGCCCGGGAGTCCCTGCTGTCCATCAAGCGCGCGGGCGCGGACCTCATCATCACGTACTTTGCAGAGGACGTCGCCGAGTCGCTGTAGATAGTCGAACGTCTCCGCCGCGCGCACACTGCGCGCCCGTTCGACCGACCGTGTCCGGCAATTCTCGCGTGAACGCGCGTCCACTCTCGACGGTCGAACGTCCAAGAGAGTGGACGGTTTACGTCCTTATATCGACTAAATCCACTTGTAATCCGGACGGACATCCACGACTCGCCCCAGAAATAGTGCTTTGTCAAGCAAACCTTTACGTATCATCCGGTCGTGGCAATGAACTGTAGATGCGCGAAACGAACGCCGCGGTTTCGAACCAGGTAGTGGACGTGCGTTCATCCACATCACCTGTGTCGACCGCTCCGGACGCGGGAGCCCCTCGCGGTAACTCGGACTGCGTGCTCGTAGCCTGTGCTCGGCGGCTCCCCCCGGCAGACGTACCCCTACCCGACGGCGAGACCGGCGGCATCCGTTCGCGCATGCTCACGGAGGTGATCCACTAAGTGCGACGAACGACACTCTGTCAGTGACCACAGCGGACTGTGCTCACCGTGTGTACGCCGGCCCCATCGCTGTCGGACTGTGCTCAATCGGCCGGCACCTTTCGTCCACCCTTCGGCGGTTCTCCGATCGCTCAACTCCGTAGCGCCGCGTGACGCGGCCGCAGAGTGACTCGGCACCGTCGAAGTCCGGCCTCGACGACGCGAACGCGTAACCCACCAGCTATTTTCACGGACCCCTCCAAAGAGCGAGTATGAACCGCGAGACGTCACGCGACCTCTACGACCGCTCGCTCGACGTGCTCGTCGGCGGCGTGAACTCCTCGGTGCGGGCCGCCCCGCAGCCGTACCCGACGTTCGTCTCCAAAGGCGACGGCGGCCACGTCGTCGACGCCGACGGGAACCGGTACGTCGACTGGGTAATGGGCCTCGGCCCGCTGCTGCTCGGCCACGACCTCCCCGAGCCCGTCCAGGCGGCGATCCAGCAGCGCGCCAGCGAGGGCCCGATGTACGGGATGCCGACCGAACTCGAAGTCGAGCACGCGGAGTTCGTCGCGCGCCACGTCCCGAGCGTCGAGATGCTGCGGTTCGTCAACTCCGGCACCGAGGCGACCACGTCGGCGGTCCGGCTCGCTCGCGGGTACACCGGCCGCGACAAGATCGTCGTGATGCAGTCCGGCTACCACGGCGCCCAGGAGTCCACGCTCGTCGAGGGCGACAGCGAGGAGCGCGGGCCGTCCAGCGCGGGCATCCCCGCGGAGTTCGCCGAGCACACGCTCCCGGTGCCGTTCAACGACGCGGACGCCGCCACCGAAGTCTTCGAGGAACACGGCGACGACATCGCCGCCGTGCTCGTCGAGCCGATGCTCGCGAACAAGGGTATCGTCGCGCCCGTCGACGGCTTCCACGAGACGCTCCGAGACCTCACTCGCGAGCACGACTCCCTGCTCATCTGGGACGAAGTCATCACCGGCTTCCGCGTCGGCGGGCTCGGCTGCGCGCAGTCGAAGTACGGCATCACTCCCGACGTCACGACGTTCGGGAAGATCGTCGGCGGCGGCTTCCCCGTCGGCGCCATCGGCGGCCGCACGGACATCATGGAGGAGTTCACGCCCGTCGGCGACGTCTTCCAGGCCGGGACGTTCTCCGGCCACCCCGTGACGATGGCCGCGGGCCTGGAGACCCTGCAGTACGCTGCCGAAAACGACGTCTACGAGCACGTCAACTCCCTCGGCCGGACGCTCCGCGAGGGGCTCAGCGACATCGTCGCCGAACAGGCGCCCCAGTACACCGTCGCCGGCACGGACAGCCTGTTCAAGGTGCTGTTCACGCGCGGCGGCGACGCCCAGTCCGGCGCGTGCGCGGACGGCTGCGAGCAGGACCCGAACTGCGACCGCTTCGACGCCTGCCCGAAGACCGGCGCCGACGTCGGCCGCGGCGCCGTCGACCGCTGGAACCGCGTGTTCCGCCCGCAGATGCTCGACGACGGCGTCCTGCTGTCCCAGAACCAGTACGAGTCCCAGTTCGTCTCCTACGCCCACACCGAGGAGGACGTCGAGCGCACCCTCGAAGCCTACAGCGACGCCCTCTAGATTTTTGGCGACCGCCCGCTAACGCTCGCGTATGGCAGAGTCGCCCTCCACGGACGCCGACTCGCGGACGGACGCCCGCGACGCGCAGGACACGTCCGACTCCAGCTGGTGGTACTGGGTCGCGGCCATCCCCATCTACTACGTCGTCGGCACCGCGCTCGGGTTCGTCGTCGGCGTCGCCTCGTTCGCGTTCGCGCTCACCGGAATGGGCACAATGGACCCCGGCCCCGGGATGGGGATACCGATTGGCTGGGGACTCGGCTTCGCCAGCGTGTTCGTCGTCGTCGCGGTGCTCGCCGCCGCCGGCATCCTGCTGTCGCTGCTGTTCCCGCTGGCAATCTACCTCGACGCCGACGCCGTCGCCGCCACAGGTGGGGAGTGGGAGCCCGACGCCGTGCTGTACGGCCTCATCGGGCTCGTCGGCGTCTTCGCGCAGCCGGTCCAGGTCCCGGTCGGCGTCTACTACCTCTACCGCCGCCATCAGGCGACGGGCGTCCCGTGACGTACAAGCGACGCCGGCCCCAACCACGAGCCATGAGTGAACTCCGCGTGGACTCGCGGTGGTGGTACTGGGTCGCCGCCGTCCCGGTCGTCACCGCGTTCTGGCTGGTGTGCTCGCTGTGGGTCGCCGCCGTCGTCGTCCTCGTCCCCGAAGCGGTCGTCTCCGACGCCGCAGCCGTCGTCTCGATTCCCGCCGTCGCGCTGGGCGTCCCCGCGCTCGTCGCGTTCCTCTTCCTCCCGCTGGCGCTCTGGATGGACGGGCGCGCCGTCAGCGCCGCCGGCGGCGACTGGCCCGACAGCGGCCCGAACGACGCCGGAATCGCGCTGCTCGCGGACCTACTCGTTCTCGCCGGCGCCGCCCTCTTCTTCCAGGGAGCGGCCGCCGCCGCGGTCGGCGTCCTCGGCGGCGCCGCTCTCGGCACCTGGGTCGCCGTCCGCTACCTCCGCCAGCGCAGCGACCACGTCGCGATGCCCGGGTCGCTGTGGGAGTGGCGCGAGGAACTGCGCGCGGACGAACCGGTGCGGTAAGCGAGGACGCTTTTTCTGGCGGGCACGCGGCTCGCGGCTCGCGGCTCACTTCGTTCGCCGCTCGCTCTTGCGTGGCGCTCCGCGGGAGCGCCACAACGCAGGGGGTTTCAACCCAGCGCGCCGAGAGAGACACATGACCGACGCGATACGCCTCGCCACCCGCGGCTCGGACCTCGCGCTCCGACAGGCGGGCGAGGTCAAGTCGACGCTCGAAGACCACCGCCACGACGTCGAAGTCGTGGAAGTCGAGACGACCGGCGACCGCGTGACGGACGCGCTCATCCAGGACCTCGGGAAGACGGGCGCGTTCGTGCGCACGCTCGACGAGCGCGTGCTCGACGGGGACGTGGACGCGGCCGTTCACTCGATGAAGGACGTCCCGACCGACGTACCGGACGACCTCGTGGTGGCGGCGGTGCCGCACCGCTCGACGCCCGCGGACGCGCTCGTGACGCCGAACGGCACGAGCCTCGAGAACCTCCCGGCGGGCAGCGTCGTGGGGACCGCGAGCCTGCGGCGCGGCGCGCAGGTGCGAGCGCACCGCCCCGACCTCGAAGTCGAGCCGATCCGCGGGAACGTAGACACGCGCGTCGAGAAGCTGCTCGCGCCCGAACTCCAGGACGAACACGAGCGCCGCACGGAGGCCGAGAAGGAGCGCATGGAGCAAGACGCCCGCCAGCAGGAGCGCGGCGATTACGAACCCGGTGAGGCCGTCGAGGAGGGCGTCGAGAACCTCGAGGACGACGGCGAGAGCGAACAAGACAACCGCCAGAACGCGGAGTTCGACCAGACCGTCGAGGAGTGGTTCGAGTCGCTGTCGGCGCTCGAACAGTCCGCGCTCGAACGCGAGGTCGAGACGGAGTACGACGCGGTCGTGCTCGCGCAGGTCGGCCTCGAACGCACCGGGCTCACCCACCACGTCCACGACGAGAAGCTGTCGACGGGCGCGCACGTGCCGGCGCCCGGCCAGGGCGCGCTCGCGGTGACCGCACGGAAGGGCAGCGACGTCGCGGACGCGCTCCGGGACGCTCTCGACCACGTGCGCTCGCGGGTGGAGACGACGACCGAGCGCGTCGTCCTCGAAGAGGTCGGCGGCGGCTGCATCGCGCCCATCGGCGTGTACGCGCTCGTGCAGGGGGACACCGTGCGGACGGATGTCCAGGTGTTCAGCCGAGACGGCACCGAGCAGGTCGGCGAGACCCGCGAACTCGACGTGGAGAACTACGCGAAGGAGGCCCGGGAGTTCGCCGCCGACCTCCGCGAGCGCGGCGCGACCGACCTCATCGAAGAGGCCAAGCGGGAATGACCGGGACCGTCTACCTCGTCGGGAGCGGCCCGGGCGACCCCGAGCTGTTGACCGTGAAGGCCGCGCGCTTGCTCGAGGACGCGGACGTAGTGCTCCACGACAAGCTCCCCGGCCCGGAGATTCTCTCCGAGATTCCCGACGAGAAGCGCGAGGACGTCGGGAAGCGCGCGGGCGGCGAGCGCACGCCCCAGTCGGAAATCAACGAGCGCATGGTCGAACTCGCCCGGGAAGGGAACGACGTCGTCCGGCTGAAGGGCGGCGACCCGTTCGTGTTCGGGCGCGGCGGCGAGGAGATGGTCTACCTCGCCGACCACGACGTGCCGTTCGAGGTCGTGCCCGGCATCTCGTCGGCGGTCGCCGCGCCCGCGGCCGCGGACATCCCGGTGACGCACCGCGACCACGCGTCGTCGGTGTCGTTCGTCACGGGCCACGAGGACCCGACGAAAGACGAGTCCGCCGTCGACTGGCAGGCGCTCGCGGACACCGGCGGCACCATCGTCGTGCTGATGGGCGTCGGCAGGCTCCCCGACTACACGCGGGCGCTCCGCGACGCCGGGATGGACCCGGAGACGCCGGTCGCCCTGATAGAGAAGGGGACGCGGCCCAGCCAGCAGGTCGCCACGGGCACCCTCGATACCATCGTCGAGGCCCGCGACGAGGTCGGCATCGAGCCGCCCGCCGTCACCGTCATCGGCGGCGTCGCGGGCGTCCGGGAGGAGACGCGATGACCGGGCCGAACGTCGCGGTGTTCCGGCCGGACGACGACCGGCTCGCGGACGCGACCGAGCTGCTCGAATCGCTGGACGCCGACCCTGTCACGGACCCGATGCTCGCCGTGGAGCCGACCGGCGAGGTCCCGCGAGACGGCGCCGACTACGTGGTTCTCACGAGCAAGACCGGCGTCGAACTCGCCGCCGACGGCGGCTGGAAGCCCGGCGACGCGACGCTCTGCGCGATCGGCGAGGCGACCGCCGACGCCTGCCGGGACGCGAGCTGGACGGTCGACCTCGTGCCCGCGGAGTACACGAGCAGCGGGCTCGTCGCCGCACTCGACGGCGAGATCGACGGCGCTCGCGTCGAGGTCGCGCGCTCGGATCACGGCTCCGCGGTGCTCACGGACGGTCTGAACGACGCCGGCGCGTACGTCCACGAGACGGTTCTCTACGAACTCGTCGTGCCCGCCGCGGCCGGCGACTCGGTCGAACTCGCCGCGGACGGCGACCTCGACGCCGCGCTGTTCTCGTCGTCGCTGACCGTCGAGCACTGGCTCGACGAGGCCGAAGCCCGCGGCGTCCGGGAGGCCGCTCTCGCCGGCCTGAACGACGCCGTCGTCGGCTGCATCGGGCCGCCGACGCGCGAGACTGCCGAATCTCGGGGTGTGGACGTGGACGTCGTCCCCGCGGACGCGGACTTCGAGCAGCTGGCGCGCGCGGTCCGCGACGAGCTCTGAGGACCGGCAGTTTATACCCGAAGGAGCGCTACCCTCTCCCGATGGACGCTCCGGTCCCGGAACTCCAGTCGCGGGCGGCAGCGTGCGCTGACGCACTCGAAGACGCCGACTCCGTCCTCCTCGCGTCGCACATCGACGCCGACGGCCTGACGAGCGCGGGCATCGCCGCCACCGCGCTCGAACGCGCCGGCATCCCCCACGACGTCGTCTTCTCGAAGCAGCTCGACGACGAGGAGATCGCGGGCATCGCGGCCCGCGACCACGACACGGTGCTGTTCACGGACTTCGGGAGCGGACAGCTGGACGCGATCACGGACCACGAGCGCGCTGGCGAGTTCACGCCCGTAATCGCCGACCACCACCAGCCCGCCGACGCGGACACCCAGTTCCACCTGAATCCGCTGCTCGAGGGCGTAGACGGTGGAAAGGAGCTCTCTGGCGCGGGCGCGGCGTACGTGCTCGCGCGAGCCCTGCTCGGCGAGGACGCGACGGACCTCGCGGCGCTCGCGGTCGTCGGCGCGGTCGGTGACCGCCAGACCGTCGACGGCGAGCTCGTCGGCGCGAACACGCAGATTGCCGCAGAAGGCGTCGACGCGGGCGTGCTCGACACGGCGAAGGACCTCACGCTGTACGGCACGCAGACCCGGCCGCTCCCGAAGCTCCTGGAGTACGCCAGCGAGGTGTACGTTCCCGGCATCACGAACGACGAGAACGGCGCCGTGCGCTTCCTCGACGGCCTCGACCTGGAACTCCACGACGGCGGCGACTGGCGGACGTGGGCGGACCTCTCCCACGACGAGCGCCAGACCGTCGTGAGCGCGCTGCTGAAGCGCGCGGTCCGCCACGGCGTCTCCAGCGAGGACGTGACGAAGCTCGTCGGGAAGACGTACACGCTCACGGCCGAAGAGCCCGGGACCGAGCTGCGGGACGCAAGCGAGTTCTCCACGCTGCTGAACGCGACGGCGCGCTACGAGCGCGCGGACGTCGGGCTCGCGGTCTGTCTCGGGGAGCGTGGCGAGCCACTGGAGGCGGCCCGTGGCCTCCTGCGCGAGCACCGCCGGAACCTCTCGGAGGGGCTGTCGTGGGTGAAACGCGAGGGCGTCACCGTCGAGGACGACCTCCAGTGGTTCCACGCCGAGGACCGCATCCGTGAGACCATCGTCGGCATCGTCGCGGGGATGGCGCTGGGCAGCGACGCCACGGAGAGCGACCGCCCGATCGTCGGGTTCGGGTACAAGAACGACGAGGAGACGAAGGTCTCGGCGCGCGGCACGTCCCGGCTCGTGGACCGGGGCCTCGACCTCTCCGAGGTGATGAGCGAGGCCTCGCAGGCGGTCGGCGGCGACGGCGGCGGGCACACGGTCGCCGCGGGCGCAACCGTCCCGCGCGGCCGCGAGCAGGAGTTCCTCGAAGCAGTGAGCGACGTGCTCGCCGACCAGCTATAGCGACTGTCGCTCGCCGACCCACGCGTCGAAAGCGGCCGAGAGCGCCGCGCCGTACTGGACCGCCAGCGACCCGACGAAGCTCATCGCGATGACGTAGCCGACCGCGAACGCCGGCACGACAGTTCGAATCGCCTCGTTCGCGCTCGTCGCGGCGAGCGTCGCGATGATGAGCGAGAATTCGCCGCGCGCCACCAGCCCGAGCCCGACGCGGGCCGAACGTCGGTCGTCCAGCCCGTAGACGCGGCCGCTGGCGTACCCGCTCGCGAGCTTCGCGGCGGTCGTCGCGAGCACGGCGACCGCGAGCAGCAGCCAGACGTCCGCGACCACGAGGAGATTCGTGCCGAGGCCGACCGAGAAGAAGAACACCGCCGCGAACACGTCCCGGAGCGGCACGACGAGGCTCTCGATGCGGTGGACGAGGTCGGTGCCGCTGAACGCGGTGCCGACGAAGAACGCCGCGACCGCCTCGCTCGCGCCGACCGACAGCGCCACGCCGCCGACGAGGACGGTGACGCCGACCACGCGAAGCACGAACAGCTCGTCCGCGCTGACGCCGAACGCCCGGTCGACGTACTGAGTGCCGTAGTGGGCGGCGCCCGCCAGCGCCGTGAGGAAGACGAACGACTGGACGACGGTCGCGAGCGCGCTCTCGACGTCTCCGCCGCCGCCGACGATGGCCGCGGCGACGGCGAGGTAGACAGCGATGACGAGGTCCTCGACGACGAGCGTCCCGAGAATCACCTCGCTCTCGGGGTTCGCGAGCCAGCCCGCGTCCGTCAGCGCCTTCGTGACGATGGCGCTCGAGGAGATGTAGACGACGCCCGCGACGAGGAAGACGCCGACCGGTCCGAACCCGAACGCCAGTCCGAGCGCGACGCCGACGGCGGCGTTCACCAGGAGGTCGATGCCGCCGACCGCCGAGAGCCGCCGGCGGTTCCGCACGAGCGTCCCGACGTCGAACTCCAGCCCGAGGAAGAACAACAGGAGGACGATACCGACCTCGGCGAGGGTCTCGACAACCGCGCTCTCGGAGACCAGCTGGAGGGAGACTGTCGCGACGCTCGTCGGCGCGTACGGGCCGACGAGGACGCCGGCGGCGATATACGCGGGGATGACCGGCTGGTCGAACCGGCGTGCCACGGCGCCGAAGACGGCGAGCACGGTGAGCGCGATGCCGAACTCGAGTAAGAGTTCCTCGGCCATCGCGTCAGTCGGACTCCTCGACCGTCCCCGTCTCCAAGAGTTCGTCTAGCGCGTCCTGCTCGGCCCGCGACCCGATGGAGACGAGGATGTCCCCGGCTTCGAGCGTGGTTTCGGCGCCCGGGTTCCCGAACGTCTCGTCGCCGCGCTGGATGGCCGCGACGGTCACGCCGGCCAGCTTGCCGAGGTGCGCCTCGCCCATCGTCTCGCCCGCGACCGGCGAGCCCTCCGGGACTTCCGTCCACTCGATGACGGCGCCGCCCAGCGGCACGCCGATGTCCTCGAGGTCCAGCGGCTGGAAGTCCGTTCCCTCCAGCGAGGTCGCGACCTGCCGGGCCTCCTCGGCGCCGAACTCGAAGAGCTTCTCGGCGTCCGCGTCCGGGCTGCTCCGCCGGAACAGCTCGCGCTTCCCGTCGTGGTGGACGATGACGACGGCTCGCTCCCCGCCGCCCGTCTCGACCTCGTACCGCTTCCCGACCCCGGGAACGTCCGCCTCGTAGATGACCATGCGTGGAATGGCGCGCGACGAACGCATAAATCTCGGGTGGGAGCCAGCGGCGGGCAGGGAAACGAGGCGGCCTGCCCGATATTCAATATCGTAGTATGTAGTTTATCGACTCCCGGGGTAGGAGTGGGTACGACACGAGAGCCGGAGAAAGAACGCCTCGCGGCTGGACGCGCAGGATTCGAGTAGCGAGAGGCGGAGGTCTGGGCTTAGAGAGCGTAACGTGCTGCGGGCAAGGGTGCTGTCTAGTCAGTCGAATCTGCCGGCGTGTTCCACGCGAGTCAGTAAACGAAACAGCGGTGTACTGATACCACGGCAGAACCCGAGTGCGTTCGAGTGGAAACGGCGCCGGGGAAGATTGTGAGACCGGCGCGGAACGCACCCGAAGAGCACTCGATTCTGTCCGGAATGCGTAATCTGCAAGCCACCCGTCCTGCGTGATGAAGAGAGCACGAAATCCGGTTCGCTGTAGTACCGGCGATCCCCCTGATCGGCGGTCGCCGCCGCTGGGATAGACTGATGACTCGTCGCGTTCGTGCGCGTGCGAGTGAAAGGCGGACGGCGAGAGTTCGACTGCGAGCACTCGCGCTGGCTCGACAGCCCACGGCTTCCTGAAATCGTCCGCTGTGTACCCCCGAATCGGGAGCGGTGTCCCTAGCAGTAGAGAATAAATTGTATCTTGCGATATAGAATTATCCGAGTGGCGGCCAGATACAGACACGGTGCGATAGCTCGCGCTTACCGACGGGCACTTCAATCAGTCCCGGCAACGTGGAGGCAATGAGCGACCTGACGCCCGAGGAGTTCGAGGAGCAGAAGTACGTCGACTACTTCCCGAAGCTCCAGACCGCGTACAAGAGCGCCTTCGAGACGATGAACGAGGCGTTCGACTCGGAGCTCGTCCACGGCATCGATCAGACGATTCTCGCCGAGAGCGAACCCCACTACGAGGGCGACGGCGAGTTCACCGTCGAACTCCCCGACGACCCCCTGGACAAGCTGGAGGGCGTCGTCACGTCCGACGAGAAGGCCCAGCACGTCCTCGACCGCTACCTCGAAGAACTCCGCGCGGAGCTGCGCTCGCAGTTCGGCGTCGACGACGAGTAATCCCAGGCGGCCGCCGGGGGACGCGAACATCTTGCACCACAGGAGCTAAGCCACGCGAGCACTAATCGGAGTCCATGAGCACCGAGAGTCAGAGCGGCGACGACCTGGAGGAGCGCGTCAACAACTTCCTCCGTCGGAACTTCCCCCAGATTCAGATGCACGGCGGCACCGCAGCCATCCAGAACATCGACCGCGAGGAGGGTGTCGTCGACCTCCAGCTCGGCGGCGCGTGTTCGGGCTGTGGCATCTCCCCGATGACGATTCAGGCCATCAAGTCCCGGATGACCAAGGAGATCCCCGAGATCGACACCGTCCACGCCGACACCGGCATGGGCGGCGACACGGGAATGAGCCCGTCGTTCCCCGGCGAGGACGCCGACGGCGAGGACGCCGAGGACGACGAAGGCCCGCAGGCGCCGTTCTAAGCGGCTTCGCTCTCCCAGTTTTTCCCGGCGACTAGCGATAGCTCTCGCGGGGGCGCGCTCAGTCCTCTATCCAGTAGTAGATGGCTTCCTTCTCGGCGCCGCAGCTCGGGCACTCCTCGGGGAACGACTCCCGGAGTTCGCCCATCTCGCCACACTCCGAGCACCGCCACATCAGTTCGCCCTCGCCGAATTCGTGGCCGGCGCGCTCGTGTTCGACGGACAGCGACTCGATGCCCTCCGCGGTGGTGACGTAGAAGCCGCTGTCGTCGAACCCGCGGACGGTACCGAGCCGTTCGCCGTCCTCGCCGTACACGACCGTCCCGAGACTGACGCTAGGTGTGTCCTGGCTCATGGAAGAAGGTTCGACGCGAATCGTGATAAAATCGATTGCCGAACGCGGTAGGACCCATAGCCACGCACTCACGCTATTCGACGAGGAGTCGAGTCGACGGCCGGGTTGTCACGATGCACCCTGGCCGTAGTTGCAGTTTTTCCGATGTGACGCATCGACTTTCGCAGTGATGGTCGCATCGAAGCCGTCGCCGGTAACGTCGACGGTTACCGCGCTCGTATTGACGTACAACCGGTACGTCTCCCACTCGCCGGTCGCTATCGACGTTTTCGAGGACGGGAGGTCACCGGTGCTCCCGCCACGAGTTGCGATTTCCTCGACGGTCACCTCGGTCGAGTGCCGGTTCATCACCGATACGTACACCTTCGGCTCTCCGGTTCCGTTCGCGTTCGTCGGCGCACACGCAGCGACCCCGACGTACGCGTCTTCGTTGTCCACGACGTTCACGGAGACGCCGCGCTCGGCGCTGACGCTCGTGAACCCGAGCGTGCCGGTGGCGAGCATGCCCACCGCGGCGAGAGCGAGCACGATGCTGACGGCACGTGACGCGTTCATCAGCCCTTGAGCTCCGGCGGTTCGTCAGTCTCCCCGATGCGTTGCCCGCGCGCGAAGTACGTGTGCGCGACCGCCGACACCGCGAACATCGCGGTGACGGCGACTCCCCACGCGACGTCCGATAGAACAGCGAACGGCCACGCGCCGACCCACACTCCAGCCATCAGCGACACCGCGACCCCGGACAGCCCGAGGTAGTAGACGCTCCACGGGATCTCGCGGCCCTGCACGATGTCCATGTACACTTCGACGTCGTCCAGCGACGGCGTCGGCTCGACGGTGCCGCGGTTCTTGTCGAAGTCGACGACGCCGGCCTCGTCCATCATCGGCAGGTGGGACTGCTGGAGCGCGGTGTACACGCGCTTGCGCTCCTCGTAGGACACCTGCTCGACGTCGACGCCGTACTCCCAGGCGGCGACCTGCTCGGCGACGTCTCCGAGGTCCATGGCGCCGTCCTCGCTCTTGAGCGCGTGGGCGGCGTACCGCCGCCGCCTGTTCGAGAGCACGTCGAACAGCTCGTCCTCGGTCGGCGCGTCGGTCGACTGGTCCGCCGCGGTCTGACTCTCCCCTGATAGTCCGTCCCCCGATTTCCCCTGGCTCGTGTCGGCGGGATCCCCCTTCCCCCGGTGTTGTGATACGGATGACACGACTGAGTTTTGCTACACTCTCGTCCCCCATAAGTGTTAGCTATAGTTACAGTAACGTGAATTTACCGTACGTTCCGAGAGGCGCGTTATACGGCCGTATAACCGCCTGAATCCGCCATCCCAATCCCACCAGGAGGTTAAATACACATTTACGTAGGTGTCTTTTCGTGCGGTCAGGCGCCCCCTGAGCACGCTTCAGGACGAGGTTGTCACTTACACGAACCTCTCAAGCGGGGGCATCTCCTCGTGTGGCGCGTGACAGACCCGTACTGAACTCGCTCAGTCGTGTCAATACTACTTACCAATGGGGTGATGGGTGAAGTGAGCGCTCTCGTGAACTGCGGTGTTCGCGGGAGTGCACCAACGAGGTAACTCGAACAATGCAACGTCGCAAGTTCATCGCTGGTCTGGGATCGCTCGCTGCCGCCGGGGCAGCTGGAATTGGTACGGGCGCGTTCACGAGTGTGAGCGCGGATCGTGGTGTTACTGTTAACGTCGCCAGTGACGCTAATGCTTTCCTGGCGCTCGAAGCGGAGGACACAGAAAATGGTGACGCATATGTCACCAGTAATGGGACGTCCGGTACCGTCTCCCTTAGCTTCGATGAAAACGCCAGTACCGAGGGTGGTGAAGGACTGAACCAGAATGCAGACACGATCATCCGTGACCTCCTTCAGGTGACGAATAATGGGACGCAAGACGTCATCGTCGGTGTGACCGGACTGCCGGAGAGCATGAGTATCTACACGGACGATGGCGAAGTTGCGGCAAACGGCAACAGTACGTCGCTGAACCAAGACAATTACGACCCGTCCAGCGGGAATCTCGCGCTCGTCGGGTCTGGTGTGACGATGGATAACGTCGGTGTCACCTTCCGTGACCCGGCAAGCGACCTCGATCTTGACGACGCGAGCATCACGTTCAACGCGATCGCCGTTGACGAACTCGCCAATCCCCAAGACGTCCGCGGCAAGTACTAACGCGTAACGACCAGTAGTTCGGCTCTCACCTGGATTCCAACTGGGTGAGCCACAACCAATTATGAAACGACGCAAATTCATGGCCGGGCTGGGGACGACCGTCGCTACCGGAGCTACTATTCTGGGTAGCGGGGCGTTCACTAACGTGACCGCGGAACGCAATGTGTCTGTCAACGTCGCGCAAGACGACTTGGCATTCCTCCGACTCGACCCCTTGGTTGACAAGGGTCTCGATAATGACGATGATGGAGACCTCGAGATCACCGAGCGGTCGAGTGATCCCGGCCAAATGGTGAAGTTCGAACTTCCCGGCGGGGGAGACGGCGAGAACGCTGCAGCTGAAGGACTTGGTTCCGACTCAGTGTACGAGTTCCACGATCTCCTCGGAGTCCGGAACTGGGGGACTCAGCCCGTCCAAGTTCACAGCACGTACGATGGGACTAATCTCGCCGACATCGCCCTAGTGAGCGACGATGGAGTCCTTCGCGACGATCCGCCTGTCGTTGGGACGGGGGACATCCTTGAGGTAGGCCTCTACGTCGACACTCATGGATCAACCACCGGCGAGTTCGACGAGACGCTGACCATCGTCGCCGACCAGCCTGACGAATAGTCGGGCACCCCTAAATTTGGTATTTTCGTACGAGAGTGCCCGTTAGATTCCCTGAGATACATCTAAGAAGAGTTCTGTCTCGGTTTAGGACGGCGTTGACGCTCATCTGGTTTAGTTCGATGCGTGTTAACTGGTATCAATGACTGCCAGAGGTGTATGCCAGATGAGCAAGTGAATTCTGAATTCACGCTGCCGTATCAATACTACTTACATAGGGGATGACTGGTTGAGTGGATGCTTCCGGGCGGTGTGGTACCGCGTGGGAGCGCGCGAACGAGGTAGTTCAACCATGCAACGTCGCAAATTCGTCGCAGGACTCGGATCGCTCGCTGCCGCCGGGGCAGTCGGAATCGGCACGGGTGCGTTTACGAGCGTGACTGCCGACCGCTCCGTCTCGGTCGAGGTAGCCGACGACAGTAGCGCGTTCCTCACGCTGAAACAACACGTCGGACAGTCGACACCGAACGATGTGTTCTCCTCGCACGAGGACGGCGAGCTTGTTCTGGACTTCGACGAAACTGCGATTGGCGGCCAGGGCGTCAACCGTGACGCGGTCACGGCGTTCGACAACGTCTTCAAACTCGAGAATCACGGTACGCAGCCGGTGAACGTCTGGTTCGAGCACGACCTTCCTGGTGTGACGTTCTACCGCTTCGACCCGAACTCGAACAGCTTCGACGGCCCCGAGAACGCGAAGATCGGGCTCCACGTAGGTGCTCACATGGGTATCGGCGTCGAGATTGACACGACCGTCGGCGACTGGGACAGCGTGGATCAGCTCTCGGGGACTGTGACGATTCACGCGAGCGCCGAGGACCCGACTGGAGGGACCTAACTCATGCAGCGCCGCAAATTCGTCGCCGGCATCGGCTCGCTCGCTGCTGCGGGAGCGGCTGGCATCGGCACGGGCGCGTTCACCAGCGTCGAGGCTGACCGGGACTTCACGGTGGACGTCGCAGACGACGCGAACGCGTTCCTCCGGATGGTCGCCGTCCCCGGGAGCGGGAACAGCGACTACGTCAAGGTCAGGGACGGCCAGCTGTCGGGCGACCTCTCCGGGGGGAACGACAGTCTCCTCGGTGACGGTGTGAATTCCGGTGCCGTCACGACCGTCGACGACCTGTTCCGCATCGAGAACCACGGAACTCAGCCCGTGTACGTCTGGATTCTGGAGGACGGCGGCCGGAACGGGAGCAAGAACCATGCGTTCTACGTTGGGTCCTGGAGCGACGACGCGACGGCGATCAGCCTCGCGGACTTCAACGGCGACCTCGACGCTCTGAAAGGGGACGGCCGTCAGCGCCAGCCCCAGTACGATGCTGGGGTCGACACCGCTGCTGTCAAACTGGGCGTCGGCGACTACGTCGACGTCGGCCTCGTCGTCGATACGCCGCAGGGAAGCTCCGGGAGTCGAGTACTCAAGGACGGACAGGGGCCAGTAATCCACGCGACCGCCGAGCACTCGTCGCTCGCCGACGTCCTCACGCCAGTACACACTCCGAATGGCCCGCCACCGTGAAATTGACTCCGGCTCCTGGTTTCGCGAGACGGAGGCGATATCCCTGAGGTGGTACGTGTGACGTGGTACAGCGTCGTGGCAGGGGTCGCTTGAGACCGTTCAAACGTGCCAATACTACGACCCGGTAGTGGTAACGAGCGATAACCGAATGGCGCGTGGAACGAGCATCAGGCCACGGGAGCTGATTGAGTCGTGATAGAACGCCGACGCACCGTCGCACTCGCTGCCGCGCTCGCGCTCGCGGGAACCCTCGCGTTCCCGTCGGGAGCCGCGCCGCTGTTCTCCGGGCCGACCGACGACCTCGGCAACGACGTGGAGCTCGCGCCGAGCAGCGACTACGCCTACCTCCAAGAGGGCGAGCTCGTCGTCGACCTGTCGGCGGCGAACCCCGACGCGGAGGGCGTGAACGACGACGCCGTGACGGGCGTCGAGGACGTGTTCCGGGTGCGGTACAACGGCTCGCAGTACGCACACGTCTGGTTCACGCACGAGTCCGACGCGGTGACGTTCTACGCGAATGGCCAGCCCGTGCAGTCCGAGGCGGCGAACGTGACGCTCGCGCCGAACGCGACCGTCTCGGTGGGAGTTCGTGTGGACACGACCGGTGAGACTGCCGACGGCCTCCTCAACGAGATTACCGTGCACGCGCGGGCGGCCGACCCCGAGGACGTCGCCAGCAGTGAGGATGGGGACGCAGCCGCACTCTCGTCCGGCGGATCGACAGTACAGACGCGGGCGCCGACCGCGACCTCGCGGCGGTTCGTCGCGCTCGGCGTGAGCGCGGGGGAGGCGACCGCCTTCGACGCGTCCAGCCTCGCCATCGACGGCACGGACGGCGAGCTCACGCTCGACGAGGTCGACGTCGCGAGCACGGGCGGGTCGCTGTCGCTGGGCGTCGACGCGAACGGGACCGAGGACTCGCGGTCGCGAGTCGCCGAGCGGGGCGCGGAGCCGCTCGGCGCGGTCGCCGTGACGGATCGGCTGAAGAGCGCCGGACGCGCGACGCTACGGTTCAGCGTCCCCGTGGGATACTTCGAGGAGCGGGACGTCGCGCCGGAGAATCTCGCGGTCTACCGTGACGACGGCGGCGACGTCTCGAAGCTCCCCGTGGAGATGACCGGTGAGCGCGGCGGGCGCGTGCGCTTCGAGGCGGAGACGCCCGGATTCTCGACGTTCGTATTGGCTGCCGACCGGGCGCGTCTCCGAGTCACAGACGCGACGCTCGAGCGCGCGAGCGCTGCACCCGGGGAGGACGTCGTAGTGACGGCGAACGTCTCGAACGCTGGCAGCATCACCGGTGAGCGGACCGTCGCAGTGTCCGTCGACGGGAGCGTCGTCGCGGAGCGGACGGTCGAGGTGGAAGCCGGCGAAACCGCGACCGTGACGGCGTCGGTCGCGCACAACGAGACCGGCGAGTACGCCGTCGCCGTAGACGGTGTCGACGCCGGGACGCTCGTCGTGCAATCCAGTAATTCGAGCGGCGCGACGGCAGACCAACCGCCGGCCGGGGAGCCCGCCGACGAGCCAGTCAGGGAGCCGGCGGGGTTCGGGCTGACTGACCTGCTCGGGCTGGGAGCACTGCTCGTCGTCGTCGCGGCGTCGCTCGTGCTCGCGCGGCGGACGCCGTGGCGATGACCGCCACAGTAGCGCCGGTGCGGCAGCCGGCCGTTCGCCGGCTGCGCGAACAGGTCGACGTATGAGCCGGGGAGATTGCCCGCAGTCGTTCCGGGAGGGGCTCCGTGACGGCGTCCACCTGCGGGACTGCCTCGCGCTCGCAGTCGTTCCCGCGGTCGTCCTCGGTGTCTTCGCACTGCCTACCGCGACGCGCGAGTCGCTGGTGTTCGCGTACCGCGACCCGACGCTGGTGACCGCGTACGCGGCCCACTTCGTCCACTTCGAGCTCGAACACCTCGCGGCGAACCTCCTCGGGTACGCGCTACTCGCGGGGTTCGGATACGTGCTCGCGGCGCTGGCGGGCTGCCGGCGGCTGTTCGGCGCCGCGGCTGCGACGTACGTGCTCGCGTTCCCCCTCGTGCTGTCGGGACTGAATCTCGCGGTTCCCAGGGACGCCGTCGGGTACGGGCTCTCGGGCGTGAACATGGCGTTCGCGGGCTTACTCGGGCTGGTACTGGTAGCGTACGTCGGTCGCCGAATCGACGAGCGGATCCGGGTACGATACGCGCCCGGGTTGTTCTTCGCGGCGGTCGCGGTGGTCTCGCTGGTCGCACTTCCCAGCCGGCAGGTGTCGCTCGTGCTCGCAGCGGCGAGCACGGCTGTCGTGGTTGGGTACGCGTTCTCCGTGCGCAGCGCGCGGCTGGCGTCACCCGACCCGGACTTGTGGGAGGGCACACAGGCCGACTGGGTCGACACCGGCGTGCTCGGCACCGTGGCGTTCCTCGGCTACCCGTTTGTCGGCTTTCCAGCGCCCACGCCCGCCGACGGCAGCGTGGTGAACGTCTACGTGCACTTGCTGGGGTTCTGTCTCGGGTTCATCGTCCCGTACGTCGCGCTCGCGGTGGGCGCGTTCGACGCGGCGACGAGTTAGTGGAACGAGCGTCCGAGGATTTTTGACGTATTGACACGTCGGGGCGAGTGAATGTCTGTCCGCCGCGCACTCACGCTCGGCGCCGAAGCGTTCGTCGTCCTCGTCGTCGTCGCCCTGCTCGTCGGCCAGGTGCTCGGGACACCCGTCCTGTTGGGCTACGTCGAGACCGGGAGCATGGAACCGACGATGGAGCCCGGGGACGGCTTCGTCGCGATCCCGACGGCCATCGACGGCGACGTCGAGGAGGGCGACGTCATCGTCTTCCGCGCGGAGGAACTCCAAGGCGGCGGGCTGACCACGCACCGCGTCGTCGGCGAGACCGAACGCGGGTACATCACGAGGGGTGACGCGAACCCCTTCACCGACCAAGATGGCGGCGAACCACCCGTGAAGGACGCCCAGGTCGTCGCGAAAGCGCTCCAGGTCGGCGGCTCGGTCGTCGTCGTGCCGAACCTCGGCACGCTCGTCACCGGCCTCCAGAGCGCGTTCGCCGACGTCCAACGCCAGCTTGCGGCGACGACCGGGACGCGGGCCCTGCTGGGCACGCAAGGCATCGCGTACCTCCTCTTGGGGCTGTCGGCGCTGCTGTACGTCTTCGACCTGTTCTTCGCCAGCGACGGCCGCGACCGGAACCGCGACCGGGACCGCGACCGCGACCAGGGCGTCTCGCCGGGCGTCGTCGTCGCCGCGCTCGCCGCGGTGCTCGTGATCGCGGCGACCGCCGCCATGGTGGTGCCCGCGGGCACGCAGGAGTTCGGCGTGGTGAGCGCGGAGTTCGCGTCCGAGAACCCCACAGTCATCGAGCGCGGAGAGTCGGCGACGCTACCGTACACCGTGCCGAACGCCGGGCTCGTCCCGGTCGTCGCGTACGTTCAGCCGGCCAGCGACGGCGTGTCCGTGACGCCCGAGCGCGTCCACGTCGCCGGGCGCGGCGAAGCGACCGTCGACGTCACGCTGTCCGCGCCCGACGAGACCGGCTACTACCGGCGGTTCGTCACCGAAAACCGCTACCTCGCCGTGCTCCCGACCTCGGTCGTTGGCTCGCTGCACGGGGTCCATCCGTGGCTACCGATTCTCGTCATCGACGCCGCGCTCGCGGGCGGGATGGCGGCACTCGGGCTAGTCGTGCTCGGTGGACGCCGGGTGCGCGTGCGCAAGCGCGAGTCGCGCCACGACCGGTCGCTGTGGCGGCGCGCGCTCCGATACTTGCGGTGACGGGGATACGGTTGGTTCACCGACAGTTCTATACAACCGCGTTACACAGGGGGAGCCATGGGGGAGGGCACACGCTGGCTCAGGGCGCGAGCGATCGTATCGTCGTGGCTCCCCGTGCTGGTCGCAGCACTAGCAGTGCTCGCGGTCGCGGGCGGGTGGGCGATGTACACGGCCCACGCCGTTCCCGGAACCACCCAGGAGCAATCCGAACGGGTGCACTGGACGGTCTCAGGGGAGTTCCAGCACGGCGCCGACGTCACCCGCGAGAACCCGGTTTTCGACGTCGGGACGACGCTCGCGAACCGCTCGACGTACTTCACGGGCGCATCGCCGGAGCTCGACGGTCGGTACGTCGCGACGTACTCCGGCGTCGGCGCTCCCGCCGCGTCCATCGCTCTCAACGCCACGCTCGTCGTGCGCGCGGTCGGCGAAAACACCGTCTACTGGACCGACCGCACGCCGCTGGACGAGACGAGCGCCGACGCCGTGCAGTCCGGCGAATCAGCCAGCGTCGCCTTCTCGCTGAACGCCACGCGAATCGCGCAGCGGCAGTCCGAGATTCAGGACTCACTGGGGCAGACTCCCGGCGACGTTGAGGCGTTCGTCGCGGTCGATACGGCCGTCGATGGCACCGCCGACGGACAGCCTGCATCGCTGTCGCTCACGCACCGCCTCCCGGTCTCGGTCGACGGTGACACGTACACTGTCGGGCCCGCGGAGACCGGTAGCGAGCCCATGACGACGACCGAGACCGTGACTGTCACCAACGACTACGGGCCGCTGTGGACGATTGGCGGCCCGCTCCTCTTCCTCGGTGGCGTCGGCGGCCTCGCGGTACTCGGCGCCGGGCGGTCCCGGGACGCGTTCGCGCTGTCCCCCGAGGAGCGAGATCTGTTGGCGTTCCGCGACGACCGCGCGGAGTTCGACGAGTGGGTCGTCCGCGCCCGCCTCCCAGAAGCGGTCCGCGACCGCCCGCACGCAACTGCCGAATCCCTCTCGGACGTCGTGGACTTCGCCATCGACTCGGACACCGCGGTCGTCGAAGACTCCGAATCGGGGACGTTCTACGTCGTCGCCGACCAACTGCTGGTCGTGTACGAACCGCCCGTGCTGGCTCGCGGGCACGAGACGAGCGGCGGCGTCGCCGGGCTCGGACTCCTCGAGAGTACCGACGAACAGACTGACCTCGTCGAAACCAGCCAGGACGCCGACGGTTCGGTGGCCGAGAGCGAGGAGACTACCGATAACTCCGACGACGACGCCGACCGCGAGGAGTCACCACGACCACAGGACTAGTGGCTCGCGTTAGTGCGGACAGCGAGCCCAGCTGCGGACGTTCCGTCAGCGAGCCCGCCGCGGTTACATGAAGTCCGCGATGCCCGACTGTTTGTTTTTGTCGTTTTCGAAAATCGACTCGAGGCTGTTCTGGAGGACTTCCAGCCGCTGTTTCGTGTACTCGCGGCAGTCGTACTCCTCGGCGACCGTGATGGCGGTGTCCATGTACTTGTTCACGGAGCCCTCGTGGACGGTGAGGTTCACGCGCCCGCCGCACTCCCGGCAGTCCCCGGTGAGCGGCATCCGGCGGTACTTCTCCCCGCAGTCCAGGCAGCGCGTCTCCTGGCGGCTGAACGCGCGGAGGTTCCCGATGAGGTCGGGGAGGAAGTGGTACTCGATGACGCGCTCGGCGACGTCCGTCTCGTCAACCGACCGGAGCTTCCGCGCGAGCTCCAGCTGGGCGTCCATCTTCTCCATCATCGATCCGAGCGTCTTGTACGCCGACAGGCTCGGCCCGAGGTGGATGTCGGAGGTGTCGTGCGTGTGCTCGAAGCCCGCGTACTCGGTGTCGGTTCCGAGGCTCTCCTCGGCGATCTCCACGAGGTCCTCGACCTCGCCCGGGTCGGCCATCTCCCGGGTCGCCTCGTAGAACTCCCGCGGGTACCGGCTGACGACGTCCATGTTGTGCGCCTCGTCGTCGATCTCGCTCGGGTCGATGCGCGAGGACATCACCAGCGGCGCGTCCATCCGGCCGCCGCGCTGGTCCGGCAGATACGACTTCGAGAAGTTGATAAGTCCGTCCATCAGGAGCATCACGCAATCCTCGTCACCGTCGCAATTGCGTCTTTTCGCGGCGTGAAAGTACGGATGCGCGTAGCCGACCGAAGCCGACGTGAATCCGATAACTCTGCCGACGACGGCGGCGGAGGTGTGGGGCGCCATCCCGAAGACGAGCTCGCCGACGAGGTCGTCGCGTTCGTCCAGCTCGTAGAAGGCGTCGAGGCCGTAGTACTGCGTGAGGAGGTCGTCGACGAAGTCCGCGGTCTGGAGCATGTGCTCGGCGGCGCCGTCAGAGAGCACGACGTCCTGCACGCGGAGTTCGACGAGCTGGTCGTCGTGTTCGAGGGGGTCGCCGTGGATGTCCTCCTCGTAGCCGAGTTCGCGGAAGTGGTCGACGGTGACGTCGAGTTCGCTGGGTTTGACCGACGTGACCGGGAGGTCGGTCATGTCGTAGCGGACGGTGCCGTCCTTGAACGTGGAGACGTCGTGTTTCGCGCGGAGCACGCCCTTCTCCATCGGCTCGGGGACTTTCTCCGCGGAGGAGAGCCCCTTGACGCCCTTGAGCTGGTCGAAGGCGTTCTCGCGCTCGCCGACCGCCTGGAGGGCGTCCCGGTACTCGGCGCCGACGTCGACGGTCTGGACGGAGACGTTGTCGAGTTCGCGCTCGCAGCGCGGGCACTCGACGCGGCCGGACTCGTCGGGTTCGGCGCTGATTCCGCAGTCGGGGCACTCGTAGTGGGGGTCGGTCCACTCGCCGCAGTCCTCGCAGCGCGGCTCGAACGTGTGGTCGCCGCAAGACGGGCACTCGCGGACGCCCAACTGGACGTCGAGTTCGCCGGGCGTGTCGCTCATGTCCGGG
Organism: Halobacterium sp. R2-5; assembly: GCF_011734195.1. Classification (NCBI taxonomy): domain Archaea; kingdom Methanobacteriati; phylum Methanobacteriota; class Halobacteria; order Halobacteriales; family Halobacteriaceae; genus Halobacterium; species Halobacterium sp. R2-5. The sequence goes on from NZ_JAANTH010000001.1 coordinate 88,326, forward strand.
GCGTAGCGGGCGGCCTCGCTGACGTCGCGCTGGCTGCCGCCGGCCTCACCGATGGGGAAGAGGGTGTGAACGGCGGGCGAGAGGTCGCGGGACTCGGACTTCTCCGGGCGGCCCATACGGTTCCCGATGCGCGTGGGCGCGCGCTCGCGGACCTCGAACGGCGCGACCTCGTTGACGGCGGCGAGCGCGTTCGGCCACTCGCGGGCGTCCGCGGAGAGGTCGTCCCACTCCCGCGCGAGGTCCTCCGTAATACCCAGAGAGCGCGCGAACGGCAGCCAGTCCGGAAGCCGAATCACGTCGTCGTCCTGGCGGTGCTCGACGAGCAGCGCTTCCAGTGGCTCGCGGATCGCGTCCTCGTTGGGGACGACGAGGTCGCCGTCCTCGGTGCGGGCGTCCGCGACGGCGTCGGCGAGCGCCTCGAAGTCCGCGACCTCGATGTCGTGCCAGAGGTAGGTGTACGCCGGGTGCAGGGGTGCATCGTACTCTACCGCCCACTCCAGCGCTTGGTCGGCGTCGGGGGCTTCGAGGTCGACGTACGGCGAATCTTCGAGGGCTTGAATGTCAGCACCGGCGGCCTCGAAGTCCTGAATCCACCACTCGGGCGCGTAGGAGGCGGGCGCGAGGTCGTGGTTGTTCTCGACGAACTCCCCGTAGTTCACGAGGTACTCGCCGACGTCCAGGATCTCCACGACGCCGTTCCGGACTTCGAGCGCTTCCTCCGGGTCGTCGATGCGGCGGACGTCGCCGTTCGCGAGTTTGACTGTGGGCCCCTCGATGGAGTCGACGGGCACGATGCCCGCCGCCTTCCCGGGGCGCTCGGTCTTGATCTGGGTGCCGGTCGCGAGGAAGTCGTCCACGAGGTGCATCGTCGCCGGGTGGATGCCAGCAGTAGCGAACCCGTGGTTCCGCGAGCGGCCGTAGCGCAGGCGGAACCCGCCCTCGTTGGAGGGGTGGCCGAAGACCGGGCGGCCCGCGATGAGGTCCCGCAGGAACTTGTTCGACGGGTCGACGCGGGACGGTCCGTCGGGCTCCTCGCCGCCGTCGTCGGCGTCGCTTTCGGCGTCCGCACCGCTCGCGGCTTCGCCGCTCGCGTCCTCCGAGGCCTCCCCCTGGTCGGCCTCGCTCTCCCCGATGGTACCGTCGATGAGGTCCTGCAGCCACGGCCACTCGACCTCCTCGAGGTTCCGGGTGTACCGCTGAATCTTGGGGGCTTTCAGCGCGATTCCCTCTGCGAGCACGAGACACATTCCGCCGCGCGCGGAGTTCGTCGCGATGCGTTCGAGGTCGCGGAAGCCGTCGACCTCCTCGTCGCCGGTCGCCTCCCCGTCGAGCATGACGGGGCAGTGCTCGGTGATGAACTTCGTCTCCTTGTCCTTCGGCGAGTACTGGAGGCCGGTCTCGGAGTCGTACAGGTCGACCTCCTCGGCGTAGCGCTCGATCTCGTCGTCCCGTGGCTTGAAGCGGTCGATGTCGAGGAGCGCGCGGGCGTAGTCGGCGACCAGCACGGACAGCGCCTGCGCGGTACCGCCGGCAGAGCGAATGGGGCCGGCGTAGTAGACCGCGACGTACTCGGTGCCGTCGTCGTTCTCGTTGACCTCGACGCGGTCGATGCCCTCGATGGGCGCCGCGACCACGCCCTCCGTGAGCAGCGCGACCGCAGTGCGGACCGCGCCCTCGACCTTGCCGGCGTTCGTCTCGTAGTCGCCGACGCGGCCGTCGACGAAGTCCTCGACGAGTTCGAGCGCGGCCTCCTCGCGGCTCATCTCGCCCTCGAGGTCGCGGACACGCTCGGCGACCCCGTCGATGCCGAGGATGTTCTCGACGCGGTCGGCCATGTCCTTGGCGACCGGAATCTCGACCTCGGGCTCGGGGTCCTCCCCGCGCTGCTTGGCCGCCTCGGCGACGTCGAACGCCTCGTCGAGGCCGGCCTCCAGGGACGCGAAGTAGTCCTCGTCTTCGGGCCGCATTACAGCCAGAGGTCGAGGTCTGTGGCGTCGTCGTGCTCGCGGACGAGTTCGGTGTCGAGCTCGCGGACGTACAGCTCGCCCGCGAACACGGTCGCGCGGTCGAGGTGGCCGGCCAGCGCCTGTCCGGACCGTCGGGATAGTGACACGTGCGTGTGCGCGAACGGTTCACCGTCGAGTTCGGAGATGTTCCCGACGCAGGAGGCGACCTCCAGGGGCTCCTCGAAGCGCGCGGGCTTGTACTCGAAGTCGTCCTGGTCGTAGTACCAGAGCTCGGCGTCCTGGACCGCGCCCATGCCGACGAACCAGGCGGCGTTGATGAGTTCGTTTTCGGCCAGCGACTCGATCTCCTCGCGCCAGTCGGCGCCGTGGTCGAGGCGCACGACGTACTCGCGGCCGCCGGTGACTTCGCGGACGTTCATGGCAGCCCCAACGTGGGGGGCGAGCAAAAGTCCTGCCGTCTCGGTGGTTCGCTACCGCGGGAGAACGAGCGCCGTCGGAGCCGGCCTACCGCCAGGCCGACAGTGGCGTGGCGTGGTCCGCTGTCATCGACATCCAGGCCTCGTCGCAGGAGATGTCCGCGATGACGAGTCGGGACTCGGGGCCCTCGTCGTCGAGGGAGGCCATCACGTCGGTGTCGGACGCGGTCACCGGCTGCGCGGCGTCAGTCGTCATGACGTGTGATACAATGTGACAACCGGTACTTAAGCCCGTCGGACTGACAGAAACCCCCGGAGACAGAACTCCAGTAATGGAGTCGTTCCCGAGTAAACGCGCGTTCCATGCCGAGAGTTTATTAGTGTCGAGTCATTGAAGCGGTAATTTTATCAAGGTCGGTTAGTAATCGGGGTTTGGATGACAGACACTGACAACCTCTCCCGTCGGCGGTTCCTGCAGGGAACCGGCGCCGCAGCGACAGCGGCCGCCCTGGCTGGCTGTGCAGGTGGCGACGGCGACTCCAGCGAGACGACTTCCGGTACGGACGAGAACGGTGGCAGTCAGAACGACGAGGACCGCTATCGCGGTCGACAGATCGGGACGGCCGACTCGCTGGACCCGGTGTACGCGACGGACACGACGTCCGGGACGCACATCCAGGAGATCTTCGACGGCCTGACCAACTACGTCAACGGCACGGTCAACGTCGAGACCCTCCTCGCCGAGGACTACACGGTCTCCGAAGACGGCACCACGATCACCTTCCAGCTGAAGGAGGGCGCGACGTACAACAACGGCGACGAGGTCACCGCCAGCGACGTCGTCTACGCGTGGGAGCGGCTGGCAGCCTCCGACAACTCCAACCGCGTCGGCTTCCTCCTCGACACGCTCGGCGTCGAGCACGAGACCGAGACCGACGACGAGGGCAACGAGCAGTACGTCCCCGAGAGCAAGGCCGTCGAGGCGACCGGCGAGTACGAGGTCGAAATCACCCTCCAAGAGCCGTTCTACGCGGCCCTCGAACTCATCGCGTACACGGCGTTCGTCCCGATTCCCGAGGGGCTCCTCGGCGACATCGACGGGTACGAGGGCGAGATGGACTACGACACGTTCGCCGCCGAGGAACCGGTCGGTGCGGGCCCGTACGTCCTCACCGAGTGGAGCGAGGCGACCCGCATCAGCCTCGACGCCCGCGACGACTACCACGGCGAGGAGATCCTCAACGAGGGCCTCGACTACTCCGTGTTCACGGAGTCCAACGCCGCGTACACGTACGCGACGTCGAACGTCAACGCCGACAGCCCGTACATCCCGTCCGCGCGGTTCGACCCCGAACTGCGTAACTTCGAGGGCACCGACGACCGGGGCCGCCAGTACGGCACCTACGGGCCGTTCGAGCCGAACGGCATGACGGCCCAGTACTACGAGGTCGCCTCCCTGTCGACGTTCTACTACGGGTTCGACACCCAGAACGTCCCCAAGCCGGTCCGTCAGGCCGTCGCGTACGCGATGAACCAGGAGACCATCAACAACGACATCATCTCCACGCCGACCCAGGAGGGCTACCACTTCACCCCGCCGGCCCTGTTCCCCGGCGGCGCGGAGAACTACAACAGCCGCGCGGAGGAGTACCCGTACGGCGTCGGCGAAGCCCGCATCGACCAGGCCCGCCAGGTCATGGAGGACGCCGGCTACGGCCCGAACAACCAGTACGAGCTCGGATTCGACATGTCGTCCGGGACCGCGTCGGCGTGGGGCGAGGACGCGTTCAACCTGCTGCGCGACAAGCTCCAGCAGGCCCACATCGAGATGGAGCTCCGTACCGCCGACGGGAGCACGTTCATCAACCGGGGCCGCAACGGCAAGTTCGGCCTCTACTTCCTCGGCTGGATCGCCGACTACCCGGGCGCCGACAACTTCCTCACGCTCCTCAACCCGCCGAACACGTTCTTCCAGGAAGGCGGTGCCTCGTACTTCCGCTGGTCCGAGGAGACCGGCGACCACGCGAGCGACGCCGAGGCGGCGTGGGAGACCGTCCAGAACAACCTCGGTCTCGGTGAGGACGCCGCGGAAGCCCGCGAAGAGGCTTACGTCCAGATCGAGCAGGCGAACTGGGACGACGCCGTGCTCCTGCCGGTGATGCACAACATCGAGCAGAGCTACAGCTACGAGTGGCTCGACACGCCGCGCTTCGGCGCGATGGGGCCGTCCCGGAAGAAGAGCCACCGCACGGAGATCGGCGATCGCGGCGAGTACCAGTAACGCCCCGGCACCTCTCGCCCTCCGCTTTCGGCTACGCGCGCGTTTTCGTACTGCAGAGAGCGTAGCTCGGGCACACAGAGTATCAAAACGCAAGACCTAAACACGCAAATTCGTATAGAAAAATGCGAACGAGTCACACAACTCGTCGATTACGCCCATGAGCCGGTGGACATACTTCGCGAAACGCCTGGTGCTCGCTATCCCCGTCATACTCTTCGGGACGTCGCTGACGTTCTTCATCATCTACGCGGGGCCGGTCGACCCCGCGACCGCGATTCTCGGACAGAAGGCGACACCGGAGCGCATCCGGCAGGTACACGAACAGCTCGGTCTCAACCAACCGCTGTGGGAGCAGTACGCCGAATTCCTCGTCGACATGTTCACGTTCAACCTGGGCAACTCCTGGGTCGTCCAGCCGAACACGCCCGCCTACGAGGTCATCATGAACTTCGCGCCCCGCACAATCCTGATGGGCGCGTGGGCCGTGCTGCTGCCGCTGTTCATCGGTATCCCGCTGGGGTTCTACGCCGGCCTCAATCCGAACACGCTCGGCGACTACTCGGCCTCGTTCGGCGGTATCGTCTGGCGTGCGATGCCGAACTTCTGGCTGGCGGTGATGTTGATGATGGTGCTCTCCCAGTCCGAGAAGTTCCTCTTCGGATTCAACTGGGAGAACTTCGTCGTCTCCACGAACGTCGCCGGCTCACCCAGAATGTCCAACCTCTGGAACTTCGAGAACTTCCTGCGGGCGTCGAAGCTCGTGCTGCCGGCCTCGCTCGTCCTCGGGTCGGCGTCGATGGGCAACGAGATGCGCATCGGCCGGACCGCGTTCCTCGAAGTGAAGAACTCCAACTACGTCGAGATGGCGCGAGCGAAGGGACTGCCCGGCCGCACCATCGTCTGGAAGCACATCTTCCGGAACGCGCTCATCCCCCTGATTCCCGTCATCACCGCGGAAGCCGGCGTCCTCGTCGGCGGCTCCGTGCTCGTGGAGACGGTGTTCGGCATCAACGGCATCGGGTGGCTGTTCTACACCGCGGTCATGAGCGGCGACCTGCCGCTGTCGGGCGCGTTGATGTTCCTGTTCATCCTGTTGCTCGTAGGCCTGAACATCCTCCAGGACTTCCTGTACACGGTCGTCGACCCCCGTGTCGGGTTCGAGAGCGAGGGCTAACACATGCAAGGCGAAACCGAACGAGAGACCGACGTCGACTCCACGCTCGCACAGCGAATCAAACAGAAACCCTCGCCCGCCGTCCGCTGGGGCGTCGTGATGGCCGCCCTCCTCCTCGTCGAACTCGGCGCGCTCGCGGGCGCGGTGATGTCGGTTCCGTGGGACGTCCCGGTCAACGCCGTCGCGAACACCGTCCCGGTACTCGGCGACATCTTCGCGTCGGTCGCGTCCGTGTTCGCGGCCGCCGGCGACGCCGTCGCGAACCTGCCGACGCTGCTCAGCCGCGAGCTGATCCCGAACCAGGGGTACTTCCACCCCGAGAACGGCTGGCAGAACACGTTCCTCGGGCTGGAGCCGAAGCACGCGTGGCTGCTCCGCGTCGTGCTCGTCTACGCGTACGCGGCGCTGTTCCTCTACTGGGTGTGGCGGGGCTACCTGGTCTTCCGGCGCCACTACCGGTACGCCGACTGGACGCCCGCCGACGACATCATCGACCGATTCCGCGGGCACACGTGGGGCCAGTTCGGCCTCGTGCTCGTCGTGTTCTTCCTCGTGCTGGCGGTGTTCGCGCCGACGGTCAGCCCCGTCACGCAGGAGGAGAACATCATGCAGCCGTACGGCCACAACGTCACGTACTACGACGCCGACGCCGGCGGAGTGACGACGATAACCGCGGGCGCGGCGAACCTGGACTCCCGGTCCACGGGCCAGCAGAGCAACGTCGCGCCGTGGACGTACGACAGCTTCGACAGGTTCCACCCGGCGGGGACGTTACCGTCCGGGAAGGACCTGTTCGCGTTCATGGCGTACGGCGCGCGCATCTCGCTGTTCATCGGCATCGTCGCGTCCGGCATCGCGGGCGGCATCGCGCTCGCGCTCGCGCTGCTGACGTCGTACTACAAGGGGCTCGCGGACATGACCGCGGTCGTGATGAGCGACGCGTTCTCCGCGATGCCGCGGCTGCTCGTGCTCATCATGCTCCTCTTCGTCCTCCAGGACCACTGGATAATGGAGGTGTACAGCGGGGCGTTCCTGTTGGCCCTCCTCTTCGGCATCTGGGGGTGGATGGGACTGTGGCGCTCGGTCCGCGGCCCGTCGCTGCAGATCGTGGAGAACGAGTGGATCAAGGCCGCGGAGGGCTTCGGCGAGAAGCCGCGGCGCATCGTCACCAAGCACGTCGCGCCGTACGTGTTCAGCTACCTGCTCATCTACCTCTCGATGTCCCTGGGCGGGTACATCATCAGCGCGGCGGGACTGGCGTTCCTCGGGCTGGGCGTGACCTCGCCGACGCCGGAGTGGGGACGCGCCATCTCCATCGGGCAGAACCTCATCAGCACGCAGTCCTGGCACATCTCCGTGCTGCCGGGCGTCGCCATCACGCTGCTCGTGCTCGGGTTCAACGCGTTCGGCGACGGCGTCCGTGACGCGCTCGACCCGCAGTCGGGCGGCGACGGCGACGCGTCCGGCGAGGCCGCGGCCGCAGGGGGTGGTGCGTGATGAGCGCCCCGCAGTACGCCGACGGCGACCGGACCGACCAGGAGCCGCTGCTGCAGGTCGAGAACCTGCAGACGGCGTTCTTCACGGACAAGGAGACGATCCGCGCCGTCGACGGCGTGAGTTTCGACATCAGCCGCGGCGAGTCCGTCGGCGTCGTCGGCGAGTCCGGCTCCGGGAAGTCCGTGACCGCCCGCTCCATCATGGGGCTGGTCGACAGCCCCGGCCGCATCGTCGGCGGCTCCATCGAGTACAAGGGCGAGGAGCTGACGGACAACACGGAAACGGAGTGGCAGAACATCCGCGGCGGCGAGATCGCGATGGTGTTCCAGGACCCGCTGACGTCGCTGAACCCCGTCTACACCGTCGGCAACCAGATCAAGGAGTCGCTGCGCCTCCACCAGGGGCTGCGCGGCCGGGAGGCCACGGAGGAGGCGATCAACCTCCTCGAAGACGTCGGCATCCCCGACGCGCCGCGCCGCGTGAACGAGTACCCCCACGAGTTCTCCGGGGGGATGCGCCAGCGCGCAGTCATCGCGGTGGCGCTGGCCTGCGACCCGGACCTGCTCATCTGCGACGAGCCGACGACCGCCCTGGACGTGACGATTCAGGCCCAGATTCTGGACCTGCTGGAGAACCTGAAAGTCGAGCACGACCTCGGCATCATGTTCATCACGCACGACCTCGGCGTCATCGCCGAGATCACCGACCGCGTGAACGTGATGTACGCGGGCGAGATGGTCGAGTCCGCGCCCGTCGACGAGCTGTTCGACAACCCCAAGCACCCGTACACGGAGGGGATGCTGGAGAGCATCCCGGGCCGCAACGAGCGCGGCGAGCCGCTGCGCACCATCGAGGGCGAGGTGCCGACGCCGAACGAGCCGGCGACGTACTGCCGGTTCGCGCCGCGGTGTCCGAAGGCGTTCGACGACTGCGAGCAGGTCCACCCCGTGCAGGTGGACGTCGCCGACGGCGACGAAGCGCACCGCGCGGCGTGCCTGCTCTACCCGGAGGACGTCTCGCAGAACGAGGCGGTCCAGATACACGAGTCGCGCGACGACCGCACGGAGACGGAGGTGGACAGATGACGTCACTCTACCAGCAGGAACGGGAGGCAGCGATGGGCGCGGAGACCGGCGAGACGCTCGTCGAGGTCCGCGACCTGAAGACGTACTACGGCGGCCAGGGGCTGTTCGCCGGGAAGCCGGTGAAGGCCGTCGACGGCGTGAGCTTCGAGATCGAGCGCGGGGAGACCCTCGGGCTGGTCGGGGAGTCCGGCTGCGGGAAGTCGACGCTGGGTCGGACGCTGATGCAACTGGAGACCGCGACCAGCGGCGAGGTCCGCTACGACGGCACGGACGTCACGACGCTGTCCGGGTCGGACCTCAAGGAGTGGCGCCAGAACGTCCAGATGGTGTTCCAGGACCCCGACTCCAGCCTGAACGACCGGATGACCGTCGGGGAGATCGTCATGGAGCCGCTGAACGTCCACAACTGGAAGACCCCGCAGGACCGGCGGCGCCGCGTCCGCGAGCTGCTGGAGACCGTGGGGCTCAGCGAGGAGCACTACTTCCGGTACCCGTTCCAGTTCTCCGGCGGGCAGCGCCAGCGCATCGGCATCGCCCGCGCGCTCGCGCTCGAACCGGACTTCCTCGTGCTCGACGAGCCGGTGAGCGCACTGGACGTCTCCGTGCAGGCGAAGATCCTGAACCTCCTGAACGACCTCCAGGAGGAGTTCGGGCTGACGTACCTCATCATCGCCCACGACCTCTCCGTCGTCGAGCACGTCTGCGACCGGGTGGCGGTGATGTACCTCGGGAACATCATGGAGCTCGGGCCGGCCGAGAACCTCTTCGAGGACCCCGCGAACCCGTACACGAACGCGCTGCTGTCCGCGATTCCGGAGGCCGACCCGTCCGTCGAGAAGGACCGCATGACGCTGCGCGGGACGCCACCGAGCCCGCGGGACCCGCCCACGGGCTGCGTGTTCAGCACGCGCTGCCCGACGAAGATCCGCCCCGAGGCCTACGAGGACCTCGACGACGACGTCTGGGAGGCCGTGGAGGTGTTCCGGGAAGTCGTCCGCGAGCGCGCGGGCGTAACGAAGTCCACGACCGACCGCGTGAAGGAGCTCGTGGGCCTGGGCAGCGACGGCCCCGACATCGAGGAGGCAGCCGACGACGTGTTCGACGACCTCGACGTGCCCAGCGACGTGAGCCAGCACGTCGACACCGCCGTCGAGTACGTGAACCACGACGACCCGCAGAGCGCCCGCGAGCACCTCCGCGAGGCGTTCGGGAGCGTCTGCGAGCGCGAGGTCCCGGAGAACCACGTGGTCGACGACTCGGGGCGGTTCAGCCACTGCCACCGCCACCGCGAGGACTACGAGGACACCGGGGAGTTCCTCGAATCGCGCGGGTACAACCGGTAGTCACCGATGTCCGAGTCTCCGTCCGGCGTCACCGGCGGGCCGCCCGACCACGTCGGCCAGCTGCTGGACGCGGTGTCGTACGCGGTGTGGCTGACCGTGCTGTTCTCCGCGCTGTCGGCCGTGCTCGCTGTGCTGGCGGGCTGGCGGCCGGCACCGGGCGTGAAGTACGGGCTGTTCGTGTTCGGGTGGCTGGCGTTCGGCTTCGGGACGTTCAAGCTGCTGCCGTCGCGGCCGTGGAAGGACGACGAGGGGAGCGTCGACGCCCTCGGTGCGGACGCCGACCAGACGAAGTTCCAGGCGCTCGTCCAGCGGCTGCCGCCGGCGCGGTTCCGACCCGTCCCCGTCGCGGACCGCCTGCCGACCGGCGCCCGCGTGTTCGTCGGATCGCTGGCGATGCTCGGAACGTCTATCGTCCTCGAGCAAGTCTTCGGAATCGGGCCGTAGCGCGCCTGAAACGCCGCCTCTCCGCGGAACTTTCTTACGTGTGAGCGCACAACCCGCAGCCATGCCCGAGAAGCCCCGCAACGACAGCGGCCTCCCCGACGAACAGGAACAACAGGAGGAGCGACAGCGGCGAGTGGAGCGCGTCTCGCAGAACGCCGACGAGTACAAGCAGTCCTGGAAGGCGACCATCGAGGACATGCACGCGCTCGCCGAGCAGCGCGAGGACGAGGGGTGGGACGTGCTCGAACTGATCGCCGGGGACACCGCGCCGATGGGACGGGGCACGGGCGAGGACGAGGGCGAGTTCGGCCTCTCGTACGTCGTCGGCGCCGACGACGCGGAGGCATTTCGGGAAGTGTTCGAGGCCGGGGAGTTCCCGGTCTACGACGTCTACCGGCAGACCCAGATGGGGCACGTGTTCGTCGTGACCGAGCTCCGGGACCCGGACATCGAGCAGGTCGTGTTCATCGCCGGCGCGTACGTCCAGCGCGACGAGAAGATGTGCGCGTACACCGCCCGCGAGGAGGGCGAGATGTACACGCACGTCCGCAAGCTCGACGGGACGAAGCTGGGCGTGTTCCGCCACGAGGGCTACGAGAAGTTCTTCCCGCACGCCGACCGGATGCCCGACCTCGACGAGGGCTGGGTCAGCGACGCGTAGGACGCGAGGACGGCCGGAGTCGGCGGCGAGACGCGCTGAACGGGTGTCGTAGCCTACAAATGGGTGGGGACAGTACGACGGCTACATGAACGTCGCTGACGCGATGACCCCCCGGGACGACGTGGTTACCGTCGAGCTTCCGGGGACGCGGGACGACATCCTCGAGTACATCCAGGAGCGGAAGTTCTCCTCCGTACCCGTAGTGAAGCCGAGCGAGGGCGGCGAGCAGTACCGGGGGCTGGTCTCCCGGGACGACCTCATCGAGCGCCCCGAGGAGGACCAGCTCGCGATGCTGATGCGGGACGTGCCGACGACGACAACCGACGCGACCATCAAGGAAGTCGCGGCGCTGATGCGGCGCGAGGGAGCGCGCCGCGTGCCGGTCGTCGAGGACGGCCGCCTCGAGGGCATCATCACCGTCACCGACGTGGTGCGGGCCATCGCGGACGGCGAGGAGGACGGCGACACGCCGGCCGGCGAGCTCGCGCGCGAGGACGTGAACACGACGTACGTGGAGACGCCGCTGACGGTCGCGGAGCGCGAAATCTCGTACGCGAACGTGCCGTACACCATCGTCCTCGGCGACGAGGCGGAGATGGCGGGCGTGCTCACGGAGGTCGACATCATCGACGTCGCCCGCGTCGTGGAGGGCGAGGACGACACCGGCGACTCCATCGCGGACGACGACGACGACTGGAAGTGGGAGTCCATCAAGGCGGTCGGCGCGCGCTACCTGCCGACGCGGAACGTCGAGATTCCCGCGGCGCCGACCCGCGAGTTCATGACCGGGGACGTGGTGACGGTGACGAAGCGCCGGACCGCCCGCGAGGTCGCCCAGACGATGCTGACGAACGACATCGAACAGGTGCCGCTGGTCTCGGGAGACAGCCTCGCCGGCGTCGTGCGGGACGTCGACCTGCTGCGAGGGTTGGCCGATGAGTGACCTCGACGAGCTCGCGCGCCGCCGCGGGTTCTTCTTCCAGGCGAACGAAGCCTACGGCGGTGTCTCCGGGTTCTACACGTACGGTCCGGAGGGCGCGGCGCTCAAGCGCAACGTCGAGGAGACGTGGCGGGACCGCTTCGTGACCCGCGAGGGGAACATGGAGATCGACGCGCCGACCGTCACTCCGGAGCCGGTGTTCGTGGCGTCGGGCCACCTCGACGGCTTCGACGACATGCTCGTGGAGTGCGCGGAGTGCGGGGAGAGCCACCGCGCGGACCACGTCGTCGAGGACAACACGGACATCGAGGACGCCGAGACGTACCCGACCGAGAAGGTCGAGGACATCATCGCCGAGCACGACCTCGTGTGCCCGACCTGTGGCGCGCCGCTGGCCGGCCAGTCGGTCGTGGAGTTCAACCTGATGTTCGACACGACCATCGGCCCGGGCGAGGGCCAGCCGGGCTACCTGCGCCCGGAGACCGCCCAGGGGATGTTCACGGAGTTCCCGCGGCTGAAGGAGTACGCGCGCAACCAGCTGCCGTTCGGCGCGGCCCAGATCGGCGCGGGCTACCGGAACGAGATCAGCCCGCGGAACGCGCTCGTGCGCGCCCGGGAGTTCACGATGGCGGAACTGGAGTTCTTCGTCGACCCCGAGGGCGAGGGGCCGGACCTCGACCGCGTGGCGGACGTCGAACTGCCGCTGTACCCGGCCAACGCCCAGCAGGCCGACGGCGAGGAGTACCTCCACCTGACGCCCCAGGAAGCCTTAGAGGAGGGCGTCGTGGGCGGCGAGTGGGTGGCGTACTTCCTCGCGCGCTCGAAGCAGTGGTTCGAGCGCGTCGGCGTGGACATGGAGCGCTTCCGGTTCCGCCAGCACCTCCCCGGCGAGCTCGCTCACTACGCCGCCGACTGCTGGGACGCGGAGGGTGAGGTCGACGGCGACTGGATCGAACTGGAGGGCGTCGCCTCTCGTACCGACTACGACCTCTCGAAGCACAGCGAGCACGCCGACGACTCCTTCACCGTCTTCCAGCAGTTCGACGAGCCGAAGACGGTCGAGCGCGCGACCGTCGACCCCGACATGTCCTACCTCGGGCCGGAGTTCGGCGGCGACGCCGCGGCCGTCGCGGACGCCCTCGAAGCGCTCGCGGAGCGCGACCGGTCGGCGTTCGACGGCGAGGAAGTGACCGTCGAGGTGGACGGCGAGGAGCACACGGTTCCCACCGAGAAGACCGGGTTCAGCGTCGAGGAAGTCACCGAGTCCGGCCGACACATCGTCCCGCACGTCGTCGAACCGGCGTTCGGCGTCGGGCGCGCCGTCTACACGGTGCTCGCGCACAACTACGACGAGGACGAGGTCGAGGGCGAGACCCGGGACGTGCTCCGCCTGCCGGCGGAAGTGGCGCCGACGACGGTCGGCGTGTTCCCGCTGATGGACAAGGACGGCCTCGGCGAGACCGCTCGCGACCTCGCGGCGGACCTCCGCGAGGCCGGTCTCTCGGTGACGTACGACGACTCCGGGAACATCGGCCGCCGGTACCGCCGGCAGGACGAGGTCGGGACGCCGTACTGCGTGACCGTCGACTACGACACCTTCGAGGACGACACGGTGACGCTGCGGGACCGCGACACGACCGACCAGGTGCGCGTCGCCGTCGACGACCTCGTGGACGTGCTGCCCGCGCTCCGGGACGGCGACATCGCGTTCGAGGAGCTGTAACGGTGAGCGAGCTCGGCCGCCGGCTGGTGCACGCGAGCGGCACGCTCCTCCCGGGAGCGTTCCTCGCGGGCGTACTGAGTTGGCCGGCGGTCCAGTGGCTACTGGTCGTCGGGTCAGCAGGCGCCGCGGTCCTCGAAGTGCTGCGCCTGTCGGGGTACGTCTCGTGGCGCATCTTCGACCGCCTCACCCGCGAGTACGAGCAGGACAACGTCGCGGGGTACGCGCTGTACATGTTCTCGTGGACGGCGACCGCGTGGCTGTTCGACCCGCCGATCGCGGTGCCCGCCATGCTGATGCTCGCGCTCGCGGATCCCGCCAGCGGCCTGCTCTCGCGGGACGCCGGCCTCGAGATGAAAGAGGGGTGGGTGCTGCTCGCGACGTTCGGCATCTGCATGGCCATCGCCACGCTGCTCGACGTGCCGGTCGTCCCCGCGATCGCCGGCGCGCTCGTCGCGACGCTCGCTGACGGCACGACGCCCGTGATTCGCGGCTACGTCATCGACGATAACGCCACGATTCCCCTCGGTGCTGCCGTGGCGATGTGGGCCGTCTGGCTCGTCGTTTGAGTCCGGGTCCGTTTCCACTGCACACTTCGTCGTTCACGAATCCAGAAAGCCCCGAGGCTGTAGACTCGGGGGCTCGTTGCGCTCCTCGGTCGCTTCGCTCCCTACGGTGCTTACGTCGCCTGCCTTCGTCTACAGCCTCGCCCCTTTCAGTCCGCCCACGGCGGCTAACCAACCGGTAGCGGGAGGGATTGAAAGGGGCGGCGGGCTCGCTAGCCGAGGCGACGCAAGCACGCGACCGCAGGGAGCGCGCGCACCGAGCCGCAGGCAGCGAGCCCGCCGGGGCTTTCGAGGTGTCGAAAACCACCACGTCTCTGTCCCAGTACGACTACTTTCACCGCGGTACGCGAACCCTTAACCACGTGAGCGACGTACGATGGCGCGAATGCCGGAGTCCGCGCACGTGGAGCACCCGATGCTGGCCGAGGGCGCCATCGAGGCGCGCCAGTACCAGCTGAAACTCGCTGCGGCCGCCCGCGAGGACCACACGCTCGTCTGCCTCCCCACCGGCCTGGGGAAGACGGCGGTAAGCCTGCTGGTGACCGCGTACCGCCTGGCCGACGACGCGGGCGGGAAGTCCCTCCTGCTGGCGCCGACGAAGCCGCTTGTCGAACAGCACGCCGCGTTCTACCGGGAGGCGCTCACCGTCCCGGACGACGAGGTGGTCGTGTTCACGGGGGAGACGCGGCCCGACGACCGCGCCGAGATGTGGACGGACGCCCGGGTCGTGGTGGCGACGCCGCAGGTCGTGGAGAACGACCTCGTGGGCGGCCGCGTGTCGCTGCGGGACGTCGTGCACTGCACGTTCGACGAGTGCCACCGCGCGACGGGAGACTACGCGTACACGTACATCGCGGAGCGCTACCACAGCGACGCCGCGGACCCGCTGGTGACCGCGATGTCCGCCTCGCCCGGCGGCAACGAGGAGGACATCCGCACGGTCTGCGAGAACCTCGGCGTGTCGAACGTCGAGGTGATGACCGAGGACGACGCGGACGTCGACGACCACACGTACGAGACTGACGTGCAGTGGGAGCGCATCGAACTCCCGGACGAAGTGCTGGCGGTCCGGGACGCGCTCAACGACGTCATTAAAGACCGGCTGGAGAAGCTCCGCGAGCTCGGCGTGACGCGGGCGTCGAGCCCGGACGTTTCCCAGAAGGACCTGAACAAGATTCGCGCGAAGCTCCAGGAGCTCATCGACAACGACCAGAGCGAGGGCTACCAGGGGATGAGCGTCCACGCGGAGGTGATGAAGCTCCGGCGCGCTGTCGAACTCGTGGAGACCCAGAGCGTGGAGTCGGTCCGGCGGTACTTCGAGCGGCAGCGAAACGCCGCGA
Organism: Halobacterium sp. R2-5; assembly: GCF_011734195.1. NCBI lineage: Archaea > Methanobacteriati > Methanobacteriota > Halobacteria > Halobacteriales > Halobacteriaceae > Halobacterium > Halobacterium sp. R2-5. The sequence continues at coordinate 103,760 of NZ_JAANTH010000001.1, forward strand.
ACTCCTCGGGGGCGTCGAAGGCCAGCCAGCGGCTCGTCTCCGAACCCAAGGTGAAAGAGGCGATGCGGCGGGCCGACGACTTCGACGGCCTCCACCCGAAGTTCCGGCGCGCCAGAATGCTGCTCGCCGAAACCCTCGGCATCGAAGAAGGCGAGCGCGTCATCGTGTTCACCGAGTCCAGAGACACCGCCGAGGCGCTCACGGAGTTCCTCGGCCAGCACTTCGACACGCGGCGGTTCGTCGGGCAGGGCGACGCGGACGGCAGCGACGGGATGACCCAGACGGAGCAACGGGAGACCTTAGACGAGTTCCGGGCGGGGGAGTTCGACGTGCTCGTCTCCACGAGCGTCGCCGAAGAGGGACTGGACGTCCCCGAGGTCGACCTCGTGCTGTTCTTCGAGCCGGTGCCGACGGCGATTCGCTCCGTCCAGCGGAAGGGCCGGACGGGCCGCCAGACGGAGGGGAAGGTCGTCGTGCTGATGGCCGAGGACACCCGCGACGAGGCGTACTTCTGGATCTCGCGGCGCCGCGAACAGGAGATGGAAGACGAGCTCCGCGAGCTGAAGGACCTCGCGGACGACATCGAGGGCGACCTGAGCGAGGACCAGCGCGCGCTCGACGAGTACGGCGGCGCCGACGCCGCGAGCGAAACCCGCGACTCCCAGCCCGCCGAGGCGGACGGGGGCGGCGGCGAGACGCAAGCCGGGCTCACCGACTTCGACGCGCCGGACCCCGAGGACGTCGAGGGTAGCAGCGACGACGAGGACGCGGTGGCGGCGCGCGCGGACAGCGGCGACGGCGAAACCATCGAGGTCGTCGTCGACCAGCGCGAACTCGACTCGAACATCGCGCGCGAGCTCTCGAAGCGCGACGAGGTCGAGACGCGCCTGGAGACGCTCTCCGTGGGCGACTACGTGCTCTCGGACCGCGTCGCCATCGAGCGGAAGACCCACGGCGACTTCCTGGACACGCTGCTGGGCGGCGACCGCTCCATCTTCGAGCAGGCCAAAGACCTCACGCGGCACTACACGCGGCCCGTGCTCGTCCTGGAGGGCGACGGCGACCTCTACGCGGAGCGCAACGTCCACCCGAACGCGATTCGCGCGGCGCTGGCGTCGCTGGCCGTCGACTGGGGCATCAGCGTGGTGCACACGCGCGGCGAGGACGACACCGCGGAGATGGTCGAGACCATCGCCGAACGCGAGCAGACGGACAACGACCGCGAGGTGAGCGCGCACGGCGAGAAGGCCGCGAAGACCCTCGGCGAGCAACAGGAGTACGTCGTCTCCTCGATCGCGGACGTCGGCCCGGTGACCGCGCGGTCGCTGCTCGAGGAGTTCGGCACCGTCGAGGCCGTGATGACCGCCCGCGAGGACGACCTCACGGAGGCGGACGGCGTCGGCCAGGTGACGGCCGAGCGCATCCGCGAGGTCGTCGGCAGCGACTACCGGCCGGACGCGTAGCCGTCAGCCGCGGTCGGCGCGGTGCTCGCTGATGATGGAGTCGACCATGCTCTCCTTGCGCTCGCGCTCGCGCTCGGCCTTCCGGTCGTGCCAGTCCGCAATCACGGCCTCGACGTCGCTCTCGGTGGCGACGGCGAGCTCGTCGACCTCGCGGATGGTGACGTCGTCGGCGGGCCCGACGGGGATCTCGTGCTCGAACAGCACCTCGTCGGCGGCGTCCGACAGCCCGCCCGAGCGCAGCACGACCCGGGGCTCGAGCTCCGAGAGCAGCTCCGCGGTCGAGCGCCCCGCGCCGGAGGCGTCCCGGAGGTAGACGACGTCGCCCGCGGCGATGCCGTACTCCTCGTCGGCGGCCTCGATGGCGCCGACGGTGAACTGGTCGACGGGCTTCACCGCGACGAGGTCGCCGTCCGCGTCGACGTCGCCGAGGTTCGAGTGGTCGAGCTTCCAGAGGTCCTTGAGCCGTTCGAGCTTCCCCTCCAGTTCGTCGGCGCGTTCGCGTTCCGCCTCCAGTTCGGTTTCGAGGCGGTCGTTCTCCCACTGGAGCTGCGTGAGCTCGCGGCGCTCGCGGGCCTCCTGGCGCTCCTCGCGGCGGGCCTCCGAGAGCTCCTCCTCGTACTCCTCGAGTTGCTCGTCTTTCTCGTCGAGTTCGGCTTCGAGGTCGTCGACGTGGTCCTGGAGGCGCGCGACCTGCGCTTCGAGGTCCCGAATCCGGCGCTCCTCGTCGGTGAGCTCGCGGGGTTCGTGCTCGACGGACTCCTCTTCGGGCTCGTCGGTCTCCGTGAGGTCGTCGACGACCGCCGCGAGCGGCTCGCCGTCGCCGACCACGCGCGAGACGACTTCGCCGCGGTCGAGTTCGCGGGGCGTCTCCTCGGTGGCGCGCCGGATCTGGTCGGCGTGGTCGTCCCGCGCGAACAGCGCCGCGGCCATCGCGTCGCGCTGGTGGTCGTCGTCGTAGCCCTCCTCGCGCGTGCGGTGTTGCTTCTCGTCGATTGGGAGGTCCGAGTCGGGCGTCCAGCCGGCGGCGTCGAAGCTCGCGCGGATCTTCTCGACGGTCGCCGGCATCGGCGTCACGTCCGCCGCCACCACGACGGGCCGGCCGCGCTCGATGATCCACTCGATGACTTCGGCGGTGTCGGCGGTGCGCGTGCTCGTGACGTCGAGCAGCCGGCCGTCGAGCGCGACGAGCGCGACCGCGGTGGTCGTCCCGGGGTCGACGCCGACGAACACGCGGTCGCGGCGCCGCGCCAGCGGCTTGAACTCGATGCCGTCCCGGCGCACCGGCTCGACCTCGACGCGCGTGTCCCCCGAGCGACGACTGCTCACGGGGATGTCCTCGGGGCGGGCCTGCACCGTGAACACGGCGTTGGCGTACCCGCCGTACTTCTCGGTGACCTCGCGCTCGTAGTCGAGGCCGGCGTCGTCGAGGTCGGACTCGACCTCGCGGGCGACCCGCTTCACGGAGCCGTGGATGCGCCGCGTGAAGCGGTCCTCGCTCCACCCGCCACCGCCGCCCGTCGAGCGCCCGCGGGATACCTTCACGGTGGTCTCGTCGGTGAACGCCGACACCTCGTAGCCGACGTTGCGCGCGGCGAGCCGGGCGGACGCCTCGGCCTCCTGCATCGCGGGCTTGCCGTACGGGACGCCGTGGCGTTTCGCGACCCGGGAGAGGGGCTCCGGGCGCTCGTCGCCGGTGACCTGCACGAGCTTCGTCTCCTCGGGGAGCCCGCGGAGGAAGTGCACGAGCTGGTCCTTGTCGGCGGCCAGCTCGTACATGTTGTCGGTCGCGAGAATCGCGGGCGCCTCGTCGTCGAGGCGCCGCAGGAGCTTCCGGCGGCTCACCACGTCGCGTTCGACGACCTCGCCGTCGAAGACGACCAGCGCGTACGAGGGGGCGTCCCCGCGCACGTCGCCGCTCTGGACGTCGACGCCGAACACGCGGGCGTCGAGCGCGCTCGTCCGGGTACTCACGTTCACGGACGTAGGGCGTGACGGCTAATAAGTGCACGGCGGGAGCGGAGTCGGCGCCCGGCCCGGCCGATCACTCCGACTCCTTCCAGTCGCTGGCGTCGCCCTCGCGGAACTCGCCTTTGGCGTGGCGCTCCCGCGGCCAGAACGCGACGACCACCAGCGCGACGTAGAACACGCCGACGACGGCGACGACCGCGACCCCGGGGATGCGTGCGATTGCGGCGGTCGACAGCCAGTCCTCGCGGGGGGCGAACACGGTGATTCGGAACACCCACGCGGCGAGCAGGACGGAGAACAGCGCGAGGTAGACGCGCTGGAGGCGGTTCGCGAGCGCCTCGCCGAGGGAGACTTTGACCGTCGGCCGGCGGTAGTCGTCGCTCAGCTGTACGCGCCAGTCCTCGCTCTCGACGCCCCGTGTGGGGTCGAGGGCGTTCGCGAACAGGTTCTCCTGGAGCAGGCGCACCCGCGAGCGGAACACGTCGTAGTCGCGGTAGCGCCGCGCCTCCACGCCGAGGAAGACGGCGACGACGACGACGCCGACCAGCAGCACGTAGTGGGGGTTGTCGGGGCTGGAGAACGCCCACGTCAGAATCGCCGCCATCAGCGTCACCGCCCACGTCGTGGTCTGGTCGAGGCGCTGGCGCCACGTCCCCACGCGGTCGACTTCCCCGCGGTAGGCGTGGGCCATCACGGACCCCAGTTCCCCGCCGTCGTCGCCGACGTCGCGGCCCACCTCGCGCTGGTCGGCGGTCGTCGGGTCGAAGTCGTCGCTGCTCGAATCCATGGGGCGCGGTCGTCAGCGGCGGAGCAGACCGAGAATCCGCGAGCGGGCGTCGTCCGCGGATTCGTAGGTCCGGTCCTCGGACTCGTCGAGGACGTCTTCGAGCGATTCGGACCCGTCGCGGGTCTCGACCTCGTAGTCGCCGTACGTCTCCACGAGCTCCTCGGTGTCCGCGGGGTAGTCGTGGGACTCGAGGGCGTCGTCGAGCTCGCCGAGGTGGTCGTCGGGCTCCTCGTGGACCGGTTCCGGCTCGTCCGCGCGGGTCTGAGCCTCCTCCTGCATGCGCTTCCGCTGTCGCTTCTCCTCGTTGTCGGCCTGCTCCTCGCGGCCCTGTTTGTCGTCTGCCATCTAGTCGAATACGACGCTGGTCCGGATAACTCGACGGCCGGTACTCGCAAGCACCACGCTCCACGAGCGACAAAATAGGTAAGTGTCGGTCGTCCTAACAGACTCGCGGCAGCGGCACACGCGACAGTTCTCCGCCGCTGGACTCACCAAGATGCCACTCGCCGACGTACTCGACGCGGCCCGAGCGCGACAGAAGACCCTCGTCGTCCACGGCGCGAGCGCCGACGACTTCGCGGCGTACTTCGAGAGCCGGAACGTGGACGTCGTCGAGGGCGAACCATACGACGAGTCGGCGCCGTTCGCCACGGTGCGGGAGGACGACCAGTTCCGCGCCGCGGTCTCGCTGACGGACCTGCGGGCGTACTTCGAGCCGCCGGTCGAGGAGCCCGACGACTACCCCGCGGCGACCCACGCGCTGCACGAACTGCTCGACGACTCCGTGTTCCGGTCGCTCTCGCACCGGCAGCTGCTCGCGACCGCGCGGGAGATCGAGGACCGCGCGTGGCGCACCGGGACGGGGACGCTGCACGCGGGCTTCCAGACGCGGGCGGCGTTCGAGCGGGAGCTCCCCCACTACCGGCGGCTCGTCGAGGAGACGGCCCTCGACGTGCACGCGTACTTCGTGCCGTCACCCGGCGGGGTGTCGCTCGCCGACGAGCCGGTCACGGTCCACGAGACGCCGCATCCGGACGTGGGGAAGTTCTGGTTCGTGGTGTTCGACGGCGGTCGCACCGACCAGCAGTGCGCGCTCGTCGCCGAGCAACACGAGAGCGACGCGTTCCGCGGCGTCTGGACGTACGACAGCGACCTGGTGGCGATCGCGCTGGACGCCGTCTCCGAGGTGGCGGCGCGTCAGTCGGCGTCGGGGTAAGGGACGTCGTAGGTGAGGCCGTCGTGGGCGACGAACACCTCGCCGTCGAAGTCGACGGCCTCGGCGTCCTCGCGCAGCTCGCGGGCGTCGCCGGCGTACCGCGAGGAGACGTGCGTGAGCGCGAGCGCTCTGGCGTCGGCACGAGCGGCGATTTCGGCGGCCTGCCCGGCCGTCGAGTGGCCGGTCTCGGCGGCGCGGTCGGCGGCGTCGTCGGCGAACGTCGCGTCGTGGACGAGGAGGTCGGCGCCCTCCGCGGCGGCGGCGACGGCGTCGTGGGGGCTGGTGTCGCCGGTGTAGACGAACTTGCGGCCGGGCCGGGGGTCGCCGACGACCTGTTCGGGGCGGACGACGGTGCCGTCGTCGAGTTCGACGGGCTGGCCGTCGTGGAGCTGCGAGAACTTCGGGCCGACGGGGACGCCGAGCTCCTCGGCGCGCTCGCGGTCGAAGCGGCCCTTCCGGTCGTCCTCGACGAGCGCGTACCCCACGGAGGTCGTCCGGTGAGCGGTGTCGAACGCGCGGACCTCGTACTCGGGGCGGTCGAGGACCGTCTCGCCGGCGGACACCTCGCTGACGCGGACGGGGAAGCCGACGTCGCCGCCGACGGCGAACACGAGCGCCTCGATTCGGTCGCCGAGGCCCCGCGGGACGTGAATCGTGAGGGGGTCGGCGCGGTCGTTGAAGTCCCACGTCTGGACGAGGCCGGGGAGCCCGAAGACGTGGTCGCCGTGGGCGTGCGTGACGAACACGTCGGAGACGTCGAACCCCGTGCCGTACTGCATCATCTGGCGCTGGGTGGCCTCGCCGGCGTCGAAGAGGAAGGCGTCGCCCTCCCGCCGCACGAACACCGAACTGGGGTTCCGTTCGGTGGTCGGGACGGCCCCACTCGTCCCGAGAAACGTCACCTGCAGAGTCATACCACGACGTGGGGGTGGCGCGCGCAAAACCCCACCGAAAGGCGAACGCCTCCGAGAGAGCTACGCGTCGCCGGCCGACACGGCCGGTAAGCCGATCTTGTCGAGAGTACGTCGGCCCTGTTATCAGGTAGCAGTTACTTTCAAAAAGTAACTTCGTCTTTCTGGCAGTAGAAGCCCTATAAGATGTGAAATCGTCGTGAACTATCGTCTCTGTTTATGGATACTTCTGCCGTTTGCGACAGACGGGTAACACCACATATGCACGGAAAAGAACTCGCAGTGCTCGCTGTCGTCGGCACGCTCGTCCTCTGGGGCGGCGCCGCGACAGCAGTGCAGGCACCAGCGAATCAGGCGACAGCGGACGCGACAGACGGAGTGACAGCGCTACAGGAGGGCGACGCGGACGTATCCTTCTCGGACCAGACGGCCGACGATAACACGGTGACCGTCGACAGCGTCACTGTCCCCGAGGGCGGCTACGTGACCATCCACGACAGCAGCCTCCTGGACGGTGACGCCATCGGCAGTGTCGTCGGCACCTCCGAGTACCTCGAACCGGGCACGCACGAGAACGTCACCGTGACCCTCGACGAGGCGGACGACACCGCGATGAACGGTACGCAGGACCTCATCGCGATGCCGCACATGGAGACGACCGACGACGAGAGCTACGACTTCGTCTCCTCCGAGGGCGAGGACGACGGCCCGTACACGACTGACGGCGAGGCTGTCGTCGACGACGCCGAAGTGACCTTCGAGACGGACGGCGCTGACCAGATGGCCGACAACGAGACGGCCGACAACGAGACGGCCGACACGGACGGCGCTCAGGTCGGCGACGAGGACGCGGACGCGAACGAGACCGCAGCAGAGGACGACGCGATGAACGAGACCGCCGAGATGAGCGAGAGCGGTCTCGCCATCTCGGACGTCGAAGCGCCCGCGTACATCCCGTCGAACGAGTCGTTCGAAGTGAGCGCGAACATCACGAACACCGGCGACGAGGAACACTCTGAGGAGATCGCGTACCGCCTCGAAGGCGGTGGTGTCGACGTCGTGGTGCACCAGAACGTCACGCTCGACGCGGGAGAGACCGAGAACATCACCCTCGAAGTGGACGAGAACCTCTCCGAGGACGACTACATCCACGGCATCACGACGTACAACTCCAGCGAGTTCAACGAGCTCACCGTCACTGACGACGCGCTCGTGAACTTCGAGGACCAGGAGGCCGACGGGAACAACGTCACCGTCGAGTATGCCTACGTCCCCGAGGGCGGCTACGTGACCGTCCACGACAGCAGCCTCCAGGACGGTGAGGTCGTCGGCAGCGTCGTCGGCGTCTCCGAGTACCTGGAGCCCGGCTGGCACAACGACGTCAACGTGACGCTGTACGAGGGCGTCGAGGGCGCGGAGTTCGACGACGAGGAACTCTCCGGCAACGAGACGCTCATCGCGATGCCGCACATGGAGACGACCGACGACGAGACGTACGACTTCGTCGCCTCCGAAGGTGAGGACGACGGCGCGTACGTGACTGACGGCGTGCCGGTCACGGACGCCGCGAACGTCACCGGCGCCGCGGACGAGGAGGCCGCGCCGGTCGACGAGGAGGAGAACGAGACGACCGAGGCGCCGACCGACGACGAGACGGCTGAGGACGACGAGGCCGACGTCGGTCCGACGCCGATCACTGACGGCGAGGACAACGAGACCGACGACGAGACGACCGGCGAGCCCGCCGCGCCGGCCAACGAGACTGACGAGAACGAGACCGACGACGGCATGGCCGACAACGCCACCGACGGCGAGCCTGCCGCGCCCGGTAACGACACGGGAGCGGACAACGCCACTGACGGCGAACCCGCCGCACCAGCTGACGACGACGCCACTGACGGCGAGACCGACGACAGCGACGACGGCGGCGGAGTTGCCCCCGGCCTGATCGGTTCACCCAGCGACGACGGTGAGGCCGGCGCCGGTAACGAGACCGGCAGTGACGACACGACTGAGGACAACGCCACTGACACTGGCGCTGAAGACAACACGACCGACACTGGCACGGAAGACAACACGACCGACACCGGTACCGAGGATAACACCACGGACACCGGTACCGAGGACAACGCTACCGACGACGGAACGACCGACGACGGGATGACGACGACCGCCGGCGGCGAGATGACGACGGAAGCCGACGGCAACGAGACGACCGGCAACGAGACGACCGGCAACGAGACCACCACGGAAGCGGGCGCGTAAGCCGATAGCGCCCCGGACCGACTCTTTCTTTGTGCCGCGCCGGCTACCGCCGGGTAATGGACGAGCCGCTGTGGATAGACGAGCACGCGCCGTCGCTGGCCGACCTGCCGCAGGCGGAGCTGCGTGACCGCCTCCGCGACGCCACCGACGAGCCCGTGAACCTCGTCGTCTACGGGCCCGAGGGCGCGGGGAAGACGGCGGCGGTGCGCGCGCTCGCCGAGCACGCTCACGAGGACCCCGACAACGACCTCGTTGAGCTGAACGTGCGGGACTTCTTCGGGATGACGAAGAAGGAGGTCAGCGAGGACCCGCGGTTCTCGCAGTTCATCTCCTCGAAGCGCCGCCGGAACTCCTCGAAGGCGGACCTCATCAACCACGTGCTCAAGGAGTCCGCGAGCTACCCGCCGGTCTCCGGCGACTACAACACGATCCTGCTGGACAACGCCGAGGCCATCCGGGAGGACTTCCAGCAGGCGCTGCGGCGCGTGATGGAGCGCCACCACGAGGCGACGCAGTTCATTATCGCGACGCGGCAGCCGTCGAAGCTGATTCCGCCGATTCGCTCGCGCTGCTTCCCGGTGTCCGTGCGCTCGCCGACGCCCGACGAGATCACCGACGTGCTCCGGGACATCGTCGAAGCGGAGGGCGTGAAGTACGACGGGGACGGCGTCGAGTTCGTCGCGGGGTACGCCGACGGCGACCTCCGGAAGGCGGTGCTGGGCGCGCAGACGACCGCCGAGCAGGAGGGCGAAGTGACGATGAACGCGGCCTACGAGACGCTCCAGGAGGTCGGCGCCGACGACGAGATCGAGTCGATGCTCGACGACGCCGAAGCGGGCGAGTTCACGGACGCGCGCTCGACGCTCGACGACCTGCTCGTCGACGAGGGGATGAGCGGCGAAGAGGTCCTCGAGGAGGTTCTTCGCGTGGGGCGCTCGCGGTACGACGGCGACGAGCTCGCGGAGCTCCACCGGCTCGCTGGCGACGTGGAGTTCGACCTGAACGCGGGGAACAGCGACCGCATCCAGGTCGGGCGGCTGCTCGCGGAGCTCGGCCGGGACGCCCAGTAAGGGTGGGACTTTTCTACGGCGGCCACGGAGGACGAGTGTGTCTCTCGCCGACCAGTTCGAGCACGCGGGCATCGTCGTCGGCGCCGTGCTGTTGGTGGCGCTGCCGCTGTCGCTGGCCGTGGATGCGCTCTTCGGCCCGGAGCCGCCGTGGTGGCGGCTGCTGGTCGTGCTCGGTCCGGGGTTCGTCGTCGGGTGGGCGGCGGCCGCCGACGACCTCCCGGTGGCGTACGGGAGCGTCTGGTTCGTCTGCTTCGCCGGCTACGTGCTCTCCGTGGCGACCGTCAGGCTGTTCGGGCTGATGCCGGTCAGCGACCACACGGTGAGCGTGCTCGTAGTGCTCGCGGCGTCGTTCGCGGTCGCGGTCGCCGCCGACCTCTACCGGTAGCGGGGCAGCGCGTAGACGAGCGCTGGCAAGCCCAGCGGGAGCGCGAGCACGCCGAACGCGGCGGCGAGGCGGCGGCCGTGCTCCCCGTTCGAGCGCGTGGCGAGGAACGCCACGACGCCGAGCGCGGCGACGGCGTACGCGAGGTTGCTCCACGCTGGAACGTACGACGAACAGTACCCCCAGCAGACGAGTGTGTACGACGGGGCGTTCCACGTCGGCGGGTGGAGCTTCGGCCAGAAGAACCGACAGTAAGTGGTGAGTGCGACCATCAGGCAGGCAGGGAGGGCGACCAGCCACGCGTTCGGGCCGAGGGGAGTGCGGGATGCGTAGCGGCGGTACACCGCGAGCAGGGCGAACGGGAGCGCGAACACCCACGTCCAGATGGCGACCGTGTACGTCACCGGCCAGTGCTCGATGCGGGGCTGGGTGACCGGGAGACGCAGCGACGCGGGCAGCGTCGCCCACGGGAACGACGGGTCGGGGACGGGGTTCGTGAGGAACGCGACGAGCCCGAGGAGTGTGCCGACCGCGAGTGCGGTGACGCCGAGGTCGGCGGCGGCGTCGAGGCGGGCGGGCAGTGAGTCTGTAGCACGCTCGACCATACGTCTCCCGTACGCGACGGGGGTTGATTGCAGTTGCCGCTTGGAATCCGAACTCCCGGTCGGCGCTGGCCCGAGGTTTCCGGTGCTCGAACGCCCCTCGAAACCGTGAGTCGAAAGTTAGGCTGGGGGTCCGCGAGCGTTCCGGGCGGCGATGGCGCCGAGGAACGCCAGCGAGGCGAGCGCGCGCTGCGGGCTGATCTGCAGCGCGAGCGGCGGGACGACGCCCGCGAGGCGGGACTGCTCGGCGACGGAGTCTCCGCTCGCCGCGGAGCCGTCGCCCGCGATACCGGATTGAACGCCGGCACCGACCAGCAGACAGACGGCGACGACCGCGACGCAGAGACGCGCAGCGACTTCGGCGTTGATACAGTAACGGAGCGGATACGCGGCCAAAAGTGTTATCCGTGGCTCTTCGTCCCAAGGTATACCAGCGAACGCCAGAGGGGTCGAACTTCGGCGCGTCAGTCTCTCACTAGCGGGAGCGTTCGTTCAGGCCCACCGACACGCCCGTCGTGTCAGTCGAGAACGAGGACGTACCGCGTGAGCGAGCGGTGGACGCGGCGCTCGAAGCGCTCGGCGACGGTCCAGCCGGCGGCGTCGGCCTCGTCGCGCCAGTCGCGGTCCGCGACGAGCACGCAGCGGTCGCCGACGCGGCGGGCTTCCGCGAGCGCGTCGCCGACGAGGTCGACGAGCTCGTGGGTCTCGATTTTCGACTGGCGGCCGTACGGCGCGTCGAAGACGACAGCGTCCACAGCGCCGTCGCGGAGCGGGAGGCGGGCGGCGTCGGCGCGCGCGAGGTCGAACTCGGGGACGTACGCGGCGAGGTTCTGGCGGGCGCCCTCGACCATCTTGCGCTGGGCGTCGGTGCCGAGCGGGCGCGCGCCGAGCAGCCCGGCTTCGATGAGGACGCCGCCGGTGCCGCACATCGGGTCGAGAACGGCGTCCCCGGGCCGGACGCGGGCGAGGTTGCAGAGCGCGCGAGCCAGAAGGGGGTCCATGCTGCCCGGCTGGAAGAACGGGCGGTCCGTGGGCTTGCGGTCGCCGTAGTCGCGGACGGACTCGACGGCGAGCCACGCGAGGAAGCAGCGGTCACGGGAGAAGAGTGCGCGCAGTTCGTGGTCGGGACCCTCCAGGTCCACCTCGAATCCTTCGTCGACGAGGACGCCGCCGAGTTCGCGCTCGGCCCGCTGAGTGTCGACGTTCGCCGCGCTCCGGACGTCGCGGGCGCGGACGGCGACCGTTCCCTCGCGGGAGACGGCTGCCTCGCGGAGCGCGTCGACGGCGGAATCGACGGATGCCGTGGTTTCGGCGACGAGTTCGCCGGCGCGGTGGGCGTAGGCGAGCCCGGTGAAGCGCTCGCGGTCGACGGTCTCGGCGAGCGCGACGCCGGGAGCGACCACGTCGACGTCGCGGGCGGCGGCACGCGCTTCGGCGGCCGCGAACGCGTCGGCCTCCCCGGCGAGTTCGAGGACGTACACGCCCCGAGGTGGACGCCCGCGGGCAATCAGCCTGCCGGCATCGCGGGGTACTTGAGGCGTTACTGCCCGGACTACCAACCTTTATAAACCTTAAATACGTCGTTTAAGGCGAACGATGACTGACCCAAAGGAAACCATCAACATTGAAAACGTGGTCGCCTCGACCGGCATCGGTCAGGAACTCGACCTGCAGAGCGTCGCGATGGACCTGGAGGGGGCCGACTACGACCCCGAGCAGTTCCCCGGCCTCGTCTACCGCACCCAGGACCCGAAGAGCGCCGCGCTCATCTTCCGCTCCGGCAAGATCGTCTGCACCGGCGCGAAGTCCACCGACGACGTCCACGAGAGCCTGCGCATCGTCTTCGACAAGCTCCGCGAGCTCTCCATCGAAGTCGAGGACGAGCCCGAGATCGTCGTCCAGAACATCGTCACGTCGGCGGACCTCGGACGGCAGCTCAACCTGAACGCCATCGCCATCGGCCTCGGCCTCGAGAACATCGAGTACGAGCCCGAGCAGTTCCCCGGTCTCGTCTACCGCCTCGACGAGCCCGAGGTCGTCGCGCTGCTGTTCGGCTCCGGGAAGCTCGTCATCACCGGCGGGAAGAAGCCCGAGGACGCCGAACACGCCGTCGACAAGATCGTCTCCCGGCTCGAAGAGCTCGGCCTCCTCGAATAGGCGGTGTCCGTCGCAGCCGTCCAGCCCGCGCCCGGGACGCTCGGCCAGTACGTCGGCACGCTCGTCGGCGGCTGGCTGCTGTTCGCGTTCACCGCGCACGTCGCCGCGACGTACGTACTCGGTGACGTCCCGCTGAAGCGCGCCGCGGTCGTCGGCATCGCGCCCGCCGTCGTCACCGTCGCGCTCGTCCGGTACAACCCGGCCGTCATCGTCGCGGTCAGCCTCGCCGCCGACCTCGCGGCCGTCCACGCCGTCTACCGCGTGAAGTACCGGACCGCCGCGCTCGTCGTCGTGATGCACTACGTCGTGACCCTGGCGCTCGTGTTGCTCGCCGCGAACCTGCTCGCGCTGCTCGGCACCGCGCCCGGGTAGCAGAGTTGCACGCGCGGAGAACGCCCGCCCTCGTTTTAGGCCCCGTTTCGCGTACACGTTCGCATGAACGACTACGAGCGGCGCGCGCTCCACGCGAGCGTGCTCGCGGTCGCCGCCGCCGCGCTCGCGTACGCCGCGTCCTACGTCCACGAGCCCGGCCCGGACGTCGCCGCCGTCCTCGGCATCGGTGCGGTCCTCCTCGTCGCGTACCGCATCCTCGTCGAGCCCGAGACGGGCACCAGCGCGTGGACGTCACCCACGGGCGCGGCCGCCCTCGCACTCGTCGCTAGTTCCGCCCAGGAGCTCCGCCTCGCGGCGCTCGCGCTCGCGGGACTCAGCGTGCTCGGGTTCGTGCTCTACCCCGTGACCGCGTCCGCCGCGGAACTGCTCGGCGAACCCGGCGACCTCCTGCGGTAGCTACTCGACGAGGCGCTCGATCTCGGTCACCAGAATCCCCGACGCGCCCTCGCTCTTGAGGTCGTTGACCGCCTCGAAGACGTCCCGCTCCTCCACGACGGCGTGCACCGCGACCATCCCGGGCTCGTCGACGTCCAGCACCGTCGGCCCGCCGAGCCCCGGAATCACGTCCTCGATGGCGTCGAGGTTGTCCTCGGGCGCGTTCAGCATCAGATAGCGCTTCCCGTCCGCCGACAGCACCGACTGCAGCGCCGTCGAGACCTGCTCGACCTTCTGGTCGTCGGTGACGTCCTCGCGAGCGAACAGCCGCACCGAGCTCTGGAGCACCTCGTCGACGATTTTCAGGCGGTTCACTCGTAGTGTGGTCCCCGTCGACGTGATGTCCACGATGGCGTCCGCCATCTCCACGTGCGGCGTGAGCTCCGTCGCCCCCGTCACCTCCACGATGTCCGGGTCGACGTCCTTCCCGTCGAAGTACGCGCGCGTGATCGTCGGGAACTCGGTCGCGACGGTCTTCCCCGCCAGATCGGCCGCTTCGTCGATGTCGCCGTCCTCCGGCGCGGCGAGGACGAGTCGGCACTTCCCGTAGTCGAGGTCCAAGAGGTCCTCGACGTTGTCCGCGCCGGACTCCCGGACCTGGTCGAGGCCCGTGATGCCGAGGTCCGCCGCGCCGTCAGCCACGTACTCCGGGATGTCCGCCGCCCGCGCGTACAGGACCGTAATCTCGGGGTCGACGGTGTCCGCGTACAGCTGCCGGTCCGCCCCGTTCTCCACGCCGATTCCAGCCCTGTCCAGGAGGTCCAGCGTCGGGTCGTGCAGGCGCCCCTTGTTGGGCACGGCAATGCGCATACATCCGGTATAGACGTGGCAGGGGGAACTAGGTTTTCCTTGTGACGGACCTTTTTCCGCCTCGGGTGTCCTCGCTCCCGTTGGTCGCTGCGGGCACCCCTCGGCGCAAAACGCTACGCTAAAAAGACCCGCCTCCGCGGGGCTTCGCCCCGCTCCGGCGGTGAACCGCTCGCTTCGCTCACGGATGCTCGCAACCCAAGGACGGGGTTGGAATGGGCCAGCCGCTCGCGTAGTCGTCTCGCGATGCAAGCACCGCAGGCCGGAGGCCGAGGAGCGCAGCAAGCGAGCGACCGCGAGCGGCCGGGGGCTTCCGAGAAGGAGTCAACGGAGTTGTCGCCCGCAGTAGAACCCACAGAGACGAGTCCAGCAAGTCACGAACGCGAAACCCACAGACACACAAGCGAGTCAGTCGAAGCCCAGGCCATGACTACACTGCGAATCGCAGGCGGCCGGGTGCTCCACCCGGACATGAGCGTGTCGGAGGGCGACGTGCTCGTCGACCGAGACGAGGGCGAGATTCTCGACGTCGGAGACGTCGAGGCGGGCGACGAGCGGTTGGACGCCGAGGGAGGCCTCGTGATGCCGGGGCTGGTGAACGCGCACTGTCACGCGGCGATGACGCTGCTGCGGGGGTACGCCGACGACAAGCCGCTGGACGCGTGGCTGCAGGAGGACATCTGGCCGGCGGAGGGCGAACTGACCGAAGAGGACGTGCGGGCGGGCGCGGACCTCGCGCTCGTGGAGATGATTCGCGCGGGGACGACGGCGTTCGCGGACATGTACTTCCACGTGCCCGAAATCGCCGACGCCGTCGAGGAGGCGGGCGTGCGGGCGCGGCTCGGGCACGGCGTCGTCACCGTCGGGAAGGACGAGGGCGAGGCGTACCGGGACAACGAGGAGAGCGTCGAGGTGGCGCGCGAACTCGACGGCGCCGCGGGCGGACGAATCAAGACCGCGTACATGCCGCACAGCCTGACGACCGTGGGCGAGGAGTACCTCCGGGAGTTCGTGGCGGAGGCCCGCGAGCACGGCGTGCCGCTGCACTTCCACGCGAACGAGACGACCGACGAGGTCGACCCGATCGTCGACGAGCGGGGCGAGCGCCCGATCGAGTACGCGGACGACCTCGGGATGGTTACGGGCGAGGACTTCCTCGCGCACGGCGTGCACACGGACGCGGCCGAGCACGAGGTGCTCGCGGAGCGCGGCGCGAGCGTCGTGCACTGCCCGGCGTCGAACATGAAGCTCGCGTCCGGGATGGCGCCCGTGCAGGCGATGCGCGAGGCGGGCGTGAACGTCGCGCTCGGGACGGACGGCGCGGCGTCGAACAACGACCTCGACCTCTTCGACGAGCTGCGGGACGCGGCGATGCTCGGGAAACTCGCGGCGGCGGACGCCGCGGCGGTGCCCGCCGAAGCCGCCGTCGAAATGGCGACCGCCGGCGGCGCGGACGCGCTCGGGTTCGACGGCGGACGCATCGAGGCGGGCGCCAACGCCGACATCGCGGTCGTGGACTTCTCGGCGCCGCACCTCGCGCCCGTCCACGACTACGTCTCCCACCTCGCGTACGCCGCGACGGGCGGCGACGTCCGGCACACGGTCTGCGACGGCGAGGTGTTGATGCGGGACCGGGAGCTCCAGACGCTCGACGAGGCGGCGGTCTGCGAGCGCGCCGAGTCCCGGGCTGCGGCGCTCGCCGAGCGCGCCGAGTGAGCCTCGCCAACGAATCACAGTAAGGCGGGCTTACCGACAGTCGAGCGCGTACAACGTCGGAAACGGATAGGAAACTGACGTTTGGCAGTGGCATTTATCCGTACATCGCTTGAAAAGGGGGACGCATGCGGCACCAGAGGCACACACTACTGGTCGCCGCGCTCGTCGTTGCAGTCATCGCAGCGGTTCCGGGTGGAGCGGTGGCTGCCGACGGCCTGAGCGTGAGCGGCGACCAAGCGGAGGATGGCACCGTCACGGTGACGGTGACCGAGAACGACACCGCGGTGGCGAACGCGTCCGTCACCGTCGAAGCACTGAACAACTCCTCGTACGTCGACGAGGGCGACTACTCGACCGGCGAGAACGGCACGGTCGAACTGGCGGCGCCCGAGGAGAACGTCTCCGTGGCGGTGACGGCGGAAGCCAACAACACCACGGCCGAGACGACCCTCGACCTCGTCGCGCCGACCGACGACGCCGCGGAGCTGTCCGTCGGCGTCTCACAGGCCGACGACGGCTCCGCGACGGTCAGCGTGACGAACGCGACCGGCGCGGGCGTCGCGAACGCGTCGGTCGGCGTGACCGAAGCGGACAACGTGACGTACGCCGGCGCGGGCGACTACACGACCGACGACAGCGGGACGGTCGGCCTGCCCGCGCCCGAGGAGAACGTCACCGTCGACGTGGTCGCGGAAGCGAACAACCTGACCGCGGAGACGACGGCGACGCTCACCGTGAGCAACGGCTCCGAGGCGCCCGAGACGTTCGGCCAGCGCGTCGCCTCGTTCGTCGAGCAGCTGAAGACGAACGGCAACATGAGCGGGCAGGCGGTCTCGGCGTTCGTCGTGGACAACAACCCGGGCGCGGACAACCGCCCGGACCACGTCGACCCCGGCCCGAAAGACGATGACGACGAGGGCGAGAAGGGCGCCAACGGCAACGGCCACGGCGCTGACGGCAACAACGGGAACGGCAACGGCGCCGGCGCTAACGGGAACGGCAACGGAGATGGTGCCGGGAACGGAAACAGCGGCGGTAACGGTAACAGCGGGAACGACGCCGGGTCGAACGGCGGCGGTCCCGGAAACGGTAACGGGAACAACGGCAACGGGAACGGCGGACCGGGGAACGGCAACCCCGGGAACGGTAACTGACGGCTCGAACCCTCCAGAATCGAATAAGTCAGTTCCCGGCCAGCGAGTTTTTTTGCGTGCCGCCCGAGGCACCTAGTGCAGGCCGGACGGGCCTGCGAGCACCCACTGTCGACGGCGTCAGCGCCTCGCCGGCGCCCACCGGACACACGTCTGAGGCACCCTCGGGCGCCGGCGACTCCCGCCGGGCGCGACGGACCCCACCATCACCATCGGACACCTGCGCCGCCGTCGCGCCCGCTCCCCTTCCGCGGCTTCGGTAGGGTTTTGAATCCAGTCGCCCTCGCAGTCCGTATGACCACCGCGTCGCCGATCAGCGAGCGACTCGACGACCTCGAGTCGGCTCGCGACTCCGGCCGGAAGAAGATCGATTGGGCGTTCGAACACATGCCGATTCTCTCCTCGCTGCGCGCGGACTTTCAGGAGAACGAGCCGCTCGCGGGGGAGACCGTCGGGATGGCGCTGCACGTCGAGGCGAAGACCGCGGCGCTCGTCGAGACGATGGCCGACGCCGGCGCCGAGGTCGCCATCACGGGCTGCAACCCGCTGTCGACCCACGACGACGTCTCCGCGGCGCTCGACGACCACGACTCGATCACGAGCTACGCCGAGCACGGCGTCGACGACACCGAGTACTACGAGGCCATCGACGCCGTCCTCGACCACGAGCCCACCGTGACGGTCGACGACGGCGGCGACCTCGTGTTCCGCGTCCACGAGGAACACCCCGAGCTCATCGACACCATCGTCGGCGGCACCGAGGAGACTACGACGGGCGTCCACCGCCTCCGCGCGATGGACGACGACGGCGCACTGGAGTACCCCGTCATCGCGGTCAACGACACGCCGATGAAGCGGCTGTTCGACAACGTCCACGGCACCGGCGAGTCCTCGCTGGCGTCCATCGCGATGACCACGAACCTCTCGTGGGCGAGCAAGGACGTCGTCGTCGCGGGCTACGGCCAGTGCGGCCGCGGCGTCGCGAAGAAGGCCAGCGGCCAGAACGCGGACGTCATCGTCACCGAGGTCGACCCGCGGCGCGCGCTCGAAGCCCACATGGAGGGCTACGACGTGATGTCGATGAGCGAGGCCGCCGAGGTCGGCGACGTCTTCCTCACCACCACGGGCAACCGCGACGTCATCGTCGAGGAGCACTTCGAGAAGATGCAGGACGGCGCCGTGCTCGCGAACGCCGGCCACTTCGACATCGAGATCGACCTCGAAGCGCTCCGCGAGCTCGCGGACAGCGAACAGGAAGTCCGGGACGGCGTCCGGGAGTACGAACTCCCCTCCGGGAAGCGCATCAACGTGCTCGCCGAGGGCCGCCTCGTCAACCTCGCGACCCCGGTCAGCCTCGGCCACCCGGTCGAGGTCATGGACCAGTCGTTCGGCGTGCAGGCCGTCTCCATCCGCGAACTCGTCCAGAACGCCGACGACTACGACGCCGGCGTCCACGAGGTACCGGACCACCTCGACCGCAAGCTCGCGGAGATCAAACTCGACGCCGAGGGCATCGAACTCGACACCCTCAGCGAAGAACAGGAGGAGTACATGTCCTCCTGGCAGCACGGCACGTAAGTACCTTTTACGCTGCGCGAGCGGCCTGCGGCCGCTCGCTCGGTAAAAGCTACGCTAAAAGCACTCCTCCTTCACTCCGCTTCGCTCCGTTCAGTCGTCGGCCTCGCGGCAAAGCCGCGAGTGAACCGCTTCGCTCGGGTTCTTCGAACCGCTCACTCGCGGATGCTCGCTGCCGGCTGTGACTATCCACCAGAATCGAGAGTCAGCCACGTGGCGTAACCCTCCTATCCCCCGACCGCGTAGCCGTGTGTATGACAGCGGCCACGGGTGCGGAGCATGTCTAACTCGAACGCGAAGGGCAACAGGCGCGAGCGGGAGCTCGTGAACGCGTTCGACGAGCGCGGGTTCGCGGTGATGCGCGCGCCCGCCAGCGGCGCGGCGACCGAGCGCGAGCTCCCGGACGTGCTCGCGGGCGACGGCGACGTCTTCTACGCCGTCGAGGCGAAGTCCAGCGCCGGCGACCCAATCTACCTCACGGGCGAGGAGGTCGAGGCGCTCGTCTACTTCAGCCAGAGCTTCGGCGCGAAACCCAAAATCGGCGTGCGCTTCGACCGCGAGGACTGGTACTTCTTCCACCCCGCGGACGTCTACCAGACCGACGGCGGGAACTACCGCGTGAAGAAGGAGACCGCCATCGAGGACGGCGAGACGTTCGACGACCTGCAGGGCGACGGCGAGCGCGACGCCGAGGGCAGCGACGTCGAGGACGTCCTGCACGCCGTCGAGCAGGGCGTGCTCACGCCCGAAGAAGCGGCGTCGATGCTCGACTAACGGGAGCGTTCGAGGCGGCCGCGCGGGAACGCGTACCGGCGGAGGTCACGCGGCGAGATGTCGTCGGGGGAGACGCCGCGGTCGAGCGGGTAGAGCACGTCGACGACGCGGTCGTCGCGGTCGTAGTCGCGGTTCGAGTAGTGGTCGGCGACCGACCAGCCGCGGCCCGCGATGCGGACGTCGCTCGCGCGGTCGTCGGTCGACTCCACGACGACGACGAGCTTCCCGGTCTCGCGGTCGACGACGGTCTCGCCAGTCTCGAGCGTGCAGTCCTCGCAGTAGACGGGGTCGACGGTGTCGGCGTCGCCGGGCTGCGTCCGGCTGCCAGAGGCGCGTTGCGCCTCCCGGTCGACGAACAGGTCGTCGCCGCAGGCCGCGCAGGCGGCGTCGCGCTCGCCGGGTGCGGGGACCTCGCCGAGGGTGATTTCGATGGCGACCCGGCGCAGGTGCTTGCAGCGCGTGTGCCGGTACTGGTGGTCGGGGCACGAACACTCGCCGTCGTCGAGGTCGACGTCGTAGACGCTGCCGGACGGCGACTCCACCTCGTAGGTGCCGTCGCCGCGGGCGCGCACCACCATCTCCTCGTGGCGGGCGCGGCGGCTCCGCTCGTCCGGCGGCTGGCGGCGCTTCGTGGAGGGACTCATACTGCAGTGTTGGCGCCGCAGACGCCTAAACCCCGCAAAAACGCGGTGGCTTTACGGCTTCGCGACCGCCTAGTTCGGACGCGGAGCGCCGCTGCAGGGCGCACAGAGACCGCGGTGACTCCCGCCGTCCGCGGCGGCTTCGAAGCGCTTTTGCCGGGGCCGACGAAAGCCCGGGGTATGTCTGAAGGGCCCGACGCCCGCGTCGAAGCGGGTATCGCCATCCTGTCTACTCTCGTCTTCATCGCCATCCTCGTGGCCGCCGGCACGACGAGCGAGGGGTTCGGGGAGACGGGCGCCTACGGCGTCATCACCGCGGTCGTCGTCTTCATTCTCGTGATGGCGGGCGTCGGCTACTGGCTGTCCGGCAAGCAGGGCGAGTGACGCCAGCCCGCGGCGGGTTCCTCGCTCACCGATACTGAACGACCGGTCACTCGCTACGTCTGGAGACGCGGGCCGCGTGTCCCGTCTTCGCTCCGTGTTCTCGGACGACGTCGGCGGGCGACTCGTCGTCTCCCTCGCGCACCGTCCTGGAGAACGGGCACTGCGGACACTCCACTACAATCGGGGTCGATTCCTCGGTAGTCACGTCAGCGTGTTGCGGCCGAATACGCATAAGAACTCAGGAGAGTCCGAGTCGAGAGTTCCACCCACCGACGCCCCGCAGTCAGGCTTCCGCGTCCGCCTCGCGGTCCTCGTCCTCGCGCTCGCGCCAGTCGTCCAGGTCGTCGTCCTCCTCGTCGTCGAGTTTCGCCTCGTAGTACGACAGCGGGTGGTTGATGGCGTCGCAGAGGTCGTCGGGGTTCACGCAGTCCCCGTAGGCTTTCATCGTCGCACACGACGGCGCCGTGTACTCCGTGGGGCTGGACTCCCCGCGGATGTGGTCGGTCTGGTACCGGGTCATCTCCTCGCCGAACCCCGGGTTCACCTTGTAGATGTCGACGATCTCGTCGGTCGTCAGCCCGATGTTCGCGAGGAACGTGGTGATGGCGAAGCGGCTGTGGTGCGGGAGGTGTTCGCCGCGCTGCACCTGGTCGAGGAGGTGTTTCATGCACGGCGGGAACAGCTCCGGGACGACGGTGTCGATCTCCCGCGTCAGGTCCATCTCGGAGAGCACGTCCCGGACCGCCGCCACGGGGCCTTCGAGGGCGTCGGCGACCGCCTCGGGGACGTTCAGCGGGAGGCCCTCCGCGACCCGCTCGCGGACCGCCTCGCGCAGGAGCGTGTCGAGTTCGGCCTCGCTGACGGGGACGCGGCCGTCGTCGAGCGCGCGGTTGACCAGCCGCCACTTCTCCGGGCGCAGCGACGACGACAGCAGCAGGTACGTCGCGACGTTCACGTCGTAGCCGTCCGTCGTCGCGTGGACGTTGCTCGCGAGGTCGAATTCCCGCAGGAGGTCCTCCCGGGAGAGGCTGCCGTCGTCGCCGACGCTCTTGAACTCCGAGTCGTCGGTCTCGTCGGCCGTGAATCGCTCGTAGGCGGCCTCGGCCTCGGCCTCCGCGTACTTCCGGACGAGGACGTGCTCGTCGACGACGGAGACGAGCACGCGCGCCACGGGGTACGAGAGCAGTTCCACGCGGTCCGAGCGCGCGCGTTCGCCGACCTCGCCGCTGGTGAGCGCGCCGGCGACGCGCTCGCGGGCGCGCTCGACGACCGCGTCGTCCTCGGCGACGACGGCCCCGAGGTCGACGCCCGCCTCCTCGACTGCCTGCCGGGATTCGCCGAGGAACGGGTAGCGAGCGTGACGCGCGTTCATCGCCTCCATGCTTGCGAGCGGACGCCGATAAACACCCCGGTCGGGAGCGCCCGGACCGAAGGGCTATCGGTCCGGCCGTCCACAGTGGGTGTATGTTCGCGCGTGGCCCCTGGAAGTGGATGTACGCGCTCCCGTCGGCCGTCGTCGGCGCGGCGCTGCTGGCGCTGTCGTCGCTGTGGGGCGTCGTCGCGCTCGCGCTCTCGGGATTCGTCGCGTGGTTCCACCGCGACCCCGACCGGTCGCCGGAGGGCGCTGGCGCCGTCTCGCCCGCCGACGGCAAAGTGTCCGTGATTCGCGAGACCGAGGACGGCCGCCTCCGCGTGGGCGTGTTCATGAACGTCCACGACGTGCACGTGAACCGCGCGCCGCTCGCCGGCACCGTCGACGCGGTCGACCACCGACCCGGGGGCAACCGGCCAGCCTTCGACAAGGAGTCCGAGCACAACGAGCGCGTCCGCGTCACGTTCGAGGAGCACGAGGTCGTGCTCATCGCGGGCGCGTTCGCCCGCCGCATCCACCCCTACGTGGAGGCGGGCGACGACGTCGCGCGCGCCGACCGCATCGGCCACATCTCCTTCGGTAGCCGCGCGGACGTCGTCCTCCCCGAGGCGTACGACCGCGCGGACCTCGAAGTGGAGAAGGGCGAGAAGGTCACCGCGGGCGAGACGGTGCTCGCGAGCCGCGACGAGAGCGACGCGTGGCCGACGGCGAGCGCGGTGCGGCCGGCCGAGACCGACAACTGACTTCTCCCCGCGGGAGCAAGGCGCCGTATGACCGACAGCGACGACGCGCTGTTCGACCGAGTGGCCGCCGAGATGGCCGCTCACCTCGACGGAGACGCCTCTGGCCACGACGTCCACCACGCGTGGCGTGTACACCGTCTCGGCGTCCGCATCGCCGACGAAGAGGGCGCCGACCCGCGCGTGGTCGGCGTCGTCGCGCTCGTCCACGACCTCCACCGCGTGCGCGGCGACGGCTTCACGCACCCCGAGGAGACGATTCCGGAGGTGCGCGAGATTCTCGCGGACGCCGCGGTCCCCGACGGGCTCCGCGACCCGGTGTGTCACTGCGTCGCCGTCCACGAGGAGTACGGCTTCGAGGACGACCCGACGGCAGCCGAGACGGTCGAAGCCGAGGTCCTGCAGGACGCGGACAACCTCGACGCGATCGGCGCGGTCGGCGTCGCTCGCGCGTTCCAGTTCGGCGGCGCGCACGGCAACCTCCTCTGGGACCCGGAGCGGCCGCTTCCCGACGCCGACGACGCCTACGAGAAAGACGACCACGAGGACGAGCAGGCGAGCACGTACCACCACATCCACGCGAAACTGCTGCGCCTCCACGAGAACATGAACACGGAGACCGGGAGCGACATCGCGGCGGAACGCCACGCGTTCTTAGAGGAGTTCGCGGAGCGCTTCGAGGCGGAGTGGTACGGAGAGCGGTAGTCCGGTCGCTCGTCGAACCGACGAAGGGCGAACAGGCGGCAGCGTTGCGGCTACGCCGTCCTCAGAAACGCTCCGCGTTTCTGATGGGCTACAGGAGAGTTCCGCTCTCCTGAACGCAACGTCATTCGGCGGTCGGCGTAGCCGACCGCCCAGCTCGCGTTCGCAGGCCGGCACGCCGCACCACAGCCTCGACCAGACCTGCGCGGTCGACTACGTCACGCCACGGGGTGGTCTCGTTCTCCTACTTGAACCTACGCAGCCGGTAGAAACAAGCATCCGCGAGCGAGTGGCTCGGAGGGCCCGAGGCGAGCGGTTCACTCGCGGCTTCGCCGCGAGGCCGACGACTGAGGGACGCGAAGCGGACCGAAGGAGGAGTGCTTTTAGCGTAGCTTTTGCCGAGTGAGGCGCGCTTCGCGCGCCTCACGCAGCGCAAAAGGTACTTAGTCGGACTGAATCCGCGGCGCGAGCATGTAGGTGACCCGTCCCTGCGCTTCGGCGATGTCGAAGTGAATCTTGACGGGGTACTCGTCGCCGAGTTCGAGTTCGACCTCGGCGTCTTTCGGGATGGCCTTGTTCATGTCCTTGAGGTAGTCGAGACTGAACAGGCTGTGGGCGTCGCCCGCCTCTAAGTCGATGAGGTCGTCGCGGGTGAGTTCGAGGTGGACGTCGTCGGTGTCGCCTTCCGCGTCGACGTAGAACAGTTCGTCTGCGGCGTCGACGCCGAGCGCGATGTGGTCGGAGACCATGTCGGCGGCGCGGACGGAGCGGTCGATGTCGGCGCCCTCGATGACGACGTTCGCGGAGAGGTCGAGGTCGGGGATGTCGGGCTCCTGGCGGATGGAGTCGGGGTCGATGAGCGCGAGCGTGTACTCGAGGCCGTCGATCTGGATGTGGAGCTTGCGGGTCTCCTCGTCGAGTTCGAGCTGGACGAGCTGGTCGGAGTCGGCCATCCCGGCGATGTCTTCGAGCCGGGAGAGGTTGACGCCGATGATGCCGCCGTCGGCTTCGTAGGATTCGAACGCTGCGGCCCCGAGGTCGAGGTTGACCATGCCGACGTTCGCGGGGTCGACAGCGCGGATGGAGAGGCCGTCTTCGTCGAGGTGGATCTTGCATTCGTCCACCAGCACGCTCACGGAGTCGAGCGTTTCCCGGAGCGTGTCGGCGCTCACAATCGCCTTGAACATATGGGATTCGCTACGCAATCAGGGACTAAAAAGCCCCACGTTCCGCGTGCGCGCGTAAATCGGGAGACGGCGTCCGGGCGCCGGGAGCGGGCGGCCGCCGGCGGGGATATAGGTGCGCGCGGCGTGTCGCGGTCACGGGACGACGCTCGTCGGGTTCGACGAGCGCCTCGGCGGCACGCGAGACGGACAACCCGAGTTAATCCGGCTTAATCCGGCGCGTGACCGCCTTTACGGCTTGACCCCTTTAGGTGGGTGGGACTCCTGGGGTCGGACGCACATGAGACGCACCGCAGCCAGTCTAGTCGTGGCAGCGCTCGTGATGCTCGCCGGGTGTGCCGGCGGCATCGCGGGCCCGAACGGGGCACAGACGGACGACAGCGAGAACAGCGGCACCGTGTCGTTCTACGTGAGCGACGAGGAGAACGCGATTAGCCAGTTCGAACACCTGAACGTCACGGTGACGAAGGTCGGGTTCGCGCAGAGCGCCGACGCTGCCGTGAACGCGTCCGGCGAGTGGGAGGCCGAGTCCGAGAGCGAGAACGGCCTCGAGCTCGCCGTCGACGGGAACGTCACGGCCGGCGAGAACGCCACCGTGACGCTCACACACGACGGCGAGGCCGTCGCGAACGGCACCGTCGTGGTCTCGGCGGGCGACACGGAGACGACGGTGACGACGGACGCCGACGGCACTGCGACCGTGCAGGTGCCTGACGACGCCGAGGAGTTCACGCTCGAATCCGAGACCGACTCGGACAGCGAGTACGGAGAGAGCGAAGCCGAACTGGAGTTCGAGTACGAGAGCGAATCGGACGACGAGTCCGAGACCGAGTGGGTCGAACACGACGTCGACAACCGGACCGTCGACCTGACGGAGCTCCAGGGCGCGAACGCGACCCAGCTCGGGAACATGAGCGTCCCCGCGGGCGAGTACGAGAAGGTGTTCGTGCACGTCGGCGAGGTCGAGGGGACGCTGCACTCCGGCGAGAAGGTGAACGTGAAGCTGCCGAGCCAGAAGCTCCACCTCAACGAGGACTTCACGGTCGACCAGAGCGGTAACGTCGACTTCGTCTTCGACATCACGGTGTTCGAAGCCGGCAACAGCGGGAAGTACATCCTGAAGCCGGTCGCCAGCGAGTCCGGGACCGACGTCCCCATCGAGCGCGTGGACGTCGAGTCCGACGGCGACGGCCTGGAAGCCAACTTCGTCGGGAACGTGACCGCCGGCGAGAACGCCACGGTGCGTGTCACGCAGGACGGCGAAGCCGTCGAGAACGCGACGGTCACCGTCAACGAGGACGTCGAAGTGACGACCGACGCGAACGGCACCGCGACCGTCGAGGTGCCCGACGACGCCGAGGAGTTCGAACTGAAGGCACAGACCGAGGAAGGGAGCGCGTACGGCGAGGGCGAAGCCGAACTCGAAGTCGAGTTCGAGGAGTCCGAAGACAGCGACGACAGCGACAGCGAGTCCGAGGCTAGCGCCGAACTCGGCGCGACCGTCGACGGCAGCCTCGCGCCCGGCGAGAACGCCACCGTCGTCGTGACCGACGGCGAGGGCGAAGTCGTCGAGGACGCCACGGTCGCCGTGGACGGCGAGGTCGTCGGCGAGACGAACGAGGACGGCGAACTGACGTTCGCAGTGCCCGAGGACGTGAGCCTCGACACCGAGGTGACGGTGACGTCGGACGGCGAGACGATTACGCTGGACTCGACGACGGTCGCGACGGCGAACTGAACCGACGGGGGCCGCTGACTGCGGGCGACTCTTCTCTGCGATTTTCGCGGCGCTGCGGCGTAGCACCCACAACGACGCGGTTTTCAGTCCGGGCGCCGTAGGTTCCGTAACTAATCATGGGGAACGGCAAGGACCACTACTACAACAAGTCCAAACAGGAGGGCTACCGGACGCGGGCGGCGTACAAGCTACAGCAGATCGACGACGAGTTCGACGTGCTGTTCGGCGGCGCGACGGTCGTCGACCTCGGCGCGGCGCCGGGCGGCTGGCTGCAGGTCGCCGCCGAGGAGGCCGGCGCGCGCGGGAAGGTCGTCGGCGTGGACTTCCAGCGCATCGACCCGCTCGACGACCCCGACGCGGGCGTCGAGACCATCAAGGGCGACATGACCGAGACGGACACCCGCGAGGACATCAAACGCGCGGCCGCGCCGGGCGGCGTCGACGTCGTGATTTCGGACATGGCGCCGAACATGACCGGCGAGTACAACCTCGACCACGCGCGCTCCGTGCACCTCGCGCGGATGGCGCTGGAGACCGCCAAAGAAGTGCTGCGGGACGGCGGGCACTTCGTCGTGAAGGTCTTCGACGGCCAGGACTTCGAGGACTACCTCGCGGACGTCGAGGAGGAGTTCGCGTTCACGCGGACGTACACGCCCGACGCCTCCCGGGATTCGTCCTCGGAGCTGTACGTGGTCGCGAAGAACCGCGTGAACGCGCCCGTCGAGGAAGGCGACACGCTCGAAGTGGAGGTCGTCAACGAGGGCGACGAGGGCGACGGCGTCGCGAAGGTCGAGGGGTACACGCTGTTCGTCGCGGACGCCGACGAGGGCGAGACCGTCGAGGTCGAGGTGACGGACGTGAAGCCGAACTTCGGGTTCGCCGAGCGCCGCGACTAGGCGGGCCGGGCGAGCAGGCTGCGGACGCCGTAGACGAACGGCGTGTCCGCGATTGCGATGGCGAGCTTGAGGACGTACTGGCCGACGATGAGCGAGAGAATCTGGTTCTGTCCGTAGACCGGTCCGACCCCGAGCACCTGCGGCGCCACCCAGAACGCGACGGTGACGAAGATGACGGTGTCGATGGCCTGGCTGGTGGCCGTGGAGCCGACGTTGCGCAGCCAGAGGTGCGCGCCGTCGGTGCGCTCGCGGATGGCGTGGAACGCGAGCACGTCCCAGTTCTGGCTGACGAGGTACGCCAGCAGACTCCCCGCGACGATGTTCGCGCTCGACCAGAGGACGCGCGCGAACTCCGTCTCGCCGACCCCGGAGAACGGCGCGGTGGGGGCTTCGATGGTGGTGTAGACGAGCGCGAGCATCACGAGCGTCATCGCGAACCCGACGTTCACGAGCACCTGCGCGGCGCGCTTGCCGTACAGCTCCGAGTAGCAGTCCGAGGCGAAGAACGTCAGCGCGTACGCCAGCGCCGCGCCCGGCATCACGAGCGCCGACCCCGTGAACGGCAGCTCGAACGGGATCTGGAAGATGAGCAGCTTCGACGCCGTGAGCTGGGCGGTCACGAGCGCGGTGACGAACAGCCCGACGATCGCGACCTGGCCGGCGACGAGCCGGTCCTCACTCCGCATCGTCGTCGAGCCTCCCGTGGCGGTCGTCGATGTCGTCGAGCAGGTCGAGGGTCTTCCGGATGGACGCGCGCACGGCGTCGCTGCGGTTCACGAACTTGCCGTCGTCGCCGACGTGCTCGTCGAGGTCTCTGAGGAGCTCCTCGGGAATCTCGACGCTTATCTTGGGCATACGCCGAGAATACCGGAGGATTATCTTAAGCCGTTCGAGTCGACTTCGCGGAGCCGCCGCGGCGCCCGCCGAGCGTGATGACGGTGAGGATGGCGAGCCCGACGAAGTACATCACGACGATGGGGATGGCGATGACCAGCATCGTGTAGAGGCTGTCCGGGGTGACGAGCGCGCCGAACGCGAACGACGAGATGACGGGGACGCGCCAGCGCCGCCGCATCGTCTCGTAGGAGACGAGCCCGCCGAGGTGGAACAGCACCATCGTCACGGGGACGTCGATGAGCAGCCCGATGCCCGCGGTCAGCAGGAACACCATCCACGCGAACGTGCTGACGGTGAAGCTGATGATCATCCCGGACTCCAGGGCGTCGTAGACGAGGAACGAGATGACCTCCGGGGCGACGTAGTTGTACCCGAGGTAGCTGCCGAGGAACAGCCCGCCGACGAGGCCGCCCCCCCACACGAGGATGGTGCGGCGGTCACCGGTCACCCAGCCGCGGTCCTGGAGCGCCGGCCAGACGTAGTAGATGACGATGGGGAGCGTCCCGATGATAGCCAGCACGACGGAGATCTTCACCTGGAAGACGAGCGCCTCGACGGGGTGGAGCGTGATTGGCCACTCGCCGCCGGTCGCCAGCGGCTGGATGTCCTGGGGAATGCGTGCGACGAAGTTGTCCCGGAGCTGGCCGAACCCGCCGTAGTACAGCCACCCGAAGATGCTCACCATCAGCAGCATGAACGTCCCGACGATGCGGAACGCCCGCGAGCGCAGCGTGTCGAGTACGAACCGGATGTCGTAGTAGTAGCCGCCGATGTCGTCCTCGGTGGTCTCCTCCTCGGTGAACGCGTCCATCATCCCCGCGGCCGTGCTCTGGACGGTGTCCGTCGGGTCGTCCTCGCTCTCGGCGTCACCCTCCTCGTCGGCCTGCGCTTCGAGTTGCGCCTGCACCTCGTCGTACCGGTCGAGGACGGCCTGGGCCTTCTCGTCGTCGCCGTCTTCGAGCGCGCGGTTCGCCGTCGCGAGCGCCTCGTCTTCGCTCAGGGACGCGAACGCCTCCGCGGGCGCCGCCCGCACGCCGTCCGCGTCGAGGGCGTCGAGGTCGATGTCCGCGGGGTCCTGCGAGTAGGCGACGCGCTCGGCCGCGACCTGCTTGGCGGCGCGCTCGACGGCCACGTAGCCGTAGTACAGCAGCGCGAACGCGAGCGCGACGACGGCGAAGACGGCGCCGAGCAGCAGGTAGCCGGTCGCCGCGTCGACGCCGAGCGCGGCGCCGACCGTGGGCACGCGGACGGACGACCCGATGAGCGCGAGGGCGCTGTTGAACCGCTCGATACCGCCGTACTGGCCGAACGCGTAGCCCGCCGCGAACCCGAGCACGCCGACGCCGAGCACGCGGTTCCAGTACTCGCGGAGCACGCCGCGGACGTCGACGTGCTCGCGGCCGCGCTTCATCGTCACGACGACCTTCGCGCAGTACAGCGAGAGACCGTACAGGAGAATGAGCGGGGACGCCCACAGGATCTGGGTGAACGGGTCCGGCGGCGAGAAGAACGCGCCGAACGCGAAGATGCCGACGACCGCGTACTTCCACTTGTCGCGGAACGTCTCGTAGGGGACGATGCCGGAGTACGAGAGCGCGGACACCGCGAGCGGGAGCTGGGCCGCGAGCGCGAACGACAGCGCGAGGAAGAGGATGAACTCCGTCCACTTCACGATGGAGTACTTCGGCGCGAGCCCCGCGCCGACGGCGTTGCCCGCGAGGAAGTCGAACATCAGCGGGAAGAACAGGAAGTACGCGTACGCCACGCCGGCCGCCGCCAGCACGATGCAGACGAGGACGACGAGCGCGACGTTGAGCCGGGAGACCTCGACGTCCGGGATGATCTCGCGCTCGACGAGCGGCTGCCGGGCGTGGTAGAGGAGGACGGGGATGGCGAGCGCGACGCCCGCGAACAGGCCGATCTTCACCTGCATCAGGATGACGTCGAACGGCGTCTGCGCGATGACGTCCGCCGACTCCACGAGGAGGTCCTCCTCGAACTCCGGCCAGACGTACAGCCGCATCGTCATGATGCCGGCGAGCAGCCCCACGACGAACGCGATGAAGACGTGCTGGAGCTGGGACTGGGCGGTCCGGAGCATCACACCGAGCGTCTGTCGGCCGGACTCGATGCTGCGGGCCGTACTGGGGTCTATCGGGCCCGAACCGGTGCTACTCATTGCGTCCGGCTAACCCGTTCGCAATTATCAATCTTCCCGTCCACGCCCAAAAGAAAGCCTATAACGCCCCCGTCGCCAAAGCACGGACACGAATGGCCGAGGAACCGGACGGCAGGCGCGACCGCGACCTCGACTGGGAGGGTGTCGTGTCCGCCGTCCGCCGCGTCGACGACGAGGACGACGGCGGGGACGACCTCACGCCAGTAGTCCGTCGTGTCGACGCCCAGGCCGACGCAGGCGACGACTGGAGCGACCTGACGCCGGCAGTCGAACAGGTCGCCGACCAGCGGTGGCCCGACCTCACGCCCGCCGTCGAGCGCGTCGAGGACGACGACGGCGACGAGTGGGACTGGGACACCGACGCCGTCGCGGCCGCCGGCGACAGCGCCGACCCCGCGTCCGGCGGCGAACCGCAGCTCCTCGCCGACGACGAACACCAGGCCGACGAGCCAGAGCGCGGCCCCGACGACGACGCGCTCGACCCGCGGGAGAACTCCGTCATCGACGCCGACGAGACGCCGTCGTCGCCCGACGACGGCCTCGGCATGGACGCCCCGGAGTCCGACGTCGAACAGCCGCTGGCCGTCCACGTCGAGGAGATGGTCAAGCGGCTCGCCATCGTCATCGCCATCGCCGGGCTCGTCAGCGTCGCCGTCTTCCCGCTCACCGAGGAGCTCATCACCACCATCTGGAACTACGTCCTCCCCGGCGGCGAGGCCGTCGACCCCCGCGTCTACCAGCCGCTCGAACTCGTCATCACCCAGCTGAAGGTCGCCAGCCTCGCCGGCCTCGTCATCGCGCTCCCCGTCTTCGTCTACGAGTCCTACGCGTTCATGCGCCCCGGGCTCTACCGGAACGAGCGCCGCTACTACCTCGCCGCCGTCCCCACCAGCCTCGTCCTCGCCGTGCTCGGCGTCCTCTTCGCGTACCTCCTCGTCCTCCCGTACACGATGGACTACTTCCAGGGGTACACCGAGCCCACCGCGGACGTCGCGTTCGCGCTCGGCTCCACGTTCAACCTCATCCTCATGGTGATGGGGTACCTCGCGGTGGTCTTCCAGATTCCCCTGTTCATCATGCTCGCCATCATGCTCGGCGTCACCACCCGCCAGTGGCTCGAAGACCGCCGCCTGCTGTTCTGGGCGGCGTTCGCCGGCATCTCGTTCACGTTCGGCGCCATCGACCCCACGGGCGTCGTCCCCATCATCGTCGCCATCACCATGATCGCGCTCTTCGAGGGGACGCTCGCGCTGCTGCGGTGGACTGGGAACTAGAACGCACTTTTTGCGCTGCGTGGGGCGCCTGCGGCGCCCCACTCGGCAAAAACTTGCGGAAAAAGCACTCCTCGCTCCAGCGCGCCTTCGGCGCTTAGTCGCTCGTCGGCCTGCGCTCACTCGCTTCGCTCGTTCGCGCAGTGAACCGCTCGCGCCTCGCGGCTCACGGGTCGCTTCGCTCCCCGTTCGCACAAACCGAGGCGCGTAGCGCCTCGCGGCGCTCGCGGATGCTACTCCCGCAGCGGCGACCGGGGTTCGCGTAAGACCTTTGGCACGGGCCACGTAAGCCCGGGCGATGGAGTTAGAGGCGATTCCGGGCGTGGGCGCGAAGACCGCGGAGTCGCTGCGGGCGCTCGACGACCCCGAGGACGCACTACAGCGGGGGGACGTGTCGGCGGTCGCTCGCGCGCCGGGGGTGACGGACGGCCGGGCCGCGCGCATCGTCCGCGGGGCGATTCGCGCGCGCCACGACGACCCGGGCGGGTTTCTGGCGACGGACCGCGCGAGCGAGGTGTACGAGCGCGTGCTCGCGCTGCTGCAGGAGCGCGCGGTCACCGACTACGCGAGCCAGCGCCTGCGGACGTTCTACCCGAGCGCGACCGAATCCCGCATCGCGGAGGTCAACGAGTTCGCGGAGGACGCGATGGCCCGGGACCCCGACCCGGAGGTCCTGAACGCGCTGGCAGGCGTCGAGCCGCTGTCGCGGCCGGACGGGCTGGCGGTCCGGGACCGCTGTCTCGCGACGACGGACGCGGAGACGTACAGCGCCGCGCAGGACGCGTTCCCCGAGCTCTCGGTGGAAGTCGTGGAGGACACGCGGGGGCTGGCGGACCTCGCGCGGGGCTACTCGACGGTCGTCGCGCTCGACGAGGCGTTCGCGGGCGTCGAGGTCGACGGCGACGTGCGCGTCGAACCGGACGCCCTGGAACGCCCGGAGGAGGTCGTCCCGGAGCGCGTGCTCTCCTTTTTCGCGACGAACCGGGACCCGATACGCGCGGCGGTCGCGGTCCACGAGGTCGCGGGGCTCGAAACCGACGTCGACCTCGAAGCGCTGGATTCGGCGCTCGCGCAGCTCGACTCGGAGGGAGCAGTCGCGGGCGACGAGGAGCTCGACCGGCTCTCGACGGCGGTCGACGACCTCGACGCGGCGGTGTCGACGGCGGAGTCCGTGGCGAACGATCGGCTCCGGGAGGCCATCCAGGAGCAGGACGTCACCATCGAGGGCGCGGACCTCCTGAGCCTCGTGGAGCGCGGCGCGGGCGTGGACAGCCTGCTGTCGCGGGAGCTCGCCGACGAGTACGCCGAAGCTGTGGACGCCGCCCGCGACCACCTCGTGGACGCCCTCGGGCTGCGGGAGGGTGAGGCGAGCATCGCGCGGCAGGCGTTCGACGACTCGCCGACGTTCCCCGTCGACCACGACCCGGAGGCGGTCTCGCGGCTGCGCGAGGAGCTCACCGCGGCCCGCGACCGCCGGAGCGCGGAGCGCAAGCGCGAGCTCGCGGCGACGCTCGCGGACCTCCGGGAGCCCACGCGGGGGCTCGTCGAGCGCGCGCTCGAACTCGACGTGGAGCTGGCGGTCGCGCGGTTCGCCGACGACTTCGACTGCGTGCTCGCCGATCGCGGCGGCCGCGGGTTCGACATCGAGGGCGGGCGCTCCCCGATTCTGGACGTCGGCTTCGAGGCGGTCGAGCCCGTGGACTACGGCGTCGACGGCGTGGCGCTGCTCTCCGGCGTGAACTCCGGCGGGAAGACGAGCACGCTCGATTTGGTGGCTGTCGTGGTCGTGCTCGCGCACATGGGCCTGCCCGTTCCGGCGGAGTCCGCCAGAGTGCCCGAAGTGGAGGAACTGCACTACTACGCGAAGTCCCAGGGGACGCTGGACGCTGGCGCGTTCGAGGCGACGCTGCGGGACTTCGCGGGCCTGACCGAGGGCGCGGCGCGCAAGCTCGTCCTCGTGGACGAACTGGAGTCCATCACGGAGCCGGGGGCGTCCGCGAAGATCGTCGCGGGCATCCTCGAAGAGCTCCACGAGGCGGGGGCGTCCGGGGTGTTCGTCTCCCACCTCGCGGGCGAGATACGCGACCAGTGCGGGTTCGACGTTACCGTCGACGGAATCCGCGCGCGCGGGCTGGAGGACGGCGAGCTGGTCGTCGAGCGCTCCCCGGTGAAAGACCACCTGGCGCGCTCGACCCCGGAGCTCATCGTGGAGAAGCTCGCCACCGAGGGCGGAGAATCGGAGGGCGAGGCGGGCGCGTCCGCGGGGTCGTTCTACGACCGGCTGCTCGGGAAGTTCTGAGGAATCCGGGGCGCTGGCGCCTCGACGCCGCGAATCCGCGGACTGTGGCGAAGGGTTAAGTGGTTGCCCGAGCGTGGTGAAAGTGATGAGCGACGACCCCGAGGAGGGGATGCTGGGCTGGGACGAGTCCGTCTTCCGGGACGAGCACGTCTTCGAGATCGACTACGTCCCGGAGGCGTTCGAACACCGGGAGTCCCAGCTCCAGACGCTGCAGTACGCGCTCCGGCCGGCCGTCCGCGGGAATCGGCCGCTGAACGTGATGGTTCGGGGGCCGCCGGGCACGGGGAAGACGACGGCCGTCCAGAAGCTGTTCGGCGAGCTCGGCGGCCAGCCCGGGGTCCGCACGGTGCGCGTGAACTGCCAGGTCGACTCCACGCGGTACGCGGTCTTCTCGCGGGTCTTCGAGGAGATATTCGACTACGAGCCGCCCTCCTCGGGCATCTCGTTCAAGAAGCTGTTCGGGCAGGTCGCCGAGCGCATCGCCGACGAGGAGGAGGTGCTGGTGGTCGCGCTCGACGACGTGAACTACCTCTTCTACGAGGACGAGGCCTCCGACACGCTGTACTCGCTGCTGCGCGCCCACGAGACGCACTCGGGCGCGAAGGTCGGCGTCATCGTGGTGTCCTCGGACCTCGAACTGGACGTCATCGAGAACCTCGACGGCCGCGTGCAGTCGGTGTTCCGGCCGGAGGAGGCGTACTTCCCGTCGTACGACCGGGGCGAGATCACGGACATCCTGCGGAACCGCGTGGAGGTCGGGTTCCGGGAGGACGCGGTGCCGACGACGGTGCTGGACCGCGTCGCTGAGCTCACGGACGAGGCCGGCGACCTCCGCGTGGGCATCGACCTGCTGCGCCGCGCGGGCCTACACGCCGAGTCCCGCGCGAGCACCACCGTCGAACTGGAGGACGTCGAGGCGGTCTCCGAGGAGGCCAAGCACATCCACCTCTCGCGGAGCCTGCGCGCGCTCTCGGACACGGAGCGGGCGCTCGTGGAGACGGTCGCGGACTGCGACGGCGAGCAGGCCGGCGACGTCTACGACGCGTTCAACGACCGCACCGGCCTCGGGTACACGCGGTACACGGAGATCGTGAACAAGCTCGACAAGCTCGGGCTCATCGACGCGGAGTACGAGCAACTCGACGGCCGCGGCCGGTCGCGGACGCTCCGCCTCACGCACGACCCCGAGGCCGTCAAAGAACAGCTCTAGCTACGTTTCTACGGAGAGCACGCCGTCGAACAGCCCGGCGAGCCGTTCGAGCGCGGCGTCGTCGTGGGCGGCGGGGTCGGCGTGGCAGTGGACGGTGCCACCGGCGGCGCGCACGCGCCCGCAGAGCACCTGCAGGAAGCGGTACGCGCGCTCGGGCTCGGCGAACTGGAGGAGCGTCGTCAGCGAGTCCAGGCAGACGGCGGGCTCGGCGTCGCCGGGGAGGTCGCCGAGGTACTCGGAGACGGCGATACCGATGCCGGTGAGGTCGCCGGGGTCGGCGACGGCACGGACGCTGCCCGGGTGCGAGTCGGTGGTGACGAAGCCCGTCGGCGGGAGCGGGCCGTCGCGGGCGGCCTGCCAGTTCCGTGGCGTGCGACGCAGCGAGACGACGAGCGCGGCGTCTGCGGCGGCGAGGCGGTCGGCGCAGACGCGCGCGTCCTCGGTGGATACGCCGGGTGCGAGCACGAGCGCGGCGGCGCCGTCGGGGTCGCCACGGGCGTCGACGGCGCGGCTGGCGTCGGACATACGCGAGCCGTACAGCGACGCCGGCTATAGTTACGAGCCGGATAACTGCCCGCGAGCGGGCTACAAGTGGGTTTTTGGGCGGCCGGGGTGACGCTGTAGGCATGAAGAACACGGGCGGCGGCGACGCGGCGAAGCGGCGCGCGGGCGAGGCGGCGGCCGACGACGTCGAGGAAGGGATGGTCGTCGGGCTCGGCACCGGGAGCACGGCGGCGCACGCGATTCGCGCCGTCGGCGAGCGCAGCCTCGACGTCGAGGGCGTGCCGACGTCGTTCCAGTCGCGGCAGCTCGCCATCGAGGCGGGGATTCCGCTGACGACGCTGGAGGAGGCGTCCGTGGACCTCGCCATCGACGGCGCCGACCAGGTGGCGGGCGGCGACCTCGTGAAAGGCGGCGGCGCGGCCCACGCCCGCGAGAAGTACGTGGACGCGAGCGCGGACCGCTTCGTGGTGGTCGCGGACCCCAGCAAGGAGGTCGAGGCGCTGGACTACCCGGTTCCAGTCGAAGTGCTGCCGGACGCGCGGCCGGTGGTCGCCGAGCGCGTGCGCGGGCTCGGCGGGAAGCCCGAACTCCGTGCGGCCGAACGGAAGGATGGCCCCGTGGTGACGGACAACGGCAACCTCGTGCTGGACTGCGAGTTCGGCTCGATGCAGGACCCCGAGGCGCTAGCGGCGTCGCTGTCGGCGCTGCCGGGCGTCGTCGAGCACGGGCTGTTCGTCGGGCTGGCGGACGCGGTCTACGTCGGCACCGACGGCGGCGTGCGGGTCACGGACGCGTAGCTACGGGGCGTCGCGTCGCAAAAAACTGGAGGGATCGAACCTAGTTACAGGTCGCGCGGCTGGACGGTCTTCCGACCGTTGGACTCGGCGCGAGCCGCCGCGTCTTCGAGGAGTTCCGAGACTTCCTCGTCGAGCGCCTCGTAGAAGTCGGAGGCAACGTTCTTGTCGTCGAGTTCTTCCTTCACAGCGGCCTTGACGATGAGGTCTGCCATACGGCCTGGTTTTTTCCGCGCCACCTTATAAGGCTTCCCATAATACGCCGCCGTTGCGGCCACTGACGGCTTCGTACGGTCGAAATCCGGATGAATCCTGTCGGGACGAGGCAACGATATCGGTCGCGTCCGCAGTGAGCGAACTATGATTCGAGTTCGGCCAAATTTTGTTCGAAATTGGGAAAACCCATTTATTCGTGTGCGGTGTACTCACACACGCTGGCCACCCGCGCCGGCGAACACGTCCATGCCCCGTTGTAACCACTGCGACACCCACGTCTCCGAGAACTTCGCGCGCGTGTTCGCGGACGAGGACGGTCGCCTCCACGCGTGCCCGAACTGTGCGGCGAACGTCGGCATCGCCGAGGTGTCGAAGGACCGCGCCCGTCGGGCCTGACCGAAACGCAGTCCACCCCGCGTCCCGTCGTCCCGGGCGTGCACTACGTCTACGTGCTGGAGTGCAGCGACGGCTCCTACTACACTGGCTACACCACGGACGTCGAGCGCCGCGTCGCGGAACACGACGCCGGCGACGGCGCGAAGTATACGCGCGGCCGCACCCCGGTGACGCTCCAGTACGTCGAGTCCTACGAGTCGAAGTCCGCCGCGATGAGCCGCGAGTACGAACTCAAGCAGCTCTCCCGCCCGCAGAAGGAAGCGCTCGTCGCCGAGCAGGACGACCCGTGGCCGCGGTAGTCAGTCGTCCGCGCTCGGGGACGCCGCCTCGTCGGCGAGGTCGCGCCGCCGCGCCGCCTCGACGACCGCTTCGGCGACGCCGTTCACGCGCTCGGCGAGCGATCGGTCGGTGAGCGCGCCGTCCTCGAAGTACCGGGAGGCGTTCCGGATGCCGACCTGCTCGGGGACGACCTCGGCGTGGACGCCGCGCATCGTGATGCGCAGGTGGTCGAGTGGCGACCCGATGGTGCCGCCGCCGGCGACGACGACGAGGCCGACGACGGTGTCCTCGTACTCGTCGTAGCCGCAGTAGTCGTGGAAGTTGTGGAGCGTCGAGGAGAACGTGCTGTGGTAGTTCGGGGAGCCGACGACGACGCCGTCCGCGGCCCGTACTCGGGCGAGCAACTCCTCGGCGTCGCCGGAGTCCGCGTCGTCGCGGTCGGGGTGGTACAGCGGGAGGTCGACGCTCCCGAGGTCGACGTGGTCGGTGTCGGCGCCGGCGCGTTCGGCGGCGGCGAGCGCGTGCTCGATGGCCTGCCGGGTGTAGCTGCCGTCGCGGCGGCTGCCCGTAACGCCGACGACGAGAGGCGGGGAACCCATACCGCGAGTTCGGGACGAACGGGTAAATTCGGCGTGGTCGCACACGCAACCACCGCCGGCAGTTCGAGTAGTGCGAGCGACGGGTTTCGCCGACCACAGGGGTTTTGATGCGACGCAGCGACCGTGTACGCATGGACGCCATCTCCTTCGGGACGGACGGCTGGCGCGCGACCCTGGACGTGTTCACGAGCGAGCGCGTCCGCGCGGTCGCGCAGGCCACCGCGGACTACCTCGACAGCGAGGGCCACGTGGGAGAGACGGTCGCGGTCGGCTACGACGCCCGCGAGACCTCGTCGGGGTTCGCCGAGGACATCGCGGACGTGCTCGCGGCGAACGGCTTCGACGTCCTGCTGCCCGAGCGGGACCGCCCGACGCCGCTGGTCGCGCACGCCATCGTCGAGCGCGACCTCGCGGGCGCGCTCGTGGTGACGGCCTCGCACAACCCCCCGGAGTACAACGGCGTGAAGTTCATCCCGGAGGACGGCGCGCCCGCGCTCCCCGAGGTGACGGAGACAATCGAGGCGAACCTCCGCGAGCCCGTGGAGGGCGACGAGCGCGGCGAAATCAGCGAGGTGGACTTCGTGACACCGCACGCCGAGCACTGCCGCGACCTGATAGACGCCGACCTCTCTGGGCTGACCGTGGTGTACGACGCGATGCACGGCAGCGGCCGCGGCGTCACGGACGAACTCCTCGAAGCCGCGGGCGCCGAGGTGATTCGCGAGCGCTGCGAGCGCGACGCGGACTTCGGCGGCACGCCCCCCGAGCCCGACGAGGCGAACCTCCAGGGGCTGGCGCTCGCCGTCGACGAGCACGACGCGGACTTCGGCGTCGCGAACGACGGTGACGCCGACCGCGTCGCCGTCGTCACCCCCGAGCGGGGCGTTCTCGACGGCAACCGGTTCTACGCGCTCGCGTACGACTACCTGCTGGAGGACGACTCCGGGCCCGCGGTTCGCACGGTGTCGACGACGTTCCTCGTGGACCGCCTCGCGGACGCCCACGGCTGCGAGGTCGTCGAGACCCCGGTCGGCTTCAAGTGGGTCGCGGCGGCGATGGGCGAACACGACGCGCTCTTCGCCGGCGAGGAGTCCGGCGGGTACACGATGCGTGGACACGTCCGCGAGAAGGACGGCGTGCTGATGGCGCTGCTGGCGGCCGCCGCGGCCAGCGAGCGCCCCATCGACGAGCGCCTCGACGCCATCACGGCGGAGTTCGGCGACATCCACCAGGACAAGGTGAGCGTCGACTGCCCGGACGACCGCAAGCCCGCGGTCCTCGACGAGCTCGAATCCCGGCTCCCCGCGGAAGTCGCCGGGGTGAGCGTCGAGCGCGTCAACGACGCGGACGGCTTCAAAATCCTCCTGGCGGACGGCTCGTGGCTGCTCGTCCGCCCCTCGGGCACGGAGCCGAAGATGCGGGTGTACGCTGAAGCCGACGGCCCCGACCGCGTCGAAGAACTGCTGTCGGCGGGCCGCGACCTCGTCGAGCCCCTAGTCTAAGACGCCGCGGTAGCGCTCCCCTCGCTTCTCGCAGTCGAAGCCCAGCGACTCGTAGAACGGCTTCACGTCCGGGTCGAAGTCCGCGGTGAGCGGCGTCCACTGCTCCGCGGCGAACTCCACGAGCGCGCTGCCGACGCCGTTCGCGCGGCGGCGCCGCCGCACCGCGATTGCCTCGACGTGCGCTCCGTCGTCACGGCGGACGGCGACGAGCGCGCCGACGATGCGGTTGTCGTGGTCGGCGACGACGGCGGTGCCGGCGTCGATGCGGCGCTCGGCGGTCTCGGCGCTCAGTTCCAGGTTCGCGCCGTCGAGGACGCGCATCACGCCGAGGTGGTCGCGGGGGGACGCCCGCCGGACGAGCACGTCCCCGGGACCCTCGACCGGCACGCTACCCACCCCGAATGAGCCGCAGCACCCGCACGTGCTCGGCGTCGACCGGCTGGTCCTCCGGGACGGGCGCGCCGTCGACCATCACGGAGACCTCGTGCGGGCTCAGGTCGACTTCCGCGAGGAGGTCGGCGTACGTCTCGTCGGTCACGTCGAACTCGTGGGTGTCCTCGCCGACAACCTCGACGGTCACGCGCATACTCGAGACAAGCGCGCGAGCCGCCTTAGGCGCCGCGATTGGAGTGATCGAGCGGCAGCCGTCGGCGGTCAGGCGGCAGGCGCGGCGTCACTGCGGCGGCGACGCTGGAAGTGTCGGTAGGCCGCGATGGCGACGCCGCCGATGCCGAACAGGAGGACGACGAGCTCCACGAGCTCGCCGAGCACGGGAATGTAGCCGAGGAGGTGGACGACGAGCACGCCGACGAACAGCGCGACCCAGCGGTTCGCGCGGTCGGCGAGCGAGAGCAGCCACGCGCCGACGGCGTACGACCCCCAGACGAACCCGAGCAACAACAGGAGGACGTAGAGGAAGATGCCGAAGAGCGCGACGGGGATGCCGACGATGGTGAACACGAGGAGGACGAGGACGAACGGCGTCCCGACGAGCGTGAGGAAGCCGGCGCCGAGCGCGTGCAGCGGCGAGTTCGCGGTGGCGTCGGCGACGGTCGCGGACACGCCGGGGAGCGCGACGAGCAGGAGCGCGCCGACGAACAGCGTGAGCGCGAGGAGGTACAGCGTCAGCAGCCAGTTCGCGATGCTGGGCAGCGGGGAGACGTGCATCGAGCCGAGGTCCGGGTCGTGGCGGATTTCGCCGTCGACGGTGGCGCCCTCGGCCTGCGTGAACTCGCCGTCGTAGACGAAGTCCCCGCCGACCGACGCGGTCGGCGTCAGCGAGACGCTGCCCGCGCCGACCCGGACCGTGCCGTCGACGGTGCCGGCGAGCGTGAACGACCCGGCGCCGGCGCGGACGTCCCCGGTGACCGTGCCGGACTCGGTAACGACGATACTGCCCCCGGCGACGTCGACGTCCTCCTCGACCGTGCCGGCGATGCGTATGGACCCGGCGGCACCGCCGACGTCGCCGGTGACGGTACCCGATTCAGTGATTTCGACGGAGCCGGCGAACGCTTCGAGGTCGCCTTCGACGGTCCCGCGGACGACGACCGTGCCGCCGGTCGCCTGCAGGCCGTTCGTGACGGTTTCGCCTTCCTCGACGACGATGGTGCCGCCGGCGCGTTCGTCGGCGGCGGCGACGCCAGCGAACGTAGAGACGGCGAGGGCGACGACGAGGACGGCCGCGAGCGCGCGGCGGAGGGCGGGCGAGCGCATGCGAGAGATGACAGCGGACGCGAACTTAAATCTGCGTGTCAGGCGGTGGGCGCGGCGAACGGCGGGCCGGAGCCGGGAGAGCGAGCGGAGTGGCCGAGCGGTCGGACGCGGTCTCGCGGAGTTTAAGGCCGGGTAGCCTCTGGGTCGACGCATGGCAGACGCCGCGGGCGGCCGGCAGGAAATCTGGGTGGAGAAGTACCGACCGCAGAGCCTCGAGGACATCGTCGGGCACCCCTCCATCACGGACCGACTGGAGAGCTACGTCGCCCGCGACGACCTCCCGCACCTCCTGTTCGCGGGGCCCGCGGGCACCGGGAAGACGACCGCCAGCATCGCCATCGCGAAGGAGATCTACGGCGACGACTGGCAGGACAACTTCCTCGAACTGAACGCCAGCGACGAGCGCGGCATCGACGTCGTCCGCGACCGCATCAAGGACTTCGCGCGCACCTCCTTCGGCGGCTACGACCACCGCATCATCTTCCTCGACGAGGCCGACGCGCTCACCGACGACGCACAATCAGCGCTCCGCCGCACGATGGAGCAGTTCTCGGACAACACCCGCTTCATCCTCTCGTGTAACTACTCCTCGAAGATCATCGACCCGATCCAGTCGCGGTGTGCGGTGTTCCGGTTCTCGCCCATCGACGACGACGCGGTCGCCGCCCACCTCCGCGATATCGCGGGCCGCGAGGACCTCGAATACACGGAGGACGGCATCGACGCGCTCGTGTACGCCGCGGACGGCGACATGCGCCGCGCCATCAACGCCCTGCAGGCGGCCTCCGCGACGGGCGACGTCGTCGACGAGGAGACCGTCTTCGCCATCACGGCGACCGCCCGCCCCGAGGAGATCGAGGACATGGTGACGGAGGCCATCGCGGGCGACTTCACGGCCGCGCGCTCGACGCTCGACGACCTCATCTCGAAGCGCGGGCTCGCCGGCGGCGACATCATCGACCAAGTACATCGCTCCATCTGGGAGTTCGACGTCGAGGAGGCGGCCGCCGTCCGGCTGCTCGACCGCC
Source organism: Halobacterium sp. R2-5 (assembly GCF_011734195.1). Lineage (NCBI taxonomy): Archaea > Methanobacteriati > Methanobacteriota > Halobacteria > Halobacteriales > Halobacteriaceae > Halobacterium > Halobacterium sp. R2-5. The sequence goes on from NZ_JAANTH010000001.1 coordinate 145,979, forward strand.
TCGGCGAGGCCGACTACCGCATCGCGGAGGGCGCCAACGAGCGCGTCCAGCTCGAAGCGCTGCTCGCGTCGGTGGCGCTGAACGCGCGGGAGTAGTCGACGCGAAGGCGGGGTTCTTCCCGCTGTGCCCGCACGAGCGAGTATGGCAGACCTCACCGAGTACCAGGAGAAGGTCATCGAGGCCATCTCGACGTTCGACGACGTGCCGATGGCGCTTTTGTACTACGCGCCGAACGGCCCGGAGATGTTCCTCCAGAACGACTACCGGGACCGCGACGACGTCTCCCCGCACGTCGGCCTGCTGGCGGCGTACACCATCCAGGTCGCCCGGGACAGCGGCCACGACACCAGCGAGATTCTGCGCGCGGCCGACGACAAGATCCACGAGTGGGCCGAGGAGGGCGTCGCCATCACCGCCGAGGAGCGCGGCGGCCCGGACTTCGACGCAGAGGACTAGTTCAGCGCCCAGTACGCGTAGTTCAGGTACGACGCGAACGCCACCCACGCGAGGTACGGGACGAGCAGCGCGCCGGCTGCGGGCCGCACGCGCCAGAACGCCGCGAGCGTGGCGGCGATGAGCGCGAGCAGCGCGGCGATGACGGCGAGCCCGCCCGCGATGTTCTGGTCGCCGAAGAAGACGAGCGTCCACGCGACGTTGAGCACGTACTGCGCGAGGAACAGCCCGAACGCCAGTTTCCGCCGGCGGCCGCGGCCGTCGCGGAGCACGAGGTAGACGGCGACGCCGAGCAGCGTGAACAGCGCCGTCCACACCGGCCCGAACACCCAGCTCGGCGGCGCGAACGCCGGCTGGACGAGCGTGTCGTACCACGTGCCGCTGCCGGTGGCGGTGACGAGCGCGGGGGAGGCGCCGACGGCGTTACAGACGACGACGGCGAGCGCGACGCCCGGGAGGTCGTCCCGCGAGAGGTCCATACGGGCCGTTCGGCGGCCAGCGACTAAACTGCTCGCAGCAGCAGTCGAGCGGCGCTACTCCCGGAGCGCTTCGGGCGGGCCGCCCGGGAGTTCGTCCCGGTCGTGGGGCGCGAAGAAGTCGGGGCCGGGGCCGACGGGCACGAGCCGCTTGGGGTTGAGGTGGTCGTGGCTGCGGTAGTAGTGCTGCTTGACGTGGTCCATGTTGAGGGTGTCCTCGACGACCGACGACTCACGGGTCGCTTCGCTCCCCGTTCGTTCGTTCGGCGCCCCCTCACTTGGTCCGGCGGCGCCCAGCTGGCAGAGTTCGCGGAGGTACGGCCAGAGGTTGTCGTAGTCGACGATGCGCTTGCGGTTGCACTTGAAGTGCGTGTGGTAGACCTCGTCGAAGCGGTACAGCGTGGTGAACATCGCGACGTCAGCCTCCGTGAGCACGTCGCCCGCGAGGTAGCGCTGGTCGGCGAGCACGTCGTCGTAGTGGTCGAGCGCCTCGAAGAGGTCGGAGACGGCGTCGTCGTAGGCTTCCTGGGTGTCCGCGAAGCCGGCGCGGTAGACGCCGTTGTTGATGGGGTCGTAGATGTCGTCGACGAGTCGGTCGACGTCTTCTTGGTAGCCCTCGGGGTAGAGGTCGACGTCGCGCTCGGCGTAGTCGTCGAACGCCACGTCGAGCATCCGCATGATCTCCTCGCTCTCGTTGTTGACGATCGTGTCGGCCTCCGTGTCGTACAGCACCGGTACCGTGACGCGGCCCGTGTACTCGGGGTCCGCTTGGGCGTACACCTCGCGGAGGTAGTCGGAGCCGAAGAGGTGGTCGGGGGTGGCGCCGGGCTTGTCAGCGTCGAACTCCCAGCCCTGGTCGTAGCGCACGGGGTCGACGACGCTCACGGAGACGGCGTCGTCGAGTCCCTTGAGCTTGCGCGTGACGAGCGTGCGGTGCGCCCACGGGCACGCGTAGGAGACGTAGAGGTGGTAGCGCCCGGATTCGGCGGGGAAGTCCTCGCCGACCCAGTCGCGGAACGACGTCTCCTCGCGCTCGAACTCGCCGCCCTCGCCGTGGTCTATCATCTCCGCCTCGGTTCGCCACTCGCCGTCGACCATGCGTCCCATACCCGGGGAGAGGCACGCCGGCCGTTTAGCCGTTGAGGGCGCGGCCCGACTCGCCGGGTGCGCGGGCCCCGAATCCCCCGAATCCGGGCTCGCGAGTTCGCCCCGGAACTGTTTTACTCGTCGGTCGGCCACAATACTGGTAATGAGCGACCTCGAGTCGGCGTACCGCCTCGACTACTTCGAGGACGAAGGCTTCCACCGACGGGAGTGTACCGAGTGCGGCGCGCACTTCTGGACGCGCGATCCCGACCGCGAAACGTGCGGCGAACCGCCCTGCGAGGACTACCAGTTCATCGACGACCCCGGATTCGACGAGGAGTACACGCTCGAGGAGATGCGCGAGCGCTTCCTCTCCTTCTTCGAGGACCACGGTCACGAGCGCATCGACCCGTACCCGGTCGCGGCGAACCGGTGGCGCGACGACGTGCTGCTGACGCAGGCCTCGATTTACGACTTCCAGCCGCTGGTGACCTCCGGCCAGACGCCGCCGCCCGCGAACCCCCTCACGGTCAGCCAGCCCTGCATCCGGATGCAGGACATCGACAACGTCGGGAAGACGGGCCGGCACACGATGGCGTTCGAGATGATGGCCCACCACGCGTTCAACACGCGGGAGGACGCCGAAGAGGAGTACGCCTACGAGGGCGAGGTGTACTGGAAGGACGAGACCGTCGAGTACTGCGACGAGTTCTTCGCGGACATGGGCGTCGACCCCGAGGCCATCACGTACATCGAGGACCCGTGGGTCGGCGGCGGCAACGCCGGGCCCGCCTTCGAAGTCATCTACAAGGGCGCGGAGCTGGCGACGCTGGTCTTCATGTCGATGGAGCAGGACCCCGACGGCGAGTACGAGATGAAGGACGGCAACCGCTACAGCCCGATGGACACGTACATCGTGGACACCGGCTACGGGCTGGAGCGCTGGACGTGGGTCAGTCAGGGGACGCCCACGGTCTACGAGGCCATCTACCCGGAGACCATCGAGTTCCTGAAAGCGCAGGCGGGCATCGAGCACACCGAGGAAGAAGAGGAGCTCATCCACCGCTCGGCGAAGCTCGCGGGCAACCTCGACATCGACGAGGCCGAGGACATCGAGGCCGCCCGGGACAACATCGCCGACCAGCTCGGCGTCGAGACCGAGCGCCTGCTGGAGCTCGTGCGCCCGCTAGAGGACATCTACGCCATCGCCGATCACTCCCGCGTGCTCGCGTACATGTTCGGCGACGGCATCGTGCCGTCGAACGTCGGCACGGGCTACCTCGCTCGCATGGTGCTGCGCCGCACCAAGCGCCTCGTCGACAACGTCGGCGCGGACGTGCCGCTGGACGAGCTCGTGGACATGCAGGCCGAGCGCCTCGGCTACGAGAACCGCGACACCATCCGGAACATCGTCCGCAGCGAGGTCGAGAAGTACGCTGAGACGCTCGAGCGCGGCGGCCGGCGGGTGCGCCAGCTCGCCGAGGAGTACGCCGAACGCGGCGACCCCATCCCGGCCTCCGAGCTCATCGAGCTGTACGACTCCCACGGCATCCAGCCGGACATGGTCGAGGACATCGCGAGCGAGGTCGGCGCGACCGTGGACGCGCCCGACGACTTCTACTCGCTGGTCGCCGAGCGCCACGACACGGGCGGCGCGCTCGCGGAGGCCGAGCAGACGGACGACCGGCTGGACGACCTCCCGGAGACGGAGCCGCTGTACTACGACGACCCGTACCGCTCGGAGTTCGAGGCGGTCGTGCTCGACGTCTTCGAGCGCGAGGACGACGGCGAGACGGTGTACGACGTGGTGCTCGACCAGACGATGTTCTACCCGGAGGGCGGCGGTCAGCCCGCCGACCACGGGACGCTCGCGACGGACGACCAGTCGGTCGACGTGGTCGACGTCCAGAAGCGCGACGACGTGGTGCTCCACCGCACCACCGACGACCCCGGGAAGGGCGAGTTCGTGCGCGGCCAGATCGACATGGAGCGCCGCCAGCGCCTGATGGCCCACCACACGGCGACGCACGTCGTGATTCACGCGGCGCGACAGGTGCTCGGCGAGCACGTCCGGCAGGCCGGCGCCCAGAAGGGCACGGACAGCTCCCGCATCGACGTGCGCCACTACGAGCGCATCGACCGGGAGACCGAGAAGCAGATCGAGCGCGTCGCCAACGAGGTCGTGCGGGAGAACACGAGCGTCCAGCGCGAGTGGCCCCACCGCCACGAGGCCGAGGAGAAGTTCGGCTTCGACCTCTACCAGGGCGGGATTCCGGCGGGCGAGAACATCCGCCTGATCCACGTCGGCGACGACGTGCAGGCCTGCGGCGGGACGCACGTCAATCGCACGGGCGAAATCGGCTCCATCAAGATTCTGAACACCGAGCGCGTGCAGGACGGCGTCGAACGCATCACCTTCGCCGCCGGTCCCGCCGCAATCGAGCACACGCAAGAAATCGAGGACGACCTGCTGGCGGCCGCGGAGACGTTCGACGTGGCGCCCGACGAGGTGCCGGAGACGGCCGAGCGCTTCTTCACGGAGTGGAAGGAGCGCGGGAAGACCATCGAAGACCTCAAAGAGCAGGTCGCGGAGGCCCGCGCGTCCGGCGGCGGCGACGGCGAAGAGGTCGAGGTCGGCGACGTCACGGCGGTCGTCCAGCGACTCGACGGCGACATGGACGAGCTGCAGGCGACCGCGAACGCGCTCGTCGACTCCGGGAAGATCGCGGTCGTCGGCTCCGGACAGGACGGCGCGCAGTTCGTCGTCGCGGTGCCCGACGGCGCCCCCGTGAACGCGGGCGAGGTCGTCGCCGAGCTCGCGGGCGTGGTCGGCGGCGGCGGCGGCGGCCCGCCGGACTTCGCGCAGGGCGGCGGCCCCGACACCGAGAGCCTCGACGACGCGCTGGAGCGCGCGCCCGAGATTCTGCGGGAAGTCGCGAGCGCGTAACTACTCGCTGGTGTCGCCGACGCCTTCGAGGCCGAGCACGCGCTCGGCGGCGGCGGCGACCTCCGGGACGTGTTCGTCGGGCGCGTAGACGCCGAAGCGCCACTGCACGCGCTGGGACTCCTGTAACCCCTGCACGAGCGGGGACTGCTCGCTGAGCGTGCGGGCGTCCCCGTTGACTTCGACGCGCACGGAGGACTCGGGCATCGACGGCTGGCCGGGGTTGTCGACGACGACGTCGCGCTCGGGGACGCCGGCGGTGTCCGCGATCTTGCGCTCGAACCCGCGGGTGGCGTCGTAGTCGGCGGCCACGATGTCGTCGGGGACATCGCCGCGTTCGGCCCAGACGGCGCGCTTGTAGAGGTCGCGCTCGGTGACGCGGCGGGCGGCGTCGGCGGTGGCGTCGTGTTCGCGGAGCGCGCCGAGCAGTTCGGCGTCGGTCATGCGAGCGAACGTCTCGGGGTCGACGGCGGCGGTGTCGAGGAGGCGCTCGCCGGCGCGGTCGAGCATCGCGCCCGCGATGCGGGCGACGTGGTGGCGGTAGACGGTCGCGTTCATGAGCGCGCGCCCGACGAGCAGCGACTCGGCGGTGGGGACGTTGCCCTCGGCGAGCACGAGGTCGTCGCCGCGGAACGCGAGCGCGCGCAGCAGGCGGCCGTAGTCGATGGTGCCGTAGGGGACGCCGGTGTGGTGGGCGTCCCGCACGAGGTAGTCCATGCGGTCGACGTCCAGCTCCCCGGCGACGAGCTGGCCGAGCTTGCCGTCACCGCGGACGGTAGCGGCGACCCGGTCGGGGTCGAGGCCGTGATCGCGGAGCACGGCTCCGATTTCGCCGTCCGCGACGAGGTGGCCGACCTCGTCGTGGTGGCGGCCGAGGTGGCGCTGGATGATGCCCTCGGTCTGGTGGCCGTACGGGCCGTGGCCGACGTCGTGGAGGAGTGCGGCGGCGCGGACGGTGTCGGCGCGCGCGCCGGTGACGCCGAGGTGGTCGAGCGCGCGGTCGGCGAGGTGGTAGACGCCCAGCGAGTGCTCGAAGCGCGTGTGGTTCGCGGAGGGGTAGACGAGCCGGATGGTAGAGAGCTGTTTGATGTGGCGGAGCCGCTGGACGGCCGGCGCGTCCAGCAGCGCCTCGGCGACCCCCGCGACCTCGATGTAGTCGTGGACGCTGTCCTTGATGGCGCGCATCCCTACCCCGAGGAGGGGGCGACCGCACCAAAGGTGGTTCGGAGACGCCGCGAACGTTTGCAGGCATCCGTGGAGTTATGGCGTTCCGTGCGAATTATTAGCACGCAGCGAGGAGCACAGACCCACCACCGACGGGAGAGGCGGAGACGGCTGTCATCCCCGTCTCCGACGTCGCGACACGACGTGCTGCGGGCGAAACGCCTTTTGACTCCGACCGACTTGACGGGTGCATGAGCCGGCCACGCGTCGCGTTGCTGAACGCGGCCCACGACCCCGCCGACACGACGCGGAACTTCCGCCGGGAGCTCGACGCGGAGCTCGTGGAGTTCCACGTCACGGACAGCGACCTCCCCGCCGACCACGACTTCGAGGGCGTGGTCGTGACGGGGTCGCGGTCGTCGGTGTACTGGGACGAGGACTGGATCGACCCGCTGGTGGCGTACGTCGCGGGCTGCCACGAGGCGGGCGTCCCCGTCCTCGGCGTCTGTTTCGGCCACCAGGTCGTCGCAGCGGCGCTCGGCGGCGACGTCGACAGCATGGGCGAGTACGAGATCGGCTACCGGGACGTCGAGCAGGTCGCCGACGACCCGCTGTTCGACGGCGTCGACGAGACGTTCACGGCGTTCACCACGCACTCGGACGCGGTGACGGAGCTGCCGCGGGGCGCGGAGCTGCTCGCGGAGAACGACTACGGCGTCCACGCGTTCCGCGTCGGGCAGTCCGTCGGCGTCCAGTTCCACCCCGAGTACGACCCCGAGACCGCCGAGTCCGTCACGAAGCGGAAGAACGACCTCGCGCCCGACCGCAAGGAAGCGGTGCTGGAGGGCATCACGCCGGAGAACTACTCGGCGGCCTGTGAGGCCAAGCAGCTGTTCGAGAACTTCACGCAGTCGCTCGTCGAGCCGAAGGCCGCGGACTGAGCCTGTTACTGGCGCGCCGGCGGGTCGTCGCGGACGATTTTCCCGAGGAGAACGCGGTTGTCCGCGCCCCAGCGGTAGAGCCGCTCGCGGAGCGGCGCGTACCCCGGTACCTCGCGCAGCGCCGCGAACACGGGCGCGAGTTCGGGGAAGTCGCGGGCGAGCGCGCGCTCGATAGCGGCGCCGCCGGAGTAGACGGCGTCGTCCGTGAGGAGGTGCGCGGAGCGCTCGTAGTCGTCGGGGAGGCGGGCGAGCTGGTCGGGCGAGAGGTCGGTGAAGCCGACGATGTCGATGTCGCCGTGGCGCTCGGCGAAGTGCGCACACCACGTGCAGAACCCGCAGTCGTCGTCGAAGACGAGCCGCGGCGGATGCTCGGTCATGCCGTTGGGTACGGGTGGGGGTGTGAGAAAAGCGTCGGCCGCGTCAGTCGAAGCGCCCGGTGACCGAGCCGCAGGACTCACAGATGGTACGGATCTCCGAGCGGTCGTCTGCGAGCTCGATGGCCTGCGTGGTCGTCTCACCGCACTCGCCGCACTCCCGGAGGATTTCGGTGTCGCCGGCGTCCTGGGGGGCGCCGATTGCGAGCGCGCGGACGCGGTCGCTGCCGCGGTTGACGCCGCGCTGGAACTCGCCGGGACCGAAGCGCGCGAGTTCGCCCGCGGAGACCTCGGTCTCGTCGGTGCTGGCGGCGTCGCCGTCCGCGTCCGCGGACTGCTGGACGTCCAGCGTCTCGAAGGTGACCGTCCCCTCGACCACGTAGAAGAACTCCTCCTGGCTCTGGTGGGCGTGGACGCCGTACGCGAAGCTGTCGCCCTCGTCGAGCTCGTAGTAGTTGAGCGCGGCGTTCGCGGCGCCGAGCGCGTCCGTCAGCGGGACGTTCCTGTCTGCGGGCCCCATCCGTGAGTCGAAGTCGTCGAGCGCAACCGTTCGCATGCGGGAAGCGACGGCGCGAGTTCTGATAAGCCTGACCCGTCGGCGCGAACGCGCGAGCCGCGGGGTTGATACTGTCGGGCGCCCGACTCGGAGGTATGGCAATCGACCCGCAGTTCGACGAGAACCGCGAACAGGTGGACACGCACAAGGGCCACGACGTCTGGGGGCCGGTCGAGGAGCCCGAGAAGCTCGGCATCCACGGCACTCACGTCGCCGTCGACTTCGACATCTGTCTCGCGGACGGCGCGTGCCTGGAGGACTGCCCGGTGGACGTCTTCGAGTGGGTGGACACGCCCGGCCACCCGGAGTCCGAGCGGAAGGCCGACCCCGCCAACGAGACCCAGTGCATCGACTGCATGCTCTGCGTGGACGTCTGTCCCGTGGACGCGATAGACGTGGACGCGAGCCGGTAGGAGGAGGGCTAGTTCTCGGCGCGGGTCGCTACGACCGTTCGATCTCGAGCTGCTCTCGGAGCTGCTGGAGGGCGTCGCTGTCGGAGAGTTCGTCGAGCCGCTCCTGGAAGTGCTCCTCGCAGACACCGACCTTCAGGCCGCCCTTCTCGACGGTGAGGTCGGCGTCCCGGTCGCAGTAGTGACACTGCATGGGTCCCAGTTGGACCCACAAGTACCTGAACCTCACGGCACCGGCACGCGCCAGTGGCCCCTTACAGGCGCTCGCGGAATGGCTCGTAGGCGGCCTCGTCGAGACCGGCTTTCCCGAGTTCTCGGCCGTGGGCGTCGCTACCGCCCGCGGGCAGGAGGTCGTACGCCTCGATTGCGTCCTCGACGAGTTCCCGGCCGCCGTCGGCGGAGCCCTCGCCGACGGGGCGGTCGTAGGGGTAGTCGAGCTCGACGGCGTCGAGGGCGCCACAGCGCGCGAGCGCCGCCTCCGGATCGGGGTAGCGCAGCGGGTGGGCGAGCCCGACCACGCCGCAGGCGTCGGCGAGCAGCTCGGCGCCGGCCTCGAAGTCGGGGACGTCGCGGGCGACGAAGCACGGGCCGCCGTTGCCGATGAGGTCCACGAAGACGGCCCCGGGGTCGTCGTAGCCGGTGTCGGGGTGGGCGACGACGCTGCGGGCGACGTGCGGGCGGCCGAGGCCTTCGCGGGGTTCGACGTCGAGCGTGACGCCGAGCGCGTCCTCGACGTTCTCGATGATGGCGCGGCCGCGGGCGACGCGGTCGCGCTGGATGCGCTCGGTCTCGGCGACGAGGTCGTCCGTGGGGGTGACGCCGTAGCCGAGCAGGTCGAGGCGCTGGTCGCCGGCGTCGACGCGGAGTTCGATGCCGGCGACGACCTCGACGCCGTCGCGCTCGGTGACGGGGGCGTCGAGGTCGGGGTGGAGGCGGTCGTGGTCGGTGACGGCGACGACTTCGACGTCGGCCTCGCGGGCGGCCGCGGGGACCTCGTCGAGCGTGAGCGTGCCGTCGGAGCGCTGAGTGTGGACGTGGAGGTCCGCGTACACCATACGGGAAGGCGTCGGCGCCGCCACCTAAACCGCCCGGTGTGTGTCGCTGTGTGATGGAAGCGTCCCTAGAGACATTAAATTCTTCACTATCGTTCATGCGAAACACTCTTGTATATCGTGAAAGTTCGTGAGGGTGATGACACTCCGCGAGACCGCAACGCTGCTCGAAACCCAGGACTACCCGCTGACCGCCGACGAGCTCGCCGACGCCGTCGGGGACCACGACCTCGCCTACCCGGACGGCGAGGAGCCGCTCGAAGCGGTCATCCGGCGCTGCGGCGAACAGCGCTTCGAGGACGCCCAGGACGCGACGTTCGCGGTGTACAGCGCCCTCGACGCCGATGCGGTCGGCCGTGTCGGGTACAGCGACCGTGACCCGACGCCGATGGGCGTCGACGGCCCCCCGCAGGTCTCGTTCTGAGCGCGTGGGGTGTGAGCGTCCGTTACATTCATGGTGGCAAATCCCGTACCGTGCGTATTGTTGCCATGTCAATGGGTGCCTATGACGACGACGAGCACGAACGCCGCGAGGCGAAGACGAACAACGTCGAGGTGTCCGACGACGACACTCGGACGACGTACGAAGGGTCCGTCGAGTTCGACTCCGGCGACTCCGCCGAGGACCTCATCGACCAGTTCCAGCAGCTGCAGTCGAACTAGGACCTCTGTTCTACCGCGAGCAGCGCGGCGGTCGTCACCGTGACGACTGCCGCGACGTGCCCCCCGACGGCGACGGCGAGCGGCGGGTGCGTCCAGACGAACGGGAGCAACGCGGTCTGCAGGGCGCCGAACGCCAGCGTCCGGTAGCCGACCGAGCGCGCCGCGTCGGCGGTGTCGGCGTCGAACTCGTGGGTGAGCGACAGCCAGAGCCCGACGACCGACGCCCACCACCCCGTCCCGATGCGGTAGCAGACGTCCCAGAGCACGAGCAGCGCGAACGCCGCGGGCAGCAGCGGCGGCGAGTCGCCGAGCAGCCCGGCGAACAGCGTCGCGCCGTCCCGCGGGTCGTAGACGAAGAGGTACGTCAGCAGCACGACGTACGCGACGACGCCGAGCACCACTTCGAGGCTGGACGCGAACAGCAGGCGCCGGTAGCGGACCGGGAGCCTCGACCGGCGCGCGCGCTTTCCGATGGCGAGCATGAACGCGCTACCGCCGGCCGCGACGACGACGGCCACCGTCCCCGGCAGCACCGCCTCCGGCAGGTCGTAAGCGAGCGCGAGCGCGAGCAGAACCGCCTCGAAGCCGGCGAACTGCACGAGGACCGCGGTCCGCTCGGCGACGTCGACGCCGGGGATCGCGCCGACGATGCTCTCGTACACCCACGCCTCGCCGTAGACCGTCCCGTCGGGGCCGGCCTCACCCATCGGTCGCCTCCCCGCCGCGGAGCGCGCGCCGTGCGGCGTCAGCGAACGGGGTCAGCTCCACGGGCACCACGTCCCGAATGCGGTCGTCCGTGACGACGACGGGGTTCTTCAGGCCGTGAATCAGCGGGTGGACGACCGACCGCGGCACGTCGGTGACGAGGTCCACCCAGTACGTCGACAGCCGCGGCGACAGCACGGGCACCGGGACGACGAAGAGGCGCTCGCCCGCGAGTACGGCGGTGCGTTCGAGCATCGCCTGGTAGGACAGCACCTCCGGGCCGCCGACCTCGTACGTCTCGCCCGCGGTCTCCGGGTGGTCGAGGACGCCGACGAGGTACGCGACGACGTCCGAGACGGCGATGGGCTGACAGGGCGTCCGCACCCACCTCGGCGCGACCATCACGGGGAGTTTGGCGACGAGCTGGTGGACCACCTCGAAGCTCGCGCTCCCCGCGCCGACGATGACGGCCGCGCGCAGCGTCGTGAGGTCGAAGTCGCCGTCGGCGAGGACGGCCTCGACTTCGCGGCGCGAGGCGAGGTGCGGGGAGAGGTCGTCGCCGGTCTCTCCGAGGCCGCCGAGGTAGATCACCCGGGAGACGCCCGCGGCGTCGGCGGCCGCGACGAAGTTCCGTGCGGCGCGGCGGTCGCGCTCGGCGAAGTCGCCGCCCGACCCCATCGAGTGGACGAGGTAGTACGCCGCGTCGACGCCGTCGAAGGCGACGGACAGCGAGTCCGCGTCGAGCAGGTCGCCCGCGACGACCTCGACGCCGTCGGGCTGGTCGTACCGCTTCGGATCGCGGACGAGCGCCTGGACGTCGTGGCCGGCGTCGACGAGCGCCGGGACGAGGTTGCCGCCGACGAAGCCGGAAGCGCCGGTGACGAGTACGCGCATAGCCGCCACGTGGGCGCCCGGCGGCTTAACTGTCGAGGGCGCCCCAGCCCGGTGTCGGGGGCGCACCCCGCGCTTCTTCGACCGCCCCGCCCAGTCCGGGGTCGGGGTCGTCGGACCCGGCGCGCTCGGCCCACTCGCGGGCAGCGGCGCCGACCCACGAGTCCGCGTCCAGGGCGGTCTCGTAGGCCTGCTCCCGCTTGTTCGGTTCGACCGCGGTGGTGCCGGGTGCGCTCGCCGCGGTGACCGCGACGAAGCGCGCGCGGTCCTCCGCCGTGAGGGCGCCCTCGGCGAGGCGTTCGAGGACGCCGGTGGACGCGACGCGTCCACCGTGCTCCCGGTCGCTTCCGCTCCCGGGAGTGCCGTCCGCGAGGTCGTCCGGGTCGGGGTACGCGAACACCTTCTCGCCGACCGCCTGCGGGCCGAACAGCAGCGACGACTGCTCGTCGGGAGGTTCGCCGTCGAGCAGGCGGTCGCCGCCGACGTCGCGCTCGACGCGTTCGCACTCCGTGTCCACGTCGAGCGCGAGGTTGTGGCCGGGGTACTCCGCGCACTCCTCGGGGTAGACGTCGCTGTCGTGGACGCGACACTGGAGCGTCTCGGGGTCGAGGAACGCACAGGTCGGCAGCCACGACGCGTCGGCGTCGAACGGCGCGACGGGCTTCGGGAGCTTCCGGATGCCGACGAAGAACGCGGGCTTCCCGGCGATGGCGGCGACCTCGTGGCCGTCGATTTCGACGCTCGGGCCGTCGCTCGCTTCCCACAGACGAGGCGTGAGCGCGTCGGCGAGCCCCGCGTCGAGAAAGCCACGTACGTCCTCGCGGGTCAGTGGCACGAGGTTGTACGTGTCGTCGAGCGGGCGCTGGGGGCCGCGGCGCTCGTGTTCGGGGACGTCCGCGAGCGGGCGCCAGTCCACGCAGCAGCCAGCGCAGTTCTCGCAGTCGACCTCCATACCCGGAAGTGGGGCGCGCGAGCCGAAAGCGTTTGCCCGCGCGCACCCAAGCAGGGGTATGAGCGAGCGCTGTGAGGGCTGCGGGGACGCCGTCCGGGTCGCGGGCGGCATCGGCGACATCTGGACGATGGACCCCGCGGGGACGGGCGGGATGACCCTGGAGTTCGCCGACGACTCGGAGTTCTTCCTCTGTTTCGACTGCATCGACGGCCTCCCGGACGAGCCGCGGGCCGCGGACGTCGCGGCGCTCGGCGACTAGTCGAGGTCGCCGACGGTCGCGTCGAGGTCGACGTCCGGGCTGAACAGCTCCTCGACGGGCACCTCGAAGAACACCGCGAGCTTGAACACGAGCTCGACGGAGGGGTCGTAGCGGTCGCCCTCGACGGCGTTGATGGTCTGACGGGTGACTTCGACGCGCTCGGCGAGCTCGCGCTGGCTGAGGCCGTGACGCTCGCGGTGGTCGCGCAGCGAGTTCTCCACCGCGGTCACCTCCGCCGCCGGACCGCGAACAGCAGGCCCGCGTACGTGAGGTACAGCACGGCGACCGAGAGCGCGACCGCGCTGGTGGCGGGCCCCCACTCGAAGCGGCCGAGCCCCCACGCGACGGTGAGCGCGGGAAACACGACGGCGGACGCCCACCCGAAGACGGTCAGCGTGAGCTGGGCGGCCTCCTCCGCGATGGCCTCGTCGCGCTCGTCGAAGACGGTCGTCTCCGCGCGGGACTGGACGGCGACCACGCCGACCATGGCGACGGCGTAGATGCCGACCCCGACGAGCGGACGGTCTGCGGCGGTGAGAACGCCGAGCGCGAGGCCGGCGACGACGGCCAACCCGGTGACGGTCCTGCGGACGCTCCGCGCGTCGGCGAGAGCGTTCACGACGCGCTCACCTCGGTGGGCGCGTCGGTTCCCGCGGGCGGTGCGTGCGTGGAGTGCGTGCCAGTCATCTGAATCACCGGTCGAACGCTCGATGGAAAGAGCGTTTTACAGTAAAACGTACTTTACACCGTAAAATAAGTTTTACGCCGGTGCCCGCGGTGTCGACTGACCGCGAGCGGTGGCGTTAACCCCCCGGCGCGTCTGCCTCCGGACAGTGAATCCCGAGCGCATCGTCGCGGAGTTCCCCGCCCCCGAGTTCCGGGGCGCCCAGGAGCAGGCGCTGCGGGACGTCCGCGAGGCGTTCGAGGCGGGCAACGACGTGGTGCTCGTACGCGCGCCCACCGGCAGCGGGAAGAGCCTCATCGCGCGCGCCATCATGGGCTGCGCGCGCCGCGTCGCGGACGCCGACCCCGTGGACGCGACGGGCGCGTACTACACGACGCCGCAGGTCTCCCAGCTCGACGACGTCGCCGAGGACGACCTGCTCGACGACCTGAAGCTCATCCGCGGGAAGTCCAACTACACGTGCATCCTCCCCGGCGAGGAGGACACCCCGGTCGACCGCGCGCCCTGCGCCCGCGAGCGCGGCTACGACTGCGCGGTCAAGCACCGCTGCCCGTACTTCTCGGACCGCGCCATCGCCTCCTCGCGGGAGTTCGCCGCGATGACGCTGGCGTACTTCATGCGAACTGCGGGGTCGGAGGTCTTCCGCAAGCGCGACGTCTGCGTCGTCGACGAAGCCCACGGGCTCGCGGAGTGGGCGGAGATGTACGCCACCATCGACCTGAACGAGCACACTGTCCCCGTCTGGGAGGACGTCCGCGTGCCCGACGTGGACGGCGACCCCGACGGCGCGGTGAACTTCGCCGAACACCTCACGCGGGTCTGCGAGAGCCGCAAGGACGAACTCCTCGGACAGGACGAGCTCACGCCCGAAGAAGCCGGGGAGCGCGACCGCCTCCAGGAGCTCATCTCCGAGCTGAACTGGTTCGTCGAGGACTACGAGGACCCCGAGTCCGCGACCACGTGGGTCGTGGACGCCGACGAGCAGTCGGTGACGGTGAAGCCGATGGACCCCGAGCGCTACCTCAAGCACACCGTCTGGGACCGCGCGAACAAGCACGCGCTCCTCTCCGCGACGATCCTGAACAAGGAGGCGTTCTGCCGGAGCGTCGGCCTCGACCCGTCGAACGTCGCGCTCGTCGACGTCGAGCACACGTTTCCACTGGAGAACCGTCCGCTGTACGACGTCACGCAGGGGAAGATGACCTACGAGGAACGCGACCGGACGCTCCCGAAGGTCGCGGAGACCGTCGTGCGCGTGATGGCCCACCACCCCGACGAGAAGGGCATCGTCCACGCTCACTCCTACGACATCGCGGAGAAGCTCGCGGGCCACCTCGACGAGTTCGGGGTCGGCGACCGCGTGCGCACGCACGACTCCGACACGCGGGACGCCGAACTGGAGCGCTGGAAGGAAAGCGACGACCCCGAGGTGTTCGTCGCCGTGAAGATGGAGGAAGCGCTCGATCTGGCCTACGACCTCGGCCGCTGGCAGGTGCTCTGCAAGGCGCCGTTCCTGAACACGAACGACTCCCGGGTGGCCGCGCGCCTCGCTGACGGCCAGTGGGCGTGGTACTACCGCACTGCGCTCCGCACCGTGATTCAGGGCTGCGGGCGCGTCGTCCGCGCGCCCGACGACCACGGGGCCACGTACGTCGCTGACTCGAGCATCCTCGACCTCTTCGACCGCGCGCGCACCGACATGCCGCCGTGGTTCCGCGACCAGGTCGACGCGATGACCGTTCCCGACCTGCCGGAGCCCGACGCGGCCGGCGCGCTCGCCGATCTCTCGGGCGAAATCGACCAGGTCGAACCGACGTACACGAGCAGCACGTCGAGCAACGCGTCGAGTAGCGGGTCGACCGCGAGCACGGACACGAGCGAAGGAGGCAACGGGAGCAGCGGACGCGGCGGTCGGGACGACGGCCGCAGTTCCGGCTCGGGGAGCCCACTCGCGGACGTCTGGGACGCCGAGTAGCTAGAAGAACGAGAGGCCGTAGACGAGCGACGACCCCAGCATCAGGACGACGAGGAAGACTGCGAGCAGCTGCTCTCGTGTCATACCCGAGCCGTGGGGTTCGCCCGGCAAAGCCGTACTGGTTACGCAACCCGGGCGTCCAGCACGACGTGCTCGACACCCGCGCTGTGGGACTTCACCCGCCGCCGGTTCTCGACTTCGACCGGGCGGCCCGCGCGCTCGCAGCCAGCGCGGAGCCGCGACTCGGGGCGCTCCCAGAGTTCGGCCTCGGGGACGGCGCTGTGGACGTGCAAGACACCGCCGGGGACGAGGTTGTCGAGCGCGGCGTCGAGGTAGCCCGGGCCGCCCGCCGTCGTCTCGACGTCGTCGACGGGGCCGCCGCCGAGGGCGTCGTAGTAGCCCATGACGACGCGGTCGGCCTCGCTGTCGACGTCCCGGCAGTCCCCGAGCACGCAGTCAAGATTCCGGCTAACGCCGTTCAGTTGGGCGTTCTCGGCGAGGTAGCGGAACGACTCGGGGTTCTTCTCGACGGCGGTGACGCGGGCGCCCGCCCGGGCCATCGGGAGCGCGAAGTAGCCGATGCCGGCGAACATGTCGAGGACGCGCTCGCCCTCGCTCGCGACGTCGCCCATGCGGGCGCGCTCGGCCTTGTTCCCCGGCGCGAACATCACGCGCGAGAGGTCGAGGGCGTACTTCGTGCCGTGCTCGGTGTGGACGGTCTCGGTGTCGCCCTCGCCGGCGACAACGGAGACGTCGGGCTCCCGATGCTCTCCGTCGATGCCGCCGCGCGCGAGCACGGTGTCGGCCTCGCTGTGGAGGTCGAGCAGGGCCTCGCCGACCTCCGCGGGCCGCGGGCAGTCGGTGAAGTCCGCGAGAATTACGGTACCGACGACCGCCCACGACGAGGGCGCGCGGTCGCGCTCGGCCTCGGTCCACCCGCGCTCGCGGAGCAAGTCGTCGAGACCGGGCGCGCGCAGCTCGGGGTCGTCCTGCTCGATCACGCGCTCGAATTCCGTCTCGCGGGGGCGCTCCGTGACCGGGAGTTCGACGCTGTCGGCGTCGTGCTCCCGGACCTTCCGGGCGTCGTCGTAGACGCCCTCGGCTTCGAGGCCGGCGATGCGGGTTTCCGAGTCGGGCTTCGGGACGACGACGGCGAGGGCCGTCACGCCTCGGGGAGGACGTGGAGGCCGGCGCGGGACTTCAGCGCGGGGACGGTGGCGGCGTCGTCGTCGACGTAGTCCGGCCGCGGCACGGTCTTCGACTCGTACGTCTCCGGATCGAGAATCTGGACGGCGTTGTCGTCCTCGACGGTGACGACCGTGGCGTCCGTGGCGTCCTCGGTCGTCCCGAGTTTGCGCGCGTCGGGCGCGTCGCCCTCCTCGTAGCTCGCCTCGTAGGGCTCGCCCGTGGTGACGCGAACGCCCTTGAGGTTGCCGTGGACCGAGCGCACGAGTACCGGGCCGCCGTCGTCGTCCGCGAGGTCGATGACGTCCCCGGGCTTGAACTCGGGGAGGCGGACGGCGTACGTCACGCGGTACACCTCGTTGCCGTCCTCGTCCTCCGTGACGAGCTTCTCGTGGTCCTCGAAGCTCCCACCGAACTCCTCGATGAGCTTGCGCGCGAGCTTCAGCCCGATCTTGTTCGTCGAGAGCTTGAGGTCGACGCCGGACTCGGCCTCCGAGACGTCCGTGACGAACGCGTTCCGGTCGCCCGTGTCCTCCATCTCCGCGACGATCTGGTGGGCGAGCTCGGTGGCGCGCTCGGTCTCCTCGCTGGTCGGGTCCCGGCCGACCGCCCGCACCTGCACGATGGACGCGAACGAGTCGCCCGCGATGCGGCCGCAGCGCTTGCACGTCTGGCGGCTCACCTTCACCGGGACGACGACCTCCTCGGTCTGGACTTCGTCGCGCACGACCCCCGAGAACAGGCAGTGCATCCGAATCGTGTTCTGGTCGACCTGCTCGGGGCGGACCTCCCAGTCGACGTCCTCGGCCTCCACGTGGACCGCCAGCGCCTCGCTGACCTCCTCGATGGCGACGTCGGTGTAGTCGTCGGCGTCGACGTCCACCCAGCGGTTCCCGCGGTGGACCGCGCCGCAGCGCGCGCACACCATCACTTCGATGCGCTCGGGCGCGTCCACGAACTCGAAGTCCTCGAAGTAGCAGGCGTCACACAGCGAGCGCTCGCGGCGGGTGACCCCTTCCGTGTCGCTGTCGATGGGGTCGCCACAGCGGGGGCAGAACGTGCCTGCGTCAGTCATACCCCGGCGTAGGCCGCGCCGCCTGTTAAGTTGCCCGTCACGGGACGAGCGAAGCGATATCGGCCGTCGCCGTCGGCCACTTCCACTTTCACTACGGTGTATACGAGGGTTTATGGGGTGGAGGGACCAAGCGAGGAAGTACATGCCCGAAGCAGACCTCGAGGAACTCCCCGGCGTCGGCCCCGCGACCGCGGAGAAACTCCGAGAGAACGGATTCGAGTCGTTCCAGAGCATCGCCGTCGCGTCCGCCGGCGAGCTCTCCAACACCGCGGACATCGGCGACAGCACCGCCGCAGACGTCATCCAGGGCGCCCGCGAGGCCGCCGACGTCGGCGGCTTCGAGACCGGCGCCACCGTCCTCGAACGCCGCGAACAGATCGGGAAGCTCACGTGGAACATCCCAGACATCGACGACATGCTCGGCGGCGGCGTCGAGACCCAGTCCATCACGGAAGTGTACGGCGAGTTCGGCGCCGGCAAGTCCCAGGTCACCCACCAGCTCTCCGTGAACGTCCAGCTCCCCCAGGAGCAGGGCGGGCTGCGCGGCCGCGCCATCTTCATCGACTCCGAGGACACCTTCCGCCCCGAGCGCATCGACGACATGGTCCGCGGGCTCACCGACGAACAGCTCCAGGCCGCCATGGACGACCGCGACATCGAGGGCACCCCCGACGACGAGGACGCCATGGAGGAACTCGTCGAGGACTTCCTCGACAAGATCCACGTCGCGAAGGGGTTCAACTCCAACCACCAGATGCTCCTCGCCGAGAAGGCCCAGGAGATCGCCTCCGAGTACGAGGACGACGAGTACCCCGTCCGCCTGCTCTGCGTCGACTCCCTCACCGCGCACTTCCGCGCCGAGTACGTCGGCCGCGGCGAACTCGCCGACCGCCAGCAGAAACTCAACAAACACCTCCACGACCTCGACAAGGTCGGCAACCTCTACAACGCCGCCGTCGTCGTCACTAACCAGGTCCAGTCCAACCCGGACTCGTTCTTCGGCGACCCCACCAAGCCCATCGGTGGCAACATCCTCGGCCACAAGTCGACGTTCCGGATGTACCTCAAGAAGTCCAAGAACGACAAGCGCATCGTCAAGCTCGTCGACGCGCCCAACCTCGCCGACGGCGAAGCCGTCATGCGCGTCCAGGACGCCGGCCTGAAGCCGGAATAAGACGCACTTTTTGCGCTGTCGTTCGAGAGAGCGAAGCTCTCTCGTGATGACGAGAGACGCCCCCGACGTCTCTCGAACCACGAGAGGCGCGCTCCGCGCGCCTCACTCGGCAAAACTTGGGGGAAAGCGCTCACTCGCTACGCTCGGTCGCGCAGTGAACCGCTCGGCTCGCGGATGCTCGCCCGTGTTCTCTCGTTCTGTATCGGTTCCCGGTCGCTATCCGGCCGGTAGCTTTTCCGGGGTTCGCGGCGAACAGTCGAATATGTCACGAGGCAGTCCCTTCGACGAACTGGAACGGTTGCTCGACAAGATGAACGACGCTCGCGAGCGCGCGGGCGGCGGGCTCGCCGTGGACGTCAGGGACGACGACGAGCAGTTCGTGGTGGTTACGGACCTCCCGGGCTTCGAGAAGGACGACATCGACGTGGAGGTCCGCGACCGGACGCTGCGAATCGACGCGCGCCACGACGAGGAGTTCGGGGTCGACGAGAGCGACTACGTCCGCCAGGAGCGCAGCAAGCGCTCGCTCTCGCGGAGCGTCTCCCTGCCCGAGGACGTCGACGACGACGGCGCGGCCGCGTCCTTCGAGAACGGCGTGCTCACCGTCGAGCTGCCGAAGCTGCACACGAGCGAGGAGTCCACGAGCGTCGACATCGAGTGACCCGGCCGCGGCGCTGATTCTCAGATACGCTCGTCGACGCGGTCGGCGGCGTTTGCGACGGCGTCCTGCCAGCCCTCCGGCGGGTCGTCGCCGCGGACCGGCGGCGAGAGCGACAGGTCGACGGCGCGGTAGTCGAAGCCGGCGAGCGAATCAGTAGCGAGTCCGCCGACGAACTCCGCGTTCTCGCGCTTCGAGGACGCGGCGCCGTCCGCGAGCGCGTAGTAGCCGCTGAACAGTTGCACGAGCACGACGGGGGCGTCGAAAGCGTCCTCGGCGGCGTGGCGCGCGAGCTTCACGGGGTTGTTCGCAGGGTCGGCGCGCCGCATCTCCACCTCGACGAGCACCAGCGGCGCGTCGCCGGCCGGGACGCCCGCGACGTCGACGGCCGTGCGCCCGACGTACCACTCGGTCGTCCACTCGCGATGGGGGCGGCGAGCGGCGAGCGCGTCCCGGAGGTGCGCGTGTACGTCGTCGGCGAACTCGCCCACGAGCTGGGCGAGCCCCGGGACTCACTTCAACCTTCGTGGACGTGAATCGCGGGCCGACCGGGCTCGGCCTTGCTCGCGAGGTCGTCGTCGGCCTCGTCCGCGGCGAGCACGCGAACGGGCGCGTCGAACTCCGACTCGACGAGCCACGCCGCCCGCTCCAGGGTCGCGCGCTCGCGCTCCGGGGGGAGCGCGTCCGGGAGCGCGGGCGCCTGCGCGGCGAGGTCCTTCGCGTAGTCGGCGGCGTCCTCGCCGCGCTGCCGGAGGTCCTCGTCGCCCATCACCGTGCCGACGACGTCGCCGTCGGCGTCGCGGGCGATCTCGAGCGCGTCGTACATCCACTCGGGCGCGGTGACCACGTCGACGCCGGTCGGCTCCTCGATGCCGGCGGTGTCGACGATGTCGCGGACGTCCTCGCGGGTGCGCTCGACCAGCCGGGACGTGCGGTCGTGGTCGCTGACGTCGCGGTCGGGCGTCGGCCACTCGGCCTCCGTGACGAAGCCGTCGCCGTCCAGCGCCGCCCAGGACTCCTCGCACGCGTGGGGCGCGATGGGCGCGAGCAGTTTCACGGCGACCTCGACGCCGCGCGCGACGACACCGGGGTCGGCGTCCTCGCGGCCGCGGTACCGCACCAGCAGCGACACCATCTCGTCGACGGCCTGGACCGCGCGGTTGAACTCCATCGCCTCGTAGTGCTCGGTGGCCGCATCGACGGTGGCGGCGACCTCGCGGGCGACGTACTCGGCGGCCGGGTCGGCGTCGTCGACCGCCGCGTCGGGGTCGACGCCGCGGGCCAGTCTGAGCAGGCGCTCCAGGAACGCGTTGCTGGAGCGGACGCCCTCCTGGCTCCACGGGAAGTCCTTGTCGGGGCGGGCGGCCCGCAGCACGAACAGGCGCGCGGTGTCGGCGCCGTACTCCTCGACGATGCGCTCCGGGGAGACGCCGTTGCCCTTCGACTTGGACATCTTCGTGCCGTCCTCGCCGAGCACCATCCCCTGCGTGGTGAGCGACTCGAACGGCTCGCGGTGGTCGAGTAGGTCGAGGTCCGCCAGCACCTTCGTGAAGAAGCGCGAGTACAGCAGGTGCATCACGGCGTGCTCGACGCCGCCGACGTACTCGTCGACGGGCATCCAGTCGTTCGCGCGCTCGACGTCGAACGGCGCGTCGTCGAGGTCGGGCGACGTGAAGCGCAGGAAGTACCACGAGGAGTCGACGAACGTGTCCATCGTGTCGGTCTCGCGGACCGCGGGACCGCCGCACTCGGGGCACTCCGTGTGCTTCCACTCCTCGGCGGCGTCCAGCGGATTGCCGGTGGTGTGGACGAACTCCGGTAGCTCCACGGGGAGGTCCTCGTCGGGCACCGACACCGGGCCGCAGTCCTCGCAGTGCACGACCGGAATGGGCGTCCCCCAGTAGCGCTGCCGGGAGATGCCCCAGTCGCGGAGCTGGTACTGGACGGCGGACTCCGCGCCGTCGATGTCCTCGGTGAGCCGCTCGCGGCCCTCTTCGCTCGTCAGGCCGTCGTAGTCGCCGGAGTTCACGAGGACGCCGTCCTCCGTGTACGGCTCCTCCTGAACGTCGACTTCGTCGTCGCCCTCCGGGGCGACGACCTGCTCGATGGGGAGGTCGTGGCTCTGCGCGAACGCGTGGTCGCGCTCGTCGTGGCCGGGGACCGCCATCAGCGCGCCGGTGCCGACGTCCGAGAGCACGAAGTCCGCGACGAACACCGGAATCTCCTCGCCGGTCGCGGGGTTCGTCGCCGTGATGTCCGTCTCGACGCCCTGGGGCTCGTCGCCGTCCGGGTCCGCGACGTGCTCGACGAAGTGCGCGACGTCGTCGTCGCGCTCGGCCGCGGCCTCCGCCAGCGGGTGGTCGGGCGCCAGCGCGAAGAACGTCGCGCCGTGGATGGTGTCCAGCCGGGTCGTGAACGCGACGACGTCCTCGTCGCCGTCCGGCGCGTGCAGCGTGAACGGCACCTCCGCGCCGTCCGTTCGGCCGATCCAGTTGCGCTGCATGTCCCGGACGTTCGTCGGCCAGCCGTCCAGGTCGTCGATGCTGTCCAGCAGCTCGTCGGCGTACGCCGTCGTCTCGAAGAACCACTGGTCGAGGTCGCGCTCGGTGACGGGCGTGTCACACCGCCAGCACAGCTCCTCCTCGCCCTCGACCTGCTCGTCGGCGAGCACCGTCTCGCAGGACGGACACCAGTTCACCGCGGCGGTCTGTTGCTCCACGAGACCGGCGTCCCGGAACTCGTTGAACAGCCACTGGTTCCACCGGTAGTAGTCGGGGTCGCAGGTGGTGACCTCGCGCTCCCAGTCGTAGCCGAAGCCCAGCGCCTCGAACTGGTCGCGCATCTGCTCGATGCAGCGCTCGGTCCACTCCCGGGGGTTGGTGTCGCGCTCCTCGGCGGCGTTCTCCGCGGGCAGCCCGAACGAGTCCCACCCCATCGGGTGGAGCACTTCGTCGCCGTCCATCCGGCGGTACCGCGCGAGCGCGTCCGTGATCGCGTAGTTCCGGACGTGGCCCATGTGGAGCTGGCCGGACGTGTACGGGAACATCGCCAGCACGTACTCCGGGTCGTCGGCGTCGTCGGGCACCCGGAACACGTCGGCGTCGTCCCACTCGCGCTGCCAACGTCGCTCTATCTCGCCGTGGTCGTAGCCGTCGTTTCCTCCCATGCGTGTCTCTTACAGGGACGTAGAGAGTCGAACGGCAAATGCCTTTCAATACGCCAGTTCCGCTGTCGGACAGCCCGCCCCGGCGCGACCCCCGCGGTCCCGTTCCGGCCGGTATCCGAACCGCATCCGGCTTCTAGTTGGCCTAGTGATTTTTTCGGGCGTGCGACCAATAGACGACTATGAGCGAAACCGAGAGCGAGCCGCCACGAAGCGTCTACCGACGCAAGGAGGCGGGCTCGAACGCCTCCATGAGCCTCGTCGGCTACGTGATGATGGGCGGCATGCTCATCCTGATTCTGCCCGTGCTCCCCTTCCTCGTCGTCATCTGGGCGCTCGGGAAAATCACCGACTCTACTAGCTCCGAGTAGCGGTGTAGCCGACGGAAAGCATCCGCGAGCGAGCGGCCGAAGGCCGCGAGCGCAGCAAAAAGTGCGTAATAAAGTGCGTGCTTAGACCCCGAGCAGGTCGAACGCGTAGCCGTTGTCGTGTTCGTCGGCGTGTTCGTAGGCGACGTGGGCGGCAGCGACGTCCTGGATGGCGAGCCCGGTGGAGTCGAAGACGGTGACGCCGTCGTCGGGGGTGCGCCCGTCCTTGCGGCCGGTGACGAGTTCGCCGACCTGGCCGTAGATGTCGTCGTCGTCGAGGACGCCCGCGTTGTAGGGGACGTTGATTTCGCCGGAGTGCGTGGTCTGGGCGTGGTCGTCGATGACGAGCTTGCAGTCGAGGAGGAGCTGGTCGGCGAGCTCGTGTTTGCCTTCGGCGTCGGCGCCCATGGCGTTGACGTGGGTGTGGTCGGCGACGTCCTCGCGGGAGACGATAGGGTCCTCGACGGGCGTGACCGTCGAGAGGACGTCGCAGTGGCCGGCGTCGCTGATGGAGCCCTCGCGGACGTCGAAGCGGTCCTCGAAGTGCTCGACGAACGCGCGGACGGCGTCCTCGGAGACGTCGCTGACGACGACTTCCTCGATGTCGCGAACGGTCGAGATGGCCTCTAACTGGGTGTACGACTGGACGCCGGCGCCGATAACGCCGAAACTACTGGCGTCTTCGATCGCGAGGTAGTCGGTGGCGACGGCGGCAGCGGCGCCCGTGCGCTGCATCGTGAGCTCGGTGCCGTCCATGATGGCGAGGGGGTAGGCGTTCTCGGGGTCGGAGTACACCATCGTCCCCATCACGGTCGGGAGGTCGTAGCGGTCGGGGTTGTCGGGGTGGACGTTCACCCACTTGATGCCGGCGGCGTCCCACTCGCCCGCGTCCAGATAGGCGGGCATCGAGCGGAAGTCCCCGTTGTACTGCGGAAGGTCGATGTACGACTTCGACGGCATCTGGGCGTCGCCGTTCTCGTAGGCGGCGAAGGCGTCCTCGACGGCGGGAATCAGGTCCGCCATCTGGACGTTCTCGGCGACGTCGTCCTTGTTGAGCAGCAGCGTCTCCATGACGCAAAAATTGCGGGGCCGGCACTTAGAACCTCCTTTGTCTCGCCAGCAGGCGCTAATCGCGCAGCGTCGAAAGAACGTCGCGAGTCGGTGAGCGGGCGGTACGAGGCGGGTCAGCAGGGGGCTAGCATTCGGCGGCCTTCGGCCGCCGATTCGCCGAGCGCGGAGTGCTCGGGCGCCGAGGACCCCCGAAGGGGGTCCGACGGCGCTTTTTAGCGTAGCTTTTTCCAGCGAACGAGGGCGCGATAGCGCCCGAGTGAGTGCAGGAAAAAGGTACTACATCATGCCGCCCATGCCGCCGCCCATGCCGCCCATGCCGCCGGCGCCGCCGGGGCCGCCGGCCGGCGGGCCCTCGTCGCCGCCGTCGTCGTCGCCGACCTGGCCGCCTGCGAGGTCGCCCGCGGCGATGACGTCGTCGATGCGGAGGATCATCGTCGCCGCTTCGGTGGCGGACTCGATGGCCTGGGTCTTCACGCGGAGCGGCTCGACGACGCCTTCGGCGTTCATGTCGATGACTTCGCCGGTGTAGGCGTCGAGCCCGGCGCCGGCTTCACCGGCGTCGTGCTGGCTGCGGAGGTCCACGAGGGAGTCGATGGGGTCGTGGCCCGCGTTCTCCGCGAGGGTGCGCGGGATGACTTCGAGCGCGTCGGCGAACGACTCGACGGCGAGCTGCTCGCGGCCGCCGACGGAGTCGGCGAACTGGCGCAGCTCCATGGCGAGCTCGGTCTCGGGGGCACCGCCGCCGGGCAGCACCTTGCCGTCCTCGAGGGTGACGCGGACGACGCCGAGGGCGTCGTCGATGGCGCGCTCGACCTCGTCGACGACGTGCTCGGTGCCGCCGCGGAGGATGAGCGTGACGGACTTGGCCTCTTCGACGTCCTCGACGAAGATGCGTTCGTCGCCGCCGATGTCCTTCTGGGCGACGCTACCGGCTTCGCCGAGGTCGCCGGCTTCGATGTCGTTGACGTTGGAGACGGGCGTCGCACCCGTGGAACGGGAGAGACGGGTGAAGTCGTCGGACTTCACGCGGCGGACGGCGAGGATGCCCTCCTGCGCGAGGTAGTGCTGGGCCATGTCGTCGATGCCGCCGTCGACGAAGACGACGTTCGCGCCGGCGTCGGCGAGCGAGTCGGCCATCTCCTCGAGCTGTTCCTCTTCCTGGTCGAGGAACTGCTGGAGCTGGTCGGGGTCGGTGACGTTGACCTCGGTGTCGATCTCGGTCTCCTTGACCTCGAGGCCGTCGTCGACGAGCGCGATCTTGGCGTCCTCGACGGCGTAGGGCATGTTCTCGTTGACGCGCTCCTTGTCGACGATGACGCCCTCGACGAGCTCGGAGTTCTCGATGGCGCCGCCGGTGACCTTCTCGACCTTGACGTTGTCCGTGTCGACGCTGTCGCCGTCGGCGACGGACTGGACGGCGCGCACGACGAGGCTGGAGAGGACGTCCTTGGCGTTCTCCGCGCCCTTGCCGGTCATGGAGGTCGCGGCGAGCTTCTCGAGCTCCTCCGTGTCGTCGGGGGAGATGTCGACGGCCTTGTCCTCGAGGAGTTCGCGAGCCTGCTCGGCGGCCTGTCGGTAGCCCTGCGCGAGCGTGGTCGCGTGGATGTCCTGGTCGAGGAGGGTCTCGGCCTCGGAGAGGAGTTCACCGGCGACGACGACGGCGGACGTGGTGCCGTCGCCGACCTCGGTCTCCTGGGTCTCGGCGACCTCGACGATCATGTTGGCCGCCGGGTGCTCGATGTCCATCTCCTTGAGGATGGTGACGCCGTCGTTCGTGACGACGACGTTGCCCGTGGAGTCCACGAGCATCTTGTCCATGCCCTTCGGACCGAGTGTGGTCCGGGCCGCCTCGGAGACGGCTTTCCCGGCGGTGATGTTCATCGACTGTGCGTCCTCTCCGGAGGTGCGCTGGCTGTCCTCGGAGAGTACAATAAGTGGCTGATTGCCCATCTGCTGCGCCATAGTCACTCATTGATTGAATGCGATTCTATTTAAATCTTGTGTGCGACGGAGTAACGTGCCTTGGGAGACGGTCTCAGACGCCGGTACGCGCCAAATGAGAAACTTCCGGGCCGGGTATTTATGCCTGAGACCCGGCGAGCGGCGCCAGCCGACCGGTGCGCCGCTGCGAGCGCGAAGAGAGCGCGGAGAAGAGAGGGTCGATCAGCCCGTGAACTCGTGGTACTCCATGCCCTGCTGCTTGAGCTCCTCGGCGCGCTTGCGCTCGAGGAACGAGTAGACGGAGCCGTGGGGGGCGCCGTCGAGCAGCATCTCGGCGGCCGAGCGGGCGACGTCGACCTCGTTCGGCTGACCGATGACGCCGAACGTCGACCCGTAGATGACGACGTTCGCGCCGGTGAGCTCCTCCATCAGCTCGCGCGTGCGGCCGTTCTCGCCGATGAGCCGGCCCTTCTTGCGGCGGAGGTCGTTGTCGTTGCGGGCGGCACGCTCGATGTCGACGGTCTCGAACATCCGCATCTCGTCGTCCAGGAGGCTGAGCGCGGCGTCCGGGTCGAACCCGCGGCCGATCGCGCGGACGATCTCGGGCGCCTGCATCCCCCGAATCGGGTCGCCGGTGCGTTCGATGGCGACCGACCCGTCCTCGGAGTCGACGTCGAGCCGGACCTCGGCGGCCTGCTCGATGCGGCGCAGCGTCTCACCCCCCTCGCCGATGAGCGCGCCGATGCGGTCCTGCGGAATCTTCACGTGTTTCATGATACACCAGAATACTCGACGCCCGCGTAAAAGCCTTCTCTCCCGCCGTGGGACCGCTTCACGCCCGTTCCGCCCCGCTGACGGACAGCGACTCGTCGACGGTGAGGGCCAGTTCGTCGCCGTCGACGGCGACAGTCACGCGGGCCTCGTCGCCGTCCCACTCGGGTTGGGCGACCCAGTCCAGCTTCCAGACCGGGACCTCGCGGACGTCCCGGCCGTGCTCGCGGTAGAACGCGACGACGGCCGGGTGTTCGAGCGCGACCATCGACGCCGTGCCCTGGAACTCGCCGCCGCAGCGCCCGCACTCGAAGATCGCCTGCGGGCCGTAGTCGCTGACCGCCAGCCGTCCCGTCGTCGGCCCGCTGCACTCCGGACAGAACCCCGCGGTGCACTGGCGAATCTGGGTGCGGAGGTAGGCGTCGATGGCGGTCGCGAGGTCGTCCTCGCGGCCGTCGACGAACGCCGGCGGCACGCCGCCCATCACGACGTTCATGCCGCAGTCCGTGCACTCCACGTGCCCGTGTTCGTCCTCGTAGCGGGCTTCCAGGTCGCCGCCGCAGTCGAAACACGAGCCGTCGACGGGCGACGGTCCGACGGACGCGTCCTCCGTGTAGACGCCCGAGTACAGCGCGCTGACGAGCTGCTGGCCGGCGTACCGGAGCTCGTAGCCGTCGTCGGTCTGCTCGACGAACCGGCCGCGGAGCTTCCCGAGGTGGTAGTTGAACCGCCCGGAGTCCCGGACGTCGACGCGCTCGCGGAGCTCCGAGAACGCCAGCGCGCCCTCGGCGTCCCAGAGCTCGCGGAGGATGCGGACGCGGAGCTCGTCCGCGACCGCGCCGAACGCGGCCTCTGCGTCGCCGCTCATGTGGCTACGACGACACCGGACCGGCTTCAGCGTTGCCCCGGTGTGTGAGGGCTGCACTCACGCTCCCGACCGCAGTCGGTCACTCGTCGTCGGGCCGCTCGGTCTCCTCCTCGGAGCGCGGCGTCGCGTTCTCGACGACGTAGTCGTACAGCGACTCGGGGTCGACGTCCGCGCCCTGCCGCGCGAAGAAGTTCGCGACGTTCCGGCAGTCCCGCTGCAGGAACTGGTCGTGGTTGTTGTGGTGGATGGTGACCGCCTGCCCCACGTCGATGACGACGAGCTCGTTGTCGTACACCACGAGGTTGTACTCCGAGAGGTCGCCGTGGACCAGTCCCGCGTCGTACAGCCGCCGGATGTACTCCCGCACCACCTCGAACGCCGTCTCCGGGTTGTCCACGTTCACGTCGTTCAGCGTCGGCGCCGGGTCGCCCTCCTCGCCGATGAGCTCCATCACCAACACGTTCCGCTGGACCGCAATGGGCGTCGGCACCCTGACGCCCGCCTCCCGGGCGCGCTGGAGGTTCGAGAACTCCTTGCGCGTCCACGACAGCACCACCGCCTTCTTGTCGCCGCGGATCCCCTCGAAGCGCGGGTCGCCCTCCAGATAGGAGCGCATCTGCTGGAAGTTCGACGCGTTGATGCGGTAGACTTTGACGGCGACGTCGCCGCCGTCGTGGTCCAGGGCCTCGTAGACGTTCGCCTCCTTCCCCGTCGAAATCGGGCCACCGAACGCACCCACGTAGCCGTCCTCGACGAGCTTGTAGATCGCCGCGTACGTCGCGTCGTCGAACGCGCCGTCGTCGAGCTTGAACCGCTCGTTGTCCTTCAGGCGCTTGCGGAACTCCGCGAACTCCCGGTCCTGCCGGCGCGCGATGCGGTCGGCCTCCGTGTCCGAGACGTCGATCTCCTCGAACTCGTCGCCTGGCGCCTCCCCCGTGTCCTCGGCGAGACCGAACTCGTCGGTCACCGCCGGCCCACCGTCATTGGATGTGGCCTTCCTCCCGCAGCTGGTCGGCCTCCGATTTCTCGTAGCGCCACACCACGTCCGCCTTCTCGTCCTGCCAGTCCCACGGCTCCACCAGCACCACGTCGCCCTCCCGAATCCAGATGCGCTTCTGCATCCGCCCGGGGATGCGGGCGGTCCGCTCCTCCCCGTCCGCGCACCGAACCTGCACCCGGTTCGCGCCGAGCATGTCAGTGACTTCAGCGAACACCTCGTCGTCCTCGGGCATCCGAAGGTTCTTGCGTCCACCTTCGTCGTCGCTCATGGCCGCGAGTAGGCAACCGAGCGGTTTAAACCCTCACACTCCGGGGTGCACGGAACGCCCTCACGGCGTCCCGGACCAGTACGCTTACCCCAGTGGTGGCGCTCCACCCGCACATGCTCGACAAACTCGGTCCCACCGGACTGCTCGGCGTCCTGCTGCTGGTCGCCGGCATCGCCGTCGTCGCCTGGAACGCCCCGATCGTCGCCGCCGGCCTCGTCCTCGTCCTCCTCGGCCTCGGCCTCGTCGTCCGCAGCGCCGCCAAATCCGTCATGGGGATGTTCGGCTTCTGAGGGCGCTTTTGCGCTGCGGGGCGCCTTCGGCGCCCCTCGGCAAAACCGACACCAAAAGCACTCCTCGCTCACTTCGCTACGCTCCGTTCGCTCGTCAGCCCGAGCGCTCACTGCTCACGGCTCGCTTCGCTCGCCGCTCGCACGTTCCGAGGCGCGTAGCGCCTCGCACCGTTCGCGCTCGGTGAACCGCTTCGTCCTCGTGAGCGAAGCCAACGAGGGACAAGCAGACCGGAGGTCTGCTCAGTCTCGGGTCCTCCGGACCGCTCGCTCGCGGATGCTCCTGTGCGGCTGTTAGTCTACGAATAGCGCGATGTCCGCGGCTACCGCGGTTTAGAAGTGGAGTGGCGATTACTCGCCGCGAAGCTCGCGCAGGCGCTCCCGGCCCGGCGCGATGAGTTCGTCGAGGTAGTCCGCGAGCGCGCCCTTCGCGTCCGCGGGGTGGAGCTCGCCGGATTCGAGGTCGGCGGCGAGGGCCTCGTAGTCGTCGTATTCGAGGTTCCCGCCGTACTCGTCGGGGCGCTCGACGACGACTGCCTCGAAGCGCGGGAAGACGTGGTACTGGAACAGCTCCAGCACGGGGTTGACGAGGTCGCCCTCGGGGTCGCGGGTCGGCGGGCAGAACGCCGAGTTCACCTTCTCCGCGAGGTCCTCGGTGGAGTCCTCCATGGAGATGGTGACGCCCTCGCTGGAGGACATCTTCCCCTCACCCGTGCCGAGGTCGCCGACGATGGGCGTGTGGATGGCGGGGCGCTTCTCGTAGCCCAGACTCGGCAGTTCCTCGCGGGCGAGCATGTGGACCTTCCGCTGGTCCATCCCGCCGATGGCGACGTCGACGTCGAGGTACTCGATGTCCAGCGCCTGCATCAGCGGGTAGACGACGTGGCTGACCTTCGCGGTCTCCCCGCTCTGAATCTCGGCCATCGCGCGCTGCGCGCGCTTCAGCGACGTCGAGAGTTCGAGCTCGTGGAGGTCCAGTTCGTAGTCGTCGTCGAGCTGGTAGTCGCTGCCGAGCACGAACTCCGTCTGCTCGTCGTCGAGCCCGTACGCGAGGAACTGCTCTTTCATCTGGTCGGCGGTCGCCCGAATCTCCTCGAAGGAGCCCTTCCCGTTGAGGTACGCGTGGACGTCCGCCAGGAGGACGACGACGTCGAGGCCGGCGTCCTGCAGGTCGATGAGCTTGTTCGCGGTGAGCAGGTGGCCGAGGTGGAGCACGCCGGAGGGCTCGTAGCCGACGTACGCTCGCTTCCCGTCGGGGTCGTCGGCGAGCGCTTCGAGTTCCTCCTCGGTCACGACTTCCGCCGCGTTCCGCGTGAGGAGTTCGTAGGTGTCCATACGACAGCGGAGTCAGCGCTCGGGGTTAAGCGGTTTGGAAGTGTGCGAACCGTTGAGCCGTCGGCGTCAGGGGATGACGGTGACGGGGACGCGCTCGGCGTGCAGGACTTTCTCCGCGGCGCTCCCGAGGAGCGCGCGTTCGAGCGTCCCGGCGCCGTGGTGGCCCATGACGACGTGGTCGTAGCCGCGGGCTTCGACGAGGTCGAGGATGTCGCCGCCGACGCCGTCGCTCAGCCGGAACTCCACCTCGACGTCCGTGTTGACCTCGGGTTCGGTGTCGACGCCCTGCGCGTCGAGGACGCGCTCGGCGCGGTCGACGACGGCGTCCGTACTCTCGGACTCGGACTCCGCGAAGTGGACGACGTCGAGACTGCCGTCGTAGCGGCCCGCCATCTCCGCGCCGAACCCGAGCGCGCGGAAGCTGCAGTCCGAGCCGTCGACGGGAACGAGAATCTCCATACGAGGGTACTGTGAGGCCTCCGGGTTACGCGTTGCGGCGGAGCGCGTCGAGCGCCTCGGCGGCCTCCCGGGCGGCTTCGAGGAACTCGCGGGCACGCCGCGGGTCGTCGGTGCCGGCGGCGCGGCGCGCGAGCGCGGCGATCGAGGATTCGAGCGCGGCCGCACCCTCCCCGGACGGCGCGCCGCCCGACTGGCCCGACTGCCGCGGCTGATTCTGCGACGGGGGTGGAGATGCCGACTCGCGGCCTCCGGCTGCGCCAGCCGCGTCACCGGCCTGCTGTGCGGTCTCCTGGGGCTGCTGGGAGGTCTCGCGGACCTGCCGGGACGCCTCCGAGGCCTCCCGCACCTGCTGGTCGTTCGCTCGCGCGTCCGCGGACGGCTCCGGCTCGGGCTGCTGGCCGTCGGCCTGCTGCTGGCTCGTGTCCTGCTGTCCGGCCGTCTGCCCCTGTCCAGCAGCCTGTCCCTGCTCGGCGGCCTGCTGGCAGTTCGGGCAGAACGACTGCCCCTCGTACCGGAAGATGGGGTTGCCGCAGCGGTCGCAGTGCTGGTTCGTCATCGTCGCGCCCTGCAGGAGGAGTTCGCTCATGCGCTCGGTCTCCCCGCGGTCGTCGTCCTCGTACTTCTCGCGGAGTTCCTCGCGGACGGCCTCCTCGTCGAAGCCGTCGTCCGTGTCGCTCATGGGCGTACGCAGGGCGGCAGGCCTCGAAAAGCCTGCGGAGCGTCGGCGGCGCGCTCCGGGGGGTTCACCGACCCGTCGCCCGCGCTCCGAGACCGACGGTTTCGGGCGCTGGCAGCCACCGAAGCGCTTAACGAGTCGCCGCCGGTTGGTCTTACGTGACATGTCGAAAGTCAGCATCGTGGGGGCCGCCGGCACCGTCGGCGCCGCCGCAGGCTACAACCTCGCGCTCCGCGACGTCGTCGACGAGCTCGTGTTCGTGGACATTCCGGACAAGGAAGACGAGACCGTCGGGCAGGCCGCGGACGCGAACCACGGCGTCGCCTACGACGCCAACACGGAGGTCTACCAGGGATCTTACGAGGACACCGCGGGCTCGGACGTCGTCGTCATCACCGCGGGGATTCCCCGCCAGCCCGGCCAGACGCGCATCGACCTCGCGGGCGACAACGCGCCCATCATGGAGGACATCGGCTCCTCGCTCGCCGAGCACAACGACGACTTCGTGACGGTGACGACGTCGAATCCCGTCGACCTGCTGAACCGCCACCTCTACGAGGCGGGCGACCGGGACCGCCACAAAGTCGTCGGGTTCGGCGGCCGCCTCGACAGCGCGCGCTTCCGGTACGTGCTCAGCCAGCGCTTCGACGCGCCCGTCCAGAACGTCGAAGCCACCATCCTCGGCGAGCACGGGGACGCGCAGGTGCCCGTGTTCTCGAAAGTGCGCGTGAACGGCGCCGACCCCGAGTTCTCGGACGGCGAGCGCGAGGAGATCCTCGAGGAGCTCCAGCAGTCCGCGATGGACGTCATCGAGCGCAAGGGCGCGACCCAGTGGGGACCCGCGACGGGCGTCGCGCACATGGTCGAAGCCATCCTCCGCGACACGGGCGAGGTGCTCCCCGGCTCCATCGTCCTCGACGGCGAGTTCGGGCTCGACGACGTCGGCCTCGGCGTCCCCGTGAAACTCGGCTCCGACGGCGTCGAGGAGGTCGTGGAGTGGGACCTCACGGAGTACGAGCGCGACCAACTCGGCGAGGCCGCCGAGAAGCTCTCCGAACAGTACGAGAAAATCGCGTAATTCTGCGGGCGCTCAGGCCGGCGCGACTTCCTTCGCGACGTCGTCCGGTTCGTCGCTGTCCTCGGATTCGCGTTCGGCTTCCCCTTCGAGCTCCCGAATCGGCACCTCCTCCCAGTGGTGGCACATAACAGACGAGAGTATGCTATACGTTAGCATAAACCTTGCGCGGGGGAGAACGCCGCCTCAGACGAGTTGTTCGCCGTCGTCGTCGTAGACCTCGATAGCGTCGACCGGACACGCCCGCGCCGCGAACTTCGCGTCGAGCTCCGCGTCTTCGGGCACCTCGCGGACGAACAGGTCCTCCTCGGTCTCCTCGCTGTCCTGGAGAATGGCTTTGCCCGCGTCCGTGTCCTCCTCGAAGGCGTCCCACTCCGCGACACACTGGAACATCCCGATGCAGACGTCCCGGTCGAACTCGATTCGCATACTGTCACGTGGTGGCGCCCCGCGTATATCGTTGCCGGGCTAGGTAGAGTGGCAGCGCGTATCGAGAGTGCGACGGACATCGTTTCAAACACCTCGAAAGCCCCGGACCGGTCGGCTGCTCCGGGACTCGCTGCGCGCTCCCTACGGTCGCGTGCTTACTTCGTCCGGGAGCAGCCGACCGGCCCGCCCCTTTCAGTCCGTCCATGACCGGTTGGACAGCCGGTAGCGGGGTGGACTGAAAGGGGCGAGGCTGTGGACGAAGGAAGGCGACGTAAGCACCGCAGGCCGAAGGCCAAGGAGCGCAACGAACCTCCCGAGTCCACAGCCTCGGGGGTTTCTACGCGTTCGCAGAACAGTTCTCGGCGGCGGCCACACCAGCGAACGAAAACCACGTTCGGACGGTGCGACAGTTTAAACCCCGGGACGCGCCTATCCCGGTGCAATGAGAGTCGCGGACGTGCCCGGACTCCCCGACGGGGTCGCCGACCACCTCGAATCGGGGGGTATCGAGGAGTTGTACCCGCCGCAGGCCGAAGCCGTCGAGGCGGGCGTCGCGGAGGGCGAGAGCCTCGTCGCGAGCGTGCCGACCGCCAGCGGGAAGACGCTGATCGCGGAGCTGGCGATGCTGTCGGCGGTCGAGCGTGGCGGGAAAGCACTCTATATCGTGCCGCTGCGCGCCCTCGCCGGGGAGAAGGCCACCGAGTTCGAGGAGTTCGAACAGTTCGGGCTGTCCGTGGGCGTCTCCACGGGGAACTACGAGGACGACGGCTCGCGGCTGTCGGACAACGACGTCATCGTCGCCACTTCCGAGAAAGTCGACTCGCTCGTGCGCAACGGCGCGGGCTGGATCGACGACCTCTCCTGCGTGGTCGCGGACGAGGTCCACCTCGTGGACGACGACCACCGGGGACCTACGCTCGAAGTGACGCTGGCGAAGCTCCGCCAGCGCGTGCAGGACTTGCAGGTCGTGGCGCTGTCCGCGACGGTCGGAAACGCCGACGAGATAGCCGAGTGGCTGGACGCCGAACTCGTGGACTCGACGTGGCGGCCCATCGACCTGCGGACGGGTGTCCACTACGGACAGGCGGTCCACTACGACGACGGCACGCAGGAGGAGCTCGCGACCGGCGGCAGCGACAGCCAGACCGCCGCCATCGTGGACGACACGCTCGCTGACGGCGGGTCGACGCTCGTGTTCGTGAATTCGCGGCGGAACGCGGAGGCCGCGGCGCGACGGCTCGCCGACGTGACCAAGCAGGGCATCAGCGGCGAGGACCGCGAGCGCCTCCGGGAGGTCGCGGACGACATTCGGGGCGTCAGCGACACGGAGACCAGCGACGACCTCGCGGACGCCGTCGAGAAGGGCGCGGCGTTCCACCACGCCGGCCTGGCGCGCGAGCACCGCGAACTCGTCGAGGAGGCGTTCCGCGACCGCGCCATCAAAGTCGTGTCCGCGACACCCACCCTCGCGGCGGGCGTGAACACGCCGAGCCGCCGGGTCGTGGTGCGGGACTGGCAGCGCTACGACGGCACCGCGGGCGGAATGCAGCCGCTGTCCGTGCTGGAAGTCCACCAGATGTTCGGGCGCGCGGGCCGCCCCGGCCGCGACCCGTACGGCGAGGCGGTGCTGCTCGCGAGCGGCCACGACGAACTGGAGGAGCTGTTCGACCGCTACATCTACGCGGAGCCCGAACCGGTGCGCTCGAAGCTCGCGGCCGAGCCGGCGCTCCGGACGCACGTGCTCGCGGCGGTCGCGACGGGCTTCACGACCTCCGAGGACGCGCTCCACGAGTTCCTCGGGGAGACGCTGTACGCCACGCAGACCGACGACCCGACCCGGCTGGAGAGCGTGGCGCGGGACGTGCTCGCGTACCTCGACCGCAACGGGTTCGTGGAGCGCGAGGACGGCGTGCTGCGCGCGACCAGCACCGGCCACCTCGTGAGCCGGCTGTACGTCGACCCGATGAGCGCGGCGACGCTCGTCGACGGCTTACGGGCGGCGGGGGACAGCACGGCCGCGAACGGCGGTGGCCGGCCCGCCAGCGGAGACCCCGCTGACGCGGGCTTCCAGACGGCGAGCGAGATGCAGGACGACGCGGCCGAGACGGGCGACGGCGAGGCCGCGAGTCCGACGCCGTTCGGGCTCTACCACCTCGTGAGCCGGACGCCGGACATGTACGAGCTCTACCTGCGCTCGGGCGACCGCGAGCAGTACACGGAGCTCGCATACGAGCGCGAGGACGAGCTACTCGGGCGCGCGCCCCGCGAGGAGGAAGCCGGCTTCGAGGACTGGCTGTCCGCGCTGAAGACCGCGAAGCTCCTCGAAGACTGGGCGTCCGAACTGGACGAGGACCGCATCGCGGAGCGCTACGACGTCGGGCCGGGCGACATCCGCGGGAAAGTCGAGACGGCGGAGTGGCTGCTGCACGCTGCCGAGCGGCTCGCGGGCGAGCTCGACGACGTGGAGTGCGCGGCCGCGGTCCGGGAGGCGCGCAAGCGCGTGGAGTACGGCGTGCGCGAGGAACTGCTGGACCTCGCGGGCGTGCGGAACGTCGGCCGGAAGCGCGCGCGACGCCTCTACAACGCGGGCATCGAGTCCCGCGCGGACCTCCGGAACGCCGAGAAGAGCGTCGTACTCGGCGCGGTCCGTGGCCGCGAGCGGACGGCCGAGCGCATCCTGGAGAACGTCGGCCACCCGGACCCGGAGATGGACGCCGTGGACGCGGACGCGGAGACGGTGGCGGCGGCCGAGGAGCGCGACCGCGACGGGCAGGCGAATCTGGGGGACTTCTCGTGAGACTCGTCGCGGGGACGGCCGACGTATCCGACGTCGACGAGTTCGTCGCGGCGCTCCCGGGCGACTCGGAGACGGCCGTGCAGGCGTTCGACGCGGACTACGTCACGGGCCGCGGCCACCTCGCGGCGGCGGTCGAGCACGCCGACCGGGCGTTCGAGCGCGGGGAGAACGTCGCCAGCGACCGCGCGGTCGAAATCCTGCTGTACGCCGCGGGCCGCCGCCAGATTCGCGAGGCGCTCGAAATGGGCGTCGCGGCGGGCGAGCAGGACGTGGTAGTGGTCGTGGCGGGCGGCGACGAGGCGGACGCGGCGGCTGCCGTCGCGGCGTTCCTCGACGACGGACGCGTACTGGACGGCGAGCCGCTGCCGGGCGCCGTCTCCGGCGACCGGGAGACGATTCGGGCGTTCTTCGACGTGAGCGAGGGGGAACTCGACGCGGCAGCGGACGACCTCCCGGGCGTCGTCCGGGAGCGCGTGGCGCTGCTGGACGTCGAGAAGTAGGGTAGCCGACCTCGAAGCGCGCGAGTCACCGCGACGAAAGGTTGTGGCGTGATATCACACCCCGTTCCAGTCGAAACGAAGGGGTTGTGGGCGGACGCCGTCGGTGGATTTTCCCCACTAGAAGGTGGTGGGAGAGGATTCGAGCGTCGGAGGTGTCAGTCGGTTTTCCAGTCGAAACGCCGCCCGCGAAGAGCGGACGGGCGTCTGACGCCGGGCGTATGTCACTGCCTGAGGTCCCGGCGTTCGTAGTGCTCGTCGCAGCTCCGGCAGTAGTAGCGGCCGTCGCGCTGCCGGCGCAGTCGCGTGTGGCCGCGCGGACACTTCACGCGCCAGCCCGCGTCGGAAGGGTGGTGGTCCATGCGGCGCCATCGTCTGACGCGCGTCGCACACAAGAACGGAATCCTGCCGCGCGGTGAAACTGAAAGTGGTTACGCCAGCGAGACGAGGAACAGCAGGACCGCGACGGCGACGGAAGCCGCCGCCGCACCGCCCAACGAGGTGTCGTGGCTCTCGCGGAGGCCGTGCGTCCAGATGTACGCCTGCCACCCGGCGGCGAGGAGCGCGCCGCCCGCGCCGACTGCGGTGCCCGTGGTGTCCGAGAGCCGCCGGAGCTGGTCGGCGAGCACCTCGGGGTCGCTCGCGAAGTCGACGCCGGACAGCAGGAAGACGAGCCCGACCACCCCGAGGACGGTCTGGACGAGCTGCACGGGCATCGCCCAGCCCGTGACCGACAGCGTCGCCCCGAACGGGCCGCTGTTGCCGGTGAACGCGCTCACCGCGTGGAGCGCGACGGCGACCAGTAGCCAGCCGACGAGCGTCCCGAAGAAGACGACGGGGACGCGCCGGACGACGGCGTCCTCGAGTGCGGCGCCGACCGACCGCTGCTCGGTCTGGGGTTCGTCGATAGTACACTGCTCGGGGACCGGACCGTCCATCTCCTCGAAGCTCCGGCAGGAGGAGTCGGGCCACGGCTCCATCGTCGTGACCGTGTAGGTGGCGTCTATCTGGGAGGCCATGTACGTCCCGACGGCGGCGAACGCGACGGCCGTTAGCGCCGCGACGGCGACGACGACGAGCGCGGCGCTACCGAGCGAGTCCCCCGGCGGGTGCGACTGGAAGAACGACCGCGGGCGGAACAGGAGCGTCCGCAGGTCGTGGAGGGCGTTGCGGAGCATGCGGGTGGCGAGATTCGCCCAGCAGTCGCTTCAACGTGTCGACGCCTCACAGCGCGTGCGAGGCTGCGCTCGCCCCCGGAAGCCCTCCTCGCAGAGTTCGCCGCCGCGCCACGTCCGCGGTCGGCACGCGACTGTGACGTCCCTCGGCGCTACGTCCAGGGGGTGCTGGCGGAGCCGGCGCTGATACCGTCGTACGGCGCCGAAAAACGTTTTTACGCGTCAGCGGCGTACCGTAGTCCAGATGCCAGATTCGATGCGCGACTACCTCCAGCGGGACATGGAGTGCGAGGGGCTGCTGGAGTGCTTCCACGGCCTCCGCGACCTCGACCGGCGCGTGTTCGCGCGGCTCGTCGACGGCGGCGAGCCGATGACCGTCGACGAGCTCAGCGAGCGCATCGACCGCGAGCGCTCGACCGCGTACCGCTCGGTCCAGCGCCTCATCGACGCCGACCTCGTCGAGAAGCGCCAGGTGAACTACGACCACGGCGGCTACTACCACGTCTACGAGCCCGCCGCCCCCGACGAGATCGCCGACGAGATGCAGCGCATGCTCAACGACTGGTACGCGAAGATGGGACAGCTCATCGGCGAGTTCCGCGAGGAGTACGGTCCAGGGGAGGACGGCGAGAATCAGCGCGGGGCTCCCGCGCCGCCTGCCGACCAGTAGCGCTCCCACCGGGGGAAACTTTCGAGGCCGTTCGGAGAGAGAGTACAGGTAGAGGCGTCCCCCAGTGTCCGACTCTGAATCAGACTCGACGGAACAGAAGCCGTCTCGGAGCGTCCTCGACTCGCTCATCGAGAGCGGGCTCCACGAGATGAACCGCGAGCGCAGCGGCCTGCTGCTCTCGGGGCTCTCCGCGGGCCTCGACATCGGCTTCGGCCCGCTGCTGATGGCGGTGGTGTTGACGCTCTCCGAGGGCGGGTTCGGCGACCTCGTGACGGAGCTGCTGCTCGCGAGCGTCTACTCCATCGGTTTCATGCTCGTGATTCTCGGGCGCTCGGAGCTGTTCACGGAACACACCACGCTCGCGGTGATACCGGTGCTCGACGGGCAGGCGTCCCTCCGACAGTTAGGCCGGCTCTGGGGGCTGGTGTACGTCGGGAACATCGTCGGGGGCGCCGCGTTCACGCTGCTCGCGGTCCTCCTGATGCCCGGCCTCGGCGTCGTCGACACGGTCGCCTTCGAGACTATCGCGCTCAAGCTCGTCACCCACGACCTCCAGTGGCTGGTCGTCGCGGGCGTGTTCGCGGGCTGGCTGATGGGCCTGCTCGCGTGGCTGATCGCCGCCGCCCAGGAGACCATCAGCCGGCTCGTCATCATCTGGGTCGTCACCGCCACCATCGGGATTCTGCACCTCCCGCACTCCATCGCCGGCAACGTCGAAGTGCTGTTCGGCCTGCTGATGTCGCCCGCCGTCACACTGGCGGACTACCTCGCGTTCCTCTCGCTCGCGACCATCGGAAATGCGCTCGGCGGCGGCGTCTTCGTCGCCCTCCTGAAGTACGGGCACGTCGTCCGCGGCGGGAGCTGAGAACGGGAGAGCAGTGGGTCGCTCTTCGAAGTGAATCAGTAGAAGTAGTCCATCCTGGATTCGAACCAGGGTCGAAGCCCCCAGAAGGCTTCAGGATTGGCCACTACCCCAATGGACTGCTCGCATCCGGGACAAAGCGATTGTCGTTTATCAGTGTTGCGAACCCCGGCGACGAGAGCGCTGTCCGGCGCTCGGCCCCCGCACGCCGCGAACGTGGACAGTTCGACGCCTATTTGCCGCCCGAGAATGCACGTTCTCGTATGTACGTCGGACGGTTCGTCGTCGTCGGTCCGGACGTGGCAGCGTACCGAGTGTCCTCGCGGTCGTTCCCGAACCGCCGGGTGGTCGAGCGCGAGGACGCGCTGACCGTCGCGCCCACGCCGGACGCGCCGGAGACGGACAACCCCTACGTGTCGTACAACTGCTACCGGACGGTGGCGGGCCACGCGGTCGTCGGGAACGGCAGCCACGTCGACCCGATTACGGAGAAACTCGGCCTCGGCTACCCGGCGCGGGACGCGCTCGCGGAGTCGCTGCTCGCGCTCGACTACGAGAAAGACGACTACGACACGCCACGCATCGCGGGCGTGTTGACACCCGACGGTGAGGCGTACGTCGGTACCGTGCGGAAGGACGCGCTGCTCGTGGAGGCAGTCGAGGAGCCGACGCTCGTCGCGACCTACGAGAAAGACGCTCCGGAGCCGATCGGCTTCGAGGCCGAGTCCGCGAGCGAGGCCGCCGAGGAGGCGTACAGCGCGGCGTTCGAGCACGCGGTCTGCGCGGTCGGCGTCGTGCGGGACGGCGACGGCTACGCGACGGCAGTCGAGAACGGGCCGGAGAACTAAGGGCGAGCGCGACCCACGGGAGGGCATGAAGGTCGCCGTCCTCTCCGACATCCACTCGAACCTCGTGGCGCTGGAGACGGTGCTCGACGATATGCCGGACGTGGATGCGCTCGTCTGCGCGGGCGACGTGGTCGGGTACAACGCGTGGCCCGCGGAGTGCGTGGACGCGGTGCGCGAGCGCGACGTGCCCACGGTGATGGGGAACCACGACCGGATGGTGGCGACCGACGGGAACTTCGGCGCGAACGGGATGGCGCAGGCGGGCGTCAGGCACGCCAAGCGAGAGCTGAACGACGTCCAGCTCGAGTGGGTGAAGCGGCTCCCCCGCGAGCGCACGCTGTTCGACGGCCGCGTGAAGGTCGTCCACGACCACCCGGAGGTGCAGGACCGGTACACGTACCCGGACGCGTTCGGCCCCCACTTGCTCGGCGACGAGGACGCCCTGATTCTCGGGCACACGCACGTCCAGCACCACGAGGTCTACGACGACGGCGTCGTGTTGAACCCGGGGAGCGTCGGCCAGCCGCGTGACCGCGACCCGCGCGCGGCGTACGCGGTGCTGGACGTCGAAGAGCTGACCGTCGAGGAGCGCCGCGTCGAGTACGACATCGAGCGGGTCGCCGAGGCCGTGCGGGAGGCGGGGCTGCCGGACAACACCGCCTCGCGGCTCGCAGACGGCCGGTGAACGTCACCGTAGAACTGTCCGAGGACGGAGAACGCCCAGACGAGGACGTGCGCGCCGACGACGGGAGCGAGCGTTCGGCGGCGGAGGTAGACGGCCGTGAACACCGCCGGGACTGCGGTGAGCCGGGAGCCCGAGTGCTGGCGGTCCGCGCCCATTGTCGCCACAATGTCGACACGACCGCATATAAGTCGCGTCGCGGTTGCTCCGCCTGCAAATCGGCGGTGCGCCGGAAGCCGGAGCGGGACGAGTCGCTACTGCGGAGACGTCGGCTCGCGGGCCGGGTCGACCGGCCGGAGCTCCGCGGAGAAGTGCCGGAGTTCGGGCATCGGCGGCTCGGAGACGACCTCGTACCCGGTGACCGCTTCGCCCTTCTCGCAGACCGCGGCGGCGGTGTCGGCGACGTGTTCGAGGTGGTCGGGCCCGTACGTGCGTCGCGGGACGGCGAGCCGCACGAGGTCGTCGCGCTCGGTCTCGGGGAACGCGAACCGCCCGAGTTCGACGGCGCGAACGCCGCCCTCGCGGTAGAGCTCGC
This sequence comes from Halobacterium sp. R2-5, assembly GCF_011734195.1. Classification (NCBI taxonomy): domain Archaea; kingdom Methanobacteriati; phylum Methanobacteriota; class Halobacteria; order Halobacteriales; family Halobacteriaceae; genus Halobacterium; species Halobacterium sp. R2-5. The sequence continues at coordinate 187,434 of NZ_JAANTH010000001.1, forward strand.
AGACGAACGCCTGGCCGGGGAACGCCTCGCGTGGGAGGTGCGGGAGCGCCTCGTTGGCGTTCACGTAGACCGCGTGGCCGCCGGCGGGCTGATAGACGGGGATGCCGCGGTCGGCGAGCGCCTCGCAGAGCGCTTCCACTTGCGCGACGCGCTCCGCGACGTACGGGGGTTCGACGGCCTCACGGAGTCCGACGGCGAACGCCGCGAGGTCCCGTCCCGACATGCCGCCGTACGTGGAGAACCCCTCGTAGAGGATGCCGCGCTGGCGGCACTGCTGGTAGAGTTCTCCATCGTCCCGGAGCCCGACGAACCCGCCGACGTTCACGAGGCCGTCCTTCTTCCCGCTCATCACGCAGGCGTCGGCGTACGAGAGCTGCTCGCGGGCGACGGCAGCGACGGACTCGTCGGCGAACTCGGGCTCGCGGCGCTGCACGAAGTGGGCGTTCTCCGCGAACCGGCAGGCGTCGACGACGAACGTGGCGTCGATCTCCTGGGCGAACGCCGCGACCTCGCGCGTGTTCTGCACGCTGACGGGCTGGCCGGCCATCGAGTTGTTCGTGATCGTGAGCACGACCACGGGGACGTTCTCGGCGCCGACGTCGTCGACGACGCGGCGCGCGGTCTCGACGTCGAAGTTCCCCTTGAACGGGTGGTCGCTGTCGCCGTCGCGAGCCTCCGGGACCGGGCAGTCCACGGGGTCGCCGCCGTTCGCCGCGACGTGAGCACGCGTCGTGTCGAAGTGCGCGTTGTTCAGGACGACGTCGCCGTCGTCGACGAGCGCGCCGTAGAGCACGTTCTCCGCGCCGCGGCCCTGGTGGGCGGGGACGATCCGCTCGAACCCCATGACGTCGCGGACGGCGGCCTCGAGTTCGCGGAAGCTATCGCTGCCGGCGTACGCCTCGTCGCCAGTGAACATCGCCGCCCACTGCTCGTTGCTCATCGTGCCGGTGCCGGAGTCCGTCAGGAGGTCGACGAACACGTCCGCGCTGTCGAGGGCGAAGACGTTGAAGCCGGCGTCGCGCAGCGCGGCCTCGCGGTCCTCGCGGTCGAGCAGTCGGATCGGTTCGACCATCGTCGTCTTGTACGAGCGCACACCGCAGTAGTGGGCGCGCGCCGTGAAGAATCCCGCCGGAGAAGACGTGTACGGCCGTGTACAGGCGTGTACGGTAGCGGCCGGTCTCGTGCGGTCAGGAGCTGAAGTGCTCCTGGACGATCTCGAGGGTGTCCTCTCGGTCCTCCCAGTCGACGAAGACGGCCACGGAGGTGGCGCTGGAGATGATGTCGATGACGTTGATGCCGGCGTCCGCGATGGGGTCGACGATGCGCCGGAGCACCCCGGGCTGGTTCGGGAGTTCCCCGCCGAGCACGCGGATGACGGCGACGTCCTCGCGGACGGTGACCGAGGAGAGCTCGCCGACCTCGATGACTTCGCTGTGGAGGACGTTCTCGGCGCGCTCGGCGACGTCCTGGTCGACGTAGAACGTCATCGAGTCCATCCCCGAGGCGACCGCGTCGACGTTGATGTCGCTGTCGTACAGTGCAGTCGACAGCGTCGACATGATGCCGGGGCGGTTGCGGATGGCGCGCCCGGCGACCGTGAGACACGACAGCGGCGTGTCCCGCATGTCGATCATGTTCTCGAACTGACCCTCGATCTTCGTGCCGCCGGACAGCAGGTCGCCGTGCTGGTAGTGGATGACGCGGACGTCGAGTTCGTCGTCCTTGAAGGATAGCGCGGACGGCGCGACCACTTCCGCGCCGCGGAAGGATAGGTTCCGGAGTTCGTCGACGGTGATCTCGCCGACGTTGCGCGCGCCCTCGACGACGTGCGGGTCGCCGGTCATGACGCCCTCGACGTCGGTGACGATGACGACCTCGTCGGCGTCCGCGTACCGGCCGAGCATCACGGCCGTGGTGTCGGAGCCGCCGCGGCCGAGCGTCGTCACGTTCCCGTCGAGGTCCTCCGCGAGGAAGCCCGTGATGACGGGGACGACGTCGTCGAGGTCCGCCGCGAGCGCCTCCACGCGCCGCTGGGTCTCCTCGGCGTCGACCTCGCCGCGGTCGTTCGCGACGACGGGCCAGTCTGGGTGGCCGGGTTCGAGGAAGACGGCGTTCACGCCGCGGGCGGCCAGCGCCGCCTTCAGCATCCGCACGGAGGTGCGTTCGCCCATCGAGACGATCTCCGCGCGGTCGGCCTCCTCGGCGTCGAACGTGATGTCGTCGAGTAGTTCGTCGGTCGTGTTCCCCATCGCGGACGCCACTACCGCGATTTCGTGGCCGGCGGCGACAGCGTCGGCGATGGAGTCGGCGGCCCGCTCGATGCGGTCGCCGCTGCCGAGGCTGGTGCCGCCGAACTTCGCGACTACGCGCATCGCGTCCCACCGGTCGTCGGAGCCGTGCTCATTGCCGGGTCGTAGGGACGGGGGTGGTGTTAACTGCTTCCATGCGCGAAACGGTTGCCGACCCCGACGACGGGAGTCGCGCGCCCCGTTGACCGGGCGGCCGCGGGATTAAGGTTGGTCCCCCGCGTACGCGGCGGCATGCACGTACGGGACGCGACGGCGGACGACGCGGCCGCCCTCGACCGCGTAGCCGACGACGACCTCGACGCGGCGCGCCTCGTCAGAGACCGCACGGTCCGTGTCGCGGACGACGGCGACGGCGACCTGGTCGGGTTCGTCGCGTTCGACACGTGGCGGGGCGCCGTCCACGTCACGCGGCTGGACGGCGATCCGGACGTCGTCGAGCGGCTGCTGGACGCGCCGCGGGAGTTCGCCGCCCACGAGGACCTCGCCGTGGAGGTCGTACTCGTCGAAGGCGATTCGCTCGCGGACGTCCTGCTCGACGTCGGGTTCGAGGACGCGGGGCCGGGGCCGCGGTTCGACGGGGAGAAGACGAGGCGGTTCCGCTGCGAGCCCTAGAGGTCCGCGCGCTCGAAGACGGCGTAGCCGAGTACGGGAACGACGACGAGCCACAGCAGCATCGTCGCGAGCGCCGCCCACTCGGTGAGGAAGACGGGCGGGTTCTGCGGGAACAGCGCCGCGACGAGCGTGGAGTTCCCGGGGAGGAACTGCAGGACGGCACTGGTGAACGCCTCCGATGGCGGGATGCGGGTCAACAGGATGTACCACTCGGGCGGCTGTCCGGCCATTCTGGGGCCGAACGAGCCGTTCAGCACGTAGTAGACGCCCGCGGGGACGAGCTGCCACGCGAGCTCGAAGACGACGAAGAACCCGGCAGCGATGATGGTGGCGCGGCCGGTGCTCTTCGTGGTGGCGGAGAGGCCGACGCCGATGGCGGTGTACAGCACGCCGAGCAGCACGGTAAGCGCGGAGAAGCCGACGTACGCGCCGAAGTCGAAGGTGTCGTACAGCACGAACGTGACGACTGCGGCGACGACGAGGCCGACGACGATGGAGACGGTCATCACCGCGCTGCGGCCGACGACCTTCCCGACGACGGCGTCCCGGCGGGAGTGGGGAAGCGACAGCAGGAACTTCGCGCTGCCGGACTCGACTTCGCCGGCGATGGCCTTGTGTGACATCACGAGCGCGGTCAGCGGGATGAGCCACGTGACCGGGGTGAGCAGCAAGAAGATGAGGCCGAGCGCCTCCAGCTCCCCGCCCTGCCCGCCGCTCTGGAGGAGCGTGTAGACGTAGGCCGCGCCCGCCATGAACAGCACGAACAGCGCGGTGAGCGCCCACAGCGCCTTCGAGCGCGCGGCGTCCTGGAAGTCCTTCTTCGCGATGGCCGCCCAGCTCATGCCGACACCCCCTCGTCGCGGTCGTCGGTGTACGCGGCGAACACGTCGTCCAGCGACGCCTCGCGGGTGGAGAAGTCGACGACTTCGCCGCCGGCGCCCTCGGCGGCGTCGAGGATGTCGGTCTTCGCGGCGCTGTCCGCGCTCACGGTGAGCGTGTCGCCGTCCGTGGTGACGCCCGTGACGCCGGGAACGTCCTCGACGGCGTCGACGATTGCGGGCGTGAGCTCCGCGACGGTGACCGACAGCGACGACCCGGTGCCGGCTGCGTCACGCAGCCCGCGGATGGTGTCCTGGGCGACGAGCTCGCCGGCCTGGAGGATGCCGACGCGGTCGCAGACCGCCTCGACCTGTTCGAGGATGTGACTGGAGAAGAACACCGTGGCGCCGCGGGCGGCCTCCTCCTTGATGATTTCGCGCATCTCGCGGGCGCCGTTCGGGTCCAGCCCCGTCGAGGGCTCGTCGAGGATGAGGAGGTCGGGGTCGCCGACGAGCGCGATGGCCAGCGCGAGCCGCTGCTGCATCCCCTTCGAGAACCCGCCGGCCTTCCGGTCGGCGGCGTCCGGGATGCCGACGCGCTCCAGGAGTTCGTCGACGTCGTCGTCGGCGTTCTTCGACTCGATGGCGAACTCGAGGTGCTGGCGGGCGGTGAGGCGCTCGTAGACGTTGAACCCCTCGGGGAGGACGCCGATGCGCCGGCGGATGGCCAGGGACTCGTCGTGGGCGTCGTGGCCGAGCACCGTCGCGGTGCCGGAGGTCGGTCGGACGAAGTCCAGGATGATGTCGATGGTCGTCGACTTCCCGGCGCCGTTCGGCCCGAGGAAGCCGTATATCTCGCCGTCCTGGACCCGCAGGTCGAGGTCTCGGAGGGCGGTGACGTCACCGTACCGCTTGGTGACGCCGGAGAGTTCGATTGCTGCCATGGCGGGGAGGTGTCCCCGCGGTCGTAAATCCATTGTGGTGGTTCGCAGCGCGAGCGAGCGCGCGAGCAGTCGCCTCAGAGTTCGACGCGGCCGAATCGCCGCTCGGCGAGCGCGAAACCGCCGACCGTCCACGCGAGCAGGACGGCGGCGCCGATGCCGTCGGGGACGGAGCCGGCCGTCGCGACGCCGTCGACGCCGACGACGGTGAGCGTGTTCGCGTACGCGTACAGCGGGCTAGCGACGACCAGCGCGTCCGTGAGACCGCTGCTCACCCGGACGCCGAAGGTGCCGCCGAGGACGACGCGGCCGAGGCTCAGCGCGATCGGCCAGAACAGCGCGAGCGCGAAGAAGCCGTACGTGGTCGCGGCGGAGAGCGTCGTCGACGTCGACCCTGCGGTGAGCGCGAGCGTCGCGGCGACGAACGCGACTGCGAGGAGCGCGGCGAGCGCGACGACAGCGAGCACGCGGACGGGCGACAGCGCCGCGCCGCGGGCTGCGTAGACAACGCTCGCGGTGACGACGGCGGCGACGACGGCGACGACCGTAATCGCGAGTCGGGCGGCGCCGGCGCCCGCGAGGAACGTCGAGCGGTCGTGCGGGAGCGCGAGCGTGAGGCGGACGCGGCCGGTGTCGACGGCGCTCGGGACCGCTTCGTGGGTGAGCGTGCCGGCGGCCAGCGGGACGGCGAACATGAACAACAGCGCGAGCACTGCGGGCAGCGGCGTCGCGATGGCGCCGTTCGTGGCGCCGTACGCGGCGGCGGCGGCGACGAACGCGAAGAGGCCGCCGAACACGAGCAGTGAGTTGTCCGCGCGGAGCGTTCGGAGGTCGCGGCGCGCGACGACGGGCCACGTCACGGCGCCGCCACCACCGGGTAGAGGGCTGACTGCATAGGCGAGCGATGACGGCGGGGGGCAAGTGTCTTGCTTCCGACTGCAGCCGCTGTGAACGCCTACACGCGGTCGTCGGGGTCGTGGGAGTCCCGCATCCGACTGGCCTCCTGCCCGTAGCGCTCGCGGTCCTCGCTGTCCTCGACGGGTTCGAGGTCGTCGACGTCGGCGTCGACGGCGGCGGTCGGGTCGCCGGCGTTCAGCGAGCGCTGCTTGCGGAGCACGCGCTCGCCGTCGGGCGTCGCGTACACGAGGTTGAGCAGGCCCTTGTCGGTGTACTCGCGGAAGACCAGCCAGACGCGCTCGGTTTCGGGCATGCGAGTTGGTTCGACGGCCCGTGATTCAAGTGTGGCGGTTCGACGCCCCGCCAGCCGGGTGGTCACCCCGCGATGAGGCCGGCGACGAGTCCGCCGACCGCGGCGAGCACCACGTCGACGACGAGGTAGACGAGCATCGCGAGGAGGACGAGGACGGCGACGGAGCCGTAGCCGGCGGCGAGCGTGCCGGCGACCGCCGCCAGCCAGACGACGTAGCCGGGCGCGCCGAACACCACGCCGGCGAGCGCGCCGTCGAGGGTCGCACTGCGGTCGGAGAGGGAGCCGGCGGCGCCGCCGCCGAGCACCTGGACGAACGGCACGAACACCAGCGCGGTCGCGAGCAGGCCGCCGAGCAGCGGCGCGTGCCAGCGTGGAGCCTGGCGTCCCTCGGCGAGGCGGTCGCGGACGCCGTTGCGGTACCGCCGGAACCAGATGCAGGCGGCGACCGTGAGGAGGCCGGCGACGACCAGGCCGCCGGCGGACCAGGTGGCGACCGTGTAGACGGCGTCGGCGAGCTCGGGCTCCGTCAGCGGGAACTCCGCCGCGTCCGGGCCCGTGAGGAACTCGGCGGCGAACTCCTCGGCGAGCGCGCGGTCGAAGTCGTTCACGAGAGTGACGCCGAGCCAGGCGGCGAGGACGCCGCCGATAGCGAGCAGGCCGACGATCAGCCAGTCCAGCCAGGTGTCGTAGAACAGCGACAGGCTCTCCGGGCCCGCGTGGTCGTCGGGCGCGTCTGCAGTGGCAGCCATACGAGTGAGGGTCTCTCGACGGGCGGGTAAGGCTACCGACCGTTCGCAGGCGCCGAGAGGCCGCCGGGACCGCGTGGTTGAAAGCCGCGAAACACCTACCCGTGGCCGATGGACGCCGACGAGGTCAGGGAGCGCGCGAACGACCTGCCGACGGAGCCCGGCGTCTACCAGTTCCTCGAACGGAGCGGCGAGGCCGACACCGTCCTCTACGTCGGGAAGGCCGTCGACGTGCGGGACCGCGTGCGCTCCTATGCTGACCCCCGGAGCAGGCGCATCGCGCGGATGGTCGAGCGCGCGGACGCTGTCGACTTCGCGGTGACGGACACGGAGACGCAGGCGCTGTTGCTGGAGGCGAACCTCGTGAAGCGCCACCAGCCGCGGTACAACGTCCGCCTCAAGGACGACAAGTCCTACCCGCTGGTGCAGTTCACCGACCACGTCGTCCCCCGCATCGAGGTGACCCGCGACCCCGAAGAGGGCGCGGCGGCGTACGGTCCGTACACGGACAAGGGCGAGGTCGAGACGGTGGTGAAGGCGATTCGCGAGGTGTACGGCGTTCGGGGGTGTTCGGACCACAAGTACAGCGGCCGCGACCGCCCGTGCCTGGACTACGAGATGGGGCTGTGTACGGCGCCGTGCACGGGCGAAATCAGCGAGTCGGACTACGCCGCGGACGTGGAGTCCGCGCGCCGGTTCTTCGAGGGGGAGACGGGCGCGCTCGCGGATCCCATCGAGCGCGAGATGGAGCGCGCCGCACAGGAGCAGAACTTCGAGCGCGCGGCGAACCTCCGGGACCGCCTCGATGCAGTCGAGGCGTTCCACGGCGGCGCGGGCGCGGCGGTCGCGAACAGCGACGACGCCGCGACGACGGACGTACTCGGCGTAGCTGTCGAGGGCGAGGACGCGACGGTCGCGCGGCTACACGCCGAGCGCGGCCAGCTCGTCGAGCGCGACCAGCACCACCTAGATGCGCCGGACGGTGAGAATCCGGCCGACGTACTGGCGGCGTTCCTCGTGCAGTTCTACGCGGAGCGGGACCTCCCGGACCGCCTGCTGTTGCCCGAGCACCACGGCGACGACGACGTGGCGGCGTGGCTCGATGAGGCGGGCGTCGAGGTCCGCGTGCCGGGCGCGGGCCGGGACGCGACGCTCGTCGACCTGGCGCTGAAGAACGCCCACCGGCGGTCGGGCGACCGCGACGAGCTGGGCGCGCTCGCGGACGCCCTCGGCATCGACCGCCCGACCCGCATCGAGGGGTTCGACGTGAGCCACGCGCAGGGGAAGTCCGCGGTCGGCAGCGACGTCTGTTTCGTCGACGGGAGCGCGGAGAAGGCCGACTACCGCCGGAAGAAGCTCGACGACGAGAACGACGACTACGCGAACATGTACCGGCTGGTGCGGTGGCGCGCGGACCGCGCGGTCGAGGGTCGCGACGACCGCCCGGAACCCGACCTCCTGCTCATCGACGGCGGCGAAGGGCAGCTAGACGCCGCCCGCGACGCCCTCGCGGACGCGGGCTGGGACGTGCCCGCGGTCGCGCTCGCGAAGGACGCGGAACTCGTGATAACCGAGCGGCGGACGTACGACTGGCCGGGCGACGCACCGCAGCTCCACGTCCTCCAGCGCGTGCGCGACGAGGCCCACCGGTTCGCGGTCGCGTACCACCAGACGCTCCGGGACGACGTCGGGACCGCCCTCGACAACGTCGACGGGGTCGGCCCCGAACTCCGCAAGCGCCTGCTGCGGCGGTTCGGCAGCGTCGAGGGCGTCCGCGAGGCCTCCGCCGACGACCTCCGCGACGTCGACGGCGTGGGCGAGGCGACCGCGGAGACCATCGCGAGCCGGCTGTAACTAACCTTCGAGAACGTCCATGACATTCATTGGCAGGGGGAAGTATGTCCGCCCGTAATGAGCTACGACAACGGGCGTCGAGGGCGCATCGACGACGAGACCGGCCGCGCCAGCGACGAGACACCGCCGGCAGGGCCGCTCCGCACCGTCGTCGCGCGTCTCCGGCGCCACGTACGAGAGTGGCCGAGCCGGTACGTCGACCAGCAGGCAGAACTGTACGAGCGGTAGCTACGACTCGACTCGGACTGTCATCACCGGCACCGGCGACGTGCGCACGACTTTCTCCGTGACGCTCCCGACGAGGTAGTGGTCGAGGCCCGTACGACCGTGGGCCCCATCACGACGGCGTCGATCCCCTCGTTCTCGACGTAAGCGACGATGGCCTCGTGGGGGACGCCCTCGACGACGGCGCGCTCGACGGCCGCGTCGTCCGGGAGGGAAGCGACGGTTTCGTCGGCGTCGCGCTCCGCGCGCTCGCGCTAAATTCCGCAGCGAGCGGCTGCCAGGCGCGCGTTTGTGGAGGTATCACAGGGTCTGTGTGAGCCGCTCGCCAGCGGGCCACCCCGGCTCCGACCGCCGGAAAGAAAGGGAGCCGACGACTAGCGGGCTAGCGGCCGAGATGCCGGAGCGGTCGTTCTACCTCGTAAACGCCAAATACCATGGCAATTAATGGCACGGACATGGCAACGTCGTTCGGCGCAATATCGCTCGTACCACCGCTGCTCGCGATCGCTCTGGCAATCATCACGAGGCGCGCGATGCTGTCGCTGTTCCTCGGCGTCTGGGTCGGCGGCGCCATCGTCGCCGCCGACACCGCCGACAGCGCGCTCGAACTGGTCGCAGTGCCGTTCTCTGGCGTCATCGAGGCGTTCGACTGGGTCATCAGTGCGGTCGGCGAGAGCACGTTCAACGCGAAAATCATCATCTTCACGTTCCTGCTCGGCGCGGGCATCGCGTTGCTGTGGCGGCTCGGCGGCTCGCTCGCCGTCGCGCAGTTCGCGCGCTCGAAAGTCGACTCCCACCGGCGCGTCGGCATCGTCACGTGGCTGTTCGGGATGGTGTGGTTCTTCGACGACTACGCCAACACCGCCATCGTCGGGTCGGCGATGAAGGACATGGCCGACAACATGCAGATGTCCCGGGAGAAGCTGGCGTACATCCTCGACTCGACGGCCGCGCCCGTCGCGACGTTCGGCATCTCCTCGTGGGTGGCGTTCCAGATCGGGCTCGTCCAGACCGCCTACGAGAACCTCGGCATCCAGGGGGAGACGCCGTCGGCGACGCTGACCTTCCTCTGGTCGATTCCGTTCAACGTCTACTGCCTGTTCGCCATCCTCATGGTCGGCATCGTCGTCGTCACCCAGCGGGACTTCGGCGAGATGCTCGACGCCGAGACGCGGTCCCAGCGGACGGGCAACGTCACGCGCGAGAACGCCAACCCCCTCCAGAGCATGAAAGAAGACCTCGGCGACCCCGTCACGGACGACCCCCGGCTGCGGACGTTCGTCCTCCCGGTGCTCGTCCTCGTCACCGTCGTCATCGGCGGCGCGGCCTGGAGCGGCTACGCGCCCGGCCGTGACGTCCTCGGCGTCGTCGAGAACGCCGACTTCACCGCCGCGCTCGTCTGGGGGTCGTTCAGCATGGTGGCGACCGCGCTCACCCTCGGCGTCTACGACGGCCACATCGACGTCGCGGAGGGCATGGAGACCGTCCTCGACGGGTTCGGCATCATGCTCCACGCGGTCAGCATCCTCGTGCTCGCGTGGTCGATCGGCTCCGTCGCGTCCGCGCTCGGCACCGGCACCTACGTCACCAACGTCGCCGAGGGCTTCGTCTCGCCGACGCTGCTACCCGTCGTCATCCTGTTCACGGCGGCGGTCATCTCGTTCTCCATCGGCACCTCCTGGGGGACGATGTCGCTGGTGACGCCCGTCGCCGTGCCGCTGGCGTGGTCCGTCGGCAGCCAGGACCCCCAGATGGTTGCGGTCGCGGTCGGCGCGGTGTTCAGCGGCTCCATCTTCGGCGACCACTGCTCGCCCATCTCCGACACGACCATCCTCTCGTCGACGTTCGCCGGCTCCGACCACATCGACCACGTCCGCACGCAGATGTACTACGCGGTCACCGTCATCGTGGTCGCGACGCTGGCGTACCTCGTCTACGGCATCACCGGCCTCGGCCCGGTCGTCTTCCTGCCGCTCGGCGCGGCCGTGCTCTTCGGCGTCGTCTACGTGCTCTCCGAGTTCGACGCGAACCGCAAGGACGTCCACGCCAAGCCGTTCGAGCGCGCGGGCGCCGGCACGAGCGACGACGACTGACCCGCTCGGCGCTCAGAACTCGGGGTCGATTTCGGGCGCGACGCCGTCGTCTCCTTCCTCGCCGGCGAGGTCGTACTCCTCGCGGAGCTCCCGGATGCGGTCGCGGATGTCCGCCGCGAGCTCGAACTCCAGGTTGTTCGCGGCCGCGTCCATCCGTTCTTCTAGCTCCTCGACGAGGACGGCGGCCTCCTGCTCGTCGCTCGGCCCGTCGCCCGCGACGTCGGACGTGTCGGTCTCCGCGCCGGGGAGGTTCATCTCGCTGACGTCCTTGTCGATGGTCGTCGGCGTCGTGCCGTGTTCCTCGTTGTACTCGCGCTGGATGCGGCGGCGGCGCTGGGTCTCCTCGATTGCGTCCCGCATCGCGTCCGTGCGCTCGTCGGCGTACAGCACGACCTCGCCGTTGACGTTGCGGGCGGCCCGGCCCATCGTCTGGACGAGGCTGGTCTCCGAGCGCAGGAACCCCTCCTGGTCGGCGTCCAGAATCGCGACCAGCGAGACCTCGGGGATGTCCAGGCCCTCCCGGAGGAGGTTGATGCCGACGAGCACGTCGAACTCGCCGAGGCGCAGTCCCCGCACGAGTTCGTGGCGTTCGAGCGTGTCCGTCTCGTCGTGCATGTACTCGACGGCGACCCCGGCTTCTTCGAGGTACTCCGTGAGGTCCTCGGCCATGCGCTTGGTGAGCGTCGTGACGAGCACGCGCTCGTCGTTCTCGACGCGGCCGTCGATGCGGTCCATCAGGTCCTCGACCTGCCCCGTCGCGTCCGCCACGGAGATCTCGGGGTCGACGAGGTGGGTCGGGCGGACGATCTGCTCGACGACCTGCGCGGAGTGCTCGCGCTCGTAGTCCCCCGGGGTCGCGGAGACGTACAGCGTGCGGTCGGTCTTCTCCTCGAACTCCTCGAACGTCAGCGGGCGGTTGTCGTACGCCGTCGGGAGCCGGAAGCCGTTCTCCACGAGGCTGTCTTTCCGGGACTTGTCGCCCGCGTACTGGCCCTTGATCTGGGGGACGGTGCGGTGGGACTCGTCGATGACGGTGAGGAAGTCGTCCGGGAAGTAGTCCAGCAGCGTGTAGGGCGCGTCTCCGGGTTCGCGGTCCGAGAGGTAGACGGAGTAGTTCTCGATGCCGGAACAGTAGCCCGCCTCGGCCATCATCTCGAGGTCGAACGTGGTGCGTTCCTCGATGCGCTGGGCGGCGACCATGTCGCCGTCGCGCTCGAAGTGCCGGACGCGCTCGTGCATGTCGTCGCGGATCCGCTCGATGGCCTGTTCCATCTCGCTCTCGGGCACCGAGTAGTGCTCCGCCGGGTGGAACAGGACAGCGGGCTCCTCGCTCTCGACGGTGCCCTCCAGCGGGTCGAGTTTCGCCATCCGGTCGACCTCGTCGCCCCAGAACTCCACGCGCACGGGGTAGCGGCCGTACATCGGGAACACCTCGACGGTGTCCCCCCTGACGCGGAACGTGCCCTGCGTGAAGTCGACGTCGTTGCGCTCGTAGTTGAGGTCTACGAGCCGCCCCAGGAGCTCGTCGCGCTCGATCTCCTGGCCGACTTCGAGGCGGAGGCTCATGTCCTCGTAGTTCCGCGGGTCACCGAGCCCGTAGATGGCGGAGACGGAGGCGACGACGATGACGTCGTCCCGCGTCAAAAGCGAGCGCGTCGCGGAGTGGCGCAGGCGGTCGATCTCGTCGTTGATGGAGGCGTCCTTCTCGATGTACTTGTCCGTCTGCTCGACGTACGCCTCGGGCTGGTAGTAGTCGTAGTAGGAGACGAAGTACTCGACGGCGTTGTCCGGGAAGAGGTTCCGGAGCTCCTCGTAGAGCTGGGCCGCGAGCGTCTTGTTGTGCGCGATGACGAGCGTCGGCTGCTGGAGCTCCTCGACCACCCACGAGACGGTGTTCGTCTTCCCGGAGCCAGTCACCCCGAGCAGCGTCTGCTTCTCCGCGCCGCTCTCGTACCCCTCCGCCAGCTCCTCGATGGCGTCGGGCTGGTCGCCCGCAGGGTCGAACGGCGCGTCGACGCGGAACGGCTTCTCGGCCTCGGGTCGGTCCGGCTGGAGTGGACCGCTGGCGTCGCTCATTGTCTGGTTTTAGGTGCGAGGACACTTCAGGGGAGCGGCAGCGTAGCGGGCCGTCGGCGCACCACGTGCTGGCGAACGCGGAGCGCAGCGACGCGCTCCGAGACGTGCGCGAGCGCGTGACAGCGTGGCGGATGCGCTCGACCACGTGGTGAGCGTGCAGGACGCGGTCGGCGAGGGGTCGCGGTAGCGCCCACCTATTTCCCGGGCGCGCCCCTCACTCCGAGTATGGTACGCGAAGACCTGCGTTCAGCGAGCGACCACCTTCGAGCAGCAGCGGTCGCCGCCGCGGACAGCGAGCACGAGGAACGGCTCTACGACCAGTCCGACACGCTGGCGGAACTCGCGACGGCCGACAACGGCCCCGACCACGGGCGGCTCGCGCGTATCCAGCAGAAACTCGCCGGCATCGCCAGCGAGGCGAACGACGACGCGGCCGCGAACATCCAGGACGCCAAGGACAGCATCCGAGACTACCGGGAGACCGTCGAGGGCGTCTAGCGAGCACTTTTTGCGCTACGGGGCGCCTGCGGCGCCCCTTGTCTGCTCACGGGCGCTTCGCGCCCGTTCGCACGGCCAGCGAGACCTCCGGTCTCGCTCGGGCAAAAACTCGCGGGAAAAGCACTCCTCGTCGTTCGAAAGACGGCTCCGTCGTCTTTCGTGATGCCGAAAGGCGCTTCGCGCCTTTCGAACCACTCCCGACGGTCGCTCGTCGGCCCGCGCTCGCTCGTTACGCGCGTTCGCGCAGTGAATCGCTTCGTCCTCGTGAGCGAAGCGAACGAGGGACAGACAGACCGGGGGTGTGCTCAGTCTCGGATCCTTCGGACCACTCGCTCGCGGATGCTTGCGGCGGGGAATCGGGTAGCAGAAACGGGGCCGCTGTCGCTTTTCGCGAAACAGCGTCGAAGGTCGGTAGCAGAGGGAGCGCGGTTACTCGTCGTCCTCGGTGGACGTCTGGTCCACGTCGGCTTCGCCCTCGTAGATTTTCGCGCCGTCCTGGACGACCTTCTCGGAGAGCACCGCGCACTTCACGCGCATCGGCGTCACTTCCACGCCGAGCATGTCGAGGACGTCGTCGGTGTCCATCTCCTCCACCTCGTCGAGAGTCATCCCCGGGAGTTCCTGCGTGAGCATGCTCGCGGAGGCCTGACTGATGGCGCAGCCGTCACCGCGGAACGCCACGCGCTCGATAGTCTCCCCGTCGTCTTCGAGCTTCACGTCGAACTCCAGCTCGTCCCCGCAGGAGGGGTTGTACCCCTCGTGAGAGAACGTCGCCTCGCCGAGTTCGCCGTGGTTCCGGGGGTTGCGATAGTGGTCGAGAATCTGCTGCCGGTACATGTCCGAGCCCATGCTCATATTGGGCGTTCGTAGGGTAGAACGCCGTAAAAACGTTCCGCGGAACGACACGCTAACTCTCGAAAGTAGCATTCGCGCGGCGAAGCCGCGCGATTCACCGAGCGCGAACGCAGTGAGCGCTCGGGCGCCGAGGACCCCCGGAGCGGGGTCCGACGGCGCTTTTTCCGCGAGTTTTTGCCAGCGAGCGGCGCGTAGCGCCGCGAGCGCAGCAAAAAGTGCGTGGCTAGGCGAAGATTTCCCGAGCGGCGTCGAGGGAGTCGACGAGCGCGTCGACTTCCGCTTTGGTGTTGTAGAGGTAGAAGGACGCGCGGACGGACGCCGCGACGTCGAGTTTCTGGTGGAGCGGCTGGGTGCAGTGGTCGCCGGCGCGGATGGCGATGCCGTAATCGTTGATGATGGACGCGAGGTCGTGGGCGTGGATGCCGTCGACGTTGAACGCGACGACGGCGCCGCGGTCGTCGCCGGGCGGGCCGTAGATCTCGACGTCGTCGAACTCGTCGAGGCGCTCGTAGGCGTACTCGGTGATTCGCTCCTCGTGGGCCTGGATGGCTTCCATGCCGACGTCGTCGAGGTAGTCGGCGGCCTCCGCGAGCGCGATGCCCTGCGCGATGAGCGGCGTGCCCGCCTCGTACTTCCACGGGAGGTCGTTCCACGTCGTCTCCTCGAAAGAGACGCGCCGGATCATGTCGCCGCCGTAGAGGAACGGCTCCATGTCCTCGAGAATCTCCTGTTTGCCGTAGAGGCCGCCGATTCCCGTGGGGCCGGCCATCTTGTGCCCGGAGAAGACGTAGAAGTCGACGTCGAGTTCCTTCACGTCGACCGGGCGGTTCGGGACGGCCTGCGCGCCGTCGCCGAGAATGAGCGCGTCCTGCTCGTGGGCGAGGTCCGCGAGTTCGCGCATCGGGTTGACGGTGCCGAGGACGTTCGACGCGTGCACCACGGAGACCATCTCGACGTCGTCGTCGATGAGCTCGGCGGCGTGGTCCATGTCGAGGCGGCCGTCCTCGTCGACGCGGATGTAACGCACCTCGGCGCCGACCTTCTCCGCGATCTGCTGCCACGTGACGAACGACGAGTGGTGCTCCATCTCCGAGAGCACGACCGCGTCGCCCTCCGAGAGCTCGTTGAGCCCCCACGAGTACGCCACGAGGTTGATGGACTCCGTGGTGTTCTTCGTGAAGATCATCTCCTCGCGGCCGTCCGCCCCCACGAACTCCGCGAGGCGGTCGTGGGCCTCCTCGTACGCGATGGAGGCCTCCTGGCTGAGCTGGTGGATGCCGCGGTGGACGTTCGCGTTGTAGCCGCGGTAGTAGTCCGAGAAGACGTCGACGACCCGGTCGGGGGTCTGCGTGGTCGCCGCGTTGTCGAGGTAGACCAGCGACTGGCCGTCGCCGACCTCCCGTTCGAGAATCGGGAAGTCCGCCCGGATGGCGTCGACGTCCAGCGAGTCCTGTTCGGTGGCTTCCATTGCCCGCTCGTAGGGTTCGCGGGCACTACTGTTCTTCGGTGCCGGGAGAACTGCCGGAAGCGCGGACGCGCTACAGCCGCAGGAACTGCGCGTGGACGGTGCCGTCGAGGTCGAGGACGTTCGCCGCCTCGACGTGGCCTTCCTCGATCGCGAGGTCGACGACGTCGGCGCCGACGAGGTTCCCGATGTCGGCGCGAGCGAGCGACTCGCGGACCGCCTCGGCGGACGCCTCCTCGCCGCCGTAGAACTCCTCGGAGACGGTGAACTCCGTCTCGCCGTTCGCGAACGTCTCCCCGAGCACGTCGGGGTCGCAGGCGGTCACCAGCAGGCCGCGCTCGGTCTGTCGCTCGCTGACGATCATCACTCGCGTTCGACGAGGTCCTGCTCCTGGGCCTCGCGGATCTCCTCGGCCTGCTCGGCGACGGCCTGGGCCTCCTCGTCGCGGCCGAGCGCCTCCAGCGCGCGCTGTTTCTCCTCGTAGACGTCGGCCTGCTGGAAGCCCAGCCGGATGGCGTTGTCCAGCGCGTCGAGGGCCTGCTCGTGGCGCTCGCGCTCGTTTTCGATGAACCCGAGGTTGTACCACGCCTGGGGCAGGCGGTCGTTCGACCGGACGGCCTTCTCGGCGTGGTAGTAGGCCTCCTCGTCCTCGCCGAACTCCCACAGCGAGTACGCGAGGTTGGTGTGCGCCTCGGCCTCGAAGTCGCCGTCCTCCGCGACGAAGATGGCCTCGCGGTGGGCGCCGACGGCCTCGTCCCACTCCTCCATCTGGCCGTGCGCGATGCCCTTGTTCACCCACGCCTCCTGTTCGAGGTCCTCGTCGTCGGTGAAGCGGGCGGCGCGCTCGAACGCGTCGGCGGCCTGCTCGTGGCGGTTGATGCCGAGGTAGCTGAGGCCGACGTCGACGAGTTCGTCGGCGTCGACGTCCTCGTTCTGGACGACGCGCTCGTCCAGCGAGTCGCTGACGACGCGGCTGTCGACGGGGTCGACGCTCGACGGGTCGTCGACGGAGAGCTCCGGCGGGTCGAGGTCGAACGCCTCGTAGGGCTCGTCGAAGCCCTCCCCCTCGGAGAACTGGTGGTCCGCGACCGGGTCCTCGGGCGGCTCGGGCTCCTCTCGGTCAGTCATACCGTCGCCTAGCGCGGCCGAGAGGTTAAGGGCAACGCACCGAGAACGCCCGCTATGCGGCTGTTCGTCAGCGTCGACCTCCCGGATCGCCTCGCCGACGATGTCGCGGACGTGCAGGCGGAGTTCGCGGACGCCGACGGCCTCGACTTCGTGGACCCCGAGCAGGCCCACCTCACGCTGAAGTTCCTCGGCGACGTCCCGGAATCCCGCGAGGGCGAGCTAATCGACGCCCTCGAGTCGGCCGTCGCGGCCAGCGGTGTGGCGCCGTTCGACGCCGAGCTCCGCGGCCTCGGCGTGTTCCCGAGCCTCGACTACATCTCCGTGCTGTGGCTCGGCGTCGAGGAGGGCGGCGACGAGCTCGCGCGCCTGCACGAGGCAATCGAGGAGCAGTTCGTCGAGGAGCACGGTTTCGACCCGGAGGACCACGAGTTCACGCCGCACGTCACGCTCGCGCGGATGAAGCACGCCGGCGGCAAGGAACTCGTTCAAGATCTCGTGCGTGAACGCGACCCCGAGGTCGGAACGATGCGCGTCTCCGAAGTGCGGCTCACGGAGAGCACGCTCACCCCGGAGGGCCCCGAGTACGAGACCGTCCGCGCCGTGGACCTGGCGAGGCGGGCCTGAGCCCGCCGCAGAAGAACAAGGTTTTAACGCCGGCGGTGGTAGCGGCGAACACTATGGGCAAGAAATCGAAGGCGCAGAAGAAGCGACTGGCGAAGCTCGAACGCCAGAACAGCCGCGTGCCCGCGTGGGTCATGATGAAGACGAACCGGGACGTCCAGCGCAACCCGAAGCGCCGCAACTGGCGGCGTAACGACACCGACGAATAATGTCCGCCAGCGACTTCGAGGAGCGCATCGTCACCGTGCCGCTCCGCGACGTGACGAAGGTGCCGAACCACGAACAGGCCGGACAGGCGATGACCATCATCCGCGAACACCTCGCGAAGCACTTCGCGGTCGAGGAGGACGAGGTCCGCCTCGACCCCTCCATCAACGAGGCCATCTGGTCGGAAGGCCAGAAGAACCCGCCGCGGAAGGTCCGCGTGCACGCCGCGCGCTTCGTCGAGGACGGCGAGACGGTCGTCGAAGCCGAGTACGAAGAGTAAGAACTTGTTACGCGCTGCCTTCCTCGGCTCTCCGTACGTCGGCGTCTTCGCTCGCGCGACGAGCGACTGCGTCGTCGTCCGCCCGGACCTCTCCGAGGAGCAGACCGACGCCGTCGCCGAGGAGCTCGGCGTCCCCGCGGTACCGACGACCGTCGGCGGGTCGTCGACGGTCGGCTCGCTGGTCGCCGGGAACTCGAACGGCCTGCTCGTCAGCGGGCGCATCCGGCAGCGCGAGCGCGACCGCATCGAGGACGCTGTCGACGTCTCCGTCGGCGAGCTCCCCGGCCGCGTGAACGCCGCGGGGAACGTCGTCGTCGCGAACGACAACGGCGCGTACGTCCACTCGGAGCTCTCCCGGGAGGCCGTCCAGGCCGTCGAGGACGCGCTCGACGTGCCCGTGACTCGCGGCCGGCTCGCCGGCGTGAACACGGTCGGCACCGCCGCGGTCGCGACGAACGACGGCGTGCTCTGCCACCCCAAGTCCACGGACGGCGAGCTCGACGATATCGAGGACGCGCTGGACGTGCGCGCGGACGTCGGCACCGTGAACTACGGCGCTCCTCTCGTGGGCTCCGGGCTCGTCGCCAACGACGACGGCTACGTCGTCGGCGAGGACACCACCGGCCCCGAGCTCGGGCGCATCGACGACGCGCTCGGCTACATCGACTGACGGCTGTTTTCTCACTGCGCCTCTCGCTTCGATTCGACGAGGGCTGATACCCCCGGGGACGGCGGTTTTACCGCCCCGCCGAGTTCCCGAGTAGGAAGATACTTCCCCGTCGCTCCCGGAATTTTGGGTATGAGTCTTGGAGGCGGCGGCGGTCAACAGCAGCTTCAGCAGCTTTCACAGGAAATTCAGGCCCTCGAAGAGGAGAAAGAGGAACTCGAGGAGGAAGTCGAGGACCTCGAGGCCGAGAAGGTCGAGATCGACGAGGCCCAGGAGGCCCTCGACGTGCTCGAAACCGGCTCGACCGTGCAGGTCCCGCTCGGCGGCGACACGTACGTCCGCGCCGAGGTCGAGGACATCGACGAGGTCGTCGTCAGCCTCGGCGGCGGCTACGCGGCCGAGCAGGACGCCGACGACGCGGCGGACGTGCTCGACGAGAAGCGCGAGGCGGTCGACGAGCGCATCGAGGACGTCCGCTCGGAGATCGCGGAGGTCGAAGAGGAGCAGGAGGCCCTCGAACAGCAGGCACAGCAGGCCCAGCAGCAGATGATGCAGCAGCAGATGCAGGCCCAGCAGCAACAGCAGCAGGACGGCGAGTAAGGGCATGTTCGACGGGCTGAAGGACAAGCTCTCGAACTTCCGCGAGGACGCCGAGGAGGTCGCCGAGGAAAACGCCGAGGAGCTCGACGACCCGGAGGCGGAAGCGGTCGAGGGCGACGAGGCGGCGGCAGCGGAGTCCGAAGAAGCGGGAGCAGCCGACGCAGCAGCGGTCGAAGCGGAGCCGGACGAGGCGGCCGAAGCGGCAGCGGAGCCCGCGGAGGCCGAGGCTCCGGAACCGGATTCTCTCGACGAGGAAGACGCCGGAGCGGAGGCTGAAGTCGAGCCGGCCGAGGAGTCCGAGGCCGAAGCCGAGGACGAATCCGGCGAGGAAGCGGAGGACGACAGCTCTGGCGGCGGGTTCGTGAGCAAGGCGACGTCGTTCGCTCGCGGGCGCGTCGTCATCGAGGAGGAGGACCTCGAGGAGCCGTTGCGCGAGCTGGAGTTCGCGCTGCTGGAGAGCGACGTGGAGATGAGCGTCGCCGAGGAGATTCTCGACCAGATTCGGTCGGACCTCGTCGGCGAGGAGCGGAAGTTCACCGAGAGCACCGGCGCGCTCGTCGAGGACGCGCTCCGGGACGCGCTGCTGTCGGTCATCGACGTGAACGGCTTCGACTTCGAGGAGGCCATCGCGGCGGCCGAGAAGCCGGTGACGGTCGTGTTCACGGGCGTCAACGGCGTCGGGAAGACGACAACCATCGCGAAGCTCTCGAAGCGCCTCGAGGACCAAGGGTACTCGGTCGTGCTGGCGAACGGCGACACGTACCGCGCCGGCGCGAACGAGCAGCTCCAGGAGCACGCCGACAACCTCGGCGTGAAGCTCATCAGCCACGAGCAGGGCGGCGACCCGACCGCGGTGGTGTACGACGCCGTCGAGTACGCGGAGGCCAACGACATTGATGTCGTGCTCGGCGACACCGCCGGCCGGCTGCACACCTCCGACGACCTGATGTCGCAACTGGAGAAGCTCGACCGCGTCGTCGACCCGGACTACACGGTGTTCGTCGACGAGGCGGTCGCGGGCCAGGACGCAGTCAACCGCGCCAGCGAGTTCGACAGCGCGGCCGCCATCGACGGCACGATTCTGACGATGGCGGACGCCGACAGCCAGGGCGGCGCCGCCATCTCCGTCGCCCGCGTCACCGGGAAGCCGATCCTGTTCCTCGGCACCGGCCAGGGGTACGACGACCTCCGGAAGTTCGACCCGGAGGCGCTCGTCGACGACCTGCTCGAAGAGGACGAAGAGTAGCCTCTCGATTCTACGGTTTTCCCGTTTACCGACCGCTCAGACTGGCGTGTCGGGTTCGGTCGTCTCCGCGTCGACGAGTACGAAGTCGAGTCGCCGGTCGTCGCGGTCGTACGCGCGCACGTCCTCGACGTTCCACGGCGGCACCGCAACGAGCACGGTCGCGTGGAGGTCGTCGGTGACGGAGACCGTCGGGTCGCCGTCCGGATGCGAGACGAACCGGCCGGCGGTCTGGCCGGTCGGCGTCGCGAGGTCCACGCCGAAGACGCCCGCCAGCGAGCTGCCGGCGTCCGGGAAGTAGAAGTCCGAGAGCACCGGCGTCTCCGCGTCCAGCCCCGTCAGCGGGCCGTCCGTCGGCCGCAGGTCGCCAGCGCGCGTCGCGGCGAGCCGCACCGAGAGTTCGCCCGGGTCGGCGTCCGCCGCGAGCTCACAGAGCACTGAGACGAGCGCTCTCGTAGCGTACGTAGGCACGAGCGGACGTACGGCGTCACCCGGGTTGAACGTATCGACTGTCGTGAACGAAGGCGCTGCTCACGGTTCGCTGCGCTCGCCGCTCGCGTTAACGTGGCGCGTCGGCGACGCGACTCACGGCTCGCTACGCTCGCCGTTCGTCATAACGTGGCCTCCCTCCGGTCGGCCACGCTCCGCAGAAAAAGGCTCTTACGCCCCCACCGCCTATCAGTTGGTAATAATGGTACTCGACGACCTCGGGAGTTCCCTGCGGGGGACCCTCGACAAGCTCCGCGGGAAGTCCCGCATCTCCGAGGAGGACGTCGACGAAATCGTCAAGGAGATTCAGCGGTCGCTGCTCCAGGCGGACGTCGACGTGAGCCTCGTGATGGAGCTATCGGACTCCATCGAAGAGCGCGCCCTGGAGGAGGAGCCGCCGGGCGGGACGTCCGCCCGCGACCACGTCCTCCGCATCGTCTACGAGGAGCTCGTCGACCTGGTCGGCGACTCCACGGAGATCCCCCTGGAGAACCAGACCATCCTGCTGGCGGGCCTGCAGGGCTCCGGGAAGACGACGACCGCCGCGAAGATGGCGTGGTGGTTCTCGAAGAAGGGGCTCCGGCCCGCGGTCATCCAGACGGACACGTTCCGGCCCGGCGCGTACGACCAAGCCGAGCAGATGACCGAGCGCGCGGAGGTCGCGTTCTACGGCGACCCCGACGAGGACGACCCCGTGAAGATCGCCCGCGACGGCCTCGAAGCCACCGAGGACGCCGACGTCCACATCGTGGACACGGCGGGCCGCCACGCGCTCGAAGACGACCTCATCAGCGAGATCGAGGACATCGAGTCCGCGGTCGAGCCCGACCGCAGCCTGCTCGTGCTCGACGCCGCCATCGGCCAGGGCGCGAAAGACCAGGCCCGCGAGTTCGACGACTCCATCGGCATCGACGGCGTCGCCATCACGAAGCTCGACGGGACGGCGAAGGGTGGCGGTGCGCTGACGGCCGTCGACGAGACGGGCTCGACCATCGCGTTCCTCGGGACCGGGGAGACGGTCCAGGACATCGAGCGCTTCGAGCCGGACAGCTTCATCTCGCGGCTGCTCGGGATGGGCGACCTCAAGCAGCTCACCGAGCGCGTCGAGCGCGCGATGGAGGAGACCGGGCTCGAGGAGGACGACGACTGGGACCCCGAGGACATGATGAAGGGGGAGTTCACCCTGAAGGACATGCGCAAGCAGATGGAGGCCATGGACAACATGGGTCCCCTCGACCAGGTGATGGACATGATTCCGGGGATGGGCGGCGGCATGATGGACCAGCTCCCGGACGACGCGATGGACGTCACCCAGGAGCGCATGCGGAACTTCGAGGTCATCATGGACTCGATGACCGAGGAGGAACTGGAGAACCCCCGCTCCATCGGCGCCTCGCAGGTCCGGCGCATCGCGAAGGGCTCCGGGAAGAGCGAGGACACCATCCGGGAGTTGCTCGACCAGCACAAGATGATGTCCCAGACGATGAAGCAGTTCCAGGGGATGGGCGACGGGGACATGCAGCGCATGATGAAGCAGATGCAGCAGGGCGGCGGCGGTGGCGGCGGAGGCGGCGGCTTCGGCGGGATGTTCTGACCGGGCCGACCAGTACTGTTTTGACGCTGGCCGCGGACGTCGGCGTGAATGACCGCCATAGGGCCGGCAGCGCGGCGCGCTCGGGTGCGGCGAGTGACGCGCGTGCCGGCCGACGAGGTGCCGGACGCGTACCCGCTGGACGCGGCTGCGAGCCATGCGCTCGAACTCGTCGTCGAACGCGAGCGCGGCGACGGCGAGCCGCGGACCGACGGCGCGGGCGAGCCGGTCCGCGTCTACGAGGCGTGGCCGAGCGGCGGCCACGCGGGCAGCCGGTTGGCGCGGCTCCTGGACGCCGTCGGCGAGCCCTCGGGGAACCCGGGCGCGCTCGACGGCGAGCGCGTCGTCCTCGAACCGGTCGAGGGCGCCCATCGCGTGGACGTGGACGCGACGCGCGCGCTCCACCAGCGGGCCGCGCCGGCGAGCGTGGACACGCACTCGCTGGCGGAAGTAGCGATCGCCGCGGGCGCGCTCGCGGGCCTGCTCGCGTTCTCACTCGTGGGAGTGTCGGGGCGTGCGGCCGTCGCACTCGCGGCGCTCGCGGCGGTCGTGCTGCCGCTCTCGCTGGGCTACGACGCGTGGCGGACCCGGGACGCGACGTGGACGCCGCGCCCGCTCCCGTGGGCCACCGCCGGCGTCGTCCCCGCCCTGAACGTGGCCGTCGCAGCCGCGTACCTCGTCCGGAAGTCGGTCGCCATCGACGACCCCGAGGTCGCCGAGGACGTCTGGCGGGACCTGCTCGCGGGCGCGGTCGTCGCGTTCGCGGCGGGGCTCGTGCTCGCGGCGTTCGACCCGACGTTCCCCGTCGGTGCGACCGTTTTCGCTCACGCGTGGGCGCTCGCCCCCGTCGCCGTCTACCTCGACGGCCGGTCGTCGCGCCACGGCGACAGCCCGCCGAACCGCGCGCCGTGGGTCGCGGCCGCGGCCGTCCTCGGCGGCGCCGGCGGGCTCGTCTACCTCCTGCGGACGGACGGCATCGAGCTACAGTAACGGGAGAATCCGCTCGCGGTCGCGGAAGTTCTCGGGAAGGCCCGCGGCGTCGAACCACCGCACGTCCTCGATTTCGGGCTCTCCGGAGGAGACGCGGACGAGCGGCGCCGCACGGCGGCCGCCGACGCGCCGGCCCGTGAACACGACCAGCGGGACGTGGACGCGCTCGGGCCCGCCGTAGTCGACGGCGAAGTCCCGCGCGTACAGCACGCCCGTCACTTCCGCCTCGATGTTCGTCTCCTCGCGGGTCTCCCGGACGGCCGTCTCCGCGAGCGACTCGCCGGGGTCCTGCGCGCCGCCGGGGTTCGTCCAGCCGTCCCGGTAGCCCTGCCGGACGCCGAGCACGCGGCCGTCCTCGACGACCACGAGCCCGCCGACGCCCGGCAGCCGGTCGAGTTGCTCGTCGACGGATGACGGGAACGGGTCCTCGGTGGCGTGTGGCGGCGGGTCGACGGGCTGCGGGTCGAGCATCGGGGCGTCTCCGTCGGCGTGCTCGGCGACCGCTTCCTCGCGGAGCCGTCCGGTGCGCTCGCGGAGCCACTCGGCGACCGCCTCGGGGTCCTCGGTCACGGCCGGGAGTTCGCGCGCGTTCCGCAAAAAGCCACGCCCGCCGGCGGGTTTTTTCCCACGCGACTGCGTGCAGTCCGGCATGACCATCCGCGCGGTCGCCGGGGACGCCTACCGGGAGGCGTTCGGCATCCTCGTCCTGTCGGCCGCCGCGAGCGTCTTCTCCGGGGTCGTGCTCGGCGGGATGGAGCGCGAGCTCACCGTCGTCCCCGGCCTGCTCACCATCGTCCCCGCGCTGCTGGCGACCCGCGGGAGCGTCTACGGCTCGCTCGGCGCGCGGCTCGCGACCGGGCTCCACCAGGGGCTCGTCGACCCCGAGCTCGGCGTGCCGAGCCGACGCGTGCGCTCGGCGGTCGTCGCGGCGATGCTGAACGGCGTCGTCATCTCCGCTATCGCCGCCGTCGCCGGCTACGGCATCCGGTACGCGCTCGACCTCGCGGTCGCGCCGCTGGCCGCGCTCGTCGTCGTCGCGCTCGTCGCGGGCGTGCTCTCCGGCGCGGGGCTGACGCTCGTCGTCATCGTCACGGTGTTCGTCGGCTACCGCCGCGGCCTCAACCCGGACGCGCTCGCCGGCCCCGTCGTCACCACGACCGGCGACGTCATCGGCATCGCGACGATGCTCGCCGGCGCGCGCCTCGCTATCGCCGCCGGGGTGGTGTGAGTGCCCGAGGAGTGGTCCGTCCGCGGCATCGTCGCGGCGACGTTCCCGCTGCTCGTCGCGCTCACTGTCGCCGAACTCTGGGGCGGCCTCGTCCTCGACGGCGGCCGCGCGGTGCTCACCCGGTACCCGACGCTGCTGACGCTCGTTCCCGGCATCATCGCCGTCGCCGGCAACCTCGGGAGCGTGCTCGCCAGCCGGCTCTCCACGGCGTTCCACCTCGGCACGCTCGCCTTCGACCCGGAGAACGACGCGCTCGCGGGCAACGCCGCCGCGACGCTCGCGCTCGCCGCGACGCTGTTCCCCGCGGTCGGCGCGGCCGCGTGGGTCGCGCGGTACGCGCTCGGCGACGTCTCGCTCGCGCTCGCGACCGTCGTCTTCATCGCGGCCGCCTCCGGTCTGTTGCTCGCCGTCGTCGCCGTCGCCGTCGCGACCACCGCGACGTACGCCGCGTTCCAGCTCCAACTCGACCCCGACGACGTCGTCGTCCCCGTCGTCACCACGACCTGCGACGTGCTCGGCGTCGTCGTCTTCCTGCTGATCGTCGGCGCCACCGTCTGACCGAGACCGACACCGGTAATCCGCCCGCGTCCGAAGGGGCGGGCGTGCAACTCGCGGCGCTGCTCGCGGACGTGCTCCCCCGCGTAGCGGCGGTGTCGGTCGCCATCGCCGTGGGGCTGACGCTCGCGAACCTCGCGGTCGCGTTCGGCGCAGTGCGGTACGTCGCGCGCTTCGCGAAACCGCTCACCGGGCCCGCGAACCTCCCGGACGAGGTCGGCACCGCCATCCTCGCGACCACCGCGTCCCCGACCGCCGGCTACGGGATGCTCAAGGAGTACCGGGACGCCGGCGTGCTCGACGACCGCGCGACGCTCGTCGCCGTCACTATCAACACGTTCTTCGGGTTCGTCCAGCACATCTTCACGTTCTACGCGCCCGTCCTCGTCCCGATTCTCGGGCTGAAAGTCGGGCTCACGTACGTCGGCGCGCGGGCGGGCGTCAGCCTCGCCATCACGCTCGCCGGCGTGCTCGCGGGCGCGCTCCTGCTCACGGAGCGCAACGTCGCGCCTGCCACCGACGCGGACGTCGACCTCCCCGGCGACGACGACCAGACCCGCGGCGAGGCGATTCGGGACGCGCTCGCGAAGACGAAGGACAAACTGTTCGGCATCGTGCCGCGGCTCGCCGTCGTCTACACCGCGGTCGTCTACCTCACGACCGCCTACGACGTCACCGAGTACACGTCGGCCGCGGCGCCGCTCACCGAGCTAATCGGGCTCCCCTCGGCGAGCGTGCCAGCCATCGCGACGTTCGCCGTCGACACCACCACCGGTGCCATCTTCATCGCGCCCCAGATTCCCGGGACGTTCACCGTCCGCGAGGCCGTCGCGACGATGCTCGTCGGCGGCATCGTCTCGTTCGCCGTCTCCACGTTCAAGCGGTCGATTCCCTTCCAGTACGGCATCTGGGGCGCGCGCTTCGGGTCGAAGGTCATCGCCGTCAACGTCGCCGCGAAAGTCGTCTTCATCGCGGTCGCGATCGCCGTCCTGCTCGCGTAGCTACTCGTCGGCTTCGACGGGCTCGCCGCCCTCCGTCTTGGGCGCGAGATACGAGATGAAGGATTCGACGTCCGGCTCCCGGACCGTCACCTCGACGTGGAGGTCGCCGAGTTCGTCCGGGCTCCCCACGGAGAAGTTCACCTTCCCGACGTACGCCGCCTGCTTCTTCAGGTCGAAGCTGAACCCCTCCTCGGTGCTGTTCCGGAGGAACTCCTTGCGCGCGGTGTCGAGGATGCGCTGCTCGAACAGCTGTTCGCGGAACTGCTCGACGTCGTGCGTCTCCCCGACCACTCGGTCCCCGTGTGTCTCGACGTCGGCAGAGGGGAACAGCTCGGTAATCGTCTCGGCGACGCGGTCGGTGACCTCCGTCGGCTCGACGGGCGCGGAGAGTTGTACGTCCACGCTGTAGAGGACGCTCTGCTCGTCGCTCACGACTCCTCCACCCCCGCTTGCGCCGGCTCGTCGTCCGCCTCGGTGAGCAGGTCCTCCACGCGCTCGTGGAACTCCTCGAGCGTGCCGGTGTTCTCGATGCGGACATCGGCGGCCTCGACGGCCTCGTCCATCCCGAACCCGCGCTCGCGCTCCTCGCGTTCCGCGAGCGACTCGCCGTCGGCGTCCCCGGGCCGGTCCCGGCTCTCGATGCGCTCGCGGCGCGTCTCGTACGGCGCGTACACCTCCACGAGCGTGAACGCGTCGCCGAACGCCGCCCGGAACTGCTCGACCTCCACGCCGGAGCGGATGCCGTCGACGAGCACCACGTCGCTGTCCTCCAGGTGGTCGCGGATAATCGGCAGCGAACGCTCCGCGATGGCGCCCGGGCCGTTCTCCTCGCGGAGCTTCTGCGCGATGCGCCCGTGGTGTTCCGCCGGGTCGAGGCCGCGGTCCCGGCACTTCTGCCGGATGACGTCCCCCATGATGACCACGGGAACGCCGAGGTCCTCCGCGACCGTGGCAGCCTCGCTCTTCCCGCTGCCCGGCATCCCCACGGTACCGATGACTCTCATTGCCGGGCCGTAGACGCCGCCCGTACCTGTGTGCTTCGACTCTTCGCGAGCACCGAACCCGTCGGTTTTTACTCGCAGTGCCACTACGTCCGGAGTGAGGGCACGTAGCTCAGTTCGGACAGAGCGTTCGGCTTCTAACCGAAATGCCGGGGGTTCGAATCCCCTCGTGCCCGTGCAGGGAGGAGCGAAGCGACGACCGAACCCGCACAGGGGTTCGAACCCTGGAAGTCGCAACCGCGAGCGGTCCGTCTTCCACCGGTTCGAATCCCCTCGTGCCCGTGTACCTTTTTACTGCGGGGGGTGCGCCGCAGGCGCACCCCCGCTTGCAAAAAGCTACGCTAAAAACTCCCCACTCGCTCACTGCGTTCGCTCGTGGTGAAACGCGCGACGGAGCCGCGCGTATGCTCGTCAGCCAGAATTCTCTCCCGAGAAGTACGAACGACTAGCGGTCACTGACGCCAGCGTCGTGGTCGTGCCCGCGGGTCACGCCGAACGGCCGGGAGTCACATCAGCTGAGCGACTTCCTCGAAGTCCGCGCGGCAGAACGGGCAGCGGTAGCTCGTCTCGAATCCCGTGGTCTGGGCGACTGTTCGCGTTTCGAGTTCGTGCATCGCGATGTCGCGACCACAGTCGGGGCAGTCGAGCTTTGGCACGAGTCACGCTTACACACCGCACTGACTTAAAACGACGGTTGGTAAATGATAGCATTCCAGTACGGGAGACGGCCGCTTCGCCCCGAAAGCGCCAGTTCCGTCCGCCGCACTCGAACGGAAAACCAAACAAACGTCTTGTGGCAGCGCTCGTCCCGGCGCGCTCACTCGGTTCATCCGAAAAATCTACGCTAAGATCACAATCAATCGCCACAGTTCGGTCCCCACGCTCACCCCCTTCGCCGTTCGTCGTTGCCGAGCGCCTCACTCGTTCCGACACTCGCTACTCTTCGAAGCCGTCTTCGAACCGGAAGGTTCCGTTCCGCTGGACGATTTCGCCGTCGACCTCGATGTACGAGTCCTCGCTCATGTCGACGATCATGTCGACGTGCTTCGCGGAGTCGTTCTGCTCGACGTCCTCGCCGACCGTGTCCGGGTACGCGCGGCCGAGCGCCATGTGGACGGTGTCGCCCATCTTCTCGTCGAACAGCATGTTGTACGTGAACCGGTCGATGTCGCGGTTCATCCCGATACCCAGTTCGCCGAGCCGTCGCGCGCCGTCGTCCGTGTTCAGGATGCCCTCCAGAACGTCCTCGTTCTGGTCGGCAGCGAAGTCCACGACCTCGCCGTCCTCGAACTGCAGCCACGCGCCCTGAATCTCGCGGGCCTGGTGGTAGACCGGCTTGTCGAAGAGGACTTCGCCCTCCACGCTGTCCGGAACGGGCGCGGTGAACACCTCGCCCGCGGGGAGGTTGTTCGTCCCGCAGTCGTTCAGTGTCGTCATCTCCGCCACGCTCATCGTGACGTCCGTCGTGTCCCCGGAGACGATGCGGACCTCGTCGGCGGGGTCGAGGATCTCGACCATCTGCTCCTGGTGGGCCTCGACCTCGTCCCAGTCTTTGAGCATCGCGTCGTAGACGAAATCCTCGTAGGCCGCCGTGGACATCTCCGCGAGCTGGGCGTCCGCGGGCGCCGGGTAGTGCGTGAGACACCACTTCGTGTCGAGGCGGGCGTTCAGCACGTCGCGGTAAGCAGCGGCGAACGCGGAGCCGACCTCCGTGCTGACGTCGCTCTGCTCGCTGACGTTCTCGTGGGGGCGGCCGACGACGGCGGCGTCCGTGTGCTCGAACAGCTTCAGGAGGTGCTCGGGCTCGGAGATGTCGTCGGCGTCGACCTCGCGGAGGTACGCGCGCGCGGCGCGGTCCGTGCCGATGCCGCGGTCCCCGCGGGAGAGCATCACGGGGTTGGCGCCCACCTTCCCGATCTCCTCGTAGAGCGCGACGGCGAGGTCCTCCGCGACCGGCGGCAGGCTCACCACGACGTTCTCGTCGGGCTGCAGGTCGATAGCGCGGTCGACGATGATTTCGGCGTGGCGGTGAATGCGGGAGTCCATACCGAACGTTTGGCGCGAACGCGTGGAAGGACTTTTCGAATCGAAAACTTGGGTCGCTAGACAACTCACTTTTGCCGCTGGGCGGCCGAGCAGTCACCGTGAAAGACCTGCGCAGCGACACGGTGACGAGACCGAGCGAGGAGATGCGGGCGGCCGCGGCGGACGCCGAGGTCGGCGACGACGTCTACGGCGAGGACCCCACAGTGAACGAACTGGAGCGCCGCGCCGCCGACGCGGTCGGCAAGGAGGCCGCGATGTACGTGCCGACGGGAACGATGGGCAACCAGATCGCCGCACGGGTCCACACCGACCGCGGGCAGGAGGCGCTCGTCGAGCGCGAGAGCCACGTCTACAAGTACGAGCTCGGCGGGTTCGCTCAGCACTCCCAGCTCCAGGTACGGACGTACGACGGCGGTGCGAACGGCGCGCCGACCCCCGAGCAGGTACGGGACGGGTTCGTCGCGGAGGACCTCCACCGCGCGGGCACGGGACTGCTCTGCCTGGAGAACACGCACAACGTCAAGGGCGGCATCCCGGTGCCGGCCGACGACGTCGCGGCCGCGGTTGAGGCCGCCCGCGACCTCGGGGTCCCCGTCCACGTCGACGGGGCGCGCGTGTTCAACGCGGCGACCGCGCTCGACGTCGACGCCGCAGAGTTGCTCGCGCCCGTCGACTCCGCGATGTTCTGCCTCTCGAAGGGGCTGGGCGCACCCGTCGGGTCGATGCTCGCGGGCAGCGAGGAGTTCGTCGAAGAGGCGCGCCGCGTCCGCAAGCTCATGGGCGGCGGGATGCGGCAGGCGGGTATCATCGCGGCGCCCGGGTTGGAGGCGCTGGAGAGCCGCGACCGCCTGC
Source organism: Halobacterium sp. R2-5 (assembly GCF_011734195.1). Taxonomy (NCBI): domain Archaea; kingdom Methanobacteriati; phylum Methanobacteriota; class Halobacteria; order Halobacteriales; family Halobacteriaceae; genus Halobacterium; species Halobacterium sp. R2-5. The sequence continues at coordinate 217,635 of NZ_JAANTH010000001.1, forward strand.
ACGTCGACCACGAGCGCGCGAAGCGGCTGGCGGCTGGATTAGACGACCTACCCGGGCTCTCGGTGCCGGAGCCGGAGACGAACATCGTGCTCGTGGACACGACTGAGTCGGGCCTGACGGCGGAAGCGCTGCTGGAGCGCTGCGAGGACGAGGGCGTCCGCGGGTCGGCGTTCGGCGAGTACACCGTGCGCTTGTGTACACACCTCGACGTGGACGACGCAGACGTCACCGAGGCAGTCGAGGCCGTCGGGCGCGCGCTCTAGCCGTTGCCGCCCTTCCCGCTCTGGAATCCCTCCTTGAAGCCCGCGAGCGTCCGGCGGACGAACATGAACAGGAAGAACACGAACAACAGGAAGGCGGCGGCGAGGACGTAGAACGCGGGGCCGAGTTCCACCATACCACGGGGTTCGGGCCGCGGGCATTAGTCGTTTCCCCCGCGAGCGTGGGCCGGAGGGAGAGCGGGGCGAACGACCGAGACCACGGACACGGCGAGCGCCGGAGTCAGGAAAACTGATTGCACTCCAACGTGAATCGGGGAGCATGTCCGGCCTGCTGCCCTCCCGCTCGGAGGCCGAGGCGCCCGACGGCGAGCCCCGCGTCGTCGGCGTCGCCTCCGAGGACGCCGACCGCCTGCTGTCGGCGCTGTCCTCGGGGACCGCCCGGGACCTGTACGCCGCCATCCACGACACCCCGGCGACGCCGTCCGAGCTCGCCGAGGAGTGCGACACTTCCCTGCAGAACGCCCAGTACCACCTGGAGAAGCTGGAGGACGCCGAGCTCATCGACGAGTGCGACACGCGCTACTCCGCGAAGGGGCGCGAGATGAGCGTGTACGCGCCCTCGGACGCGCCCGTGGTGCTGTTCGCGGGCGACGAGGAGGAGAGCAAGTCGGTGCGCTCGGCGCTCGCGAACCTGCTCGGCGCAGTGGGCGTGCTCGGCGTCGCGAGCCTGCTCGTCCAGCGGTTCGTCGGCACCGGCCTGCAGGCGCCGGGGGCAGAGACGGGGAGCAGCGGCGTGGAGACGACCAGCGAGCTCTCGGGGCTGGTCGCGGAGAGCGAGCAGGCGACGGGGTCGGCCGTCGACGCCGCCGCGTCGCTGCCCGCGGGCGTGCTGTTCTTCCTCGGCGGCCTGCTCGCGCTCGCGCTCGTCGCCGGCGCGTGGTACGCCCGGTAGTGGCTAAAATCGCGGTTTGAGTCTGCGTCGGCTACTTGATACCTCCCGTGGTAGAAGGTGGTACAGGCTCCCCTCGGCCTGGTAACGGCGGGCGCGCCCCCTCGCCCGTCCCCGCTGATTCTACCGGCCCTCCACCCGGAACTCCCGCAGCACGTCCCCGCTGCGGTCTCGAATCTCGCCGCGAACGCCGCCGTCCTCGGGGTGGAGTTCGGCGTGCGCCGCGGGGTTGCCCCGCGGGTCGGCGTGGCTGCCCGGATTCAGCAGCGTGACGTCCTCCGTCTCGGTCACGGACGGCTGGTGGGTGTGCCCGGAGACGACGAGGTCGGCGCCGCGCTCCCGGCCGAAGAACGCCAGCCCCGTCGTCCCGCCGCGCTGGCGGTGCGTCACCGCGACTGTCAAGCCCGCCGCGTCGAGCGTGCGGGCCTCGGGGAGGCGGTCGGAGACGGCTGGCTCGTCGGCGTTCCCGTGGACCGCGAACAGCTGCTCGCTCGCGTCGTAGAACGCCTCTAGCGCTGACTCGGTCGTGAAGTCGCCGGCGTGCACGACGGTGTCGGCCTCGCGGACGGCGTCCAGCGCGCGCCCCCGCAAGTCGTGGCCGTCCGTGCTGTGGGTGTCGGACAGAACGGCGATCATGGCCGGGCGTACCGGCCGCGCGGCCGTGACTGTTACGAGACGGCTCGGGCGACGAGGTAGAGTGCGAGCGCGGCCGCGGTCGCGAGCGCGAGCGCCTGCACCGGGAGCACGATGGCGCGCTTGCGGTCGGCGCGCTGGCCGGCTTCGGGCGCAGTGTGGCGGTTCCCGCCGTCGTCGCTGACGTCGTAGACGCCCGCCATCGCGAAGCCGACGCAGAAGCCCGCGCGGGCCTGCAGCACGCCGAGGAAGCCGACGAACAGCGGCGCGACGGTCGCGAGCAGCCACACCGGGGGTGTCTGGAGGGTGGCGACCGCCGCGACGAGGAGCGCGGTGGCGGCGAACCCGATGACGCCGGTGAGGTAGCGTCTGCGTCGCTCCGCGTGACCGATGTTGCACGCGCCGGGTTGGTACTCTGGCACATCCGCGTCTTGGGTCCGGGCCAATACCTATGTGTCGGCGGACTGAATCACGACGAAATGGCCGGAAGCAAGTCGGTTGTGCTCGCTGCGCTGTTCGCGAACGGCGCGATTGCCGTGCTGAAGTTCCTCGCGTTTCTCGTCACCGGGAGCCCGGCGATGCTCTCGGAGGTGTACCACTCCATCTCGGACACCGGCAACCAGGTGTTCCTGCTCATCGGCATCCGGTACGGCGCGCGGGACGCGACGCGCTCGCACCCGTTCGGGTACGGGAAGGCGCAGTTCTTCTACTCCTTCCTCGTGAGCGTGATGCTGTTCGGCATCGCGGGCTGGGAGTCCGCCTCACACGGCTACGAGGCGCTCACCGGCCACGGGCGCGTGCTCGGCCGCCAGGCGAACCTGCTCGGCTACGAGTTCCCGGGCGTGTGGGCGAGCTACGCGGTGCTGCTCGGCGGCATCGGCTTCGAGACGTACGCGTTCGTGAAGGCCTACCAGGAGATGCAGCGACAGATTTCTCGCCACGGCTGGAGCGGGCTCCGTGAGGCGTTCCGCCGCACCAGCGACACGACGACGCTGACCGCGCTCACGGAGGACACGGTGGCGCTGCTCGGCCTCGGGCTGGCGCTGGTGGGCATCTTCCTCACCGAGCAGACCGGGAACCACGTCTACGACGCGGGAGCGGCGCTGCTCATCGGTATCCTGCTGATGGCGTTCGCGGTGGCGCTGGCGTGGGAGAACAAGCGCCTGCTGCTCGGGGAGAGCCTGCCGAAGGCCGACGAGAACGAGCTCGAGCGCATCATCGAGGACCACGCGGACGTCGACGAGATCGTGGGGTTCCGGACGGTGTACTTCGGGCCGAACGACGTGCTGCTGACCGCTGACGTGGCGTTCGTCGAGGGGCTCGCAACCACCGAGATCGAGGCCGCGATCCGGGACGTCGAGACCGCCTTGGAGGAGGCGAATCCGGCGCTGTCGAAGGTGTACGTCGAGCCCGCGAACGGCGACTGAGAAACGACAATCGGTAACTCTGCTTTCGCATCTACAAAATATATTTTCTGACCTGGTAAACCTTTAAGTGGGTGGGCGGTGTACGTAGAAATACAATGAGCACTCAGAAGCACGTGCTACAGCACGCCGGCGACGTGGAAGGCTCCGACGGACTCCGCATCGGCGAGGAGAAGGCCGAACAGATCATCGACGCGCTGAACACCGACCTGGCGGCGACGTACGTCCTCTACCACCAGATCAAGAAGCACCACTGGAACGTCGAGGGCGCGGAGTTCCGCGACCTCCACCTCTTCCTCGACGAGGCCGCCGAGCACGCCGAGGACTTCGCGGACATCCTCGCGGAGCGCGTGCAGGCCCTCGGCGGCGTCCCGCACGCCAGCCCCGTCACGCTCCAGGAGGCGTCGCCGGTGGAGCCCGAGGACGAGGACGTCTACGACATCCGGACGTCCCTCGAACACGACCTCGAGATGTACGGCGACATCATCGAGACGCTGCGCGAGCACGTCGAACTCGCGGGGAACCTCGGCGACCACGCGACCGCCGAAATCCTCCGCGAGAACCTCGTGCAGGTCGAGGAAGACGCTCACCACGTCGAGCACTACCTCGAGGACGACACGCTGGTCACGCCGGACGCGATCGAGAAGTAGCGCTCCGGTAGCTGCCGTCTCAGTTCTTGCTGCGAGTCAGCGTTCGACGTCGACGGTGTAGTCCGTGGAGAGCCAGCCGTCGGGGTTGTCCGATTCGGTGAACACCGTGCGGTTTGGCGAGGACTGGAACGCCGCGACGCCCTCGCCGACGGTCGATGCGTCGTCCTCGCGGTCCTGCGAGACTGCCATTACTACCCCGTAGGGACCCACCCACGAATATACGTTTTGGTGTGCCTAAACCGTGCGGGGCCGGGCGGCGGAGCCCCGCTACCGCCGCGACCACTTCCGCTGGGAGCCGGACGTTTATACGCCGTCGCGCCGAAAGCCGCCCCAACGTGGCCGCGAGCAACTCCCCGGAGTACATGCAGTTCTTCCCGAAGCCGTCGCCGTACGACAACCAGCGGGAGGCGATGGACGGCATCCGCGACGCCCTCGACGGCGGCCGGGACGTCCTCTTCGAGGGCGCCTGCGGCACCGGGAAGACCCTCGCCGCGCTCGCGCCGGCGCTCTCGCACGCCCGCGAGACGAACAAGACGGTCGTCATCACGACGAACGTCCACCAGCAGATGCGCCAGTTCGTCCGCGAGGCCCGCGAGATTCACGACGCCGCCCCGCTGCGCGCGGTCGTCTTCAAGGGGAAGGGGTCGATGTGCCACATCGACGTCGACTACGAGGAGTGCCAGGTGCTCCGCGACAACACCCACGAGGTCGTGGACGCCGAGCGCGACAAGCGCCAGCTCGAGGAGCGCCAGCAGGCCTTGCTGGAGGAGAGCCAGGACGGCGACAGCGAGGCCGCGGAAGCCCGCGAAGCGGTCTTGGAGGAGCTCGACTCCGTCGAAGACGAACTCGAGGACCTCCGGGAGGGCAACGTCTGCGAGCGCTACTACGAGAACCTCGTCGGGGACAACGACGAGTTCTACGAGTGGCTCTACGACGGCGTCCGCACCCCCGAGGACATCTACGACTACGCCGAAGAGCAGGGGCTCTGCGGGTACGAGCTCCTGAAGGACGGCATCGAGGGCGTCGACCTCGCGGTCTGCAACTACCACCACCTGCTCGACCCCGGGATCCGAGCGCAGTTCTTCCGCTGGCTGGGCCGCGACCCCGAGGACGTGGTGGTGGTGTTCGACGAGGCGCACAACGTCGAGGACGCCGCGCGCGACCACGCCGCGGAGACGCTCACGGAGAACAGCCTCGACAGCGCGCTCTCCGAGCTGGAGGAAGTCACCGACGACCGCGGTGCCGCCGCCGAGCGCGTGCTGTCGGCGTTCCGGGACGCGCTCGTGGAGACGTACGAAGACGCGTTCGGCCCGGGCGGCGACCAGTCGCTCGCGCGCTCGGAAGTCGACGGGAACTGGACGGACGTCCCCGTCGCGAACGAGGACCGCCGCGATGACCTGACGCTGGCGTTCCTCCAGCAGTACACGGGTCCCGGCATCAAGGAAGACGTCGACGACGCGCTCGCGCTCGGCGAGTACCTCGACGACGAGTACGACGAGGCCTACCGGAACGGCGAGACGACCACCCGCCGGGAGTGTTTCGTGCTGCAGGCGGCCGAATTCGTGGAGACGTACGTCGAGGACGGCGGCGAGCTCGGCCAGTACCCGACTGCGGCGGTACGCCGCGACGAGGGCACCGACGACGTCTACGGCCGCGCGGAGCTGTACACGTGCATCCCGCGGGACGTCACGACGGACCTCTTCGACGCGGTGCACGCGAGCGTCCTGATGAGCGCGACGCTCCGGCCGTTCGACGTCACCGCCGACGTGCTCGGGCTCGACGACCCCGAGACGATGGCGTTCGGCCTCCAGTTCCCCGAGGAGCGCCGCCGGACGTTCGCGGTGGACACGGAGCCGCTGTTCTCCTCGAACCGCGACGACCCCGACACCCAGCGCGAGGTCGCGGGCGCGCTCCGCGACGCCGTCGAGTTCACGCCCGGGAACTGCCTGTTCTTCTTCCCGAGCTACGCGGAAGCCGAACGCTACCACGATTTACTGGGAGACGTGAGCGCCGCGCGCTACCTCGACGAACCCGGCACGAGCGCCGAGGAGCTCCGCCAGACGTTCACCGACGACCGCAACGGCGTCCTGTTCACGTCGCTGTGGGGGACGCTCGCGGAGGGCGTGAGCTTCGACGGCGACGACGCCCGCACCGTCGCGGTCGTCGGCGTCCCCTACCCCCACCTCGACGCGCGCGCCGAAGCCGTCCAGGACGCCTACGGCCGCGTGTTCGGCGACCGCGAGGACCGCCGCAACGAGGACGCCGGCTGGCGGTACGCCGTCGAGATTCCCACCGTTCGGAAGACCCGGCAGGCGATGGGCCGCGTGATTCGCTCCCCCGACGACTTCGGCGTGCGCATGCTCGTCGACCGCCGGTACACCAAGGAGAGCCGCACCGCGATGCGGAAGTACAGCGTGAACCCGACGTTCCCGCCGGAGGAGCGCCGCGAACTCGTCGACATCGACCCCGAGAAGCTCCGCGTGTCGATGCTGAACTTCTACACCGACCTCGACGCCTACGACGGCCAGCCACCTCGCCCATAGCCTCCGTAGCGGGAGATAGCGCCCTCAGCAAGTCCAACAACACCTCGAAAGCCCCCGCGCCGTCGACTCCCGGGACTCGCTGCGCGCGCTCGCTGCTCACGGGTCGCTTCGCTCCCCGTTCGCGCAAACCGAGGCACTTCGCGCCTCGCTCCGCTCGCGTGCTTGCGTCGTCCGGGTTCGCCGACGGCACGGCCCCTTTCAGTCCCACCCGTAGCGGTTTGTCAGCCGGTAGCGGGCGGACCGAAAGGGGCACAGCCTCGGGGATCTCGAGGCGTCGAACTCGGGGACGGAACCGACAGCAGAATCGGCTGACTCAAGCGGGAAGGGAGAGCGTGTCGACGCGTTCGCCGTACTCGGCGTCGTAGAGGTAGAGTTCGTCGATGGTCCACGTGACGGGGCCGACGTCGCGGCCGACGACGTTCTCGACGGCGCGGCGGCCGCGGAAGCCGTCGGCGTCCCGCGCGAGCGTGACGTGGGGGTCGTAGTCGTCGCCGCCCTCCATGACGGGGACGGGGTCGAACACCTGACAGAGGCGCTGGTGGATGCCGTGGAGGCCGGGGCTCTCGACGGCGAGATAGACGACCGGGCTGGAGCCGTTCGGCGGGTTCTCGAAGGACTGGACTTCGGAGACGCGCGCCTCGACGACGGGCGCGCCGTCGAGGGCGTCTTTCGCGGTCTGCCACGCGGTGCGGAGCTGTTTGCGGTCGTCGGCGGGGACGCGCTTGACGAGCAGCGTCTGCTCGTGGCGCTCGCGGATGCGGTCGAACCCCGTCAGCGCCGGGCGGAGGTCGGCGGCGACCTCGTTGAGTTCGGCCGGCACCGGAGCGTTCACGCTGTACACGCGCCCTAGTCGGGAGTCGAGCGGGAAAGCGCTGACGTTAGATCTTGTCGAGCAGCCACAGCACGACCAACACGACGATGACGGCGCCGATGAGCGGTGGCGCGAGCCCGAGGAGGCCGCCGAGCACGCCGATGACGGCCTCCAGGATTTCGAGGGCGATCCAGACGACGACGAGCACGAGCACGATCTTGAGCAGGTCCTCGACGTCGAGGCTACCGCGCGGGGAGGTCATGTGCGGTGGTTAGCAAACCACCGGGAAAAGCGTTCAGGCTCGCGTGTGGTGTGGTAGCGTGGATTCAGGAACGCTTATGCCGCCGGAGCCAATTCTGGGAAGTAATGACGCAGCCGCCGGTTCACGCCCGCCGCTCGCCCTCGGTGAGCCGCGGGGCCGCCGGCTGTCCGGCGTCCTCCCGTCGCGTGCCGCGACGACCGGGGTCCTTCTGACCCCACTACAGCTACATCCCTCGTTCTCGGTCTCGTATCGACGCTCGAACGTCGCGGCACACACTACACACGGAACACACAATGACGGAAGGAACGGTCGCGCTCGCCTTCTCGGGCGGGCTCGACACGACGGTCTGCGTACCGCTGCTGAAAGAGGAGTACGGCTACGACGACGTCATCGGCGTCACGGTCGACGTCGGTCAGCCCGACGCCGAGTTCGCGGAGGCCCGCGAGACGGCCGACGCGCTCGGCGTCGAGCACTACGTCGTGGACGCGAAGGCGGAGTTCGCCGACCTCTGCTTCGACGCGGTGCAGGCGAACGCCACCTACCAGGGCTACCCGCTGGGCACCGCGCTCGCGCGCCCGGTCATCGCAGAGGCGATTCTCGGAGTCGCCGAAGAGCACGACTGCGCGGCGCTCGCGCACGGCTGCACCGGGAAGGGCAACGACCAGCTGCGTTTCGAGGCCGTCTGGCGCGCCAGCGACCTCGAGGTCATCGCGCCGGTCCGCGAACTCGGCCTCACGCGCGAGTGGGAGATCGACTACGCCGCCGAGAAGGGGCTGCCGGTGGAGGCGGGCAACGACGGCGAGTGGAGCATCGACACGAACCTCTGGAGCCGCTCGGTCGAGGGCGGCCAGCTCGAGGACCCCGGCTACGAGCCGCCGGCGGACATCTACGACTGGACGGACGCTCCGGGCGACGAGACGGAGACCATCGACATCTCCTTCGAGAGCGGCGTCCCGGTCGCGGTGAACGGGAACGAGATGGAGCCGGTGCCGCTCATCGAGTACCTGAACGACCTCGCCGGGAGCTACGGCGTCGGCCGCACGGACATGATGGAGGACCGCATGCTCGGCCTGAAGGTCCGCGAGAACTACGAGCACCCGGCGGCGACGACGCTGCTGACCGCTCACGAGGCGCTCGAACAGCTCGTGTTCACGAAGGACGAGCGCGAGTTCAGCCAGCAGATCAGCCAGCAGTGGTCCGAGAAGGCCTACGAGGGCCTCGTCGACCACCCGCTGATGGACGCGCTGAACGGCTTCCTCGCGGAGACCCAGCAGAAGGTCACCGGCACGGTCACCGTGAAGTTCGAGGGCGGGCAGGCCCGCCCGGTCGCCCGCGACAGCGAGTACGCGGTGTACTCCGCTGACGCCGCGAGCTTCGACACGGAGACGGTCAACGGCATCGAGCAGGGCGACGCGACGGGCGTGGCGAAGTACCACGGCTTCCAGTCGCGTCTCGCGAACGCGAGCAAGCCCGAAATCGCGCCGGACGGCGGCGCCGCGGGGTCGACGGACGGGGACGAGGAATGAGCGGGGAGGGCGACGGCACGGTGGTGCGCCGCGACCGCTTCAGCGGCGGCCCCGCGCGGTCGTTCCTCTCCTCGATGGACGCCGACGACCGCATCTTCGCGGCGGACCTCGCGGTCGACCGCGCGCACGTCGTGATGCTCGCCGAGCAGGGCATCGTCGACGACGGCGAGGCGGCGGCGATTCTGGGCGCGCTCGACGACGTCGAGGACGCCGGCTTCGACGCATTGCCGGACGGCGAGGACGTCCACGAGGCCATCGAGACGGCGGTCGTCGAGCGCGTCGGCCCGGTCGGCGGGAAGATGCACACGGCGCGCTCGCGCAACGACGAGGTCGCGACCTGCATCCGCTGTCGCCTGCGCGAGGACCTGCTGGAAGCGCTCGACGCGGTGCTCGCGCTCCGCGGCGCACTCGCGGACGTCGCCGACGCGGAGGCAGAGACGGTGATGCCGGGGTACACGCACCTCCAGCCCGCCCAACCGACGACGGTCGCGCACTGGGCGCTCTCCTACGAGGGGACGCTCGCCCGCGACACCGGCCGGCTGCTGGACGCGTTCGACCGCGCGAACCAGTCACCGCTGGGCGGCGCGGCGTTCGCGGGTACCACGTTCGACGTGGACCGCGAGCGCACCGCCGACCTCCTGGGCTTCGACGGCGTCGTGACGAACGCCACGGACGCGGCCGCGAGCCGCGACTTCCTGCTGGAGGCGGTGGCGGCGCTGTCCTCGGTCGCGGTGACGTGCTCGGGGCTCGCGGAGGACGTCGTGCTGTTCGCGAACCGCGGGTTCGTGGAGCTGAGCGACGACTACTCGTCGACGTCCTCGATCATGCCACAGAAGAAGAACCCGGACACGCTGGAGCTGGTTCGCGCGACCGCGGGCGACGCGGTGGGCGCGTACACGAGCCTCGCGACGACGCTGAAGGGGCTGCCGCGGGCGTACAACCGCGACCTGCAGCGCGCGACGCCGCACGCGTGGGGCGCCGCCGACGACATGACCGACGCGGTCGAGGTGGCCGCGGGCGCCGTCGCGACCGCGGAGTGGCCCGCCGAAGAACTGGAAGCCGCGGCCGGCGAGGGGTTCTCGACGGCGACCGGCGTCGCGGACGCGCTCGCGGCGGCGGGGATGCCGTTCCGTACGGCACACGAGATAGTCGCGCTCGCTTCAGAGCAGAGCGAGACGCAACGCGCCTCGGAACACGCGAGCGGCGATAGCCGCGAGCAGGGCGCGGACCTCGACGCGGTGGACGCGGCGGCCCGCGAGGTGACCGGGAAGCCGCTGTCGGAGCTCGCCGACGCGGAGGTCGTGGCGGCGGCACTGGACCCCGCGACGAACGTCGCGCAGCGCGACTCGACGGGCGGCCCCGCGCCCGCGGCGGTGCGGGAAGCGCTCGCGGACGTGCGCGAGGAGATCACACTGGACGAGGAGACGGTCGAGAACCGCGAGTCGGCGCTGTCGGCGGCCGCCGACGACCTGGCCGCGGAGGTGGCGACGTATGAGTGACGCGGTGGCCGCGAGCAGCGAGCGCCACGCCGCGCCCGCAGCGGCCGCGCCGCGACGACCGCGACCGCCCCGACAGGGGCGAATAAACACTTCACTTACTATGGGTTCGGTTACGGTTGTTCTCCTCTCCTCGGCGTTTTCGCGCCGTTAGTCGTTTCTTCAGTTCGTTTTATTTGTTTGACAGGTTCGGTTAGCTTAAGTGTGTGTAGTGAGAAGGGGGAGTTGCTATGAGCACGTGTCCCGAGTGCGGGTCGGAGCTGACCCTGCACGACGACCTGGAGGTCGGCGAGATCGTCGACTGTGGTACCTGCGGAACCGAGCTGGAAGTCATCGAAACCGACCCCGCGGTCCTCGACAAAGCCCCAGAGCTCTCCGAGGACTGGGGGGAGTAAGTTGCGCGTCGGCATCCTGTACTCCCGGATTCGGAAGGACGAGAAGCTGCTGCTCGCCGAGCTCCGCGAGCGCGGCCACGACGTCGAGAAGATCGACGTGCGCAAGCACGGCTTCGGCCTCGACGGCACCGACGCCGCTATCGAGGACTGCGACATCGTGGTCGACCGCTGCCTGGCGACCAGTCGCAGCAAGTACACCACGGAGTTCTGCGAGCACTACGGCGTCCCCGTCGTGAACAGCCCCGACACCGCGGCCGTCTGCGCGGACAAAGTGCGGACGAGTCTCGCGCTCTCGGAGGCGGGGCTCCCCACGCCCGACACCACGGTCGCGTACACCACCGAGAGCGCGCTCGACGTCGTCGAGGAGTACGGCTACCCGTGCGTGCTGAAGCCCGTCGTGGGCTCGTGGGGCCGCCTGATGGCGAAACTCGACTCGCGGAACGCCGCCGAGGCCGTCCTCGAACACAAGGCGACCCTCGGCCACTACGAGCACAAGGTGTTCTACGTCCAGGACTTCGTGGCGAAGCCGGGACGGGACATCCGCGTGGTCGCGCTCGACGGCGAGCCCGTCGCCGCGATGACGCGCTCGGGCGACCACTGGCTGACGAACGCCGCGAAGGGCGCCGAGACCGAGTCCTTCGAGGTGACCGACGAGGTCGCGGAACTCGTCGAGAAAGCCAGCGACGCGGTCGGCGGCGGCCTGCTCGGCGTCGACCTGATGGAGACCGGGGACGGCTACACCGTCCACGAGGTCAACCACACGGTCGAGTTCAAGGCGCTGAACGACGCCAGCGACGTCGACGTGCCCGCCGCGGTCGTCGACTGGCTGGAGGCGAAAGCCGAGGCCGGCGTGGAGGTGGCGCCGTAATGGCCGTCGCGGAAGCCGACGACGGCGACGAGGCGAACGCCACCGCGACAGTCGTGGGCGCGAGCGGGTTCGCGGGCGGCGAGCTCCTGCGCCTGCTCGCCGGCCACCCCGAGTTCGCGGTGGCGCAGGCGACCAGCCGCGAGTACGCGAACAAGACCGTCGGCAGCGTCCACCCGAACCTCCGCGGGCTCGATTTGCGCTTCACGGAGCCGTCGGACCTCGACTCCGTGGACGTCCTGTTCGCGGCGGCGCCCCACGGCGTCTCCATGGAGCACGTCGACGAGTGGCGCGAGGTGGCGGACACCGTCATCGACCTGAGCGCGGACTTCCGCCTCGACACCGAGGCGCAGTACGACGACTGGTACGACGGCCACAGCGCGCCCGAACACCTCGACGACGCGGTGTACGCGCTCCCGGAGCTCTCCCGCGACGACCTCTACGGCGCGGACCTGATCGCGAGCGGCGGCTGCAACGCCACCGCGACGATACTCGGCCTGCTCCCGCTCGCGGAGGCCGGCGTCCTCGACGGCGCGGACGTCGTCGTGGACGTGAAAGTCGGCTCCTCGGAGGGCGGCGCGGGCGGCGGCCCGGCGTCCTCGCACCCCGAGCGCTCGGGCGTCGTGCGCCCGTACGCGCCGACCGGCCACCGCCACGAGGCCGAAATCGAGCAGTTCCTCGGGCTCTCCGTCTCGTTCACCGCGCACGCCGTGGACATGGTCCGCGGCGCGAGCGCGACCTGCCACGTGTTCCCCGACGGCCCCGTCTCGAAGGGCGACCTCTGGGGCGCGTACCGCGAGACGTACGACGACGAGCCGTTCGTGGAGACGGTCGCGGGCGGCAGCGGCGTCTACCGCTACCCCGAGCCGAAGGCCGTCGCCGGCACGAACAAGGCCGAGGTCGGCTTCGAGCTCGACCCGGGGAACGAGCGCGTCGTGACGTTCTCGGCCATCGACAACGTGATGAAGGGCTCCGCGGGGCAGGCCGTGCACGCGGCGAACGTCGCGCTCGGCTTCGAGGAGACCGCGGGCCTCGACCAGCTCGGGTTACACCCGGTGGGAAGCCCATGACTGTAGTCGTCAAGATCGGCGGCGCGCGCGCCGTCGACCCGGAGGGCGCGGTGACGGACGTCGCGCACCTCGCGGTCAACGACGAGGACGTCGTGGTCGTCCACGGCGGGTCGACGGCGGTCGACGACGCGCTCGAACAGATGGGGAAGGAGCCGGAGTACGTGGAGACGCCGTCGGGCGTCACCGGCCGGTTCACGGACGCGGAGACGATGGACGTCTTCGAGATGGCGATGGGGAAGGTGAACACCGACCTCGTCGCGGCGTTCGAGAACGCGGGCGTGCCGGCGGTCGGCCTGAACGGCGTCGACGGGAAGCTCCTGTCGGGCCCGCGGAAGTCCGCGGTGCGCGTCGTCGAGGACGGCAAGAAGAAGATTCGCCGCGGCGAGCACTCCGGCACCATCGAGGAGGTCAACACCGACCTGCTGGAGACCCAGCTGGACGCGGGCTACGTGCCCGTGGTGTCGGTGCCGATGTTCGCGGCGGAGAGCGGCGACGCCGAGGAGTGGACGCCCGTGAACGCGGACGCGGACCGCGCGGCGGCGGCCGTCGCGGGCGCGCTCGACGCCACGCTCGTCGTGCTGACGGACGTCGAGGGCGTCTACGCGGACCCCGACGACCCGGACTCGCTCATCGACGAGGTGGTGACCCCCGCGGACCTCGACGGCGCGAAGGACGCCGCGGAGGGGTTCATGACGAAGAAGGTGATGGCGGCGACCGAAGCCCTCGAAGACGGCGCCGAAGAGGTCGTGGTGGCGGACGCGAACCGCCGCGACCCCATCGTCGCCGCGCTGGAGGGCGGGGGCACGCACTTCCGCCCGGAGGCGCTCTCATGAGCGGGTTCGTCTTCGGCGAGAAGCCCATCCAGATCGAGTCCGGCGAGGGGCCGTACGTCTACGACGACGGCGGGAACGAGTACCTCGACGTGGGCGCGTCGTACGCGTGCGCACCGGTCGGCCACTGCCACCCCGACGTGGTCGAGGCCGTCGAATCCCAGGCCAGCGACCTGCTGTTCGTGCAGGGCTCGTACCCGACCGAGACGCGGACCGCGCTGTACGACCGCCTCGGCGAGTTGGCGCCCGGCGCGATGGACAACGTCTGGCTCTGTAACTCGGGGACGGAGGCCAACGAGGCGGCGCTGAAGTTCGCGCGCCACGCGACCGGCCGCGAGAAGGTGGTCGCCGCCAAGCGCGCGTTCCACGGCCGCACGCTCGGGTCGCTGGCGGCGACGTGGAAGCAGAAGTACCGCGAGGGGTTCGCGGTCCCCGACAACGTCGAGTTCGTCGACTACGGGGACAGCGAGGCGCTCGCCGACGCCGTCGACGAGGAGACGGCCGCGGTCCTGCTGGAACCGGTGCAGGGCGAGGGCGGCGTCCACCCCGCGCCAGAGGGCTACCTGCAGGCCGCCCGGGACGCCTGCGACGACGCGGGCGCGGCGCTGGTCTTCGACGAGATTCAGACCGGGCTCGGACGCACGGGCACGCTGTGGGCGTGCGAGCAGGCGGGCGTCGTGCCGGACGCGCTCACCGTCGCGAAGGGGCTGGGCAGCGGCCTCCCCGTCGGCGCGACGCTGGTCGCGGACTGGCTCGCCGAGGACAGCGGCGACCACGGCTCGACGTTCTCCGGCGGGCCCGTGCCCTGTGCCGCGGCGCTCGCGACACTCGACGTGCTGGAGGACGACGACCTCGCGGCGAACGCGGCGAGCGTCGGCGGCTACCTCCAGGAACAGCTCGCGGAGCTCCCCGTTCGGGACGTCCGCGGCGAGGGGCTCATGATCGGCGTCGAGGTGAAACGGGGGGCGAACCGGGCGCTGAAGTCGCTGGCGCTGAACCACGGGATTCTCGCGCTCCCCGCCGGGCGGACCGTAGTGCGGCTCTTACCGCCGCTAACCGTCACCGAGTCACACGCCGACCGCGTGGTCGACGCGCTCGCCGAGGAGCTATGACGCCACGGGAGCTCCTCGAAGCGCTCGTCTCGACCCCCTCCGTTTCGGGTGCGGAATCCGAGGCCGCGGCCGTGCTCGTGGACTACTTCGAGGCCCACGGGCGCGAGGCGCGGATTGACGACGCCGGCAACGTCCGCGCGCCCGGCGACGACAGCGTGCTCCTCACGAGCCACGTCGACACTGTCCCCGGACACGTCGGCGTGCGCGTCGAGGACGGCGAACTCTGGGGACGCGGCAGCGTCGACGCGACCGGGCCGCTGGCCGCGATGGCCGCGGCGAGCGTCGAGACCGGCGCGTCGTTCGCGGGCGTCGTCGAGGAGGAGACGACCTCGGCGGGCGCGCGCCACCTCGTCGAGGATCGCGCGGAGCCCGACGCCGTCGTGAACGGCGAGCCCTCTGGCTGGGACGCGCTCACGCTGGGCTACCGCGGGCTGGCGTCCGCGACCTACGAGGTCGCCACCGAGAGCGGGCACTCCTCGCGCCCGGAGCCGAACGCCGTCCAGCTCGCGACCGCGTGGACCGAGCGCGTGCAGGCGGCGTTCCCCGACGACGAGACCGTCTTCGAGTCGGTGACCGTCAAGCCCGTCTCCTTCGACGGCGGGCTCGCCGAGGACGGCCAGGCGGTCGAGGCGACCGTCGACGTGCAGTTCCGCCTGCCGCCGGGCACCACCGCTGAAGACGTCCGCGAGACGGTCGCGGACTGCACGACCGAAGGGTCGGTCACGTGGACGGAGTCGATTCCGCCCGTGATGTCGAGTCCCCGTACCTCCGTCGCGGGCGCGCTCCGCGCGGGCATCCGCGAGGCGGGCGGCGACCCGACGCACCTCCGGAAGACCGGCACGAGCGACGCGAACATCTACGCCGGCGCGTGGGACTGCCCGGTGGCCACGTACGGCCCCGGGGACTCCGCGTTCGACCACGCGCCCGACGAACGCATCGACCTCGCCGCGTTCGACCGCGGCGTCGACGTACTCACCACCGCAGCAGACAGGCTATGCACTTCCTGACAATCGACGACCTCACGACGGAGCAGTTGGCCGGCGTCGTTGACGACGCGGCCGCGTTGAAGCGCGCGCAAGCCGACGGCATGCCCCACGAGGCCCTCCCCGGGCGCTCGCTGGCGATGCTGTTCGAGAAGCCCTCGACGCGAACCCGGGTGAGCTTCGAGGTGGGGATGACCCAGCTCGGCGGCCACGGGGTCTTCCTCGGTGACGACGACATCCAGCTCGGCCGCGGGGAGCCCGTCGCGGACACCGCTCGCGCGCTCGGCCGGTACGTCGACGCGGTGATGGCGCGGGTCTTCGACCACGGCGACCTCGAAGAGATCGCCGCGCACGCCGACACTCCGGTCGTGAACGGCCTCACTGACGACGCCCACCCGTGTCAGGCGCTCGCGGACCTCCTGACGCTCCGCGAGGTCGTCGGGGACTCGGGGACGGTGGCGTGGGTCGGCGACGGCAACAACGTCGCGGCGTCGTTCACGGTCGGCGCCGCGATGATGGGCTACGACGTCAACGTCGCCACGCCCGCCGGGTACGCGCTCGACGACTCCGTGATCGCGCGCACCGAGGAGCACGGCGACGTGACCGTAACCACGGACCCGGAGGCCGCCGTCGAGGACGCCGAGGTCGTCTACACGGACGTCTGGGTGAGCATGGGTCAGGAGGACGAGCGCGAGCAGCGCCTCGACGCCTTCGAGGGGTTCCAGGTGGACGAGGGCCTGCTCGGGGACGCCGCCTTCATGCACTGCCTGCCCGCGAACCGCGGCGAGGAGGTCACGGCGGACGTCATCGACGGCGAGCAGTCCGTGGTCTGGCAGCAGGCCGAGAACCGCCTGCACGCCCAGAAGGCGCTGCTCGTCGAGCTCGTGGACTGAGCCCGTCGCGACCGGGCTTTATTGTCGCTGCCGTGCAACGTCCGGTATGACCCTCGACGTCTCCATCCCCGACTCGCCGGACCTCTCGAACCGCGGCGCACCCGAGGAGTTCGAGTGGACCGAGGACACGGGCGGCGCGGAGGACTTCCGCCGCGAGGACATCGAAGCCCTCCTCGAGGAGGGCGCGTGGGCGGAGGGGTTCAACGAGTGGGCGGAGTACACGAGCATGAGCGAACAGCAGGTCCGGGCCGTCGACGACCTCGGCCTGTTCCAGGACTTCGACTTCTACTGGGACCCCACGCAGGACCGCCTGCGCGCGGACCCCCCGGAGCTACCCGAGGACTGGCGCGATCGGGACGCCACGGCGTCCTGGAACTCCAGTACGGTCGCCGCCGTCGAGTCCGAGCTACAGGACCTCGGCGACGTCGTCTACGAGGCCCTCGAGGACTACCTCGAGGACGACGACGTCTCCGAGCACTACTGGAGCGACCGGGACTACGGCGACCGCGGGGAGTGACCGAGACGAGCGTCCGAGCGCGACGCCGAGGCAAGTTCGGTAGAGACCACCCGCTTCTTGTACCGCGAGCCCCGAGTTCGAGGCATGACTGACCTCTCACTTGGCGGCCCGACGCCGGACGTCGCCGACGACGGCGTCTGGCTGGCGTGCGTCGAGTGCGGCGCGACCCTCGCGCCGTTCGACGACGTGGTGTACGAGTGCCCCGACTGCGGCGGCCTGCTGGAAGCCCGCTACGCCGAGTACCCGACGTTCGACGACTTCTCCGGGGCCGGCGTCTGGCGGTACGCCGCCGGCCTGCCGTTCGAGGAGGGCGTCACGATTCGAGAAGGGAACACACCGCTGTACGACGTGCCCGAAATCGAGGCCGAAGCGGGGGTCGCGGACCTCCGCGTGAAACACGAGGGCGCGAACCCGACGGGCAGCTTCAAGGACCGCGGGATGACCGTCGGCGTCAAAGTCGCCGACCGGCTCGGCGTCGACCGGCTGGCGTGCGCCTCGACGGGGAACACGTCCGCGGCGCTGGCGGCGTACGGCGCTCGCGCGAACACGCCCGTGCTCGTGCTCCTCCCGGCCGGGAAGGTCGCCGCCGGGAAGGTCGCACAGGCGGCGCTGCACGGCGCGCGCATCTGCGAGGTGGACGGCAACTTCGACGACTGCCTCGACGTCGTCGCGGAGCTCGCGGACCGCGGGGAGGCGTACCTCCTGAACAGCCTGAACCCGTTCCGCCTGGAGGGCCAGAAGACCATCGGCCTCGAAATCTTAGAGCAGTCCCGGGACGCCCACGGCCACCTCCCGGACCGCATCGTGCTCCCGGTCGGGAACGCGGGGAACACGGCGGCGCTGTACAAGTGCTTCCGCGAGCTCGTCGCGGCGGGCGAGCTCGACGAGTCCGAGATGCCGAAGCTCACGGGCGTGCAGGCCGAGGGCGCCGCGCCGATGGTCGAGGCCGTCGAGCAGGGCCGGGACTACGTCGAGCGCTGGGACGACGTCGAGACCCGGGCGACCGCCATCCGTATCGGGAACCCCGTGAACGCGCCGAAGGCGCTGCCCGGCATCTACGACACGGACGGGACGGCGGTCGCCGTCTCCGACGAGAAGATCACCGAGGCCCAGCGGATGCTCGCGGAGGACGGCGTCGGCGTCGAGCCGGCGTCCGCGGCGAGCGTCGCGGGCCTCCTGAAGCTCCGCGAGGCGGGCGAAATCGACGCCGACGAGCGCGTCGTCTGCCTCACCACCGGCCACCTCCTGAAGGACCCCGAGGCGGCCGCTGCGGCCGGCGGCGATCCGACGCCCGTGCCCGCGGACGCCGACGGCGTACTGGACGCGCTGTAACCGCCTCAGTCGCCGCCCTCGCTGGCGAGCGCCTCCTGCCTGAGCCGCTGGTCGCGCTCGGTCTCGACGTCGAGGTCGGGGACCGTCGTGGGCTGCATCTCCTCGTCGACGGCGACGAACACGAAGTGCGAGCTCGTCGTCTGCTCGACGTCGCTGCTCCGCGGGTCCTCGCGGTACGCGCGCAGCCGGACGCGCACGCTGCTCGTGCCGGCGGCGTACGCGTACGAGTCGATGACGCAGATGTCGCCCTGCGGAATCGGGCGTTCGAAGTCGAGGCCGCTGATGCGCGCGGTGACACAGGTCGTCCCCGCGAGCCGCATCGCTGACATCGCGCCGACCTCGTCCATCCACTTCACGACGTTGCCGCCGTGGGCGGACCCGTAGTTGTTCGTGTCGTCGGGCTGGACGCGCACGCGGTTCTCGATGTACGTGTCGGAGACGCTGGGCACACCGGGAGAACGGCCGCCGGCCGGAAAAGCGCTAGTCGCCGTTGAGCTCGATAGCCTGGACGTCGATGATGCGGTCGTCGGAGAGCAGCTCCTCGACGACGTCCTTGGAGACGGTGGAGTCGAGGTTGTAGACGGTGAGCGCCTCGCCGCCGATGGTCTCGCGGGCGTTGAACATCCCCGCGATGTTGACGTCGGCGTCCCCGAGCACGGTGCCGATGAAGCCGATGACGCCGGGTTCGTCCTCGTTGCGCGCGGCGAGCATGTGGCCGTGCGGGACGGCGTCGACGCGGTAGCCGTCGATCTTCACGAGCCGCGGGTCGTCGCCCGCGAACAGCGTCCCGGAGACGGTGAGCTCGTCGTCGCGCCCGCCGACGGTGACGGAGACGAGGCTCTGGAAGTCCTCGCTCTGGCGGGATTTGGACTCCGTGACGTCGATGCCGCGCTCCTCGGCGACCCGGGGGGCGTTGACGGCGTTGACCTGCCACTCCAGGGGCTCGAAGACGCCCTTCTGGGCGCTCGCCGTGACGAGGTCGAGGTCCTCCTCGGCGATGTCGCCCTCGTAGCTGACTTCGACGCGCTCGATGCGACCGTCGAACAGCTGCGCGGCGACCTTCCCCGCGGTCTCGGCGAGCCCGATGTACGGCTCGATGCGGCCGAACGCGCTCTCGTCGACGCTCGGCGCGTTCAGCGCGTTCAGCACGGGCTCGTCGTCGAACGCCGCGACGACCTGGTCGGCGGTGGACGTGGCGACGTGCTCCTGGGCGGCCTGCGTGGACGCGCCGAGGTGCGGCGTGACCGTGATGTCCTCGACGTCCAGCAGCGGCGAGTCCTCGGGCAGCGGCTCCTCCGCGAACACGTCGAGGGCGGCGCCCGCGAGCACGTCGTCTTCGACGGCTTCGACGAGTGCGTCCTCGTCGACGACGCCGCCGCGCGCGACGTTCACGACGTAGCCGCCCTCGAGCTGCGCGAACTCCTCCTCGCCGAGCAGCCCCTCGGTCTCGTCGGTGAGCGGGACGTGGACGGTGACGAAGTCCGCGCGCTCGATGCACTCCTCGAACTCCACGAGGTCGGCGCCGAGCTGTTCGGCGCGCTCCTCGCCGATGTAGGGGTCGTAGGCGACGAGGTCCATGCCGAGGCCGCCGAGGCGCTTGGCGACCTCCTGGCCGACGCGGCCGAGGCCGACGACGCCGAGGGTCTTCCCGTTGAGTTCGGTGCCGAGGTAGTCGCCTTTCGCCCACTCGCCGTCCTTGAGGCGGGCGTGGGCCTGCGGGATGGAGCGCGCGGCGGCGAACGACATCGCGACGCTGTGCTCGGCGGCCGCGCGGACGTTCCCCTCGGGGGCGTTCGCGACGATGACGCCGTGGTCGGTGGCGGCGTCGATGTCGATGTTGTCGACGCCGATGCCCGCGCGCCCGACGATGACGAGCTCGGGCGCGGCGTCGAACACTTCCTCGGTGACTTCCGTGCCGGAACGGACGATGAGGCCGTGGGCGTCGCTGACGGCGTCGAGGAGCGCGTCGCCCTCCACGTCGTAGGCGGTCTCGACGTCGTGGCCCGCGTCGCGGAGCCGGTCGAGGCCGGCGTCCGCGATGGGGTCCGTGACGAGTACCTTCATGAGAAGTCGGTTGGTTCACTCGCGGATAAGCGTTTCCGCACGCACACGAATTGTCAGTGTGGTACACCGCACCAGAATATCCACGAACGCGTAATTTTCAGCGGTCGGTTCGGGGCGTCTACCCACGCCCGCGTCCGAATCCGGCGGTACTTGCCGGCCCCGGGTGGTCGAATCGAGCAGTCTCGCCAACGTCTGCCCGAGCAGCGACGCTTTTCCCTGCCCGCCGTCTACGCCGCGGTGATGACGCTCGTCGCGTTCGACTTCGACGGCACGCTCGCGGACTCGGAGATGATGGACCGCCTCGCCGCCCGGCACGGCGTCGGCGACGAGGTCGCGGACATCACCGAGCGCGCGATGCGCGGTGAACTGTCCTACGCCGAGAGCCTCCGGGAGCGCGCCAGTCTCGTCACCGGGCTCGCGTCCGAAGACGCCGCAGACGTCTACGACGGCGTCCGCCTGCGCGACGGCGCGGGCGACCTCCTGCGGAAGCTCGCGGACGACGGCGTGCGCGTCGTCGTGCTCACGGGCGGGTTCGGGCGCGGCGTCGAGGCAGCCCTCGACGCCGCGGACGTGACCGTCGACCGCGTCGTCTCGAACCGCCTGCCGGAGGCCGACGGCGAGCTCACGGGCGACGTGGACGGCCCGCTCATCGAGGGGACGAAAGACGACGCGCTCGTCGACGTCTGCAAGGACTACGGCGTCGACGTCGGCGAGTCGATCGCGGTCGGAGACGGGGCCAACGACGCGCCGATGCTCGCCGAGGCCGGTCTCGGCGTCGGCTTCCAGCCCAAGCCCGGCGTCGAGGAGCACTGCGACACGGTCGTGGAGTCGATGAGCGAACTGGAGGCGCTGCTGCGCGAGCGCTCGGTCCTCGAATAAGGGTGTAGCCCGCGGTGCGCGGGCGGGGTTCCGTGTTCCAGCGTGTGACGAGAAATCCCGCGGGGGTGGAGCCGCGGGGATTCCCGGGTCGGGCGGCCAGGGCACACTGAGCGGTACCGACCCGGGCGGCTACCGCTACACCCCTCGAACCCTTGCTTAATTGGTCGTTAACGTCGGTTTCCTCACGTGAATCGGGGCGTCGCAGCCAGCGGAAGGTTGATTGCGCGAACCTGCAAACGGGGGCGTAGTGGCCGACGACCCAGACCTCCTCGAAGCGGACATCCACGACGTCCTGCGGAACGACCGCCGTCGGATGGTCCTCGAACTGCTCGGCGAGGCCGACGAGCCGGTGACCGCGCGGGAGCTCTCGGAGGCCATCGCCGCCCGCGAGACCGGCGAGGACCCGCCGCCGCGGGACGTCAGGCAGAGCGTCTACATCTCCCTCCAGCAGACCCACCTGCCGAAGCTCTCGAAGCTCGGCATCGTCGCCTACGACGAGCAGACGAAGGACGTCCGGCCCGCGGAGAACGCCCCCGAAGTCGGCGTCTACATGGAAGTCGTCCCGAAGTACGGGCTCTCGTACGCCGAGTACACCGCGGGCCTCGCGGTCCTCGGCGCGCTCCTCGTCGTCGCGGCGGAAGCCGGTGTGCCGCTGTTGAGCGCGGTTGACGCGAGCTGGTGGGCCGTCGCCGTGTTCGCCGTGCTCGTCGTCTCGGCGGCCTACCACACGTACGGCCGCCGGAGCTCGCTCGTCCACCGGCTGCGGGACTAGTTCGACGCTTCCTCGATCGCGGCTTCGAGGTCCGCGACCACGTCCGCGGGGTCCTCGATGCCGACGCTCAGCCGCACGAGGTCGTCGCGGACGCCCGCGGCCTCTTTCTCCTCGTCGGTGAGCTGCTGGTGGGTGGTGCTCGCGGGGTGGATGACGAGCGTCTTCGCGTCCCCGACGTTCGCCAGCAGGCTCGCGAGGTCGGTGTTCTCGGTGGTCTCTTTGGCGGCCTCGTAGCCGCCCTCGAGGCCGAACGTGATCATGCCGCCGTAGCCGCCGTCGAGGTACTCAGTCGCGTTGTCGTGGGTCGGGTGGTCGTCCAGACCCGGATACGTGACCCACGCGACGTCCTCGTGGTCGACGAGGTACTCGGCGACCTTCTGGGCGTTCTCGCAGTGTTTCTCCATGCGCAGCGGCAGCGACTCCAGCTTCTCGAGGGTCTGCCACGCGTCGAACGGCGACTGCTGGTTCCCGAGGTCGCGCAGGCCGCGCGCGATGGCGGCGTACGTGAACGCCGCGTCGCCGAACGCCTCCGAGAAGTTCACGCCGTGGTACGCGGGGTTGTCCTGACCGATCTCGGGGTACTTCTCCGCGTGTTCGGCCCAGTCGAAGTTCCCGCCGTCGACGAGCGCGCCGCCGACCGTGGTGCCGGCGCCGTGAATCCACTTCGTGGTGGAGTGCCAGACGATGTCCGCGCCGTGCTCGATGGGGTTGCAGAGGTACGGCGTCGCGAACGTGTTGTCGACGATGAGCGGGACGCCCGCCTCGTCCGTGATTTCGCCGAGGCGCTCGAAGTCCGGCGTCGTGAGGCTGGGGTTGCCGATGGTCTCGACGAGTACGTACGCGGTGTCCTCGTCGATGGCCTCCTCGTAGGCGTCGTAGTCGAGCGCGTCGACGAACTTCGTGGAGATGCCGCGGCGCTCGACGCTGTGCGTGAGGTACGTGTACGTGCCGCCGTAGAGGTCGCTGGACGCGACGACGTTGTCGCCGGCGCTCGCGAGCACGAACGTCGCGAGGTCGAGGCTCGCCATCCCGGAGGCCGTCGCGACCGCGCCGACACCGCCTTCGAGCGCGGCGAGGCGCTCCTGGAGCGTCTCCACCGTGGGGTTCATCAGCCGCGAGTAGATGTAGCCCGGCTTCTCCAGGGCGAACTGCGCGGCGGCGTCGTCGCTGTCCTCGAAGACGTACGACGTGGTCTGGTAGATGGGCGGGGCGCGCGCCCCCGTCTCGCCGACTTCCTGTCCCGCGTGGACGCTGTTCGTGTCGAAACCGTAGTCGTCTCCGTCTGCCATGGGCGTACACTCTCCCCCCGAGTGGTTAAGACGAGGGGGCGTCTGCAGGTACTGCCGACGGCGGTGACGCACTCGCGAGGCGGAGTCCCGCAGTAGGACCGCGCTACCCGGAGAAGAGGCTGTTGTGGACGGGGGCGTACAGCGTCCGGCGGTCGTCGTCGTGGTCGACGGTGTCGGTGACGGCGCGGCCGGCGACGCCGTTCGCCAGGAAGTCGCGGACCGGCGGGCCGACGGACTCGGGTTCGACGAGGAACGCGTCGTGGCCGTGGTCGGACTCGACGACGTGGTGGGAGACGGGGACGTCCTGCGAGCGGAACGCCTCGGCGACCGTCTCGCTCTGCTCGACGGTGAAGTGCCAGTCGCCCGTGAACGACAGCAACAGCGCCTCGCCGGCGAACGCGCCGATCGCGCCGGCGTCGGAGTCGTAGCCCTCCGAGAGGTCGTAGTCGTCCATCGCCCGGGTGAGGTAGAGGTAGCTGTTCGCGTCGAAGCGGTCGGTGAACTTCCCGGCCTGGTAGTCGAGGTACGACTCGACGTCCCGGTACGGGAAGAACGCGCCCGCCTCGTCCACGGGGAACGCCTCTGTGCCGGCGTCCCGACCCGCGGTGCGGCGGCCGAACTTCTGCTCCATGGAGGGCTTCGAGAGGTACATCAGGTGACCGAGCTGTCGGGCGATCGAGAGCCCCTGCTCGGGGAACTCGCCGCCGTAGTAGTCGCCGTTGTTCCAGTTCGGGTCGCCGCGGATGGCGCGCCGCGCGACCGCGTTCAGGCCCAGACACTGCGCGTCGAGGCGGGGCGCGGCGGCGATGGCGGCGACGCGGCGGGCGTCGTCGGGGTACTGGCGCGCCCAGTCGAGGGCGTTCATGCCGCCCACACTGCCGCCGAGGACAGCGTGGAGGCGGCCGACGCCGAGGTCGTCGAGGAGGCGGCGCTGGCTGCGCGTCCAGTCGCCGACCGTCACGGGCGGGAAGTCGGTGCCCCACGGCTCGCCGTCCGGGCCCTCGCTGGCGGGGCCGTCCGTGCCGTAACACGACCCGGGGACGTTCGCGCAGACGACGTAGTACTCGTTCGTGTCGATGGCCTTCCCGGGGCCGACGACGTCGTGCCACCAGCCGCGTCCCTGGCCGTCGCCGCGGCCGCGGACGTGCTGGCTCCCGGTGAGCGCGTGACAGACCAGGACGGCGTTGTCGCCCGTGAACTCGCCGTACGTCTCGTACGCGACAGTGAAGTCTTCGATGGTCTGCCCGCTCTCGAACTCGAACTCGTCGAACGTGGTCTCGGGCATCAGTGCGCCTCCCCGAGCGCGCGCTCGAAGTCCGCGAGCACGTCCTCGGTGTCCTCGATGCCGACGGAGACGCGAATCATGTCGGGGCGGACGCCGGCCGCGCGCTGCTCGTCCTCGGAGAGCTGGGCGTGCGTGGTGCTCGCGGGGTGGATGACGAGCGTCTTCGCGTCCCCGACGTTCGCCGCGAACGACGCGAGCTCGACGCCCTCGCAGACGGCCTTCGCGGCGTCGAAACCGCCCTCGGGGCCGAACGTGAGCATCCCGCCGTACCCGTCATTCAGATATTCGCTCGCAGCATCGTGCGTGGGGTGGTCGTCGTGCCCGGGGTAGGAGACCCACGCGACGTCCGGGTGGTCCGCGAGGAAGTCGGCGAGCGCGGCGGCGTTCTCGCAGTGGCGGTCCATCCGCAACGGGAGGGTCTCGACGCCCTGCATCGTCTGCCACGCGTCGAAGGGGCCCTGCCCGGTGCCGGTGGCGCGGACGGCGCGCTGGCGGACGGCCGCGGCGAGCGCGCGGTCGCCGAAGCGCTCCGTGAAGTCGAAGCCGTACGCGGGGTTCTCGCCCGACAGCTCGGGGAAGTCGGCGTCCGCGTGGTCCCACGGGAACGTCCCGCCGTCCACGACGACGCCGCCCAGCGTGGTGCCGGCGCCGTGGAGCCACTTCGTGGTGGACTCCCAGACGACGTCCGCGCCGTGCTCGATGGGCCGGCAGAGGTGCGGGGTGGCGAATGTGTTGTCCACGACGAGCGGGACGGCGTGGTCGTGGGCGACGTCCGCGATGGCTTCGAAGTCGGGCGTGACGAGCGACGGGTTCGCGATGGTCTCGACGTGGACGAACGCGGTGTCCTCGTCGATTGCGTCCTCGACCGCTGCGGGGTCGAGGGCGTCGACGGTCCGGGTGTCGACGCCGCGCTTGCCCGCGATGTGCGAGAAGTACGTGCCGGTGCCGCCGTACATGTCCTCGCTGGCGACGACGTTCCGGCCGGCTTCCGCGAGGACGGTGGTGATGCCGTCGATGGCGCCCATGCCGGCGTTCGTGGCGACGGCGCCGACGCCGCCCTCGAGGCTGGCGAGGCGGTCCTCCAGCGTCGAGACGGTGGGGTTGGAGATGCGCGAGTAGACGTCGGCCTCCGACTCCAGGGCGTACCTGTCGGCCGCGTCGTCGGCGTCGGGGAAGACGTACGACGTGGTCTGGTAGATGGGCGGGGCGCGCGCCCCTGTCTCGTCGGGGTCCTGTCCCGCGTGGACGCTGCGGGTGTGGCGCCCGCCGCTCGCGTCGGTCATGTATCGAAGTAATATAGCTCGAATAGAATATGCGTGCCAGTTACGGCAACGCTTGCCCCTGCCGGTCGCATCGGCGGACGGCGCGACTCCGGCGACCGCGTCGCGTTCCGGCGCGTTCATGACGGGCCGCCGTCAACGCCCGGTATGGTCCGACGCGAACGCGCGGCGCTCGCGAGCGTCGTGTTCGCGGTGCTGTTCGCGCAAGTCCTCCTCTACCCCGGCGTCGAGACGCTCGCCGAGACGTTCGGCGCCGCCGACCCCGCGACAGGTAGCCGGTGGTTCCTCGCCGCCGAGTTCGCCGCGTTCGTCGCGTTCGCCGGCGTCTGGGGCGTCGCCAGCGACCGCGCCGGCCGCCGCGTCCCGTTCATCGCCGCGGGCGCGTTCGGCGGCAGCCTCGGGTACGCCGCGCTCGTCGTCCTCGACGTCGAGTTCGGCGTCGCGCTCGCGCTCCGCGTCCTCCAGGGCGCCGCCACCATCGGCGCGTTCTCCCTCTCGATGACGATGCTGATGGACCTCTCGCCCGACCACGGCAAGGACATGGGCGCCGCCGGCATCGCCATCGGGTCCGGCACCGCGCTCGGCGCGCCCGTCGGCGGCCGGCTCACCGAACTCGACCCCATGCTCCCGCTCGTCGCCGGCGGCGTCGCGCTCGCCGTCGCCGGCGTCGCCGCGCTCTTCGTCCCCGACCGCGCCCCCGGCGGCCACGGCGACTCTCTCCGGGAGGGGCTGCGCGTGCTCTCCGAGCGCCCCGAACTCGGCGTCCCGTTCGCGTTCGGGTTCATCGACCGCTTCACCGCCGGCTTCTTCGCGCTCGTCGGCACGCTGTACTTCGGGAACGTCTTCGGCCTCGACCCCGGCGCGGTCGGCCTCACGCTCGCGCTGTTCTTCGCGCCGTTCGCGCTCCTCCAGTACCCCTTCGGCCGGCTCTCCGACCGCGTCGGCCGCACGGTCCCCATCGCCGCCGGCTCCGCGACCTACGGCCTCGTCGTCGTCGGCATCGGCCTCGCGCCCCACGTCCGCCTCGCGCAGGGCGGCATGGTCCTCGTCGGCGTCCTCGGCGCGCTCATGTCCCCCGCGACGATGGCGCTCGTCACCGACCTCGCGGGCGACGACGAGCGCGGCGTCAGCATGGCCGGCTTCAACGCCGCCGGCTCGCTGGGCTTTCTGACCGGGATTGTGGGCGGCGGCTGGGTCGCCGAGCAGTACGACTTCACCACCGCGTTCGTGCTCGCGGGCGGTGCCGAACTCGCGCTCGCGGCGCTCGCGCTCCCCGCGCTCCTCCGGCTCGACTAGACCTGCCCCCCAACCGCTTACCACCCGGGGACGCGTACGCCGCCACATGGCAGACGCGGACGCCCTCGACGACGCGCCCGACGACAATCCCTACGTGTGCGACCCGGACGTGGACTTCGCACCCGTAGCGGACCTCGACGCCGAGTACGCGGAGCGACAGGCGAGGCTGCTCCGGGAGGCCGTCCGCTACCACGACTACCGGTACTACGTCGAGAACGACCCCGTGGTCTCGGACTACGCCTACGACCGGCTGTTCGAGCGCCTCCAAGAACTGGAGGGGGAGTTCGGCCTCCAGACCGAGGACAGCCCGACGCGGCGCGTCGGCGGCGAGCCGCTCAAAGAGCTCGGCACCGTCGAGCACGTCGCGCCGATGCTGTCCATCGACTCAAGCGGCGACGAGGCCGACGTCCGGGAGTTCGCAGAGCGCGTCCAGCGCGAGGTCGGGGCGACGCAGTTCGTCTGCGAGCCGAAGTTCGACGGGCTCTCCGTGGAAGTGGTCTACGAGGACGGCCGGTACGTGCGCGCGGCGACCCGCGGCGACGGCGAGACCGGCGAGGACGTCACGGAGAACGTCCGCACCATCGAGAGCGTCCCGCAGCGCCTGCGCGGCGACCCGCCCGAATTCCTGGTCGTCCGCGGCGAGGTGTACATCCCCCGCGAGGCGTTCCAGGCGTACAACGCCGAGCGCGTCGAGCGCGGCGACGAGCCGTTCGCGAACCCGCGGAACGCCGCCGCCGGCACGCTGCGCCAACTCGACCCGAGAATCACCGCAGAGCGCCCGCTTGACTGCTTCTTCTACGAGGTGCTGGCCGCGGGTGAGTCCGAGGAGGCCGTGGACGCGGACGCCTCCCGCGGCGGCCTCGACGCCGGCATCGAGACCCACTGGGCGGAACACGAGACGCTCCCCGAGTGGGGGCTGAAGGTCAACGAGCGCAGCGAGCGCGTCGAGAGCATCGAGGACGCAATCGCGTACCGGCACGCGCTCGGCGAGGACCGCGAGGAACTAGACTACGAGATCGACGGCGTCGTCCTGAAAGTCGACGACCGGCGGGCGTGCGCGGAACTCGGCGTCACGGCCAGACACTACCGCTGGGCGTTCGCGTACAAGTTCCCGCCGCGCGCGGAGGTCACACGGGTCACGGACGTCGTCGTGCAGGTCGGGCGGACCGGCCGGCTCACACCGGTCGCGCTGCTCGAACCCGTCGAGGTCGGCGGCGTCACGGTGTCGCGCGCGAGCCTCCACAATCAGGAGGAGATAGCCGCGAAGGGCGTCGGCGTCGGCGACGAGGTGCGCGTCCAGCGCGCCGGCGACGTCATCCCGTACGTCGAGGAGGTCGTCGAATCGCACTCCGAGGGCCACTTCGAGATGCCCGAGGAGTGCCCGCGCTGCGGGAGCGACGTGGAGTACGACGGCCCCATCGCGTTCTGCACGGGCGGGCTGGCGTGTCCCGCCCAGTTGGTGCGCGCGGTCGGCTACTTCGCGGACGTGCTCGACGTCGAGGGCATCGGCGAGGAGGCCGCCCGGCAGCTCGTGACGGAGGGACTCGTCGAGAACGACGTCGCGGACCTCTACGACCTCTCGGTCGACGAACTCGCGGAACTGGAGGGGTGGGGCGAGCGCAGCGCCGAGAACGTCCGCGCGGAACTGGCGGACGCCCGCCACCCGCCGCTGGGCGAGTTCCTCGCGGCCATCGGCATCCCCGAGGTCGGACCGACGGTGGCGCGCGACCTCGCCGCGGAGTTCGGGGCGCTGGACGCACTGCTGAACGCCGACGAGACCGACCTGCAGGAAGTGTCGGGCGTCGGTGAGGTCGTCGCCGAGCACGTCCGGGAGTTCCTCGGTAACGAGCGCAACCGCCGCGTCATCGAACGCCTGCGCGACGAGGACCGCCTCGGCGAGCCGCAGTCCCCCGAGGACGTCGGCGGCGACGAGCTCGCGGACCTCACGGTGGTGTTCACGGGCAGCGTCGAAGGGTGGACGCGCGGCGACCTCCAGGATCTCGTGGAGCGCCACGGCGCCGACGCCACCTCTTCGGTCTCCGGGAACACCGACTACCTCGTCGTCGGCGAGAACCCGGGTACGAGCAAGCGCGGCGACGCCGACGAGCACGACGTGCCGGAGCTCTCGCCCGGGGAGTTCTTCGAGCTGCTGGACGAGCGCGGGGTCGACGCCGAACAGTAGCGCCGTCGCTGTCGCGTAAAATACAGCCGCTCCGCGGGCGCGTCGCTACGCGCGAGGAAAACGGGAAAATACCGCCGTTAGTTCAGAGATCCGGAGTTACGCGCGAATAACGTTCTTCGCGCGGGGACCCTTGGGAGCCTGTTCGATGTCGAATTCGAGTTCGGTCCCCTCGGTGAGGTCCTCGCCGCCCACGTCTTCCATGTGGAAGAACACGTCGTCGTCCTCGTCCTCAGTCGCGATGAAACCGTAGCCGCCAGTCTGGTTGAAGAAGTCAACCTTGCCTTCTGCCATTACAACCATAGAGAGGGGCGGCACACGTATAACCATTCCGAGAGGAGCGCTAACACGGTTTCGGCCGGCCGAGCGTCCGAAATCCGCCCGCTATAGGGAAGTAGACGGCGACAAGCATCCGCGGTCCGAGCGTTCGCAAGAGCGAAGCTCTTGCGCAGCCCCTCAGAACGCGGAGCGTTCTGAGGACGGTCCGAAGGTCCCGCTGACCGTGCGAACGGCGCTATGCGCCGTGAGCAGACGGGGCGCGCCGAAGGCGCGCCCCCGCAGCGTAAAAAGTGCTTACGCGAATTTGCGGACCGTCACGTCGAGCGTGTCGAGGTCGAGAATCGGAGCGGTGGCGACGTCGGGGTCGATGTTGACGGATTTCTGGAATTCGGTCTGGTGCTGCCAGCAGCCCGAGTTCACGAGGCGGACGTTGTGGTAGCCGCCGACGCCGAGTTTGTGGACGTGGCCGGTGTGGAAGACGTCGGGGGCGTCGTCGACGACGAGGTAGTCCTCTTTCTCGGGGGCGAGGCGGGTGCGGCCGCCGAACTGCGGGGCGACGTGGCGTTTCTTGAGGAGTTGCTCCATCGCCTTGTGGGGGGCGTCGTAGGAGACGGCTTCGTCGGGGTTCTCGGCGATGATTTCGTCGATCGAGACGCCGTGGTACATGAGGATGTCGACGCCTTCGAGGGTGACCGTGGAGGGGTTGCCCGTGAAGCGGGCGTCGTGGGCGCTCATGATCGACCGGAGCTCCTCGTCGAAGGCGGGCTGGGGTTCGGCGAGGCGGACGGCGTCGTGGTTCCCGGGGATCATCACGATGTCGAGGTCGCCGGGGATGTCCTTGAGGTGCTCCGCGAACGTCTCGTACTGCTCGTAGATGTCGACGATGTCGAGTTCCTCGTCCTGGTCGGGGTAGACGCCGACGCCTTCGACCATGTCGCCCGCGACGAGGAGGTACTCGACGGCTTCGGCTTCCTCGGTGTGGAGCCAGTCGGCGAACGCGTCCCAGGCGTCGGCGGCGAACTCCTGGCTGCCGACGTGGACGTCGGAGACGAGCGCGGCCTGCACGTGGCGGTCCGCGGTGGACGGCCGGTGCGTGCGCGGGATGTCCGGGAAGTGGAGGTCGTCCGCGAACAGGATGCCGCCGTCGTCGGAGATGGTCCCCTCGACGGCGATGACCTCGTCCGTGAGCAGTTCGTCGACGTGGGCGGCGATCTCGCGGTCTTTCATCACGAGCGTCGGGAAGACGCCGTTCGTGTCCTCGACCTCGACGAGCCAGTGGCCGCTGGCGGTCGACCGGATGTCGTTGACCATGCCGACGACCGCGGCCTCGCTGCCGCCGGGCATCGAGTCGAGGGCGTCCGTCGGCCGGTGGTTGACGCGCCCGCGGAGCTTCTTCGAGAGGCGGTCGTAGCGGTCGCGGAACGTCGCGACGAAGTCCGCGTACTCCCCCGTTCCGGTGGACTCGCCGGTGACGTCGCCCTCGATTTCGACGCTCCGCTGGTCCGTGTCGCGGTCGGCGCTTCGGCTCCCGTTGGCGTCGCTGTCCGAAGCGGTCGAGCCGGTATCTTCGCCAGCCGTCTCTACCCCCTTCGTTTCGACTGGAGACGTCGTTCGTTTCGTCTGTATCTCATCGTCTCCGCCTCCAGACGAAGAGGGGGTCTGTCCGGGGTCCGGCGGGGTCGATTCCGTGGACGTCGGTGGGTCCGGTTCGGCCGTCTTCGCGGCTGCCGCAGTCCCGCCGTCGGTCGCGTCCTCGCTCGGTGCGTCGGCGGGCGTACCGTTCTCGGTCGGCGGTTCGTCGTCGCTATCGTCGAGGACGCCGCGGACGTGCTCGGTGGTCAGCGTCAGGGCGTCGTCGGGCGCGGTGTCGACCGCGCGCTCGACCGCCGCGGTCGGGTCGGGAGCGCCCGCGAGCAGCGTCACGGCCTCGCGCTCCGCGTTGTACCCCCGGCTGGTGAGCTCGCGGACGACCCGGACCGGGGGTTCTCGTGGCACACCACGTCCGCACGCCGAGCGCGAGCAAAAACGTGGCGGTCCGGAGGGGAAAGTTGAAACGCGGGAGCGTCGAAGTCCGAGTAGATGACCAACGGCGACGACGTGCCCGACCCGCGGGGCGGCCCGCGGGACGCGGTCGTCTGGTTCCTCCGCACCGACAACGGCGCCGTGCTGTTCGTCCGCGAGGCCGGCAGCAGCGCGCTCACCGTCGCCATGGTCGGCCTGCTGCTGTTCGCGGTCAGCGGCGTCTGGCCGCCGCTGGTCGCCGTCGAGAGCGGCAGCATGCAGCCGAACATGGAGCGCGGCGACCTCGTCTTCGTCATGGAAGAGCAGCGGTTCGCCCCCGAGTACGCGACCGGGGACACCGGCGTCGTCACGCGAGAAGTGGCCGCCGAGCACGACTACCGGCAGTTCGGCGGGACCGGGGACGTCGTCGTCTACCAGCCGTACGGCAGCGCCGCCCAGACGCCCGTGATACACCGCGTGCACTTCTGGGTCGAGGACGGCGAGAACTGGTACTCGAAGGCCGACCCCGAGTACGTCGACGCCGACGGCTGCGAGGAGCTCCGGAACTGCCCCGCTCCCCACGCCGGCTTCATCACGAAGGGCGACAACGCCGTCACGAACGACTACTACGACCAGACGCGAGGCATCTCCAGTCCCGTCAAGCCAGCGTGGGTGAAGGGGACCGCGGAGTACCGCATCCCGTACCTCGGCTGGGTGCGGCTGACGTTCGCCGGCACGGCGACGCCTGTCTCCGCTGTCGAGGGGTCGAGTGCGTCGACGAACGGGACGAGCGCCGCGCTGTCACCGGTCACGTAGCCGAGTTCTCAGGGTTTCTCTCG
Source organism: Halobacterium sp. R2-5 (assembly GCF_011734195.1). Taxonomy (NCBI): domain Archaea; kingdom Methanobacteriati; phylum Methanobacteriota; class Halobacteria; order Halobacteriales; family Halobacteriaceae; genus Halobacterium; species Halobacterium sp. R2-5. Next base: position 250,310 of record NZ_JAANTH010000001.1, read on the forward strand.
CGTGCGCGCCCGGATGTGGCATCAGTCCACGTACAGCGAGTAGACGATGACCGCGAAGCCGACGGCCGTCAGCGCGCTCTCGGTCAGCACCGCGAGCGTCTGGTCGACCGCCAGCAGCTGATCGGCGATGCCCGCGAGCAGCGCGCCGAACGTCACGAACCCGAAGCCGATGGCCAGCGACCGGAGCGCCGGCGACCCGGTGCGCTGCCAGGCCTTCCCGGCGAAGTACGTGACCGCGCCGCCGAGCAGCAGGGTGACTGTCTTCAACGCGACGACGACTACCGTGATGTCTATCATGTTTCCTTGCTCACCTCCGCCCAGAGCGTCTCGAGGCGCTCGTCAGTCGACTCTGCCGGCCGCGTGACGCCGACGTCGAGCTTTCGCTCCTCGTCCAGTTGGATGACGACCTCCTCGAAGACGAGGTCGTACTCCGTCGTGTGGTGGCCGTCCGGCTGGAGGACCGCCCGCTCCTCCAGGAGGGCGGCGTCCGTGAGGAGTTCGAGCTTCCGGTAGGTCGTGGACAGCGGGATGTCGCACTCGTCGGAGAGGTCCTTCGCGGTCTTCGAGTCGTCGAGCGCCTCGATGATGCGTCTGCATCCCTCGTCGTCCAGGGCGTCGAGGACGGCCTGGAGTTCGGGCGCGTCGTCTGTCCCGAGCGGAGCACGCATCACACCACTCTCGGAGGTACGGAGAGTTAACTGGTGGTCTCGTTTTCAGTTCCCGGGAACGTCGTTCTCAGAATCTGGGAACGTATTCCACGCGGCTGGAATCGCGGGGCGGGTTATAGTCGTCGAGCGGCTACCTCCACACGTGAGGTGATGGGAATGTCATACGACGCGGCAACCCCCTTGAGGAACGAAGTCAGCTTCGAACTCTCGGGGCCGTGGGCGGCGTACTGGGTCGCGATGCTCCGCGTAATCACGGGGTGGTGGTTCTTCCACTCCGGGCTCGGGAAGCTGCTGGACAGCGGGCTGAGTTACTCGTACGGGGCGGTGTACCTGCAGGGGATGGACGGCACGGTGCTCGGCCCGGTGGCGACGTGGATGGGGTCGACGTTCCCGACGCTCATCGGGGCGCTGGTTCCCCTCGGCGAGACGGCCATCGGCCTCGGGCTCATGTTCGGCGTGCTCGTCAGGCTCGCGTCGTTCTTCGGCGTGTTCTTCATGAGCCTGTTCTGGGTCGGGAACGCCGGATTCGGCCACGGGCTCGTCAACAGCGACCTGATGGGGCTGCTGCTGTTCGTGACGATGATCGTGTTGGCCGCGGGTCGCTACTACGGCCTCGACGCCATCATCGAGCGCACCGAATTCGTCCAGAACCGACCGCGGCTCAAGTACCTACTCGGCTAGGAGGTGACAGAACATGCAATCCAACGACGTCGACCTCGTGGACAGACTGGCGATGGCGCTCAGCGCCGCGTTACTGCTGGGCGGTATCGTCGTGGCCGGACTGATAGAGACGCTCACTGGCGTCCCGCGCGGTGCGGCGCCCGTGACGAACGACGCGGGCGAGGTGATCGCGACGCCGACGATCGACCCGAACGTCCGGGTCGCGCTCGTCGTCGGCGCCATCCTCGTGCTGCTCGCGTACGCGCTCTACCGCGTCGCCGTCCCGCACGTCGGCGCGACGGGCACCGGCGAAGCGACGACTGAAGCGCGCGCGTAACCACCGACCACTCGTTCGGCGGTCGCGACCCGTTTCAGCGGGCACGGTCCGACTGAATCGCGCAGTGAACGAGAAGTCACCTTTTGTACGGGAGTGTTTCGAGTGGACGGGTAGCTGTACGCTGTAGGCGTCTGTCGACGAGAAACGAAGGGGGTCGATGGAGCGAGTGCGAGTCGCCGCGGAGTGACGGCGCTCAGTTGTCGAAGCGCGCCTGCACGAACGGCGTGACGTTCTCGATGTCGCTGAGCCGGGAGTCGGCTTCGAGGACGGCCTCGGTCTCCTCGACGGGGACGGACAGCGAGATCTCCTTCGTGCGGCCGTACCGGCCCTTCGAGACGACGACCGCGTTCACGATGCCGAGCATGTCGAGCTCGCTGATGAGGTCAGTGACCCGGCGCTGCGTGAGGACGTCGGCGTCGAGCTCGTCGCAGAGCGTCTTGTAGATGTTGTACACCTCGCCTGTGTTCACGTTGTGGACGCCGTTGTCCTCCAGCAGGAGGATGGCGTACAGCACGAGCTTGCTCTGCGTCGGGAGCGTGCGCACGACCTCGACGACGCGGTCGAGTTCGATTTTGTCCTGCGCGCGCCGGACGTGCTCCTCGGTCACGCCGTCGGACTGGTCGCGCTCCGCGAGCTCCCCGGCAGTCCGCAGCAGGTCGAGCGCGCGGCGCGCGTCCCCGTGCTCCTGGGCGGCGAACGCCGCGCACAGCGGGATGACGTCCTCGGAGAGCGCGTTCTGTTTGAACGCGACGTCCGAGCGGTGCTGGAGGATGTCTCGGAGCTGGTTGGCGTCGTACGGCGGGAAGACGATCTCCTCCTCGCCGAGACTGGACTTGACGCGCGGGTCGAGGAAGTCGGTGAACTTCAGGTCGTTGCTGATGCCGATGATGGACACCCGGGAGTTCTCCAGCTCGGAGTTCATCCGGGAGAGGTTGTAGAGGGTGTCGTCGCCGGACTTCTCGACGAGCTTGTCAATCTCGTCGAGCATGATGACCGCGACGCGCTCGACGTAGTCGACGGCCTCGAAGAAGCGCGCGTACACGCGGTCGGTCGGCCACCCCGTCATCGGGACGTCCTCCATCTCGGATTTCTCCTGGAGGAGCTCCTCGATGTAGTCGTCGACGGCCTCCGGGGAGTCGAAGTCGAGGTGGTCGTCGTTCTCGTCGTCGGCTTCGAGGACGCTCGGGTCGTCCTCGGCGGCCTCGCGGAGGTCCTGGAGTTCTTCGACGCGGCTGTCGACGAAGGTGCGGTTCTGCTCGATGAACGTGTTCGCGAGCTGCGCGAGCACCCGGTACTGGGTGTCCGTGACCTCGCAGTTGATGTACTCGACCTCGCAGGGGACGCTGTACTTCTGGGAGGTCTTCTCGAGCTCCTGGCTGACGAACTTCGCGCTCGCGGTCTTCCCGGTCCCGGTCTTCCCGTAGATGAGGATGTTCGACGGCGTCTCGCCGCGGAGCGCCGCCACGAGAATCGTCGCCATGTTGTTGATCTGGTCTTTCCGGTGCGGGAGTTCGTGGGGTGTGTACGACGGCCGCAGCACCTCCTTGTTCTCGAAGATGGGTTCGCCGCTGAGCAGGTCGTCGAAGAGGCCCTCGTCGCCCTCGTCGTCCTCGAGGACGTCGTCGAGGTCCACCTCGAAGTCCCGGTCGGCGGTGCGCCGGCCGTCCGTCGTCGGTTCGTCTGTCATGGTTTGCGGTCCCCTTCGTTTCGAGTGGAGAGCGCCGCGCGGAGAGAGAGAGCCACAGACCGGCGCGAACGGGGCGTTCGAGGCGGTTCAGTGACCGGGCGCTCCAGTTGATGCAGATGAACCAATGGAAACGAGAGTGACTAATAAGTTTCGATGGGGGAGGAGCATCGGCGAACTACCGTCGCGGTTGCTTCCCTATTGACCTCATTCGTGTACGTCGGAAATCCATCGATCTGTCTCCTCGATCCAACTAGAGTGAGAGTGACCTAGAGTAGAGTTTGTTTGCGCACGCGAGGGTTTCGACTGGAAGCTCGGGACCGTTTCTCGAGGTGTTGTTTGCGAGAGAACCGCGAGAAGATAGGAGTGAGGTGTCTGATAGGAGGAGGTGGCTCGCGCCGATGTGGAGCTGATGAGACAGTACTTCGAGAGAGACGTCGAGTTCGGATTCGACCCGGAGGGCTGGAGGCGGGCCCAGGTGCGGTTGAAGAGACGGGGTTCGAACGCGTCGAGATCGAGGAGCGGGTGAATCGAGAGGTAGGTGACGAGGAGAGCCGGCGGGACTGCCGCGAGGTCGAGAGTTCCATCGGAAACAGGGGGGTCGGGATGGCGGACGGGGTGGCGCCCCCCACCCCTTCGTTTCGGGTGGAACGAGAAAACGGAGGAATGGGCCAGAAATCGCACTAGGAATGGGAAAGGACTAAGTCACATAGCCAGAAACAGTAACCGCAATACGAGACGAACCGTATTTTGTGTAGCTGTTCTGGTCTAGCTCTAGTTGCTTCCTCTCCTCGACCTCCGGTCTGACCGCCCCGCGTGCACACTCTCGTCCGTCTCCACTCGAAACGAAGGGGTGGGGGCCGCCTGTGCGTCTCGCTACCGCTCCTCATTGATGTTCACTTCTCGCTCTCGCTCTCTCTTCGCTCCTCCTCTATCTCCACTCGTTCGCGAGCTCGAACAGTATCGTAGGCAGTCCCTACTCGGCCGCTCTCTCCTGTCGGCGTCCCGACTCGTCTGACACAGGTTTAAGTCCGTTCGTCGGCTCTACCCTATCAACCGTCCGTATCCTGCGTCAAGCATACAAGGCGCGGGGTGCGTATGGAGGTCAAGGATGGGACTGTTCGCAGAACTCAGAGACAGCATATCCCGGGTCACGGCGAGCATGTTCGCCGACGACTCGGAGCCGAAACGAATCGGGATTTACGGACCGCCTAACGCGGGGAAGACGACCCTCGCGAATCGCATCGCCCGGGACTGGACCGGGGACGCAGTCGGGCCGGAGAGCCACATCCCGCACGAGACGCGACGCGCACGCCGGAAGGAGAACGTCGAGATCAAGCGCAACGGGAAGACCGTCAACATCGACATCGTCGACACGCCCGGCGTGACGACGAAGGTCGACTACTCGGAGTTCCTCGAGCACGACATGGAGAAAGACGAGGCCGTGCGTCGCTCCCGCGAGGCCACCGAGGGCGTCGCGGAGGCGATGCACTGGCTTCGCGAGGACGTCGACGGCGTCATCTACGTCCTCGACTCCACCGAGGACCCGTTCACCCAGGTGAACACGATGCTCATCGGCATCATCGAGAGCCGGGACCTGCCGGTGCTCATCCTCGCGAACAAGACCGACCTCGAGGACTCGAACATCCAGCGCGTGTCGAACGCGTTCCCCCAGCACGAGACGATTCCGCTCTCGGCGCTGGAGGGCGAGAACATGGACGAGGTCTACGAGAAGATCGCGGAGTACTTCGGGTGACCACGATGTCCGAGACCACAATCGAGGACGGTGGGGGCGACGGCGTCCAGATCGACCTCATCAGCGCGGAGCGGATGTCCGGCAAGACGTCCATGGAGAAGATCCGGATGATTCTGGACGGCGTCCGGGACGGCAAGATCGTCGTCCTGGAGTCCGGCCTCACCCCGGACGAGGAGTCGAAGCTCATCGAGGTGACGATGAGCGAGATCAACCCGGACGGCTTCTCCGGCATCGAGATCGAGAGCTTCCCGCAGTCCGAGACCAGCGACACCGGCCTGCTCGGCCGTCTCATGGGCAAGCAGTCGACGTCGAAGCTCACGGTCGTCGGACCGGCGAACCAGATCCAGTCGCTGCACAAGGACGAGACGCTCATCAGCGCGCTCGTGTCCCGAAAGTAATGCCCCACCAGTGTACGAACTGCGGGCACGTCTTCGAGGACGGCTCCAAGGAGATGCTCTCGGGGTGCCCGGACTGCGGCGGGAACAAGTTCCAGTACCACCCCGGTGAGGTCGCCGAGGAGGAGCCCCCGGACGCCGAGTCGCCGGAGCCGCCCGAGGCCGAGGGCGGGTCGGTCGCGGGCGCGGTCGGCCGCGCCGCGAACAAGGTCCGGGACGCGGTGACCAGCGACCCCGACCCCGCAGCGCGTACGACTGGCGACGACGCGGACGCCTCCAGTAGTGCTGATGCGGTCGGGAGTTCGGCCGCGGACGCGTCCGAAACTGCCGACGCTGCCGACACCGCGAGCAGTCCCACTGCAGACGCGATCCCCGAGGCTTCGAGTGGAGCCAGCACCGGCGACGCGGGGACCGACGACGAGGTCGACCCGGCTGCACCGGAAACGGAGGCCCGGGAGTCGGTTTCGGAAGCCGACGCGTCGGCTTCCGACACGTCTTCTCCGGACCCAGCCGCTTCCGACGCGTCCGCGTCGAGCGCACCGGAAACGGGGGGCGAGCCCGAGGGTTCGGACCCCAACGACGCGGGCATCGACGCGACCGCGGAGGTCAGCGACGAGGACGCCGCGCAGGCGGACGCCCGCAGCTCCGTCGTCGACAAGGATTCGCTGCCGGACGCGCCCTCCGAGGGCCGCGTCGTCAAGGAGCCCGACGACTCGGAGGACCGCCCCGACCTCGACGACCTCCGCCAGGAGCTCAACGACCAGTTCGAGTCCATCCGCATCGTCGCGCCCGGCCAGTACGAGCTCAACCTCATGGAGCTGTACGACCGTCAGGAGTACATCATCGCGCTCCAGGAGGACGGCCAGTACGTCATCGAGGTGCCGGACGCCTGGGAGACCGACGAAGCGTAACGCTCCGTCTCGGGCGCCTCGCGAACAGTCCCTTCTTTCGCGCGCCCGCGAACCCGCGCTCGCTTGCCGCGTGCCGAAGGTGTTTTCCCCGCCAGCGAGTCCCCTCGACTAGATGACGCTCCGTCGCCGCCTGGAGGCCGCGGTCGCGGCGTTCCCCGCGCTGCTGGCGCGGCTCGGGCTCGTCGACCGGCGGAAGGGCGAGGAGGCGTTCGACCTCGCGCTGCCCGCGATGGTGACCGGCGGCCTGCGGACGGTGCTGCGCACGACGGACTTCCTGATGGTGAGCATCGCCGCGGGCGAGGTCGCGGTCGCCGCCCTCGAGTTCGGCTTCCAGTACTACTTCATCCCGTTCGGGCTCGCGCTCGCGCTCACGAGCGGCACCATCAGCGTGGTGTCCCGGCTGAAGGGGGCCGAGGAGGACGCGGAGGCGGACTTCGCCATCAAGCAGTCGCTGTGGATCTCGCTGCTGCTCGCGGTTCCGATCACGGTCGGGACGTGGCAGTACGCGGACGTGCTGGTCGGGTGGCTCGCGAGCGACCCGGAGGCGGCGGCACTGGGCGCGGACTACCTCCGCGTAGTGATGCTCTCGGTCGTCTTCCGGTTCTGGAGCATGATCGCGGCGCGGGCGCTCGCGGGCGCCGGCGACACTCGAACCCCGATGTACGTGCGGCTCGTGACGCTGCCGACCAACATCGCGCTGAACGCCCTGCTCATCTTCGGGCTGTTCGGGTTCCCGGAGCTCAGCGTCGTCGGCGCGGCGTGGGGGACTGCCATCGCGAACACGCTCGCGGGCGCGGTGTTCTTCGCCATCCTGCTGTCGGGGCGGTGGAGCGTCACGCTGCGCGTGCGCGGCAAGCAGTGGGACTGGGGGGTCGCCCGCGAGATCGTCCGCGTCGCGCTCCCGCTGGCTGGGACGCGGCTGTCGCGGACGTTCGGCCGGTTCCCGTTCCTGTTCGTGCTCGGCGTGCTCGGGACGCCGGTGGTCGCGGCGTACGCCATCGGGCGGCGCGTGATGTTGCTCGCGCTGATGCCCGCGTGGGGGTACTCCACGGCGTCGAGCACGCTCGTCGGCCAGCGCCTCGGAGCGGGCGACCCCGACGAGGCCGCCGACTACGGCTGGCAGACGCTGCGCATCGCGCTCGTCACCCAGTTGCTCATCGGCGCGGGGCTGTTCGCCGCGGCGCGACCGGTCGCGCTCGCGTTCGGCGCGTCGAACATCGACCTCACCGTGACGTTCATCCGCGTCTTCGGGCTGAGCGTCGCCGGCTTCTCCGTGTCGCGGACGCTGCGGGGCGGCCTGCGCGGCGCCGGCGACACCCGCTGGCCGTTCTACGGCGCCATCTCGGGGACGTACCTCGTACGCCTGCCGCTGGCGTTCGCCGCGCTCCCGGCCGGCTTCGCCGTCGGGCCGTTCGCGCTCGGCCCCGTCGCGATTCCCGCCGTCTCGCCGGGGCTCGGCCTCGGGCTGACCGCCATCTTCGCGGCCATCCTCGGGGACATGTACGTGCGCGCGGCCGTCAACCTCGTCCGCTTCAAGTCCGGCGCGTGGCGGGCGTACGGCGCGAAGACGCCGACGGACTGACGGCACCGCCCCCGCCGCCGACTGCGAACCTCCCGAATTTAAGTCGCCGCGGCCGAATCCCCCGGTATGAGCACGGCAACGAAGTACGTCGTCGGCACGGTGGCGTTCGCGGCTATCCTGGCGCTGATCATCGTCGTCAACGTCGCGTAGATGTTCTCGGAGCGCGACCTATCGGGCGGCCTCGCGGCGGTCCGAGAGGCGTACGCGCCGGAGGCCATCGTTCTCGACTGCGACAGGGACTTCCAGACGCTGCCTGCCGAGCACCGCGACGACCTCGCGCTGTTCACCGAGTCGCTGTCGCCCAGCGAGTACGACGCGGAGTGGCTCCCCGAGGACGCCCCGGAGATTCTCTCTCGCCTCGCGTCGACCGACTTCGTCGTCGGGTCGCCGGGCGACGGCGCGGTCGCGTGGACCACGCAGACCGACCCGCCGGTCGTCTTCGTGAAGGCCCGCATCGAGGGGACGCCGGACGCGTTCGCCGACTTCCTCGTCGCGGAGGCGCTCGTGGAGGCCGGCCTTGACCTCCCCGAGCAGTTCCTCGGGTTCTTCGGCGAGCAGTACCGCGCGTTCGACGCCGCCGTCGACGCCGACCCGACGTCGGTCTACCAGCTCGCGTCGGCGTGCTGCGACGCCTACCGCGGCCTCCACACGCGCGAGGAGTTCGAAGCCTGGGACGAGGACCACCCCGGCCTCTACGACGCGTGGGTCGACGCCGGCGAACGCGTGACCGGCCGCCTCGACGGCCTCCCGCGGGAGATCGCTCGCGGCGAGACGTCGTTCTCGGACGCCGCGGAGCTCGCCTGTAGCGCCGTCAAACACGACGTCGACCTGCCCGCGCCGTTCGCGGCGCTGGACACGCTCGCGTACCGCCGGCACGGCGCGAGCTACGCGGTGAAGTGGGCGGAGAAGGTGTTCGACGCTGATGCTGCGGATTCGACGGAGTGACCCCCGTCAGTAGTCGGCGGTGACGTCGCCGTCCTCGTCGAGTTCGACGACGACGTCGCTCTCCGCGCGGAACGAGTCGATGACGTCGTCGTCGTGGACCTCGCGGGAGACGTGGACGAGCGCGACGGCGTCGTGTTCGGCGAGGAGGTCACCGAGTCGGGCGAGCGCGTCGAGCGCGCGCTCCTCGCCGGCGTAGTACGCGAGCTCGGTGAGCGAATCGAAGCTCACGCGGCGCTTCCCGGGGTTGTCGGTGAGGAACTGGTCGACGGCCGCGAGGATGCCGTCGACGTCGTCGGGCGCGGAGACGTAGTGGATGTGGCTGGCGCCCCGGCGGGAGTAGCCGCGGTCGACGGACAGCGTGTCCAGAATCTCGGCGCTGTCCTCGTCGACGTCGTAGTACTCGAGCTTCTGGGTGACCTCGCGGGCGGTCGTCCGCGTGGAGACGACGAGGAAGTTGTCCGTGTCCGTCTTCAGGAAGTCGGTGTCCATGCGGTCGGTCTCGCCGGTACTCGGGTGGAGCAACAGCACGACGGTGCCACCCGGGACGGAGTCGGGCGCCCCGTCGATGGCGAGGTCGTAGTCCATACCCGAGGAAAGCGCCCACGCGGTCTTAACCTTCCGGGTTGGGGCGGAAGCGGCGTAAGCGCTCCCTACTAGAAGACGCTGTCCGCGGTGGCGGCGCCGACGACGCTGAAGATGGCGCCGACTGCGACGGCCTTCGCGGTGAGCGCCGCGACGGCCAGCGTCGCCGTCGGGAGTCCCAGCTGGGCGGAGAACGTCGACGGCGCGGTGAACGCGAGCGCGAGCACGAGCACGGAGCCGTACGCGACCCCCATCAGGGAGACGAACCGCACCGGGATTCCGGCGACTTCGGCCTCCCGGTCGGGGTCGCGGCCCTGGTCGGCCTCGTAGAGCGCGCCGTAGCCGATGGCGAACACGATGACGACCGTGGTGAGGACGTGGAACCACTGCATGCGGCTGGCGAGCAGCCACACCTCCTCGGTGACGACGAACGGCCCCGCGAGCAGGAACCCGCCGACCACCTGCTGGGCAGTGTCCGCGACGCGGTACCGTTTGCTTCGCCCGACCATACCCGAGCGTCGTGGACGCGCGGGAAAACGTCTCCGGGTTCCCCCGGCGACCCCCTCGTTTCCCGTCGAGCGCGCATCCGCTGGGGTTTTGGCCGGCGCTCGCGTGGGTCCGGTATGAGCGTACGCGAGGAGTTCGACGAGTGGGCGGACTCGGGCCGCGACAAGGGGATGGAGGACCGCCACTGGCACACCGCCAAGCACGTGCTCGCGCGGATGCCCGTCGAGGCCGACGACTACGTCCTCGATTTGGGGACGGGTAGCGGGTACGCGCTGCGCGCACTCCGCGAGCGCGGCGTCGCGCGCGGCTACGGCCTCGACGGCGCGCCCGAGATGGCGCGCAACGCCCGGTCGTACACCGAGGACGACCGCGTCGGCTACGTCGTCGGGGACTTCGGTAGCCTGCCGTTCGCCGACGACAGCGTCGACCACGTCTTCAGCATGGAGGCGTTCTACTACGCCAGCGACCCCCACGAGACCCTCGCAGAGATTCGGCGCGTCCTGAAGCCCGGCGGGACGTTCTACTGCGCGGTGAACTACTACGACGAGAACGTCCACAGCCACGACTGGCAGGAGAACATCGACGTGGAGATGACGCTCTGGAACCGGTCCGAGTACCGCGAGGCGTTCCGCGAGGCGGGCCTGCACGTCGCCGAGCAGGACAGCGTCGCGGACCGCGAGGTTGAGATTCCCGACGCGAGCGAGTTCCCGCACGAGGGCTTCCAGACTCGCGAGGACATGGTCGAGCGCTACCGCACGTTCGGGACGCTGCTGACCGTCGGCGTCGCTCCCTGAGCGGCAGCAGCAGTCCTCACAGCAGCGTCGCGTCCTCCGGTTGGAACCCGAGCACCGCGTCCCCGGCTGGCGGCGCCTCTCGCGTCTTCACGAGCACGTCGCGGCCGTCCCAGTCGCAGTGCGCGCGGTAGGCGTCCCCGAGAAACTCCACGTTCTCGACGCGCACCGGGAACCGGTTCTCCTCGCAGTCGAAAGCGAGGGATTCGGGGCGAACACACACCGTCGTTCGACCGTCGACGCGCTCTCCGACGTCGAACTCTGTCTCGCCGACACGAACCGAACACCCCTTCGTTTCGACTGGAGGCTCGCCGTCGAAGACGTTGTTGTCGCCGACGAACTCCGCGACGAACCGCGACGCCGGCTCCCTGTACACTTCTTCCGGCGTGCCGACCTGCTCGACGCGCCCGGAGTTCAGCACTGCGACGCGGTCCGAGATGGCGAGCGCCTCGCTCTGGTCGTGCGTGACGTAGACGGTGGTGATGTCCAACTCGGACTGAATCTCCTTGACCTGCACGCGCAGGCGCTCGCGCAGCCGCGCGTCGAGCGCGCTCATCGGCTCGTCCAGCAGGAGCACGCTCGGCCCCGGTGCGAGCGCGCGGGCGAGCGCCACCCGCTGCTGCTGGCCGCCGGAGAGCTCGCCGGGCTCGCGGTCCTCGAACCCCGCGAGGTCCACGAGCGCCAGCAGCTCCGCGACGCGCTCTTCGGTGGTCTGGCCCTCGGGCGGGTCGCGGAAGCGGAGCCCGTACGCGACGTTCTCCGCGACGCTCATGTGCGGGAACAGCGCGTAGCTCTGGAAGACGACGCCGACGTCGCGGTCCTCCGGTGGGACGCCCGCCACGGAGTTCCCGCCGAAGCGCACGTCCCCCGCGTCGGGCTGCTCGAAGCCCGCGATGAGCCGCAGCGTCGTCGTCTTCCCGCACCCGGAGGGGCCGACGAGCGTGAAGAACTCGCCGTCCGCGACGTTCAGGGAGACGCCGTCGACCGCGGTCGTCGCGCCGAACTCGCGGGTCACGCCGTCCAGCTGGATGCTCGTCACGGTCGGTACCTCCCGCCGACGCGGTCGATGACCACGAAGCTGGCGGCAGTGACAACCAACAGGACGGTGCCCATCGCGGCCGCCGGGCCGACGCTCGGGCCGGCCGCGCGGTCCACGAGGTAGCGTTTCAGCGCCACGGGCATCGTGTAGGCGTTCTCCTCGGCGAGCAGCACGGTGGCGTCGAACTCGCCGATGCTGAGCGCGAACGCGAACGCCGCGCCGGCGAGCACGCCCGGCCACACGAGCGGCAGTTCGACGTCCCAGAGCGCGCGCGCCCGACTCGCGCCCAGCGCTCGCGCGGACTCGACGAGCCGGTCGTCGACGGCGGACAGCATCGGTGCGACGTTCCGCACGACGAAGGGGTAGCCCGCGACGGCGTGGGCGGCGACGACGACCGCGGACCCGACGACGCTCACGCGGTAGCCGAACAGCTCCACGCCGAACACCAGCGACTGCAGCATCCCGAGCCCGACGACGACGCCGGAGACGGCGATGGGCGCCATCAGGACGGCGTCCGCGACCTTCCGGCCGCGGCCGCCGCGCGCGGAGAACGCCGCGACGACGACGCCCATCGGGAGCGCGAGCGCGAGCGCGCCCACGCCGAACAGCAGCGAGTTCCGCACCGCGACCGAGGGCTGCGTGCGGCTGCCGCCCTGCCGTTCGAGGAGGAACCGCCACCACTCCAGGGTCGGGTCGCTGAGTCCGCCGACGCTCGCGAGCACCATCGACGCGAGCGGCGCGAGGAACACGAGCACCACGACGACGCCGTAGACGCCGATGCTCGCGCGCACGACCGCGCTCCGGAGGTCGCCGGCGAGCGAGAACAACCGTTTCCGCGGGAGCGGGTTGGCGGTGCCGCCGGCCGCGCGTCGCGCCTCGTAGCGCAGGTAGACGTACGTCAGCCCGAGCGAGACGACAGTTTCGAGCGTGGCGAGCGCGGCCGCGGTCTCGAAGTCGAGCTGCTGGACGCGCGCGTACAGCCACACCTCCACGGTCGCGAGCTGGAGGCCGCCGAGGCCGAGCACGATGGGGAACGTCATGAACGTGAACACGAACGTCAGCACCGCGCTCGCCGCGAGTGCGGGAAGCAGCTGTGGGGCGACGACGTCCCGGAATGCTCGCAGCGGGCTCGCACCGAGCGACCGCGCGGTCTCGACGGCGCTGGCGTCGACGTTCTCCCACGCCGACGTGACCATTCGCGTGACCAGCGGCGCGTTGTAGAACGCGTGCGCGAGCACCACGACTTCGAGCGTGTACAGCAGGTCCACGCGCTCGACGCCGAACGCCGTCAGCACGCCGTTGAGCGTGCCGTTCGTGCCGAACGTCGCGACGAACCCGGCGACGACCATGATGGAGGGGAGCACGAACGGCAGGATGGTCAACGACTTCAGCGTGCGCCGACCGGGGAACTCGAAGCGCGCGAGCACGTACGCGCCCGGCAGCCCGAGCGCCACGCTCGCGAGCGTCGAGAGCGCGGCCTGCCACGCCGTGAACCCGAACAGCCCCTTCCGGACCTCGGGGTAGCGCACCCACACGTCCGGGAGCAGTCCCGTCCACGCCGCCCGGACGCGCACGCTCGCCAGCCACGCGAGTACGTCGCCCGGCACTCGCGCGGGGTGCGTGAACAGGCCGTTCGCAGCACCCATGTAGAACTCGCTCTGGAGGACGCGCCGAATCGGCGCCGCGGCGTCCGCGAACGCGGAGACGAACACCGTCCACACCGGGTAGTAGAAGACGACGGCGAGCACGGCCAGCGTCGCCGCGCCGACGACCGGGAGGACCAGCCGGTCCGCGTCCGTGGCGAGCCTGTCGGCCGCCTCGGACAGTCCGTCCGTCACCCGCGTCAGTTGCTCGCGACCAGCTGGGCCCACGACTCGATCCACCCGTCGAGGTTGCCTGCGAGCTCCTCGTAGGTAAACGTGACCGGCTCCGGCGGCTCGTGGGCGTACTGGTCGTACTCCTCGGGCAGCGACGCGGTGGTGGTCGCGGGGAACTGGACGTTGTTCACGGCGACGTTCGACTGGGCCTCGTCGGTGAGCGCGAAGTCCACGAACTCGGCGGCCGTCTCCGGCTGGTCGGTGTCGGCGAACCGCCCCACGGTCTCGGGGTTGGCGTACCCCTGGTCGTTGAGGAAGCTCACCTGGTGGTGGGGGAGCTCGTCCTCGGCGTTGTAGTACACCTGGTCCGTGGAGTAAGAGACGACCATCGGCCGCTCGCCCTCGAGGAACGCGTTGTACGAGGGCTGCCAGTCGTCGAGCACGCGCACGTCGTTGGCGAGCAGCCCCTCCCAGTAGTCGAGGTACTCCTCAGAACCTTTCTCGTGGATCGTCCAGAGGAGGAACGCCAGCCCGGGGTCGCTGGACTGGGCGTTCTGCGCGAGCAGCGTCCCCTCGTAGGCGGGTTCGAGGAGCGCGTCGAACGTCTCCGGGTTGTCGATTTCCGTGCCGTCGTAGACGGGGGCGATGTAGCCCGTGTCGTAGGCGACGACGCGGTTCTCCGGGTCGATCTCGAGGCTCTCCTTGATGTCGCCGTCGTTGTCGAGGTCGCCGCGGAGGTCGTCGAACAGCGCGGTGTCGGGGAGCGCCTGGTCGACGCGCACGAGGTCGGGCGTGTTCAGGCCCACGAAGAGGTCGGCGTCGATGCCCGCGTCCTGCCGTTTCCGCTGGATGTACTCGTTGATGCCGTTGCTCGGCGCGACGTACTCGATCTCGGTGTCGTGGTCGGCTTCCCAGTTGTCCTTCAGCCAGCGGCCCGCGGTCCCCTCGTCCCCGAAGAACGAGTCGTAGGTCGCGACCGTCAGCGGACCCGTCGACTCGCTGGTGGTCGAGTCGGCGGTGTCGCCGACCGTCGTGCCGCTGCTCTCGGTCGTTTTCGTCCCCTCACTCTCGCCTTCCTCGACCTGCAGGCAGCCCGCGGTCAGGACGCCAGCCACGCCCGCGCCCGCCGTCCCGAGGTAGTCGCGCCGTTTCATTACTTGGTTGTTTCTCGGTGTGGTAGAAAAGGCCGTCGCTTCTGCCACCCCTCGAACCGCGAGCGAACGCTTTTCACGGTGCCGTCGGTACCCCCGGTGTGCCTCACTCGCGGACCACCGTCCTCGCCGCGCTGTTCGCTGCCCTGCTCGTCGTCGCCGCGCTACTGCTCGGCGCCGTCTTCGGGACGGTGTTCTTCGCCGTGACCGTCGCGTACCTGCTCGTGCCGCTGCACCGCCGCGTCGAGCGCGTCGGCCTGCCGCCGTGGTGGGCGAGCGCCGCCACCGCCACCCTCGCGTCGCTGGCGGTGTTCGTCCCGCTCGCGGCCGGCCTCTCCGTGCTCACCGACCGCGCCAGCGGCCTCGCCGACGTGCTCGCGGGCATCCCCGAGACCGTGACGCTGGCGTTCTACGGCTACACGTACCCCGTCGAAGTCGGCACCGTCACGGACGCCGCGCTCGCTCTGGTGCGGGACGTCGCGGTCGACACCGCGGTCGCGCTCCCCGAACTCGCGCTGAAGCTCACGCTGTTCGGGATGCTCCTGTTCGGGCTGCTGCTCGCCCACGAGGACGCCGAGCGAGCGCTCCTCGCGACGATTCCCGCCTCCTATCACGACGTCGCGCACGCGCTGGCGGCCCGGGCCGGCGCGACGCTGTACGCCATCTACGTGCTGCAGGCGGTGACCGCGCTCGCGACCACCGTCATCGCCTTGCCCGTGTTCCTCGTGCTCGGCGTCCCCTACCCCGCCACGCTCGCCGCGCTCGCGGGCATCCTCCAGTTCGTCCCCATCGTCGGGCCGTCGCTGGTCGTCGGCGCCGTCGCCGTCTACTGGGCGAGCATCGGGGACGTCACCGGCGCGATTCTCGTGGTGGTCGTCGCCGGCGTGCTGGTCGCGTGGCTACCGGACGTGCTCGTCCGCCCGCGGCTCTCCCGGCGGACCGCCGACCTCCCCGGGAGTCTCTACTTCGTCGGGTTCACCGGCGGTCTGCTCACGGTCGGTCCCATCGGCATCATCGCGGGGCCGCTCATCGTCGCGCTCGTCGTGGAGGCGGCGAGCCTGCTGGCCGACGAGCACCGCGGCGACCAGACGTCGCTGCTGCCCGAGGACTGGTCGTGACTACGCCAGCGGGTGGCCCCGCTCCGTCCAGTCGGTGAGACTCCCCTCGTAGAACGCGACGTCCGGGAAGCCGAGCCACCGCAGCACGACGAACGTGTGGCTGATGCGCCGGGCCGTGTTGCAGTAAAGCACTACTCGCTCGTCGGGCGTGACGCCGCGGTCGGCGAGCAGTTCCTCGACGTCCTCGCGGGGCTTCAGCCCGCGGGTCTCGTCGTCGACGACCTCCTTCCAGTCGAGGTTCACCGCGCACGGGATGTGCCCCTCCTCGAACTCCCGCGGCTCGCGGGTGTCCACGACGACGGCGTCGGGGTCGTCGCGCGCCGCGAGCACGTCGTCGGCGTCCACGAACACGTCCTCCCGCGGCTCGCCGGGCTCGTAGTCGGTCGGCGTCACGTCGGGCGCTTCGCCGGTGGTTTCGTGCTCGCGCAGCCACGCGCTGTAGTCGCCGTCCAGCAGCCGCAGGTCGTCGTGGCCGTAGTACAGCGCGGTGACGAGGAAGCGCGCCGCGAACACACCGTGCGTGTCGTCGTACGCGACGACGGTGTCGCCGCGCTCGACGCCCGCCTCGCCCAGCAACTCCGCCCACTCGTCCGGTTCGGGCATCATCCCCTCCGGGCCGCCTTCCGACCGGAACTCGTCGAAGGGCACGTTCACCGCGCCCGGGAGGTGCCCGATGCCGTCGTACTCCCACGCGTCGCGGACGTCCACGAGGGCGACGTCGTCGAGATGTTCGGCGAGCCAGTCCGCGGACGCGACCCATTCCTCGCTCATGGTCGCGTCGAGGGCTTCGCCCGCCTTAGCCTCCCGGACGTCGCCGTCGCTCCGAGACACCGGCAATTCGTGCCCGTAATCTGCGCGACCGGTGGTTCGCCCGCGCCGGTCGCGGCGAGGTTCGCCGGTACGCTCGACGGGCGGGGGAACCTGCCGGCGTGGCCGGTAGTTATGGGGACGTGTACGCTAACGTAGAGTATGGCAGAATACGCCAAAGACGTACTCGTCACCGCGGACTGGGTCGAGGAGCGCCTCGACCAGTTCGAGAGTGACGACCCCGAGCACCGACTCGTCGAAGTAGACGTCGACACGGAGGCGTACGACGACGAACACGCCCCCGGCGCCATCGGCTTCAACTGGGAGACCCAGCTCCAGGACCAGACCCAGCGGGACATCCTCGAGAAGGACGACTTCGAGGCCCTCCTCGGCAGCCACGGCATCACCGAGGACTCCACGGTCGTCCTCTACGGCGACAACTCCAACTGGTTCGCCGCCTACGCCTACTGGCAGTTCAAGTACTACGGCCACGACGACGTCAAGCTCCTCGACGGCGGCCGCGACTACTGGCTCGAGAACGACTACCCGACCACCGACGAGGTGCCCGAGTTCTCCGAGCAGACCTACGACGCCAGCGGCCCGCGCGAGTCCATCCGCGCGTACCGCGACGACGTCGAGAAGGCCATCGACCGCGGCGTCCCGCTCGTCGACGTGCGCAGTCCCGAGGAGTACAGCGGCGACGTCCTCGCCCCGCCGGGACTCCAGGAGACCGCCCAGCGCGGCGGCCACATCCCCGGCGCGAAGAACATCTCGTGGGCGGCGGTCACGAACGACGACGGGACGTTCAAGACCCAGGGCGAACTCGAAGAGCTCTACGCCGAGGAAGGCATCGACGGCGACAGCACCACGGTCGCGTACTGCCGCATCGGCGAGCGCTCGTCGGTCGCGTGGTTCGCGCTCCACGAACTGCTCGGGTACGACGACACCGTCAACTACGACGGGTCGTGGACCGAGTGGGGCAACCTCGTCGACGCTCCCATCGAGACGGGCAGCGGCGAGTAACTCGACGTTCCAATCTTTTTCGCGTACTCCCGCCGCACAGCTGCTGCTCTCTCCCTCGAACGGCCACAAGCGGTTTCATGCACCCCTGCGTGCGTCCGCTCGGGCGTCGCCCCCGTGTTTCCCCCTCGGCGGGCTGTGGCGCTCCACGCCCCACTCTTTCGTTCGCCGCGACGACAGCATACAAGCCCCGTCAGCGCCTACGCCGTCGTATGACACCCAGCGAGTTCCTTGACGCGGTCCGCGACGACAACGAGACCGCGCTCTCCCGGCTCGGCTCCTCGAAGTCCCTGTACGCCGCCACCGGCGGCGAGATGGAAGCCGGCGCCGTCCTCGAAGCCGCCGCGGACGCCGAACACGTCGCCGCGCAGACGTTCCACGCGTGGGCCGACGGCGAGTCCGACGACGCCGCACGGGACGCCTTCGAGACCACCGCTGCCGAGGAGGACGACCACACGGACGCCGTCCTCGCCGAACTCGACGACTACCAGCCCACCGACGACGCCACCGGCATGCAGGCGTCGCTCCGCGGCCTCGACGACACGGTCGAACGCGCCGGCGCGCTCCTCGGCCGCGTCCTCGCCACAGAGAAGTCCAAAGAACAGCTCACCGGCTTCTTCGTCGGGCAAGCCGACCCCCAGACCGCCAGCGTCTTCCGCGGCCTCAAAGACGACCTCGACGACCAGCGCGACCGCGCGCTCGACCTCCTCGATACTGTCTG
Organism: Halobacterium sp. R2-5; assembly: GCF_011734195.1. NCBI lineage: Archaea > Methanobacteriati > Methanobacteriota > Halobacteria > Halobacteriales > Halobacteriaceae > Halobacterium > Halobacterium sp. R2-5. The sequence continues at coordinate 268,801 of NZ_JAANTH010000001.1, forward strand.
TGAGACCGACGACGACTGGGAGACCGCGAAGGACGCCGCCGACGCCGCCATCCAGGCCGCCTACGACGAGTACACCGAACAGCTCGAATCCATGGGCGTCAACCCGAAGCCTGTCTGCTGAATCCACGTGTTGCGCTGCGCGCTCTTTCGGGGACAGCGCAAAACGTGCGTTCTAGACGACGTGCTCGACGTCGTAGGAGCCGAGGCGGCGCACCCAGCCGTTCTCGGCGATGGATTCGATCTCGTTGAGGGCGGCCTGGGTGCGGTCCTCGTAGAGGCCGGCGTCGACGTCGATGTGGAAGAGGTAGTCGCCGAGGCGTTCGCCGGAGGGGCGGGATTCGACGCGGGAGAGGTTGATGTCGCGGTCGGCGAACGGCTCGAGCAGTTCGAGGAGCAGGCCCGGGTAGTTCGCGTTGGGGTAGACGACGAACGAGGACTTGCCGCCGGCGTCGGAGCGCTCGCCCGGGGGTGCGACGACGAAGAAGCGCGTGGAGTTGCTGGTGCGGTCCTGGATGTCGCTGGCGACGACCCGGAGGTCGCCGTCGGCGTTGTCGGGGTGGGCGATGCCGGCGACGGTGGGGTCGTCGCGCGCGATTTCGACGCTGCGAGCGGTGGAGGCGACGGGTTCGCGGGCGGCGTCCGGGTAGTTCTCGTCGAGGTAGGTGCGGCACTGCGCGAGCGCCTGCGAGTGGCTGGCGACGGTGTCGAAGTTCTCGCTCTGCGCGATGAGCGCGTGCCGGACGGGCGTGACGATTTCGCGGACGACCGCGAGGTCGACCTCCGAGAGGGCGTCCAGGGTCTCGGTGACGGAGCCCTCGATGCTGTTCTCGATGGGGACGACGCCGCGGTCGGCGTCGCCGTTCGCGACGGCGTCGGCGATGGCGCGGACGGACTCCACGAAGTCGATGCCGTCGTCGGTGACGGCGCTCGCTGCGCGGTGGGAGTACGTGCCGGTCGGGCCGAGCGTGACCGTTTGCATGCGCACCCGTACGCAGCGGAGCCGGGAAAAGAGCGTCGGGCCGACAGAAATTGCGAGGTTACCGGTTCAGGGTGTGGATGGCGTGGCCGAGCGCGTGCTCGCAGGCCTCCATCGTGGCTTCCGCGAGCGTCGGGTGGGTGTGGATGGTGGAGGCGACGTCTTCGAGCGTCGCGCCCATCTCGATTGCGAGGCCTAACTCTGCGACGAGCTCGCTGGCTTCCGGCCCCACGATTTGCGCGCCGAGCAGGAAGCCCGATTCCTCGTCGGCGACGACGCGGACGAACCCCTCGCTGTCGCCCGTGGTGAGCGCGCGGCCGCTCGCGCTGAACGGGAACTTCCCGACCGCGGGCTCGAAGCCCTCCTCGCGGGCTTCGTCCTCGGTGAGGCCGACGGTCGCGATCTCGGGGTCCGTGAACACCGCGGCGGGCACGGCCTGGTAGTCGAGGGCGGCGGGCTCGCCGGCCGCGACTTCGGCGGCGACCTGCCCTTCCTTGCTGGCCTTGTGCGCGAGCATCGGGCCGGGCGCGACGTCCCCGATGGCGAAGACGTTCTCGACGTCCGTGCGCGCCTGGCGGTCGGTCTCCAGGCGGCCGTCCTCGTTCGGTTCGAGGTCGATAGCGTCGAGGTTCAGCGTGTCGGTCACGGGCTCGCGGCCGACCGCGACGAGCACCTGCTCGGTCTCGAACGATTCCGTGTTGCCGTCTCCGTCCTCGGCGGTGACGACGATGCCGTCGTCGGTCTCCTCCCAGGAGTCCGCGGCGAGGCCGTACTCGACCTCGATGCCGAGCGCCTCGGCGCGCGACTCGACCGGGCGCGTGAGGTCCTCGGGGTAGCCGGCGAGCATCTCGTCGAGCATCTCCACGACGGTGACGTCGACGCCGAGCTTCGCCAGCACGGTCGAGATCTCCATGCCGATGTAGCCCGCGCCGACGACGACCATCGACTCCGGCACGTCGTCCATCGCGAGCGCCTGCCGCGAGCTCAGCACGTGCTCGCCGTCGAACTCGAACCCGGGAATCTCGATGGGGCGCGAGCCCGTCGCGACGATGCAGTGCTCGAACTCGATGGACTCGGAGCCCTGGCCCTCGCCGCCGTGGACGACGCGCAGGCGGTCGCCGCCCGCGAACTCCGCGCGGCCCTCCATGAGGTTGACGCCGTTGGCCTTGCAGAGCTTCTCGACGCCGCCCGTGAGCTGGTCGACGACGCCGTCCTTCCACTCGACCATCTCGCCGACGTCGACCTCGGGGTCGGCGTACACGCCCATCTCCTCGGCGTTCGCCGCGCCGTGGGCGACGTCCGTCGCCGTGATCATCGCCTTCGAGGGGATGCAGCCGTAGTTCAGGCACGTCCCGCCGTACGCGTCCATCTCGACGAGCGTCGTGTCGAGGCCGATCTGTGCGGCGCGGATCGCCGCGACGTAGCCGCCCGGCCCGCCGCCGACGACCGCCACGTCCGTTCCAGTGGATACGTCTCCGACAACCATTATTCTAGGAGGAGGAGTTCGGGGTCAGTCAGCCGCTCCATCACGTAGTTCGTGAACCGCCCGACCTCCGCGCCGTCGATGACGCGGTGGTCGATGGACACCGACAGCGGCAGCGTCTGCGCCGCCCGGACCTCGCCATCCTCGGCGACCGGCCGCTCGTCGATGGCGCCCAGCCCGAGAATCGCGGTCTCGGGGTAATTGATGATGGGCGTCGCGTACTCGCCGCCGACCGCACCGAAGTTCGTGATGGTGAACGTCCCGCCCTGCATCTCCTCGCGGGAGATCGAGCGGTCGCGGGCCTTCGCCGCGAGCTCGTTCACTTCCTCGGCGAGCTCCACGATGGACTTCTGGTCGGCGTGCTTGACGACGGGGACCATCAGGCCGTGGTCGGTCGCCACCGCGATGCCGATGTTGTAGTCCTGCTTGAGCGCGATCTCACCCGCTTCCTCGCGGAGTTCGGAGTTCAGAACCGGGTACTCCTCGAGGCCGGCGACGACCGCCTTGATGACGAACGGCAGGTACGTGAGCTTCACGTCCTGCTCGGCGGCGCGCTCCTTGAGCTTCGCGCGCGTCTCCACGAGGTCGTCGATGACCGCGGTGTCGTGGTGCGTGACGTGGGGCGCGGTGTACTTCGACTCGGCCATCTGCTCGCCGATGGTGCGGCGGACGCCCCGGTACGGCTGCGTCGTCTCTCCGCCCTCGACGAACTCGCGCTGGGGCGCGCCCGCCTCGGGGGCGCCCTGCGCGGCGACGCCGCCCTCGGCGTACTCCTGTACTGCCTCGGCGGTGACGAACGCCTCGCCGTCGCGTTCCTCGACCGCCGGCACGTCGTCGATGTCGACGCCGAGTTCCTTCGCGAGTCCGCGCGTCGCGGGCGCCGCGAGCGTCTTCTCGCGGCCCGCCGGCTCCTGCCCGCCCGCGCCGCCGGTGTGCTCGGCGGCCTGCTCGCCGGCCGGCTCCGCGACCTCCCGGTCTTCCTCCGGGGGCTCGTCCTGCGGTTCTGTCGTGTCGCCCTCGGCCGCGGCGCGCACGTCGCCCTCGGTCACGCGGCCCGACGGGCCCGTCCCCTCCACGGAATCGAGGTCCACGTCGAGCTCGCGCGCGAGCCGGCGCACGCTCGGCGGCGCGAACGTCCGCGTCGACGCCTTCTCCGTCGCGGACTTCGACGCCGACTCGGTCGCCGGCTCGGCCGTCTCCTCGGCTGCTTCCGCCTCTTCGTCCGATTCCTCCTCGGGCGCTTCGCCCTCCACGTCGAAGGTCACGATGACGTCGCCGACCGGGACGACGTCGCCCGCGTCGAAGTGCAGCGTCCGCACCGTGCCGTTCACCGGGGAGGGGACCTCCACGACCGCCTTGTCGGTCTCCACCTCGGCGACCGGCTGGTCTTCGGCGACGGTGTCGCCCTCCGACACCAGCCAGTCGACAATTTCGCCCTCCGCTACGCCCTCGCCGACGTCTGGAAGCTTGAACTCTCGTGCCATCTCAGAACTCCACGGCCTCCCGGATGCCGTCCTCGATGCGTTCGGGCTCCGGCAGGTAGTAGTCTTCGAGCGCTGCGAGCGGGAACGGAACGTCGAAGCCCGTCACGCGCTCGATCGGTGCCTCCTGGTGTAACAGTGCTTCTTCCTGGAGCGTCGCCGTAATCTCGGCGCCGACGCCCGCCGTCCGCGGCGCCTCGTGGACGATGGCCGCCCGCCCCGTCTTCTCGAAGGACGCCACGATGGTGTCCTCGTCGAGCGGGCTCAGGCTCCGGAGGTCGACGACCTCCACGTCCACGTCGCCGTCCATGTTCTCGGCGGCTTCGAGCGTCGGGCGGGTCATCGCGCCCCACGTGAACACCGAGAGGTCGCTGCCCTCGCGGCGCACCGCGGCCTCGCCGAGTTCGACCTCGTAGGGGCCGTCGGGAACCTCCTCGCGGAACGCGCGGTAGATCTTCTTCGGCTCCAGGAAGATGACCGGGTCCGGGTCCCGTATCGACGCGATGAGCATCCCCTTCGCGTCGTACGGCGTGCTCGGCATCGCCACCTTCAGACCCGCCTCGTGGACGTAGAACGCCTCCTTGGACTCCGAGTGGTGTTCGGGCGCGCGGATGCCGCCGCCCATCGGCGCGCGCAGCACCATCGGGCACGTGTACCGGCCGCGAGAGCGCGTCCGCAGCCGCGCCATGTGGCTCACGATCTGGTCGAACGCCGGGTACATGAACCCCGAGAACTGGATCTCGGGCACCGGCTTGAGGCCGTACGCGGCCATCCCGATGGCGGTGCCGACGATGCCGGCCTCCGCCAGCGGCGTGTCGATGACGCGGTCCTCGCCGAACTCGTCGTAGAGCCCCTCGGTCGCGCGGAACACCCCGCCGTTCTTCCCGACGTCCTCGCCCATCACGAGCACGTCGTCGTCTTCGGCCATCTCGTCGCGGAGGCCGTCCCGTACCGCCTGCACTAGCGTCAAGTTCTCGCTCATGTTAGTCCTCCAGTAGCGCTTCGTCGCCGTGGTCGGCCCGGATTCGCTGGAACCACTCCAGTTGCTCTTCGAGCCGCTGGGGCATCTCTGCGTACGCGTTCTCGAACATCTCCACGGGGTCCGGGCGCGGCGTCTCCTCGGCGGCCGCGATGGCGTCCGCCACGCGGTCCTCGACGTCCTCCTCGATCGCCGTCACGTCCTCGTCGTCGAGCCGGTCGGTCCGCTGCAGGAACGTCTCGAGGCGCGGAATCGGGTCCTTGGCCTTCCACTTCTCGACCTCCGCGTCCTCGCGGTAGACGGACGGGTCGTCGGCGGTCGTGTGCGCTCCGAACCGGTACTGCACGGCCTCGACCATCGTCGGGCGCAGTTCGCCGTCGTCGGGGTCCTTGGCCTTCGCGACGGCCTCTTCGGTCACCTTGTAGACGGCCAGCGGGTCCATCCCGTCGACCTGCACGCCCTCGAAGCCGTACGCCTCGGCCTTCTGTGCGAGCGTCTCCGCGGCCGTCTGGCGCTCCCGGGGCACGCTGATGGCCCACTGGTTGTTGTTGCAGAAGAACACGTTCGGCGTGTCGAAGACGCCCGCGAAGTTCAGGCCCTCGTGGAAGTCGCCCTCGCTGGTCGCGCCGTCCCCGAAGTAACAGAGGAACGCTCTGTCCGCTTCGTCCTTGAGTTTCGACGCCCACGCCAGCCCGGTGGCGTGGGGAATCTGGGACGCGATGGGCACCGCCACCGTGAACAGGTTCACGTCCTCCGGAACGCGCGCGCCGTTCTCGTCGCCCATCCAGAGCCGCAGCGTCTCCTTCAGCGGGAGGCCGTGGACGAGCGACGCGGCGTGCTCGCGGTAGCTCGGCACCATCCAGTCGTCGTCGCCGAGCGCCATCGCGGAGCCGACCTGTGCGCCCTCCTGCCCGGACAGCGGCGGGTACGTGCCGATGCGACCCTGGCGCTGGAGGCTGACGGCGCGCTCGTCGAAGCGCCGCGCGAGCTTCATCTGTCGGTACATCTCGACGAGCTCCTCGTCGTCGAGGTCCGGCACCTCGGCGTCGCCGACGAGCTCGCCGTCCTCGTCGAGCACCCGAACCATGTCGTCGGGGTCTCGGTGCACGGTCGCAGTCACGGGTATCCCCGTCCTGACATGTGCGGAGAATCAATCCGTGCGACCATATGGTTTTCGTAACGGTCTTTCTACAGGGTCGTCGCGGCCGGGATTTTCACTACTTCTGTCCACTACTGGACGAGCTGATTCACTGAACGTTCGATACTACTGCCCGGAACTGGGTGGACAGCCACCTCCAGAGAAGTGTTGCCGGTTTTAGCGGGCGCGTGCAGCCGTGTGGTGTCCGAATCGCCGACCGCGCGCTCACTCAGTTAGATGCGGCCCTGCGAGCCGCATCTCGCGCCTCTTCGATGCTCTTCCCCTCCCGCAGCACGGCGTCGACGAACAGTTCGCCGGCCTTGTACGACGACCGGACCATCGGGCCGGACGCGCAGTAGAGGAAGTCGAACTCCTCCTCGGCGACGCGGCGCCACGTCTCGAACTTCTGCGGGTGGACGTAGTCCGCGACGTCGAGGTGGCTTCGGGACGGCTGGAGGTACTGCCCGAGTGTCACCACGTCCACGCCGACCTCGCGGAGGTCGCCCAGCGTCTGGTAGACTTCGTGGTCGTACTCGCCGACGCCCAGCATGACGCTCGTCTTCGTGTAGATGTCGGACTCGCGGTCCACTTGGTCGAGCACGCTCAGTGACTGTTCGTAGCCCGCGCGGCGGTCCCGCACCGGGAACTGCCGGCGTTCGACAGTCTCGACGTTGTGTGCGATGACGTCCGGCCCCGCATCGATGATCTTCCGGACGAGCTCCGGTTCACCCTGGAAGTCCGGAATCAGCACTTCCACCAGAATCGACGGGTCGCGGTCCTTGATCTCCCGAATCGTCTGCGCGAAGTGGCCGGCGCCCTGGTCGTCGAGGTCGTCGCGGTCGACCGAGGTCAGGACGACGTAGTCCAGCCCGATTTCCGCGACCGACTCCGCGACGTTCGCGGGCTCGTCGGGATCTAAGGGCTCCATCCCACCGGTCTGGACGTCGCAGAAGTTACAGCCCCGCGAGCACCGGTCGCCCATCAGCATGAACGTCGCGGTGCCCGGGCCGTCCCGGCCGCTCCAGCACTCCCCCATGTTCGGACAGGACGCCTCCTCGCAGACCGTGTGGAGGTCGTGCTCCCGGAGCGTCTCCTTGATGTCCGTGAAGCGCTCGCCGGACGGCGGCCGCATCTTCAGCCAGTCCGGTTTCCGCCGACTACTCATGACACTGCCTTCGGGGGCGACCGCCAAAACTGTGGGGTTCGCCGTCCCCGGATCGCTCCGTGCGACCGCACCCCACACGTTAAAGAGACGCCGTGCGGACGTTCAAACTACACAAAAGAAGAAAAATGTTTGACGTGTCTCGCGAGGAGATAACTGGTGGCTCCCTGTCGCGCGCGCTCCTCTACGTGGCGGCCCCGCTCGTCGTCCAGCAGTACGTCGTCGTCCTCCAGCAGGTCGTCGACGCGTTCTGGCTCGGCCGCGTCAGCGAGGAAGCCGTCGCCGCCGTCGGGCTCGCCGCGCCCGTACTCGGTCTGCTCGCGCTCGGCACGGACATCGCGCTCACCGGCAGCCAGGTGCTCGTCGCCCAGCACGCCGGCGCCGAGGAAGACGCGGCCGCCCGCAACGCCGCCTTCCACGCCGTCCTCGTCGGCCTCGTCCTCAACCTCGCAGCGCTCGCGGTCGCGTACGTCTTCGCGGCGGACTTCCTCGCGCTGCTGAACCCCGGCGAGACGGTCGTCGAACTCGGCGCGCTCTACCTCGTGGTCGTCCTCGGTGGCATGGTGTTCGGCGGGATGAGCGACGCCATCGAGGGCGCGTTCGTCGGCTGGGGGGACTCCCGGGCGGCGCTCGTCGTCAACGTCGCCGTCGTCGCCGTCAACGTCGCCCTCGACCCGTTCCTCGTCGTCGGCTGGGGCGTCCCGGGATTCGACGGCTACGGCGTCCTCGGCGCCGCGCTCGGCACCGCCGCCGGCTACGTCGTCGGGTTCCTGCTGGCGGTGGCGCTCGCCAACACCGCGTTCACGCGATTCTCGTACACGCGCGAGGCCGTCACGCTCCGGCTGGACACGCTGCGGGACGTCCTCGAAATCGGCGCGCCGAAGGCCGGCCAGGAGGGCGGCCGGCAGACCGCCCGCCTCCTCATGGTCGCTATCGTCTCCGGCGTCGGCGGGAGCGCGGGCCTCGCCGCGTACACCGTCGGGATGCGCGTCTCGACGCTCGCGTTCGTCCCCGCCGCGGCCGTCGGGAACGCCGTCGCCAGCGTCGTCGGCCAGAACGTCGGCGCCGAGAACCCGGCGCGAGCGACCCGCGCGACGTGGCTCGCCGCGGGCGTCACGACGGCCGGCCTCGCGGTCGTCGGCGTCGTCCAGCTCCTCGTTCCCGGCCTCATCACGGACGTGTTCGCGCCAAGCCTCGACGGCGACGCGCTCACGTACACGGTCGCGTACCTCCAGATTCTCGCCGTCGGCTACTGGGCGTTCGGCGTCATCTACCCCGTCCAGGCCGGGTTCGACGGCGCCGGGCGGACGCAGGTGTCGATGGTCGCGACGACGCTCCAGTACTGGGTCGTCCGGCTCCCCGTCGCGGCCGTCGGCGCCTACGCCGTCGTGCTCGCCGTGCCCGTCTACGCGGCGTTCTGGGCGATCACGCTGTCGAACGTCGCCGCTGCCGTCGGCGTCGCCGCCTACTTCTACTACTCGACGGACCGCGGGCTGCTCGACCGCGCCGCGGCGAGCACGGGTGCCGACGGCGACGCGGACGCCGGCGCAGCGGACTGAGTACGGCCGCATCTCTCTCGGCATGCGCTCGCGGGTCGCTGCGCTCCTCGTTCGCATTACCGTGGTTCTCAGTCGCTCACTCCGTTCGCTCCTTCCGAACCACGCCCCTAAGGAAACGCCTATCCGCGGCCCGCTCCTCCCCAACTGGTGATGGAAGTCGCCGAAGTCGTCCCCGAGTTCGCGGACGCGTTCCCCTTCGACGAGTTCAACGAGATGCAGCGCGAGGCGGTGCCGGCGCTCGTGAACTCCGACGCCAACGTCGTCGCGTCCGCGCCGACGGGAAGCGGGAAGACCGCGCTCGCGGAGCTGGCCATCTGCCAGACGCTCGACGCCGGCGGCACCGCGGTGTTCGTCGCGCCGCTGCGCGCGCTCACCAACGAGAAGGAGGCCGAGTGGGAGCGCTTCGAGGAGCTCGGCTACTCGGTGTACGTGGTCACGGGCGAGCGCGACCTCAACCCCCGGCGCGCGGAGCGAGCGGACGTGCTCGTGATGACGCCCGAGAAGGCCGACTCCGCCACCCGGAAACACGACTCGCCGCGGTACTCGTTCGTCACGGACGTCGACTGCGTGGTCATCGACGAGGTCCACCTGCTCGACTCCGAGAAGCGCGGCAGCGTCCTCGAAGTCGTGGTGTCGCGCTGGCGGCGGCTCTGCGACCCGCGCGTGGTCGCGCTGTCGGCGACGATGCCGAACATCGACGACGTCGCTGCGTGGCTGGACGCCACGCCCGAGACGACGTTCGAGTTCGGCGACGACTACCGGCCCGTGGACCTCCACGCGGGCGTGCGGACGTACACGCACGGCGACAACCCGTTCGCGGACAAGTACCGCCGGCTGTTCACCGCGCTCGACCTCGCGGAGCCACACCTCCGAGAGGACGGGCAGGCGCTCGTGTTCGTCTCCAGTCGACAGGACACCGTGCAGGCCGCGAAGAAGACCCGCGACGAGATCGGCGAGCGCGACATCCCCGTGGGCTCGCGGGGCGACTACGAGTTCCACACGGAGACCGAGGAACTGGACAACGCGACCCTCCGGAAGTCCGTGCTGGACGGCGTCGCGTTCCACCACGCCGGGCTCTCCACGAACGACAAGAACCTCGTCGAGGAGTGGTTCCGCGAGGGCAAGATTCGCGTGCTGTTCTCGACGTCGACGCTCGCGTGGGGCGTCAACCTCCCCGCGCGCTGCGTCGTCATCCGGGACACGAAACTCCACGACCCCCTCGAAGGCGAGGTCGACATGAGCCCGCTGGACGTCCTCCAGATGCTCGGGCGCGCGGGCCGCCCCGGCTACGACGACGTCGGCTACGGCTGGGTGGTCTGCGACGAGTCGGACGCCGACATGTACCGCGACCTCCTCCGGGAGGGCAAGGAAATCGAGTCCCGGCTGGCAGGGATTTCCGACTCACAGTCGGAGGCTCGCCGGACGCAGTCCGGCGGTGATCTCGCCGAGCACCTGAACGCGGAAATCGCGATGGGCACCATCCGGGGGCTGGGCGACGTGATGGACTGGCTGGAGACGACCTTCTACTACCAGCGCGCCCAATCCGAGCCCGACGCCTACGACTTCCCGGGGCTCCGCGACCGCGTCCGGGACACCCTCGACGACCTCGTCGAGGAGGGGTTCGTGGAGACCGACGACGACCTCGGGCTCTCCGCGACCCGATTGGGCGTGCTCGCGTCGACGTACTACCTCCGGCTGGACACCGCCAGCGAGTTCCGCGACGTCGCGGACGGCGACGGGGACGCCGACAGCGTGCTCCGCGCGGTCGCGAGCGCCGGCGAGTTCGACAGCGTGAGCGCGCGCAAGTCCGAGCGCGACGCCGTCGACCGCATCGTCGGCAGCGCGGCCGACGACCTCGACTCCGGCCCGCGGAAGGTGCTCGCCATCCTGCGCGCGAGCATGGACGGCTCCGTCCCGCGGGAACTGCGCTCGGACGCGTGGGTCATCAAGCAGAACGCACTCCGCTTGCTCGCCGCGCTCGCGGCGTTCTTCGAGCGCTACGACGACCCCGCGGGCGCGAACGTCGCGGCCCGACTGGAGGCCCGCATCGACACCGGCGTCCCCGAGGACGCGGTCGGCCTGACCGCCCTCGATGGCGTCGCCGCCGGTCGCGCGCACAAGCTCGCGGACGAGGGCATCGAGACGCCCGCGGACGTCCGCGAGGCTGGTACCGACGGCCTCGAAGCCGCGGGGCTCGGTCCCGGGGTCGCCGAGAGCGTCTCCGAGCAGGCCGCCGACATGCCCGACGTCACGATCGACTGCAGCGACCTCCCCGACAGCATCGCCGTCGGCGACAACCAGATGTGCGAGGTCGTCGTCCGCAACAGCGGCGGCGGCGCGGCCGCGGGCGTCGCGGTCACCGTCAACGATGTCGAGATGACCGAGACCACCGGCTACCTCGACGACGAACTCACTGTGCCCGTGGGCGTGTTCGGCGCGGACGCGGACGCTCTCGAATTCGAGATCACCGTCTCCTTCTCCGATCTCCCGCTGCTCCCGGTCACCGAGACGAAGACCGTCCGCGTGGCGTAGACGGGCGTCCGACCGCGCTCTCACCGGCGCGACCGGAACTCCTTCGCGACGTCGGGGAACACCTCGCGGCCGACGACGACGATGGTGATGAGGAGGATCGGCCCGAAGAAGACGCCCCACCAGCCGAAGGCGATGGAGCCGATGACGTACGCGAGCATCACCAGCCCCATGTTCAGGTCGCCCGCGGAGAAGTACGACCGCAGGAAGATGTCGGGGATGATGTCGACGAGCACCTGCGTGAGCACGAGGAAGACGATGGGGAACCAGAGTGGCCCGCCGGCGACGAACGAGACGGCGAAGAGGTACGCCGCCAGCGGGTAGTAGATGACCTTGATGCCGATACCGGGGACGATAGTGCCGACGCCGGTGAGGAGTCCGAACAGGAACGGGTACGGGACCGAGATGCCCGGAGGCGAGATGAAGTCCATGCCGTTGTAGACGACGAGCGCGATCGTGCCGAGCGCCACGATGCTGATGAAGTTCCCGACGAAGAGCGTCTCGAGGTGGTCGTCGATGCTCTCGAGGACGGTCACTATGCGGGCGTCTCCGCCGACGCTGTCCCGGAACCAGCCGGCCAGCTTGTAGTCGTCGCGCAGCAGGTAGAAGAGGAACACGAGCATCAGGAACACCCGGACGCCGATGAAGAAGAGGAGGCCGGCAGCGGTCGTGGCTCGCCCGAGCGCTCCCGACAACAGGGTCCGGAGCTGCTGGTCGAACGCCTCGCGAGGGTTCTGTCGGAGCTGCTCGACGACCCGGCCGGGCCCCATCTGCGAGAGGTCGACGTACGGTCGCAGGATGGGCTGGTACTGCTGCAGTTGCGTGTGCGTGAGGACGTCGGTGAGCTCCTTGATTGCAGTCCACGCCGCGTAGCCGACGATGAGGAACACCGGCACCAGTATCAGCAGTATCGTGGCCGTCACCGCGAGGTCGGGGTGCTCGGTCCGGTCCTCCAGCCGCGCGTAGATTTGCCGCATCGCGTAGTACACCCAGACGGCGAAGACGAGCGACCCGAACACCGGCTCTACCACGGTGACGAGGAAGTAGAGGAGCGCGAGAATGACGACGACCCAGCCGACTGTCCGCCACACTCCCTCTCGCGGCAGGTTCATGTCGGCAATTGAACGCGTGCCCGAAAAAGCGACGGGCCGGCCCGTGCCAAGAGTTGAAACCGGAGGACGCGACCAACCCGAGCCATGCAGGACGCGATTCGCGTGCTCGCCGGCGAGTGTGCCGTCCGCTACGAGAGCGACGGTCGAACCGAACGCGACCTCCGCGGGGACGTCGTCGTCATCGTGAAGCCCGACGACACTGTGCTCGTCCACGACGCGGACGGCTACCAGCCCGCGGCGTGGCTCACGCGTCCGGGCGTCGTCCGGTACACGCGGGACGCCCGCGGCTTCCGCATCGACGCGGCCGACGGCGACGAACGCCTCGTCGTCGAGAGCGCGACCGAACACGGCGACGCCCACTACCCCGCGTCGCCCGCCGGGCCGCCCGTGGGAACCTGCGAGTGCGACGGCACGCTCGTCCGGGACGGCGGCCGCGTCGTCTGCGTGGACTGCCGCACGAGCTACGCCATCCCGCGGGACGCGGCCGTCGTCGACGAGCCGTGTCCGGACTGCGCGCTCCCCCAGTTGCGGGTCGAGCGCGGCGACACCGTGACGGCGTGTCTGGACCGCGACTGCGCGCCCATCGCCGAGGCCGTCGCCGAGCGCTTCGACGGCGAGTGGGCGTGTCGCTGCGGCGCGCCCCTCGAAATCGAGTCCGACCGCGGCCTCCACGCCACCTGCCCGGACTGCGGCGCCAGCCACCGGCTCCCCCACGGGCGCGTCGACGGCACCTGCGAGTGTGGGCTCCCCGTCTTCGAGACCCGGAGCGGCCGGCGGTGTCTCGACGGCGACTGCGAGCGGACGTAGCCGCGGTCCGGCGGCGCGACCGCAACAGTTGAACGTAGGGCGCGCCACCCTCCCGGTATGGACGGCGAACTTCGCGGCGACGAGGTCCGCGTCGGCGGGGACGCCCGCCAGCGGTTCCACGACGCTCGCGGCTACGGCCACCCGCTCGACGGCAACGCCATCGCGCTGTCGCTCGTGGAGGCCGCCCACCTCCTGTTCCGCGGCGACCTCGACGCGATCGACGGCGCGGGGTTCCGGGAGTTCCTCGGCGCCCGAGACGCCGGCTTCGCGGCGCGCTTCCTGGTGTACGCGGACCTCCGGGACCGCGGGTTCTACCTCGCGCCCGACCGCCGGCCGTGGTGGGACGACCCCGGCGGCGGCGACTTCGTCGTGTTCCCGCGCGGGAAGGGACCCGGCGACGGCGCCGTGAAACACCGGGTGCGGGTCGCCGACGAGCGAACCACGATTCCAGAGGCGGAACTCGCGGACGTGGTGGTCGCGGTCGTCGACGAGGAGAGCGAGATCACGTACCTCGACGTCGAGTCGTTCGCGCCCGACGGCGACACCGCCTTCGACGCACCCAGCGGCGTCGAAGGCGTGCTGCTCGACGACCGCGTGCTGGTCTGGGACCCGCCAGAGCCCCTCCACGAACAGGGGTTCTACGGGCAGCCGCTGGGCGGTCGCGCCGCCGAGTACGACGCGCTCCAGCTCTCCCTGCTGGAGGCCGCGTACCTCGCCGCGCAGGGCGTCCTCGACCTCGGGGACGCCGACGTCGAGGCCGTCGTCGAGCGCGGGCGCGGCGGCGAGGGCGACCACTTCGACCGCCGGCTCCGGGTGTACCGCGCGCTCCGGAACCGCGCGATGGTGCCCAAGACCGGGTTCAAGTTCGGCGCGGACTTCCGCGTGTACGGCGACGTCGAGTCCGTCGACGACCTCGGGCACTCCGAGCTGCTCGTGCGGGTGTTGCCCGCGGGCCACGAGTTCGCGCCGCGGGACCTCTCGCTGGACGTGCGGCTCGCCCACGGTGTCCGGAAGCGAATGGTTTTTGCGCTGGACGACCCCAGTGCGGACACGATTCGCTGGCTCTCCGTGAGCAGGCTCACTCCCTAACTATGACCGACACAGACGACGACACGGACGCCGAGGACGCGCCGGGCGCGGACAGCGTCGCGCTCGACCCGTGGGGCTCCTCGACGGTCTCGGACTACCGCAAGCTCTTCGAGGAGTTCGGCATCGAGTCCTTCGAGGACGTCATCGACGAGGTGCCCGACCCGCACTACCTGATGCGCCGGGCCATCATCTTCGGGCACCGCGACTACCGCCGCGTCGCGGACGCGATGCGCAACGACGAGCCGTTCGCCGCGCTGTCGGGGTTCATGCCGACCGGCGACCCCCACATCGGCCACAAGATGGTGTTCGACGAGATCATCTGGCACCAGCAGCAGGGCGCCGACGCGTACGCGCTCATCGCGGACCTCGAAGCCCACGCCGCCCGCGGGCTCTCCTGGGAGGAGATCGACGAGCACGCCCGGGACTACCTCCTCTCGCTGCTCGCGCTCGGCTTCGACGCCGACGACGGCACGCTCTACCGCCAGTCCGCGAACCGCGAGCTCCAGGACCTCGCCTTCGAGCTCGGCGCGGAGGCGAACTTCTCGGAGTTCGAAGCCATCTACGGGTTCGACGGCGAGACCGACGTCTCTCACATGCAGAGCGTCGTCACCCAGATGGCGGACATCCTCTACCCGCAGCTCGAAGCATCGAAGCCCACCGTGATTCCGGTCGGCCCGGACCAGGACCCCCACATGCGGCTCGCCCGCGACCTCGCCGAGCGCACGCGCTACTTCAAGGTCACCGAGGCGTACGCCAGCGTCGCGTTCGACGACGACGAGCGCCCGCTCGTCTCCGCCGCCTACGAGGCCCGCGAGCAGTACGCCGAGGACGCGAGCCAGCCGCGCTGCGCGGAGGCCGCCGACTGGCTCCGCGACGACCCCGCGCTCGTGGCCGAGTTCGACGGCGAGGTCGTCTCGTCGGTCGTGGAGAAACTCGACAACGCCGGGATGGAGCCGCTTCGTCCCCGGATTCGGTTCTTCGACAGGCAGGCCACGGAGGACGCCTTCGAGGCGCTCATCGACGAACTCGCCGGCGAGAAGCGCGTCTTCGAGGGCCACGTCGACGCCTTCGACATCGAGCGGGAGACCGCCGAAGACCTCGCGCTCGCCGTCGAAGTCGACCACGGCGGCTACGGCTTCGTGCCTCCATCTTCGATCTACCACCGCTTCATGACGGGGCTCACGGGCGGGAAGATGTCTTCCTCGATTCCCGCGAGCCACATCAGCCTGCTCGACGACCCCGAGGACGGCTACGACAAGGTCAAGGCCGCGACCACGGGCGGCCGCGAGACCGCCGAGAAGCAGCGCGAACTCGGCGGCGAGCCCGACCAGTGTCCCGTCTACGAGCTGTACGCGTACCTCCTCGCGGCTGACGACGACGAGTTCGCCGAGCGCGTCTACGAGGAGTGCGCGGGCGGCGAGCGCCTCTGCGGCGGCTGCAAGGAGCAGGCCGCCGAGCTCATGGCGGAGTTCCTCGAAGACCACCAGGAGAAACGCGAGGAAGCGAAGGAAGTCCTCGAGGACCTCGACGTCGAACTCGACTCCGCGCGAGCGTGAGCGCCCGCTGACGGAATCCTTTTCACCGGCCGTGCCATGCTCCCGCACATGGCGTCCGAACCCCACGCCGGTCGCAGCGCACGCCGAGTAGCCGCAGCTCCGGGGTTCGGCTTCTTCTTCGCCTGAACGGGGCGGGTGGACGCCGCAGTCCGGCGGGAGCCGGGAAGCGGCCGAAACCGCCCGTTCGGGCGCAGAGCGGAACGGATAACTGACTGCCACACACCCCTACGCACAATGAAACTGCCACCACAGCAGGTCGCGGTGCTCGAAGCGTCGAGCGCCGACGAACCGAGACGCATCGCCGACCTCGCGGCCGAAATCGAGCGGCCGCCGGAGACGGTCACGGGCGCGGCGTTCGAACTCGAAGACGCCGGGCTCGTGGACGTCGTCGAAGAAGTCGAGGAGGAGGCCGAACTGACTGAGGAAGGCCGCGAGTACGCCGAGGACGCGCTCCCCGAGGTACGGCTCTACGAGGCCGCCCTCGACGCTGGCGCCGACGACGACCCTGTGTCGATGGGCGAGGTCATCGGCGCGTCCGGACTGGAAGGCCCGCAGGTCGACATCGCGCTGTCGAACTACGCCCGGAAGGGCTACGGCAGCATCGACAGCGGCGACGTCTCTGCGAATCCCGACGCCGACCCCAGCGAGGACACAGAGGCCGCCGCACTCGAAACGCTGGCCGCGGGCGGCACCGTCGAGGACGAGGACGCACTCGACCAGCTCGCGCGCCGCGACCTCGTCGCCGTCCGCGAGCGCACCGTCCGGTCCGTACTGCTGACCGAGGCGGGTGTCACCGAGCTCATGGCGGGCGTCGAGGCCACCGAACAGGTCGGCCAGCTCACCCCGGACATGCTCGCGTCCGGCGAGTGGCGCGACGCCGAGTTCGCCGACTACAACGTCGAGGCCGACGCCGGCGAGTTCACGCCCGGGAAGACCCACGTGCTCCGGCAGGCCGCCGAGCGCGTCAAGGAGGTGCTCGTCGGGATGGGCTTCCAGGAGATGGAGGGCCCGCACGTCGACGCGGACTTCTACATCAACGACTGTCTGTTCATGCCCCAGGACCACCCCGCGCGCAACCACTGGGACCGGTTCGCCCTGGAGCAGCCCGAGAGAATCGACGAGCTCCCCGCGGACCTCGTCGAGCGCGTCGAGCGCGCGCACCGCGAGGGCGTCGGCCCGGACGGCGACGGCTACCACTCGCCGTGGGACGAGGACTTCGCGCGTGCGCTCGCGCTCCGCGGGCACACGACGAGTCTCACCGCCCGCTACCTCTCCGGCGTCGCTGGCGAGGACGTGGAGGCACCCGCCCGGTACTTCAGCGTCGAGAAGGCCTACCGCAACGACACCCTCGACGCCACGCACCTCCTGGAGTTCTTCCAGATCGAGGGCTGGGTGATGGCCGAGGACCTCTCCGTGCGGGACCTCATGGGGACGTTCCGGGAGTTCTACAGCCAGTTCGGCATCACGGACCTGGAGTTCAAACCCACGTACAACCCCTACACGGAGCCGAGCTTCGAACTGTTCGGCCGCCACCCCGAGACCGGCGAGCTCATCGAGATCGGGAACTCCGGCATCTTCCGGCCGGAGATGCTCGAACCGCTCGGCGTCGACGCCGACGTGATGGCGTGGGGGCTCGCCCTCGAACGGCTACTAATGTTGGTCACCGGCTTCGAGGACATCCGCGACGTCCACGGGACGCTGTGTGACCTAGACTTCCTGCGGGACGCGGAGGTGGTGTACTGATGCCCGTCGTCGACATCGACCCCGACGAGCTCCGTACGCTCACGGGGCACAGCGAGAAGAGCGACGACGAGCTCAAGGACGACCTCTTCGGGCTCGGCATCGAGTTCGAGGGCGAGACCGAGGACGGCGAGTTCAAACTCGAGTTCGAGGCCGACCGCCTCGACCGCCTCTCCGTGGAGGGCATCGCGCGCTCGCTGCGCTACCACTACGGCGACACCCGCGGCGTCTACGTCCCCGACACGAACGCCGCCGAATGGACCATCAACGTCGAGGACGTGCCCGACGACCGGCCGTACGTCACGGGCGCCGTGATTCGCGGCGTCGACCTCGACGAGGACGCCCTCGACTCGCTCATCCAGCTCCAGGAGAAGCTCCACGCGACGATGGGCCGCAAGCGCGCGAAGGGCGCCATCGGCATCCACGACCTCGCGATGCTGAAAGGGCAGGTGGCGCGCGGCGCCACCGACCGCGCGAGCGGTGAAACCGCGAGCGAATCCGTCAACGGCGAGGACGGCAACGCCGATCGCTCCATCACGTACACGGGGATCGAGCCGGACGGCGACACGTTCGTCCCGCTAGACGACGACGCCGAACGCACGCCCGGCGAAGTGCTCTCCGAACACCCGACCGGCGAGCAGTACGCCGACCTGCTCGATGAGTACGAGCGCTACCCCGCGATCTACGACGACATCGGGCTGTTCAGCTTCCCGCCGGTCATCAACGGCCGCCGCACCGAAGTGTCGACGGACTCCCGGGAGCTGTTCGTCGAGCTCACCGGCACCGACCAGTGGACCATCGACCGGATGTGCGCCATCATCTGTTACGCGCTCGACGCGCGCGGCGCCACCGTCGAGGACGTCAACGTCGCGTACGACGACGCCGAGCTCGTGCGCCCGGACTTCGAGGTGCAGACCAAGCGCGTCGCCCACGACCGCGTCGAGACGCTGCTCGGCATCGACCTCGAACCCGACGACGTCGTCGACCTCGCCGAGCGCGCGGGGCTCGACGCGGAGCCCGAGGGCGGCGACCACTTCACCTACGAGGTGGAGGTTCCGCCGTATCGCGTGGACGTCCTCCACCCCGTGGACGTCGTCGACGACATCGGGCGCGCGTACGGGTTCAACGAACTCGTGCCGCGGTACCCCGACGTCAGCACGGTCGGCGGACGGACGGAGACCTCGCGGCTGGAGGCCGCTGCCCGGGAGACGCTCGTCGGCCTCGGCTTCGAGGACCTCCTGAACTTCAACATGACCAGCGAGGCCGACAACTTCGACCGGATGCGCATCTCGCCCGCGGACGACGCCGTTGGGGCTGCCGACCCCGCGACCATCTCGGAGCCGTACAGCGAGGACTTCACCATCCTCCGCACGTGGGCGCTGCCGTCGCTCGTCTCCGTCCTGGAGAACAACACCCATCGGTCGTACCCGCAGGACCTCGCGGAGATCGGGTTCGCCGCCCACGTCGACGGCTCCACGGAGACCGGCGTGGCAGAGCGCCGCACCGTCGCCGCCGTGCTCGCGCGCCACGACGCCTCCTACGAGGACGCGAAGGCGCGCCTCGCAGCGCTCTGTGAGGAGTTCCACGTCGACCTCGAGACGCCCGCCACCGAGCACCCGTCGTTCATCGACGGCCGCGCCGCCAGCGTCGTCATCGATGGCGAAGCAGTGGGCGTCATCGGCGAGCTCCACCCCGCGGTCATCGTCGACCACGACGTCGAAGTGCCCGTCGCCGGCTTCGAGTTCGAACTCGACGCGCTCCGGTAGAACAGTCGCCTCCGCTTCTCAGCGGTCCGCACCGACCGCGTCCTCGACGGACGCGAAGCCGTCGCGGTCCAGCAGGTCGAGTAAGCCCTCGTTGATGTCCCGGGCGATGCCCGGCCCGCGGTAGACGAGGCCCGTGTACAGTTGCACGACGGACGCGCCCGCGCGAATCTTCTCGTAGGCGTCCTCCGCGGTGAAGACGCCGCCGACGCCGACCACCGGGAGGTCCGTGCGCTCGGCGACGAAGCGCACCTGGTCGGTCGCGCGCTCCCGAATCGGCCGCCCGGAGAGCCCACCCTTCTCGGCGGCGTTCGCACTCTTGAGGGAGTCCGGGCGGTCGGTCGTCGTGTTCGTCGCCACGACGCCGTCCAGCCCGAGCTCGTTCGCGAGGTCCACCGCGTCGACTACGGCGTCCCGGTGGAGGTCCGGAGAGAGCTTCACGAGCAGGGGCGCCGCGCCCGCGTCCTGAAGCGCGTCCAGAATCGCCGCGAGCTGCTCGCGGTTCTGGAGCTCGCGCAGCCCCGGCGTGTTCGGGCTGGAGACGTTCACCACGAAGTAGTCGCCGTGCTCGGCGACGCGCTCGTACGTGTAGCGGTAGTCCGCTGGCGCGTCCTCCAGCGGCGTCGACTTCGACTTCCCGACGTTCACGCCCACGGGCACGTCCGGGAGTTGCTGGGTGGCGAGGCGCTCGCCCACCACGTCCGCGCCCGCGTTGTTGAACCCCATCCGGTTCACGAGCGCCTCGTCCTCTCGGAGGCGGAACATGCGCGGCCTCGGGTTCCCGGGCTGGCCTTCTGCGGTCACCGCGCCGACCTCGACGTGGCCGAAGCCAAGCGCGGCCAGCGCCCGCGGTAGCTCCGCGTTCTTGTCGAAGCCCGCGGCCACCCCGACCGGGTTCGGGAACGACTGGCCGAACGCGTCGACGGCCAGCCGCTCGTCGTCTACGGTGTAGTGATTCGCGTACGCGCGGTCGAGGCGCGCACGCTGGGCGAACTTGAGTAGTCCCGTGATTGCCTCGTGAGCAGTTTCCGGGGGCAGCCGGAACAACAGTGGTTTGACCAGCCCGTACATCCCGGGTCAGAAGTCGTGCTCGACGTCGTCCTGGTCGGCCCGCTGGATGATGATCTTGTCCTCGCGCACCCGCACGAAGACTTCGTCGCCGATGTCGAGGCCGGCGACGGACAGTTCGTCCTCGTGGAGGTTGACGTGGGCGTTGTGGTACTCGCCGTCGTCGCCTTTCGCGCCACTCGGGCTGAGCGTCTTCTTGCGAACCATCGCGAAGTGTCTACTTTCCCTTCGCCGCACACCGTACTTAAGTTCTTCCGACGGTCGGAGCGGGGCGCCGTCGGCTCCCAGCGGGGCGGTTATCCGCCACGCTAGTGCGGTAGCCGGGTCGCCGCTTTCCCCGAACCTTCCGTGGATACGGATAAAACTACCGGCAAAATCGGCGGTATATTTATCACACGCCCTTGTGTTGCCATATCATGGAGCAAAACCATGGTACGTGAGGACGGCAAGCGCAACTTCGCGCTCCGAGAATCCGACGGCGACGAGAGTAGTGTCTTCAGCGGCAACACCCCACGGCAGGCGGCCCTCAAGGCGGCCCGCCGGCTCGACGACGTAGGCGACAGCGAATCGGACGCGAATCGCCACGACCTCGAGCTCCGCGAGAAAGGGACCGACAAGGTCCACATCTACGAGGCGTGGGCCTGGGAGGAGGAAGCCCCTGGAGACAAACCCGACTGGATGCCCGGCGAGATCACGAAGGCGAACGTCTCGAAAGAGGGCATCGAGCACATCGAAGACTGACGCCGTTCGACACCCCCACTTTTGTTCGGTCCGCGACGCGTAACTGCTTAGTCGCCGCCACGGCTATTCGGAGTCGCGTGGGCACCACTCGGCCCGACCGCACGCACTCGCGCGGGACGACAGGTCGACCTCCACCCACGCGGTATTTTCGCGCGTCGTCCTCGGTACGTCGTCACGCGGTTTTCTGGTATGCGGTGGCGTGTCGAAGCGCCTCCGCTTCGATGGGGTTTTACGTAACCCGGAACTCGGATAGGATGCGAACGACGTGAGGTGGCTCGGTGACCCCGACGCCACTGATTGACGCCTCGACGCCCTCGCGTCGAACCCTTCGCCTTCGGCGAGTCTGGTTCGACGCCCTTAAGTGATACCGGGCCGTTCGGAATAATGCGAACGACGATGAGGCCACTCGGGTTTCCCGGGTGGCTGATGCGTGCTTCCGACGCCCGTCTGGGCTTCGATCTCACTCTCACGAGTGAGGTTCGATGCCCTTAAGTAATAACGGGCGATACGAGATGATGCGAACGACAATGAGGTCGTCCGGGTCTATCCGGTCGACTGACGCATGATCTCGGCGCCCGTCTGGGCTTCGATCTCACTCTCACGAGTGAGGTTCGATGCCCTTAAGTAATAACGGGGCGTCGGTGGTAATGCGAACGTCGTCTTGGGCCGAGCGAAGTCCGATGGGTTTATAGCCCGCCGCGGACTACGTTCAGGTCCGAAGGAATGAGGATTCCACCCCTGCGGTCCGCCGTACAAGATGGAATCTGATGTTAGCCTTGATGGTTTGGTGACATCCAACTGGCCACGGCGCTTTGTCGTGGCTATGAGGAACACTTTGTGTTCCCGCCAAACCAGGACTTTTAGTTCTGGTCGCTGGGGTTTAACCCCAGCAAACATTCCGGTTGATCCTGCCGGAGGCCATTGCTATCGGAGTCCGATTTAGCCATGCTAGTTGTGCGGGTTTAGACCCGCAGCGGAAAGCTCAGTAACACGTGGCCAAACTACCCTGTGGATGGGAACAATCTCGGGAAACTGAGGCTAATTCCCAATAACGCTCCACTCCTTGAATGGACGGAGCTGGAAACGCTACGGCGCCACAGGATGTGGCTGCGGCCGATTAGGTAGACGGTGGGGTAACGGCCCACCGTGCCAGTAATCGGTACGGGTTGTGAGAGCAAGAGCCCGGAGACGGAATCTGAGACAAGATTCCGGGCCCTACGGGGCGCAGCAGGCGCGAAACCTTTACACTGTACGCAAGTGCGATAAGGGGACTCCGAGTGTGAAGGCATAGAGCCTTCACTTTTGTACACCGTAAGGTGGTGTACGAATAAGGGCTGGGCAAGACCGGTGCCAGCCGCCGCGGTAATACCGGCAGCCCGAGTGATGGCCGATATTATTGGGCCTAAAGCGTCCGTAGCTGGCCGGACAAGTCCGTTGGGAAATCTGTTCGCTTAACGAGCAGGCGTCCAGCGGAAACTGTTCGGCTTGGGACCGGAAGACCTGAGGGGTACGTCCGGGGTAGGAGTGAAATCCTGTAATCCTGGACGGACCACCGGTGGCGAAAGCGCCTCAGGAGGACGGATCCGACAGTGAGGGACGAAAGCTAGGGTCTCGAACCGGATTAGATACCCGGGTAGTCCTAGCTGTAAACGATGCCCGCTAGGTGTGGCGCAGGCTACGAGCCTGCGCTGTGCCGTAGGGAAGCCGAGAAGCGGGCCGCCTGGGAAGTACGTCTGCAAGGATGAAACTTAAAGGAATTGGCGGGGGAGCACTACAACCGGAGGAGCCTGCGGTTTAATTGGACTCAACGCCGGACATCTCACCAGCTCCGACAGTAGTAATGACGGTCAGGTTGATGACTTTACCCGACGCTACTGAGAGGAGGTGCATGGCCGCCGTCAGCTCGTACCGTGAGGCGTCCTGTTAAGTCAGGCAACGAGCGAGACCCGCACTCCTAATTGCCAGCAGTACCCTTTGGGTAGCTGGGTACATTAGGTGGACTGCCGCTGCCAAAGCGGAGGAAGGAACGGGCAACGGTAGGTCAGTATGCCCCGAATGAGCTGGGCAACACGCGGGCTACAATGGTCGAGACAATGGGATGCAACTCCGAGAGGAGGCGCTAATCTCCTAAACTCGATCGTAGTTCGGATTGAGGGCTGAAACTCGCCCTCATGAAGCTGGATTCGGTAGTAATCGCGTGTCAGAAGCGCGCGGTGAATACGTCCCTGCTCCTTGCACACACCGCCCGTCAAAGCACCCGAGTGGGGTTCGGATGAGGCCGGCATACGCCGGTCGAATCTGGGCTCCGCAAGGGGGCTTAAGTCGTAACAAGGTAGCCGTAGGGGAATCTGCGGCTGGATCACCTCCTAACGATCGGGACCAGGGCGTTGCCCTGGCCCACCTTTCGACGACGCCGTGACCAGTTGGACACCTACAAACCATCAAGGCTAACGTAACCCCTCCCGATTCGGGAGGTGGGCCCATAGCTCAGTGGTAGAGTGCCTCCTTTGCAAGGAGGATGCCCTGGGTTCGAATCCCAGTGGGTCCATCCCGTTCGGGACTCATCTCAAACCGTGTCCCTTAAGTGGGAGACGGCGGTACGATGAATCCCGACGAAGACTGATGCACCACCCCGCGAAAGTGCGGGTGGGAAGGGTCTATGTACGCTCCTCGTTCACCACGAGGACGTGCGATGACGGCCGTGTGTAAGTGCAATCCAGGCGCTCACTGGACTCGACCACCGTGGTCGAGTACCGACTGTTGGTCACATCCGTGACTCAACAGCGCTCAACCATTACGTGTTGAGCATCCGTTGGCTGCTCTGCAGTCAACATTCATCGTCGTTGGCTTCACCGCCAACAATCCTCGACCACTTCGTGTGGTTGAGTACCATCGTCAGCTGCTCTGCAGCTGACAACCAACGTGGCTACTGTGCCACCTGGTGGATAGCTCGGCTCGGATGCCGACGAAGGACGTGCCAAGCTGCGATAAGCCTGAGGGAGCCGCACGGAGGCGAAGAACTCAGGATCTCCTAATGGGAATCCCCACCGCAATTGCTTCGCGCAATGGGGAACGGCCGGAATTGAAACATCTCAGTACGGCCAGGAAGAGAAACCGAATGGGACGCCGTTAGTAATGGCGAATGAACGCGGCCCAGTCCAAACCGAAGCCTTCTGGGCAATGTGGTGTTCGGACTGGCATGCATCGACAGAACGTTCTCGCGAAGTCTCCTGAAACGGAGCGCGATACAGGGTGACAGCCCCGTATCGAGAACAAGTACGTCGTGAGCCAGCTCCAGAGTAGCGGGGGTCGGAAATCCCTCGTGAAGATGGCAGGCATCGACTGCCAAGACTAAGTACTCTCCGAGACCGATAGTGAACAAGTAGTGTGAACGAACGCTGAAAAGCACCCCACAAAGGGGGGTGAAATAGGGCTTGAAATCAGGTGGCGATGGAGCGACGGGGCATAAAAGGCCTCACTGGGAACGAGTCAGGCGCGAGCCTGTAGTAGGACCTGTGAGGAGCCGATGTTCCGTCGTACGTTTTGAAAAACGAGCCAGGGAGTGTGTCTGTTTGACGAGTCTAACCGGAGTATCCGGGGAGGCGTAGGGAAACCGATATGGCCGCAGTGCTTTGCACCAGGGCCACCGTGTTCAAGCGCGGGGAGTCAAACGGACACGACCCGAAACCAGATGATCTACGCGTGGGCAAGATGAAGCATGGCGAAAGCCATGTGGAGGTCTGTTAGGGTTGGTGTCTTTCAATACCCTCCCGTGACCTACGTGTAGGGGTGAAAGGCCCATCGAATCTGGCAACAGCTGGTTCCAACCGAAACATGTCGAAGCATGACCTCTGCTGAGGTAGTTCGTGGGGTAGAGCTACCGATTGGAGGGTCCAACTCCGAGAGGAGTTGGCCCTCCTGTCGAACTCCGAACCTACGAACGCCGCTGACGCAGGGAATCCGGTGTGCGGGGTAAGCCTGTGCACCGTGAGGGAGACAACCCAGAGTTAGGTTAAGGTCCCAAAGTGTGAGCTAAGTGCGATTGAAGGTGGTCCCGAGCCCTAGACAGCCGGGAGGTGAGCTTAGAAGCAGCTACCCTCCAAGAAAAGCGTAACAGCTTACCGGCCGAGGTTCGGGGCGCCCAAAATGATCGGGGCTCAAGTTCACCACCGAGACCTAACGGCACGCGTGACAGCGTGATCCAGTAGGTTGGCACTCTGTTCGGGCGGAAGCTCGGGTGAGAACTCGAGTGGACCGAATGGGGAAGAAAATCCTGGCCATAGTAGCAGCGTTAGTCGGGTTAGAACCCCGACGACCGAGAAGAGCAAGGGTTCCTCGGCAATGCTTATCAGCCGAGGGTTAGCCGGTCCTAAGTCCCGTCGTAATTCGAGCGGGTCAAAAGGGAAACGGGTTAATATTCCCGTGCCATCGTGCAGTGAAAGTCGACGCCTCGGAGCAGCTCGAGCCGGGTTTTCGCCCGGTCGAACCGTCCAAGTCCGTGGAAGCCGTAATGGCAGGAAGCGGACGAACGGCGGGATAGGGAAACTCGAGTCAATCTGGGGCCCGTGAAAAGACGAGCACGATGTCCGTACCAAGATCCGACACAGGTGCTCTGGCAGCGAAAGCCTAGGTCTGTCGGGAACAACCGACGTTAGGGAATTCGGCAAGTTAGTCCCGTAAGTTCGCGATAAGGGATGCCTGCCCAGCAATTGGGCAGGTCGCAGTGTCTTGGAGGCTCCGACTGTCTAATAACAACATAGGTGACCGCAAATCCGAAAGGACGCGTACGGTCACTGAATCCTGCCCAGTGCGGGTATCTGAACACCCAGTACAATGGGGCGAAGGACCCGTTAACGGCGGGGGTAACTATGACCCTCTTAAGGTAGCGTAGTACCTTGCCGCTTCAGTAGCGGCTTGCATGAATGGATCAACGAGAGCCTCACTGTCCCAACGTTGGGCCCGGTGAACTGTACGTTCCAGTGCGGAGTCTGGAGACCCCCAAGGGGAAGCGAAGACCCTATAGAGCTTTACTGCAGGCTGTCGCTGGGACACGGTCGCTGATGTGCAGGGTAGGTAGGAGACGTTACACAGGTACATGCGCTAGCATGCCACCGAGTCAGCCATGAAACACTACCCGTCAGTGACTGTGACCCTCACTCCGGGAGGAGGACACCGGTAGCCGGGCAGTTTGACTGGGGCGGTACGCGCTCGAAAAGATATCGAGCGCGCCCTAAGGCTACCTCATCCGGGTCGGAGACCCGGAGAAGAGCGCAAGAGCAAAAGGTAGTCTGACAGTGTCCTACACAACGAGGGACGCTGAGGCGAAAGCCTGGTCTAGCGAACCAATGAGCCTGCTTGATGCGGGCCATTGCTGACAGAAAAGCTACCTTAGGGATAACAGAGTCGTCACTCGCAAGAGCACATATCGACCGAGTGGCTTGCTACCTCGATGTCGGTTCCCTCCATCCTGCCCGTGCAGAAGCGGGCAAGGGTGAGGTTGTTCGCCTATTAAAGGAGGTCGTGAGCTGGGTTTAGACCGTCGTGAGACAGGTCGGCTGCTATCTATTGGGGGTGTTAAGGTGATTGACAGGAACGTTCATATAGTACGAGAGGAACTATGAACGGGTGCCACTGGTGTATCGGTTGTCCGAGAGGGCAAGTGCCGAGCAGCTACGCACCACGGGGTAAGAGCTGAATGCATCTAAGCTCGAAACCCACCTGGAAAAGAATCACCGTCGAGGTCTCTCGTAGAAGACGAGTTCGATAGACTCGGGGTGTACGCGTCAAGGCAACGAGACGTTCAGCCCGCGAGCACTAACCGACCGAATGCCACACACTCATGCACTCACCACACTACGTGGTCGAGTCCAGGCGTTAACTGGATTGCACTTACACACGGACGTTCGCCGATACTGGCGTCCCGGACTTCTGTCCGGGGACAACGGTTCGATTCCGTTGGTCGGTATTAAGGCGGCCATAGCGGCGGGGGAACTCCCGTACCCATCCCGAACACGGAAGATAAGCCCGCCTGCGTTCCGGTCAGTACTGGAGTGCGCGAGCCTCTGGGAAATCCGGTTCGCCGCCTGCTATTCATACTTCATCAAGCCTCGAACAGCTGTGACGCTGTTCGGGGCTTTCTGCATTTGTAGCGCGAAGTGGCGACACTCCGTACCGCTACGTTTAAGCGAGCGAGCGCAGTACCACCAGACGGTGCCAAGGTGGCAGAGTTCGGCCTAACGCAGCGGCCTGCAGAGCCGCCCATCGCCGGTTCAAATCCGGCCCTTGGCTTTCATTCTCGGAGTTCGTTCTCCTTGTAGCCGATCGTACCGCACGCCCTCGTCGACGGGAGTCTACATGCGCGCCGTCAAGTACGGGTCTGGAAAGTAACGATTATACGCCGGCCTCTCCACGCATCGAGTATGCAACGAGGTGCTGCGGCGGTGTCCGTCGCAATCTTCCTTCTGTTGGCGGCCGGTGCGTACTCGTTCATCGGTGTCGCCCAGCAGCCGGAGGTAGCCCTGGAGAACCCGGATCACACGGTCGTGGCGGGTGACCAGCCGACGATCGAAGGAACGACGTACAACTTCACGGAGGTCGGTGACGGCTCCGCGACCGCGCAGTGGACGAACGAGTCCGCGCGGTACACGGCGGAGTGGGCGCCCGAGGACACGGTCGTCTACGAGGGCGACAACTACACGGTCGCGGTCCCGAACCAGTCTGATCCGACGGAGTTCGAGCTCCGCGAGGTCCAGACTGTCGACCGGCCGACCGTCGAGCAGAACGGTACGACGTACGTCATCGTCGAGGAGGATGGCGAGCGCCGCCTCGTCGAACGTAGCGAGTACGTCGGCGAGCCGACGGTGCACTCGTTCTCGGAGGGCGACCAGATAGCGCTCCCGGACAACGACAACGAGACGACCGTGGCGTCGGTCACCAACGAGACGGTGACGATCGAGTGGTTCGCGCCGCGGACGAACGAGGTCAGCTTCGAGGAGGGCGCGAACGCGACGCTCGGTGAGAGCGGTACGCCGTACCTCGCGCACTTCGAACAGCAGACTGGCGGGACGGTCCTCCAGTTGACGACCGACTACGCGGACTACAACTCCGACGTGGCGGCCCAGCAGGAGTTCCACGAGCGCACGAACGGCCTCTGGGGTATCGTCATCCTGAGCGGGCTGGCGGCCGCGCTGTTGATCATGCTGGCGTTCCTGCCGTCGCGGTACTGACGCCGCTGGGTCGTTCCGTCACCGTTAACGTGTTCCGCGGCGAGGCGTCGTGCATGCAACATCCGTTCGCGGACACGCTCGACGTCTACGGCGTTCTCGTCGGCGCGTTCGTCGCGCTCGTCGGTATCGGGTCGCTCGTCGGGATGCCGTGGCAGCACGCGAACAGCGCCGGCGTCACCGTCCTCCAGGTTGTCGGTTCGCTCGCCGCCGTCGCGCTCGGCGTCGCGCTCGTCTGGCTCGCACACACGCAGACGCGGTAGCGTTCTCTCAGTTCTCGACGCTGGCGAGTGGCAACGCTGCGCGGTAGCGGTCTTCGCAGCAGAAGCGGGCCGAGAGGGATTTGAACCCTCGACCGTCTGGTTAAAAGCCAGACGCTCTGCCGAACTGAGCTATCGGCCCTCGATTCCAACTCGGGCAGCGCGAGGTTAAACGTTTACCATCCAGCGAAACGCTTACGCGGGCGTCGGGGAACCGGAGCGTATGGACGGAGTGCGCGAGTTCGCGTCGGCGCTCGTCGCGTTCGAGTCGACGGACGCGGCGGAGGCGCCGGTGTCGGCGTGGTTCGCGGCGCGACTGGCCGAACTCGGCTTCGAGAGGTACGAGTGGGAGGTGGACGCGGAACTGCTCGCGGGGCACCGGTCGTTCCCGGACGACCCGCGCGAGATTCGAGCCGCCGACCGGCGCAGCGTCGGCGGCGTCCTGGAGCTCGGCGACCCGGACGCCGGCCCGACGATCGTACTGAACGGCCACGTGGACGTCGTGCCCGCGGACGAGGGCGTGTGGTCGTCGCCGCCGTTCGAGGCGCGGTGGAACGGCGACGAGCTGACTGCGCGCGGCGCGGCGGACATGAAGGCCGGGCTGGCGGCGTGCGTGTACGCCGCGCTCGAACTCGCGGACCGAGACGACGTCGACGGCCGCGTGGTTGTCGAGGGCGTAGTCGGCGAGGAGGCCGGCGGCGTCGGCGCGGCGACGGCGGCGCTGGACAACCCGTACCCGTTCGAGCGCGACGCGGCGATCATCGCGGAGCCGACGTCGCTGACGCCCGTCGTCGCCTCGGAGGGGAGCCTGATGAAGCGACTCGAACTGACCGGCCGGTCCGCGCACGCGGCGACGCCGTGGGCGGGGGAGTCCGTCCTCGACCACTTCGACGCGATCCGGGAGGCGTTCGAAGCCCTCGCTGCCGAGCGCGAGGAGCACGTCACGCACCCGCTGTACGAGGAGTTCCCGACGAAGTGGCCGGTGGTCTGCGGGACCGTCGAGGCGGGCGAGTGGGCGTCGACGGTACCGGCGTCGCTGACCGGGGAGTGGCGCATCGGCGTCGCGCCGGGGGAGACCGTCGCCGAGGTCGAGGCGGCGTTCGAGGAGCGCCTCGCCGGTGTCGTCGCGGACAGCGAGTGGCTCGCCGAGCACCCGCCGGCGTTCGAGCGGTTCACCGTCCAGTTCGAGGCCTCCGAGATCGACCCGGCCGAGCCGGTCGTGCAGGCGGTCCAGTCGGCGATGGAGGCGCACGGTCTCGACGAGACGGAGCCCAGGGGGGTGACGTACGGCGCGGACGCCCGCCACTACATCGAGGCGGGCATTCCGACCGTGATGTTCGGGCCGGGGGACATCGAGCAGGCGCACTTCCCGGACGAGACCATCGACTTCGAGGAGGTAGACACGGCGGTGGACGTGCTCGCGGACGCGGCCGCTGGCTTCCTCACCGAGGAGAACTAGAGGTACTCGCGGAGCGCGTCGGCGACGACGTCGTCGGGGTCGCGGTCCGAAACTGTGGCCTGCCGTCGGAGGTCCCTGTAGACGGGCGCTGGGAGCGTGACCGTCAGCGCTCCCGGCGTGACGCCGAGCTCTTCGAGGACGTCGTCGAGGTCGTCGCCGTCGTTGACGGCGCTGGCGGCGCGGCGGACGTCACGGACGGTGAGCTCGTTGTCGACGACCGCCCACGCGAGGAGGTAGCGGTCGTCGCCGCCGACGCGCGCGATGTGTTTCGCGGCGGTCGGCGGGATGTGGCCGGCGGCGACGTGCTCGCGGACGGCCCGCGGGAGGTCGTGGACGCGCGCCCACTTCCGGATGAAGGAGACGCCGACGTCGCCGTCCGCGCGCTCGGCGGCGGCCTTGTAGGAGTTCTCGGCGCGGACGAGCGCGGCGCAGGCGGCGGCGCCCCGGAGCATGTAGAGGTGGCTGTCGCCGAGCTCGTTGCGCGCGAACGCGCCGACGGTCTCGGCGGCTTCGGCGACGCTCTCGGGGTCGTCGGGGTCGAACGAGACGGCTTCGCGGGCGTGCTCGCCGGTGACTCGCTCGTCGCCGCGGACGACCGGCTCGCCGACGGGCGACTCGCGGTCCGTCGGCGGAATCGGTTCCTCGTCAGTCATACGTCCAGTAGCGGCCTGGGGCGTAAAACACCTATTCCTCGTCGTCGTGGTTCTCGCGGCGCTCGGAGAGGTGCTCCCAGATCTCCGTGCAGCCGGCGCCGGGTTCCACGTCGGCGAGGTGGTCGTCGTCGCGGTCCTGTGTCTCCGCGCGGTCGGCGTCGCGTTCGGCGTGCTGGTTCACTCGCCGTCCACCTCCTCGTCGAACAGTTCGGGTGCGGCGTCGACGGACGCGTGCTGGCGCTTGCCGCGCACTCGGGTAGGCATGTTTCCCGGTATGGCGCGGGAACGGTTAACTGCCGCTTCGGGCGCAATGCCCGCCAGCACTGGCCGATACCGGCGGGCCTTGACGGTACTTCCGACGACTGGCAGGCGTTGCCCGCGCCGACGGGTGGACGGGTGCGGGTCGCGGAGTAGTGGTATGGCGACGCGACTGCGGCTGCTCGACGACGCCGCGTGGGTGAGCGTGAACGACGAGCGCGCGGCGGGCACCAGCGAGGTGTGGCCGGTCGCGGAGGGCTTCTGTTCGTGCGCGCTCGCGTGGCTCGTGGTCGAAGCGTTCGTGGACGTGGGCGCGGACGGCCGACGGGTGGAGGCCCGCGCGCACGGCCACTGCCTGAACTGCGGGGAGTCCGGAACGACGCCGTGGCTGCCCGTGGGGAAGGTCACGGACGAGGGCTTCGAGCCGGTCGAAGGTGTTCGGCGATAGCGGTAAGTGTATCCGGTACCGGTCGGCCGCGGGGAACCTTGACACCAAGCGCGCCTTGGTAAGGGAGAGCCCCCAGTATGTGTGTATATGCCCACGGACGTCGAGCGCTGGAAGGACGAGGTCTACGGTAACGAGATCCGGGAGCATCTCTTCCGGTTCGCGGAGGAGGGGTGGGACGCCATCCCCGAGGAGGAGCACGACGAGTGGTTCGAGCGCTTCAAGTGGTGGGGGCTGTACCACCAGCGGAAGGGCCAGGAGAGCTACTTCATGATGCGCATCGGGACGCCGAACGGCGTCCTCGAGCCCGGCCAGCTGGAGACGGTCGCGGAGATCGCCGACGAGTACGCCCGCGGCCCGGTCGACAACCCGGAGTTCGGCGCGGCGTACTGCGACTGGACGACCCGCCAGTCCATCCAGCTCCACTGGATCAAACTGGAGGACGTGCCGGACATCTTCGAGAAGCTCGAGGCGAACGGCCTCTCCACCCAGCAGGCCTGCGGTGACTCCTGGCGGAACATCGTCGGCTGTCCGGTCGCCGGGAAGGACACCCACGAGCACATCGACGCGTGGCCGGTCGCGGAGGAGCTCCACGAGACGTTCAAGGGTGACGACGACTACGCGAACCTCCCGCGGAAGTGGAAGGTCTCGGTGACGGGCTGCGACCAGGGCTGCGGGCAGGGTGACATCAACGACCTCGCGTTCGAGCCCGCCGAGAAGCACGGCGAGCTCGGGTTCAACGTCCGCATCGGCGGCGGGCTCTCCCGCAAGGAGCCGCGGCTCGCCCGCGACGTCGACATCTGGGTGCCCGAGGAGAAGGCCACGGACATCGCGGCCGCCGCGACGGAGCTGTTCAACGACCACGGCGACCGCGAGGACCGCTACAACGCGCGCATCAAGTTCCTCGTCGACGAGTGGGGCGCCGAGAAGGTCCGGCGCGTCCTCCAGGAGGACTACACCGACTGGGACCTCGAAACCGCGGGCGACGACCTCCGCGACCAGTACACGTACAACGCGGGCGGCCACGAGCACGGCGACCACGTCGGCGTCCACGAGCAGCCCGACGGCAACTACTACGTCGGCCTGAACGTGCTCGTCGGGCGGATGGGCGTCGACGCTACCTACGAGCTCGCGGAGCTCGCCGACGAGTACGGCAGCGGCGAGGTCCGCCTGACCCAGCGCCAGAACGTCATCGTGACGGACATCCCCGAGGAGGATCTCGACGACTTCCTCGCCGAGGACCTGCTGGAGGACTACTCGCCGGAACCCCACCCGTTCATGCGGGGCTCGATCGCGTGCACTGGCACCGAGTTCTGCTCGCTGTCCATCGTGGAGACGAAGAACCGCCAGGTGCGGTACGCGCGCTGGCTGAAGGAGAACGTCGACGTTCCCGAGGGCGTGACGGACTTCCACATCCACCTCTCGGGCTGCACGGCGTCGTGCGCGCAGCCCCAGATCGCGGACGTCAGCCTCCGCGGGATGAAGACTCGCAAGGACGGTGAACCCGTGGAAGCTCTCGACGTCGGGCTCGGCGGCGGGCTCGGCGAGAACCCCCACTTCGCGGAGTGGGTGGAGATGCGCGTCCCCGCCGACGAGGTACCGGGGTACATCCAGAACCTCCTGGCGACCTACGAGGACCGGCGCCAGGACGGGGAGACGTTCCGGGAGTTCATCCAGCGCCAGGACGAGGACGCGCTCCAGGAGCTCGCGGACCCCGAGGAGACCGACTACGAGGACCCGTACATGCACAACACGAAGATGACGTGGTACCCGTACGCGGACGACGACGACATGGGCGCCAGCCCCGCGCCGACCGACGGCGAGGGCGAACCCATCTCCGCGGACGACTGACGGCGCACGCTGCCGCGCTCTCCTCTCTCCCCGTTCTCCGCGTCTCCGTTGTCGCTGTCGTAACACCCACGGGGTTGTCCCGCGTTCGTCCCGCATGGCCGACCGCATCATCAAGGTCAACGCGTACACGACGTTCACGCTCCTCGACGGCGAGGCGGAGGGTCACGGCTGGACGGAGGACGCCCTCGCCGTGCTCAACGTCACCGCCGACGACGGCGACGTGCTCGTCGAACTCGAACTCGACAACACGGACACCGAGCGCGTGCCGGCTCACGCCGAGCGCGCGACGCTCTCCCCGGACGAGGCCCGCGAGCTCGCGGGCGAACTCGAAGCCTACGCCGAGCGCGCCGAGAGCGACGAGTAGCTACACCGAAACTGTCGCGTTCCGCTCGGGCGCGCTGGCGTCGTAGCCGTCCGCGCGCAGTTCGTCGGCGAACCACTCGCAGCGGTCGCCGTGGTTGACGAGCACCTCGGCGCCGCGGTAGTCGTCGAGGAACTCCCGTAGTCCTTCGCGGTCGGCGTGCGCGGAGAAGTCGTAGCTGTGGACGCGCGCGGCGACGCGGAGGTGGCGGCCGTCGATTTCGGCGCTGCCCGTATCGAGGAGGTCGCGGCCCGGCGTGCCTTCGACCTGATACCCCGTGAGCGCGAGCTCGTGCTGGGGGTTGCCCGCGATTTCGGGGACGTACGTCATCGCTGGGCCGCCCGAGAGCATCCCGGCAGTTGTGACGATGGCCGTCGGTTTCTCCGCGATTCGTTTCCGCTGACCGTTCCGCGTCGAGGCGTCGAGGAAGCGCGCGTGCCCGCAGGCCGCGCGGAACGCCTCGGGGTCGCGGAGGAACTCGCTGGTCTGCTTGAATCGCTCGGTGACGGCGACGCCCATCCCGTCCACGTAACACGGGATGTCGTGGGCGGCGCACACCATGAACAGTTCCTGTGTGCGACCGATAGCGAACGCCGGAACGACGGCCGTCCCGCCGCCGCGAACCGTCTCCGCGACCGACGACGCGAACGCGTCCTCGATGCTCGCGCGGTCGTCCCGGGTCACGTCCGCGTACGTCGATTCGGTGACGACCACGTCGGCGTCGGGCCGGGCGGTCGTGCCGGCGAGCAGTCGCTGGTCCTCCGTGTTGAAGTCCGCCGTGTACAGCAGTCGGGTGTCTCCGTCGTCATCGGACTCGGTCCGATTGCTCGCGGGACTTCGTCCCGCGCTGTCCACCAGGACGTGTGCGCTCCCGGGGATGTGGCCCGCGTCGTACAGCGTCACCTCGTAGCCGGCGGCCTCGAAGGTCTCCCCGTAGCCGTGCGTCTCGGAGACCTCGCCGAGCGCGGCGACTTCCGCGCGCGTGAACGGGCAGTCGTGGCGGCCGCCGCGCTCGCCGCCGCCCTGTAGCTTGAGCGTGTCCTCCGCGAGCAGGCGCGTGAGGTCTCGGGTGGGCGGCGTCCAGTGAATCGGCGGGCGCCGCCCGCCGGCGACGAGCCCGGGGACGGCGCCCGCGTGGTCGAGGTGGCCGTGGCTGACGACGACCGCGTCCGGGTCGACGTCCGCGGGGTAGCTCGGCGGCGTCCCGGGCTTCATGCCGTAGTCGAGCAGCAGCGAGTCGTCGACGAGCACCGCGCTCCGGCCGACCTCGCGGGCGCCGCCGAGGAACCGCAGGTCCATACTCGCGGTAGCGCGCGGCGGCGCTTGGCTCCGTCGGTCCGGGTTCCCCGCGAGGGACTCGAACCTCGAGCCGCGGCGGTGTGCGGTGCGCTACCGTGGGAAGCGGCGGTTCGCCCCTCCTTCCCCGGGCGAACACGTTCGGCTGCGTTCCCGAGTTCTTGAACTGTGGTTTCCGGTTTACGTGTGTGTGACTCTGACCGACGACGTGAGGCAAGCATGGACGAGCACTACACGCGAAGACGGTTCCTCGCAAGCACTGGCGTCGTCGGCGTCGCAGCGCTCGCCGGCTGTTCCGGCGGCGATGGCGACTCCGGCGGCGACGAGACGACTGCCGAGCCGACCGAGACCGAGAGCGGCGGCGGCTCCGGCGAGGAGTGGGTGCAGACGAGCGAAGTCGCGATGAACGACCAGCTCGCCTACGACCCCGTGCGCATCGAGGTCGAGGCGGGCACCACGGTGACCTGGGAGACGACCGGTGCGGTCGGCCACACGGTCACCGCCTACGAGGACGCCATCCCGGACGGCGCGGAGTACTTCGCGTCCGGCGGCTTCGACGCCGAGCAGGCCGCCATCGACGGCTACAACAGCGGCCAGGAGGGCAACGTCCCGGAGGGCGAGACCTACGAGCACACGTTCGAGACGACCGGCGAGTACGAGTACTACTGCATCCCGCACGAGGCCAGCGGGATGGTCGGCTACGTCCGAGTGGTCTGAATGTCCGAACACACAGCCGACGACGGCGACGACGCCCTCGACCCCGAGGCGGTCGTCGAGCGACACGAACAGCAACTCGACGACCTGCTCGCGGAGGTCGACGAACCGACGCCCGACGACGACTCGACGACGCTGGAGCTCGCCGGCCTGGAGCTCAACCGCCGCGACTTCGTGAAGGCGGGCATCGCGACCGGCGCGATGGCGGGGCTGGCTGGCTGTTCGGGCAACATCGGCGGCGGCAGTTCGAACACCACGACCAGTTCGGGCGGGTCGACGCCCGACCACAAGGTCGCGCCCGGCGAGCACGACGAGTACTACGGGTTCTGGTCGGGCGGTCAGTCCGGCGAGATCCGCATCGTCGGCATCCCGTCGATGCGGGAGCTGATGCGCATCCCCGTGTTCAACACGGAGGCCGGCCGCGGCTACGGCTACGACGACCAGACCGCGGAGATGCTCGAAGGCGCCGGCGACTACACGTGGGGTGACAACCACCACCCCGTGCTGTCGGAGACGGACGGCGACTACGACGGCGAGTACCTCTGGGTGAACGACAAGGCCAACGGCCGCATCGCCCGCGTGAACCTGAAGTACTTCGAGACGGACGCGATCACGGACGTCCCGAACATGCAGGCCATCCACGGGTGTTCCGTGCAGAGCCCGGACACGGAGTACATCTTCGGGAACGGCGAGTTCCGCACGCCGCTGCCGAACGACGGCCGCGACCTCGACAACCCCGACGAGTACGTGTCGCTGTTCTCCGCCATCGACCCCGAATCGATGGAGACCCAGTGGCAGGTCAAAGTCGACGGCAACCTCGACATCGTCGACACCGACAAGGACGGCCGCTGGGCCATCTCGTCGGCGTACAACGACGAGGGCGGCGTCACGGTCACGGAGATGACCCGCGACGACCGCGACTACGTGAAGGCGTTCGACGTGCCCGCCATCGAGGAGGCCGTCGAGGCCGGCGAGTACGAGGAGGTCAACGGCGTGCCCGTCGTCGACGGCACGCAGGACAGCTCGCTGAACCAGGGCGGCGACCCCATCGTGCGGTACATCCCGACGCCGAAGAGCCCGCACTGCGTGGAGGTCGGGCCGAACGGCGACTACGCGTTCGTCGCGGGGAAGCTCTCGCCGACGGTCACCATCCTCGACATCGACGCGCTCGATTCGTCCAGCGACCCCGACGACGTCGTCGCCGGCCGGCCGAACGTCGGCCTCGGCCCGCTGCACACGACTTTCGACGGGAACGGCCACGCGTACACGTCGCTGTTCATCGACTCCCAGGCCGTGAAGTGGGACATCGAGGCGGCCGTCGAGGCCGAGGAGGGCTCCTCGGACCCCGTCATCGAGAAACAGGACGTCCACTACAACCCCGGCCACATCCAGGCCGTCGAGGCGATGACGACGGACCCGGACGGCGAGTGGCTGGTGAGCCTGAACAAGCTCTCGAAGGACCGCTTCCTGCCGGTCGGCCCCATCCACCCGGACAACGACCAGCTCATCCACATCGGGCAGGGCGAGAAGGAGATGGAGCTGGTCGCCGACCACCCCGCCTATCCGGAACCCCACGACTGCGTGTTCGCGCACAAGGACAAGCTCGACCCCGCGGAGACGTGGGACAAGGCCGACTACGAGGGCGAGAAGCCGTTCGTCACGAAGGCCGACTCCGGCGTCGAGCGCACGGGCGAGAACTCCGTGCACGTGAAGACGTCCTCGATGCGCTCGGAGTACGGCCTCAAGGACTTCACCGTCAAGGAGGGCGACGAGGTGACGCTCACGGTGACGAACATCGAGGGCGTCCGCGACGTCATCCACGGCGTCGCCGTCCCCGAGCACGACGTCCACCTCGCCATCGCGCCCCAGGACACCCGGCAGGCGACGTTCACGGCAGAGGAGCCGGGCGTCTACTGGATCTACTGTACGTACTTCTGCAGCGCGCTCCACCTGGAGATGCGCTCGCGGATGCTCGTCGAACCGCGCGACGACTGACTCCCTCGCCGTCTGTCGTC
Organism: Halobacterium sp. R2-5; assembly: GCF_011734195.1. Taxonomy (NCBI): domain Archaea; kingdom Methanobacteriati; phylum Methanobacteriota; class Halobacteria; order Halobacteriales; family Halobacteriaceae; genus Halobacterium; species Halobacterium sp. R2-5. Next base: position 306,519 of record NZ_JAANTH010000001.1, read on the forward strand.
CACTCGGCGACCATCGGCGGCCTCCCGGGGTCGCCGGCACGCGCGGCGTGTCGGCGCGGCCCGCGGGGGTCGCAACCGGTGGTTCGTCCCCCGAACCCCGGCAGGTGACACTATGGACTACGAGATACCAGACGCCTCGGCGTTCCGCGAGCTCCGGCGCGCGCTCCCCCTCCTAGCCGCGGGCCTGTTCGTCGCGGCGCTGTTCTTCCCGATGTGGCGCATCTCCGTGGACGCGGTGCAGTACCCGTCGACGACGCTGCACCTCGAACTGTACGCTTACCCCCGCATCGCGGGCGACTACGTGGAGATGGCGAACCTCAACAAGTACATCGGGTTCTACTACCCGGACCCCGTGTACTGGCAGCCGAACTACGAGCCCCACCCGTACGCCATCGACGTGCCGGAGTGGTCGTTCGGCCCGCTGGCGTTCGTCGCGGTGTCGGCGGCCACGCTGTTCGTCTCGCTGGCGCCGGACGCGCGCCGCCTCAAACGCGGGCTGACCGCCCAGCTCGTCGGCACGGTCGTCGTGTTCGGCGTGATGCTGGCGGACATCCAGTACCGGCTCTACCAGGCCGGCCACACCCTCGACCCGGACGCGCCCGTGATGGGCGTCGAGGGGTTCACGCCGCCGCTGTGGGGGCAGTACCAGGTCGCGAACATCACCAGCCACAGCCGCTTCGGGCTCGGCGCGTACATGGCGATGGTCGCGGTCGGGCTGCTCGTCGTCGCGTTCTACTTCCGGGACAGCGACGCGACGTTCGGCGACCTCGCGGCGCGCGTGACGGGCCGCGGCGCGCCCGAGGACGCGGAGGCAGGGAGGTGACCGCGCGTGCGTGACCGACGCATCGAGCGCGGGTTCGCGGTCGCCGCCGTCGCCCTCCTCGTGGTGAGCGTCGGCGCCGTCGTCGCCGCCCCCAGCGACGACGCCGCGGGCGAACCCGACGTGGCGTTCGACGCGTCCGTCCCTGCCGAGTACGACTTCGAGACGGACGCCGTCGGCGCGCGGGGCGACGGCCACGCCGCAATCGACGGCGAGCGCTACGACTCCCTCGCGGCCGCCGTCGACGCCGCCGAACCCGGTGACACCGTCGACGTCCGCGGCCACGTCCCCGGCCCCGTCAGTGTCGAGACGCCGAACGTCACCATCGCCGGCGAGTCGCCCTCGCAGTCGGTCATCTCGGGCGAGGCCGAGGGCGACGTCGTCACCGTGAACGCCAGCGGCGTGACCGTCCGTGACGTCTGGGTGCGCAACGCCGGCTACAGCACGGCGGACAACGACGCCGCCGTCTGGGTGGACGCCCCGGACGCCACGCTCGCGGACGCGCGCGTGACGAACACCACGTTCGGCGTCTGGGTGAACGGCGTGCCCGACGCCCGCGTCGCGAACACCACCATCGTCGGGCGCACGAGCGTCGAGCGCGCCTCCGACCGCGGGAACGGCATCCAGCTGTGGCGCGCCGACGACGCCGAACTCGCGGACAACCGCATCACGGACGTCCGCGACGGCCTCTACTTCTCCTGGAGCTCTGGCGTCCTCGCGTCGAACAACACGATGTGGGACCTCCGGTACGGCGTCCACTACATGTACTCGGACCGGAACCGGCTCGCGAACAACACCGCCTTCGACAACGACGTCGGGTACGCGCTGATGGTCTCCGACGACCTCGAAATCGTCGACAACGTCGCCGCCAACAACACCGGGACCAGCGGCCACGGCGCGCTCGTGAAGGAGGTCGACCACACCACCATCGCGGGCAACGACTTCGTCGGCAACGACAACGGCATCTTCGTCTACAACTCCCTCGACGACGAGTTCCGGGACAACCTCGTGCTCGCCAACGACGTCGGCGTCCACCTCACCGCCGGCAGCGTCGACATGGACGCCTCCGGGAACTCCTTCGTCGACAACGCGGACGGGATGTACGCCGTGGTCGGCGAGCAGGTCACCTGGAACGGCAGCGAGCGCGGCAACTACTGGGACGACGCCCGTCCCGTCGACGTCGACCACGACGGCGTCAGCGAGGTCCGCTTCCGGCCCGACGGCGCCGTCGAGAACCTCGCGCGCGAGCACCCCGAGACGAAGGTGTTCGCGTCCAGCCCCGCGTTCGACGCGGTGCGGCTGGCGGACCGCTCGGTGCCGCTCGTGGCGGCGCCGGGCGTCGTCGACCACCACCCGCTCTCGACCCCCGCCCACGACGACTGGAGGCGATACTATGAGTGACCCAGCAATCGACGTCCGCGACGTACGCAAGTCCTACGGCACAGTCACCGCGCTCGACGGCGCCAGTTTCTCCGTCGACCGCGGGGAGACGCTCGGCCTCGTCGGCCGCAACGGCGCCGGCAAGACCACGCTGTTCAAGCTACTCGTCGGCCACGAGACGCCCGACACCGGCAGCGTCACGGTTGCCGGTCTGCCGCCGTCGGCGGGCACCGCGCTCCGCGAGCGCGTCGGCTACCTCCCCGAGCACGCGGGCTTCCCGCCGTCGCTGACCGGTCGCGAGGTCCTCTCGTTCCACGCTCGCGTCCGCGGCATCCCCGCGGACACGCGGGACCGCCGCGTCGAGCGCGTGCTCCGGACGGTCGGCCTCGGGGACGCCGCGGACCGCCGCGTCGGCGGCTACTCGAACGGGATGAACCGCCGGCTCGGGCTCGCCACCGCGCTCGTCGGCGACCCGGCCGTGCTCCTGCTGGACGAGCCGACCGCCGGCCTCGACCCCGCGGGCGTCGCGGACTTCCACGCCATCGTGGACGCGCTCGCCACCGAGACGGACGTGACGGTGCTCGTCACCTCCCACGTCCTCCCGGAGATCGAGCGGCTCTGCGACAGGGCCGCGGTCCTCGAGGACGGCGACATCTCCGTCTCGGGCGGCGTCGACGACCTCCGGCGCGCGACCGCGGACACCGTCTCCGTGGACGCCACCGTCGCGAGCGACCCCGCCGCGGCCGCTGCCGCCCTGCGCGAGCACGCCGCTGTCAGGGGTGTGGCCGTCGACGGCGCCCGGCTCCACCTCGACTGCGAGCGCGACGGCGTCTTCGACGCGCTCGACGCGCTCCGTGAGACCGTCGACGTGGCGTCCGTGGAAGTCACGGAGCCCGGCCTCGACGCGGTGTTCCGCGAGGAGGTCGCCGCGGGCGGCGACGTCGCGCTGAACGGAGACGGGGGTGAGCGGGCGTGACGACCGACAGCACCGGAACCGACGACCGCCCCGCGACGGACGGCGGCGCGGCCGCAGTCGTCGACGAGTCGCCGGAGTTCGCGGCCGACGGCGCCGCGGCGACCGACGTCGTGAGCGGCCGCGGCTTCCGGGACGCCGTCCGCGGCACCGTCGAGGTCGCGGCCCGCGAGTACCGCCTCGCCGTGCGGCGGCGCTGGGCGGTCGGCGCCGCCGTCGTGTTCGCGCTGTTCTCCCTCGCGCTGGTCGTGCTCGGCGGCTCCGGGATCGGCCCGACGCGGGTCGGCGCGGTGCTCGCGAGCTTCGCGCAGGTCGGCGTCTACGTCGTCCCGCTGGTCGCGCTCGCGGCGGGCTACGACGCCATCGTCGGCGCCGACGAGTCCGGCAGCCTCGAGATGCTGCTCGCGCTCCCGCTGTCGAACGCCTCCGTGGTCGTCGGGAAGTACGCGGGCCGCGCGGTCGCCGTCGGCGGCGGGATGCTCGTCGGGTTCGCGGCCGGCGGCGCGCTGCTCGTCCGGTACGCCGGCGCGGGCGTCGTCGGCGGGTACGCGTGGGTCGTCCTGGTCGCGGTCGCCGCCGCGCTCGCGTTCCTCGCGCTCGGCGTGCTCGCGTCCGCGCTCGCCAGCGAGAAGACGCGGGCGCTCGGCGGCGCGCTCGCGGCGTGGGTGTGGTTCGTGCTCGTCCACGACCTCGTCGCGCTCGGCGCCGTCGCCACCTTCGACCTCCCGCAGTGGGCGATCTCGGTGGCGGTGCTCGCGAACCCCGCGGACCTCTTCCGCGTGCTCGTGCTCCGCACCGTCTCCACGACCGCGGGCGGCATCGCGGGGGTCCTCACCGGCACCGGACTCAGCCAACCCGTGCTGCTGGCGGCGCTCGCGGCGTGGATCGTCGTCCCCGTCGCGGGCGCCGTCGTCGCGCTCGGCCGGCGCTCCGTCTAGGAGTCCTCGCGCTGCCACGCGGTCACGCGGAACCGCCGGTAGCCGCCGTGGGCGGCCTCCAGTGCGCCCATCCACCAGTTCCAGCGCTCGGCGGGCGACCCGCCGGGCGCGTCCGCTAGCTGGTTCACGACGGCGTCCGGGGTGAGTTCGAAGCCGAGGTCGTCGTCTGTCGCGCGGGCGTCCGCGAGGTCGCCGGCCATCCGTGCGACCACGCGGCGCTCGGCGGGCGTCCCGCCGAACTCGGCTTCGAGGCGGTCGGTGAGGAGTTCGCGGTCCATGCAGTCACAGTCCGGTTAGACGGATGCCACCTTCAACGCTCGGGTGGCCGCAACCGTCGAGCCCCCGATTCGCGGCCGAGGGCGGGCCTGAAGCCGGGGGAGCGGCTTCGACGGGTTTTTGAACTGCGCCCGACTCGTTTCACGCATGGCCACGTTCCAAGTTGTCGTCTCCGACCCCGAGTCGGGGCGAAGCTACCAGCACGAGGTCGACGGACAGGACGCGAACCGCTTCCTCGGCCTCGAGATCGGCGACGAGGTCGACGGCGGCGCCGTCGGCCTCGACGGCTACACGGTCGAGATCACCGGCGGCAGCGACTCCGCCGGCCGCCCGCTCCGCAGCGACGTCAACGGCGCCGAGCTCCAGGACGTCCTGCTCACCGGCGGCCCCGGCTTCAACCCCGAGAACGACGGCGAGCGCAAGCGCGTCACCGTCCGCGGGAAGGAGGTCTCCGAGGCCGTCGCCCAGCTCAACGTCTCCATCGCGGAGCGCGGCGAGGAGTCCGTCGAGGACCTCTACGGCGAGGGCGAGGAGGAAGACGCCGACGCCGCCGAAGCGTAAGTAGTCAGTCTTTTTCGCGTTCGACGCCTACTCGTCGTCGTGAGCGACTACGACGCGTATCTCGCCGGCGACCGGCCCGACGACGTCGCACTCTACCTCTCCGAGTCGTACGTCTCCGACATCGACACGCTCGCGGACCGCGAGGACGCCGAGCGCGTCGACGACGGGGTCGTCCTCGTCGTCGAGGGCGAGCGCGGCCGCAGCGTCTTCCGGAAGATAACGGGCATGGGCGCGATGGACTTCGGGTCCGCCGCGATGGACAACCCCGGGCACGTGGACGCGGACCTCGCGGGCGGCGACTGCCCGCACGCCGCCGACGGCCCCGGCGACCACCACCCCGAGTTCGCGTTCTCGTTCGCGGAAGCCCAGAACGACGAGGTCGGCGGACTGTACGCGGAGGGCGACGTCATCCACGCGTACGTCTACTGTTCCTGCGGGGAGTCGTACTCCGACAAGTGGCTGGCCGGCGAGCGCTGAGATGGCCGGCGTCGTCGCGGTCGGGAGCGCGGTGCTCGACCGCGTGTACGCGCTGTCGAACCTCCCGGAGCGCGACGGCGGCGCGTTCGTCCGCGACGACGAGGAGCGAGCGGGCGGCGTCGCCGCGAACGTCGCGTGCGCGCTCGCCGCGCTCGACCACGACACCGGCGTCGTCTCTCGAATCGGTCGCGACGACGCCGGCGACCGCGTGCTCGCGTCCCTCGACGAGTGGGGCGTCGACGCGTCGGGCGTGCGTCGCGGCGACGACGCCACGTCGTACTGCCTGATTCTCCGCGGGCCGGACGGCGACCGCATGATCGTCGCGGGCGGCGACAGCGTCCCCGGCCTCCGCCTCACGGACGGCGACCGCGACCGTCTCCGCGACGCGGACTGCGTGTTCACCAGCGCGTACGCCCCGGACGAGGTCGTCCGCGACCTCGTCGCGATGCGCGAGCACGGCGAACTTTCTGCGCTGGCGTTCGACCTCGCGGGCCCGCTGTCCGAGCTCGACGGCCGCGGCGCCACGCCCGAAGCCATCGACGAGGTCGCCGCGACGGCGGACCTCTTCGTCACGAACGAGGTCGCGGCCCGCTCGTACCTCGGCAGCGAACCGGAAACCGCCGCCCGTGAACTCCAGAGCGCCGGCGCCGCCCGCGTCGCGGTCACGGTCGGCGTCGACGGCGCCTTCCTCGCGGACGGGAGCGGCGTCGAGCGCGTTCCTGCCGTGGACGCCGCCGTCGTGGACACGACCGGCGCGGGCGACGCGTTCACCGCCGCGCTCGCCCACGCGTGGCTGCTCGGGGACGCCGACAAGACGCGAGCGGGCCGCGTGGCTGCCGCCGCTGCCGCGCAGAACTGCACGGGTAAGGGCGCGCGCGGCGCGCTCGCCACGCGCGAGGACCTAGAATAGCTACGCTTTCGCGTCGACGAGCGCCCGCACCCGGGACTCGTCGACGGGCGCGGTCGTCTCGCCGTCCTCCTTGAGCGCGGTGCCGACGATGGCGCCGTCAGCCACGTCCAGCGTCTCCACGACCGTCTCCCGGGTGACGCCGCTGCCGACGAACACCGGCGCGTCGGCGTCGTGTTCGTCCCGGGCCGCGGCCACGTCGGCGACGTGGTCGAGGCTGGCCTCCTCGCCAGTGCCGGGGCCGCTGGCGACGAGGCCGTCCGCGAGGCCGCGTCCGAGCAGTTCGTCCACTTCCTCCTCCAGCGGCCGCTCCGCGATGGCCGCGGAGTGTTTCACGTTCACGTCCGCGAGAATCGAGACGTCCGCGTCGAGTCGGTCCAGCAGGCGGACGGTTTCGGCTGCGTCCCCCTCGACGACGCCCTGGTCGGTGAGGCGCGCGCTCGTGTGGACGTTCACGCGCACGAACGCCGCGCCCGCCGCCGCGGCGACCGACACCGCGGCTTCGGCGTCGTTCCGCAGGACGTTCACGCCCAGCGGCAGGTCCGTCTCGCGGCGCAGGTCGCGGGCGAGCGCAGCCATCGACGCCACAACGTGTTTGGGCACGTCGTCGGCGTAGAACGGCGCGTCGCCGAAGTTCTCCACGAGAATCGCGTCCACGCCGCCGGCTTCGAGGCGGCGCGCGTCCCGGAGCGCGTGCTCGCGGATGCTGGCTCGGTCGCCGTCGAAGCCCGGTGCGCCCGGTAGCGCGTCGAGATGGACCATCCCGACGACCGGGCGCTCGCTCGCGAACGCCAGGCTCATTCCTCGTCGGCGTCGTCGCTCTCGTCTTCCGGTTCGAGGTTCCGGAAGGCGTCGAGGATGACCTGCTTGGCGGTCGCGCCCTGGGACGTCCAGTGGTTCGCGTAGTCCAGCATGTCCTCGTAGATGTCGGGCTTGCAGCCCGCCGCCTTCGGGTGGCCGCCGCCGTTGACCTGGCGGGCGACCTCGTGGGCGCGCTCGAAGCCCTCGGTGCCGCGGATGCTCGCGCTCCCGGACGGCTTCACGACGACCGCGGCGTCCGCGCCCTGCTCGCGCAGCGCCTCCGCGACCTCGTTCTGCGAGCAGCGGCCGTACGTCACGCCGACGGTCCAGCCGTTGACCTCGCGGATCGACGCGCGGTCGACCGCGCGGTCGATGAGGTCGTGTTTCTCGACGCGGCGCTCTTCGAGGAACTCCATGACGTCCTCGGGGAGGTCGGCGCCGTGCTCCTGAATCGTCTCCATGTACTCGTCGGTGTCCACCCAGTAGGAGTAGTCAGCGAGGTCGTCGCTGCGCGGGTCCTCCTTCAGCCAGAGGTCGTGGTCGCGGGTGACCGCCGCGAGCTCTTTGAGGTACCGCGGCAGGTCCTCGTCGATGGAGCGCACCGCCACGTCGGCCGTGCACTCCTCCTCGGAGTCACCGATAACGAGGTCGACGCCCGCCTCGCGGACGGCCTCGGCCACCTCGTCGGTCCACTGGTGGTGGTCGAACCAGCGCACCTCGCCGGCGTGCTCGACGAGGTACGCGAGCTCGTCCTCGACGTACCGGAACTCGTCCGGGCAGAGGTCGCAGACGAACACCGTCGCGCCGTCCGCGCCGAACTCTGCCGCGCGCCGCAGGCCGTCCTCCAGCTCGTGCGGGCCGGCGGGCACGAGCGCCGCGTCGCCGTACACCTCGCGGACGATGGCCGCGCACGCCATCCCGTCGGCGTCCGGGTCCGCGACGACGAGGACCTCGGCGCCCTCGGCCTCCTCGCGAATCTCTCGGTCCTTGCGCTCCTCGTGGATGCTGTCCGGGACGAAAAAGCCCTTCCCGGGGAGGAGGGACTTCCGCTCCAGCGGCATGTCCTCGTCCTCGATGACCCAGTCTTCCATACCGGACGGAGGCGCGGCCGAGCAAAGAACCCCGCGGTTCGGGGGTGGCTACTCCTCGTCGGCGAGCTGGCGCACCGTCAGCACCGGCACCGGGCACGTGCGCACGACGCGCTCGGCGACGCTGCCGATGAGGAAGCGGTTCTCGCCGTGGCGGCCTCGCGTCCCCGTCGCCACGACGTCAGCGTCCACGTCGCGGGCGTACTGGCTGATCTCCGCGGCCGGTCGTCCCTCCCGGACCGCCGTCGTCACGTCCGCGTCGGCGCTGCTCGCGATGCGCTCGACTGCCTCCTCGCCGCGCTCCTCTAGGGCGTCGTGCATCTCCTCGCGGACCTCGTCGGGCGCGCTCTCGACGTCGCTCTCCTCCAGGACGTACAGCGCGTGGACGGCCGCGTCGAAGCGCGCCGCGAGGTCGAGAGCGACCTCCACGGCGCGGCTCACGCTCTCGGAGCCGTCGGTCGCGATGACCACCGTCTCTATCATACTCGACGCTCCGCGCCCGCGCCCCTTAAAGCCACGCGCGAGTAGGCCCCGCGTACGCGGAGCGTTTTAGTAGCCCGCCCGCGCAGACCCAGCCATGACCCTCGAAGTGGACACCGTGCTCGTGCCCGTGGACGGGACCGACGCCTCGGTCACGGCCGCCGAGTACGCGTTCGCGGTCGCCGACCGCTACGACGCCGACGCGCACGCGCTGTACGTCCTCGGCGAGACGGTCAGCCGCGGCATCCACGCCGGCGAAGTCGACGAACCCGAGCTCGCCGACGAGACCCGGACGTTCCTCGCGGACCTCGCGGACAGCGCGCCCGAGAGCGTCCACGTCGACACCTCGATCGCGTACGGGTTCTCCACGACGCGGAAGCTCCAGCACCCCGGCAGCGTCATCCTCGACTGCGCCGAGGACGTCGACGCCGACTTCCTCACCATCCCCCGCGAGGGCCTGCGGGACGGCACCGGCGACGTCCTCGAGAAGGCCGCCGAGTACGTCCTCCTGTACGCCAGCCAGCCGGTCCTTTCGGTCTAACTCTCGGGACCGTCGGCCTCCTCGACTCTCGTCTTCACCAGTTCGTCTACCTGCGTGAACAGCGAGTGCACGAGCAGCCACGTCGCGCCGAGCGCGACTACACCGGCCAATAGCATGCCGACGCTGCCCGTCGGGAGGAGGATCGCCTGCACGACGACCAGCCCGACCCACGCGAGCACAACGTGGACCGTGAACCGGTTCGCCCGCGAGATGTGTTCGTCGGACCACTCGGTGTCTGCCATCGTCGGCACGTCCAGCGCCGGCGGCTTATAACTAGTTCAGCCGTATCGCCATCTCCATCTCGAAGCTCTCCGCGGCCGCCGTCTCGAAGCCGACCTTCTCGTAGAGCGCGACCGCCGGCCGGTTCCACCGCTCGACGGTCAGCCAGACGTACTCCGCGCCCTCCTCCTGCCCGTGCCCGAGCAGCGCCTCGATGAGCTTCGTGCCGATGCCCGCGCCCTGGTAGTCCTGGTGGACGAAGATGGCGAGCTCGTACGTCGAGTCGTCGTCCGGCACCAGCGTCGCGTGGCCCGCGACCTCGTCGCCGTGCCACGCCAGCACGTCGTGGCCGTCCTGCTCGAAGAGCGTCGCGAGCCAGTCCCGGACGCGTTCCTCGCCGACGGGCGGCACGCCCTGCGCGCGGTCCGCCGGGTCGAACTCCGTGTACATCTCCACGACCGCCTCGAAGGCGTCGTCGCCCGGGCCGTGCTCGCCGGTCCACGCCCGCACCTCGATGGTGCGGCCGTCGGCGTCCTCGAACGCCCGCGGCGGCCGCGGGAACTCCGCGGCGACCTCCTCCGGGTAGACGCGTTCGTCGACCATGCTAACGCACCAACTTCACCGAGACGCGGGCGTTCAACAGCACGAACTCCGAGATGTCCCCGAGTCGAATCTTCCCCATCGGGCTGCGCTGGCCGCCCCCGAGCACGATCTGGTCGAACTCCTCGCGCTCGGCGAGCTCCACGAGGCTGCTCCCGGGGTCTCCCGAGAGCCGCCGCACGTCGTCCTCTAACCCCGCCTCCTCCAGCGCCTCGCTGGCCCTCTCGACGAGCTCGTCCGGCGACGGGTCGCTCTCCGGGTTTTCCACCACGGCGACAGTCACCTCGTCGCCCGTCTCCACCGCCCGCTCGACGGTCTCGTGGAGCGCGTCCAGGGAGTCGTCCGCACCGCCGATGCCCAACAGCACTTTCATAGTCGGACTGTCAGCGCGGCCAATGAAAAGGATTCGGCTGGGAGACCGTGACCGGAGGGACCTGTCTCCGAATACGCGAGCGGGGACTTCTCGCTGCACCGCGCCGCTCGCGGGTCGCTGCGTTCCCCGTTCGCCGTTCGGGGACTTCTCGCGACGCTCGAAGTCCCCGGCGACACGCTTTTGCGCTCAACCCGGCAACGCTCCCTCATGCCCGAACGCGCTTCTCCCGCAGACTGGGACCTCACGCCGGCCGTCGAGCCGGCGGAGGGCCCGTCCGACGACACCGACGACGTGCCCGAGGACGTCCGCGAGTACCGGCGGTTCTCGAAGATGGACGGTGCGCAGTACGACCGCGTTAACGAGTTCCTCCGGGACCGGACCTACATCACGGCCCGCGAGTGGGCGATAGCGCGGCTCTGCGCGGACTTCCGCACGGAAACCGGCGTGGAGATGACGAAGATCGGGGAGAACCTCCCGGAGCTCGTGCCGTTCATGACGGACACGTACAGCCCGCAGGCGGTCAACCAGGCGCGGTCGGCGTTCGAGGACAAGGTCCGGATGGCGGGCGCGACGTTCCTCTACGGCGCGATGTCCGGCTTCTTCACGGCGGACGAGCTCGACGACCTGATGTACGAGGTGACGGAGGTCGCGAAGTTCCTGCTGGAGGTCGAGGGCGTCGACCTCGCCGTCGAGGAGGAGCTGGAGGCCGAGGAGCGCATCTCCTCGGTGATGCGGGACGTGCGGTCGGCCAGCGACGAACTGCGCCACGACGGCACGGAGTGCCCGAACTGCGGGCACACCATCGACGCCGACGCGACCGCCGACGACTAGCTCGTCCGTCCCTCGGGGAGGAACGGCTCGACGTTCTCGTGGACGAACTCCACGTAGTCGTCGTTCAGCCGGCGGCAGAACAGCCGGAGTTCGCCGTTCGCGCGAATCGTTTCGAGCTTCTCCTGTGAGCCCGCCGGGTCGTAGTACGCGGGAACGAACACCGCGGTTTCGCTGTCGGGGTCCTTCTCCACGACGAGCAGGTAGCGCATGCCGCTCTCCGCGCGGAACACGTCCACGTCCGAGAAGGCGACGTCCTCGGCGAGCGCTTCGAGGTCCTCGTACTCGTCGCCGGGCAGGAGGACGTCGAGGCCGGTCCGGAACTCGGAGTCGACGAGCACCGAGTCGCCGGGGTGGAGTTCGAGCGTGGTCCAGCCGCGGTCGCGGTACTCCTCGGCGACGGCTGCCATGTCCTCGACGACGGCCTGCCAGCCGTCGGCCGCCTGGACGTTCGAGGGCGCGTCGGCGGGGTTGTCGGTCATGTGTTGACGGCGGGTGGCTCCCCGGATAAGCGTTACCCAACGCCGGGCGCGCGCCGGGTTTCCGCGGGGAGCGCCGGGCGCAGTGTCGGAGTCCCGCAAGCTATTTCTTGAGCGCCCCGTGATTTCCTCCAGTGACTGACCTCCTGTCGCTCTCCGGCCTGCGGACGCAGTTCAAGACGAAGCGCGGCGCGGTGAAGGCCGTCGACGGCGTCGACCTCACCATCGAGGAAGGGGAGACCGTCGGCCTCGTCGGGGAGTCGGGGTCCGGGAAGAGCGTGACGGCGCTGTCCGCGATGGACCTCGTGGACGAACCCGGCGAGATCGTCGACGGGCGCGTGACGTTCCGGGCTCCCGACCTGGCCGCGGAGTTCGCCGCGGACTACGACGGCGCCGTCGTGCCCTACCCGTTCGACCTCGTGGACGCCGCCTACGAGGTCGCCGCCGACCTCCGCGCGGGCGACGGCGTCGAGACGGTCCCCACCGAACTACGCGGGATGGCCGACGACCTCGCTGGTCTGGACGACCCCGCGGACCTCGCGAGCGACTTCCGTGACGCCGCAGACCGGCTCGCCGACGGCGCGACCGAGTCCGTCGTCGCCGACACGCTCGAAGACGCGGTCGCGGACGCCGACGACGGCTTCGTCTACGTGGACGACGACGCCCGCGACCAACTGCTGGGTGGTGCGTCAGCCGCCGACGTGACCGTGACCGACGGCGTCGTCGACCTCACGGACGCCCCCGAGGAGGCGATGCGGAAGGTGCGCGGCGGCGAGATGGGGATGATCTTCCAGGACCCGATGACGTCGCTGAACCCCGCGGTGACCGTCGGCGAGCAGGTCGCCGAGTCGCTGCGCCTCCACCGCTACGGCGACCGCAAGCGGGACACGTGGGTGAACGCGATCCGGGAGATCCTCCCGAAGATCGGCGGCCGCGAGCACGACGAGGAGGTCATCGAGGACGTCGTCGAAATCCTCACCGAGGTCGGCATCCCGGAGGCGACGACGCGCTTAGAGGAGTACCCCCACGAGTTCTCCGGGGGGATGCGCCAGCGCGTGCTCATCGCCATCGCGCTCGCGTGTCGCCCCCAGCTGCTCGTCGCGGACGAGCCGACGACGGCGCTGGACGTGACGATTCAGGCCCAGATCCTGGACCTCATCGACGACCTCCAGGACGAGTTCGGGATGTCCGTCCTGATGATCACCCACGACCTCGGCGTGGTCGCGGAGACCTGCGACCGCGTCGCGGTGATGTACGCGGGCGAGATCGTCGAGGAGGGGCCCGTCGAAGAGATCTTCCACAACCCCAGCCACCCGTACACGTACACGCTGCTGGAGTCGATTCCGACCGAGGACAAGGACCGCCTGACGCCCATCGAGGGCAACGTCCCCGACCTCATCGACATGCCCGACGGCTGCCACTTCGCGGACCGCTGTCCGTGGGCCCAGCCCGAGTGCCGGGAGGGCGAGATTCCGTTCCTCCAGCACGGCCCCGAGGACGTCGACCACCGGTCGAAGTGCATCCTCCCCGAGTTCGACAAGAACGAGTACGGCACCGAGGGCGTTCCGTCGCAGTCGACGAACGCCACCGGAGAGCCGATTCTCAGCCTCGACGGCATGCGGAAGTACTACGAGCAGGAAGACGGCCTCTTCGACCGCCTGCTCCCGGGCGAGGAGCCCAGCGTGAAGGCCGTCGACGGTATCGACCTCGACGTCCACGAGGGCGAGACGCTCGGGCTGGTCGGTGAGTCCGGCTGCGGGAAGTCGACGGCGGGCCGCGCGCTGCTGCACCTCGACCCGCCGACCGACGGCAGGGTCGTGTTCGCGGGCGAGGACCTCGGCGACCTCTCGAAGTCCGAGCTCCGGGAGAAGCGCAAGGACATGCAGATGGTGTTCCAGGACCCGATGTCGAGCCTGGACCCGCGGATGACGGTCGGGCAGACCATCATGGAGCCGCTGAAGATCCACGACCTCGCGAAGGGCCGCCGCCGCGAGCGCGTCCTCGAACTCCTTGAGGAGGTCGGCCTCGACGAGAGCCAGTACGGCCGCTACCCCCACGAGATGTCCGGCGGGCAGCGCCAGCGCGTCGGCATCGCTCGCGCGCTCGCGGTCGACCCCGACTTCATCGTCGCCGACGAGCCGGTCTCCGCGCTGGACGTCTCCGTGCAGGCCCAGATTATCAACCTCATGGAGGACCTCCAGGACGAGTACGGGCTCACGTACCTGTTCATCGCCCACGACCTCTCCGTCGTCCGGCACATCTCCGACCGGGTGGCGGTGATGTACCTCGGGCGAATCGCGGAGGTCGCCGAGACCGAGGCGCTGTTCGAGGACCCCAAGCACCCGTACACGAACGCGTTGCTGTCGGCGATTCCGGAGCCGGACCCGCTGGCGGACACGAGCGACCGCACCATCCTCAAGGGGGACGTGCCGTCCCCCATCAATCCGCCGTCGGGCTGTCGGTTCCGGACGCGGTGTCCGTCCGTGATTCCGCCCGAGGACCTCGACATCGAACAGGACCGCTACCGCGAGGTGATGTTCTACCGGCAGCGCGTCGAGGCCCGCGACATCGACCTGGCGGCCGCCCGCGAACAGGCCACCGACGACGCGTCCGCGGACCACGCGGTCGCGGACGGCGGCAGCGACCTCCACGCCGTCCTCCGCGACGAGTTCTTCGACGGCCCGCTGTCCGGGCGGTCCCGGGACGCCGTCGAGGAGTCCTTCGACCACCTCGCGGCCGACGACTGGGCGGCCGCCGAGGCCGTCCTCGCGGACACCTTCGAGAGCGTCTGCGAGCGCGAGGACCCCGAACTCGGCGACGACGCGCACCCGGCAGCCTGCCACCTCTTCTCGGATTCCAGGTAGGTCTTCCCCGGCGCCGTCCCCGGATCACTGGTAACTTTTGCCATAACCGAAGCGCCCCGACGACCCGTCCCCTGCGGCGTGTGGCGATTGTCGTCGACTATTCGATAACCTTATTTACGTCGCTCGCGCGGGTGTGGTTATGGCAGATAATGACAGCCAGCTCTCACGGCGCAGCTTCCTGAAGGCTGCCGGCACCGCGACCGTCGCCGCCACGGCGACGAGCTCGGTCGCCGGCTGTCTCGGCGGCGGCGGCGACAGTGGCGCCACGCTCCGCTACGGCCGCGGTTCCCACTCCTCGACCCTCGACCCGCAGAACACCACCAGCGGCGAGGTCGCGAAGGTCACCAACCAGGCCTACGAGGGCCTCGTCGGGTTCCAGCCCGGCGAAGCCGCGCTCACCGAAGCGCTCGCGACCGACTGGACGATGGACGGCGCGAACGTCACCCTCCAGCTCCGCGAGGACGTCTCCTTCCACGACGGCTCCGAGTTCACGGCCGACGACTTCATCGCGACCTACCGCCGGTTCGTCGACGAGGACTACGAGTACTACTTCGAGGACGCGTCCGCGTACGGCCCGTTCACGCTCGGCAACTGGATCGACAGCGTCGAGAAGGACGGCGACTACACGCTGAACATCACGCTCACGCAGACGTACGCGCCGTTCCTGCGTAACCTCGCGATGTTCGCCGCGGTCGTCATCTCCCAGGACGCCATCGAGGGCGACGTCGACCTCGACGGGGAGATGGTCGGCACCGGCCCGTTCGAGCTCTCCGAGCTCGACGACTCGAACAACCGCATCCAGCTCACCGCGTTCGACGACTACTGGGGCGACAGCCCGAACGTCGGCGAAGTGCTGTTCCTCACGCGCGGCCAGAACTCCACGCGCGCACAGGCGCTCGTCGAAGAGGAGATGGAGATCATCGACGGCCTCGACCCCGACACCATCCAGACCGTCGAGGACTCCGACACCGCGTCCGCGGAGACCGTCCAGGGCATCAACATCGGCTACATGGCGTTCAACATGTCCCGGGTGGAGGCGTTCCGCGACCGCCGCGTCCGGCGCGCGATCAGCTACGCCATCGACACCCAGTCCATCGTCGAGAACATCTACTCGGGCATCGCGACGCAGGCCGACCAGCCGATTCCGCCCGCGCTGTTCGGCCACAACGACGACCTCGAACCGTACCCCCACGACCCCGAGCAGGCGCAGTCGCTGCTCGAGGAAGCCGGCTACGGTGACGGGTTCGAGTTCGAACTGACGACGTTCCAGAACCCGCGCGGCTACAACCCCGCGCCGCTCCCGACCGCCGAGACCATCCGGTCGAACCTCGACGAGGTCGGCATCGACGTCACCATCGACGACCGCCAGTTCTCGGACTACCTCACGTACACCGCCGAGGGCCGCCACGACGCGGCGATGTCCGGCTGGTACACCGACAACGCCGACCCGGACAACTTCTGTTACGTGCTCCTCCACCCGCAGACGGAGGCTCCCCAGGACCAGGACTGGGTCTCGTGGGACACCGAGGGGTACAACACGTCGAACCTGACCGGGTGGGCGAACACGGACTACATGAACCGCGTCGAGGAAGCCCAGCAGACGTCCGAGCAGAGCGCTCGCGCCGAACTGTACAACCAGGCCGTCCAGATCGCTCACGACGAGGCGCCGTGGGTGTACGTCGACTACGCTGACGAGGTCCGCGGGGTCAGCAACCGCGTCAGCAACTACACCATCTCCGCCATCGGCGGCCCGCACCTCGACCTCGTCGAACTCGAATAACCGAGAGGCCCCGTCGCCACGACGGGACCTTTTTACTGCTCCCACACTCCCCTTCGCGTAATGGTCTCAAAGCGGTTCATCGCGAAACGGCTGTTGCTCCTCGTGCCCGTGCTGTTCGGGGTAGCGACCGTCGTGTTCGCGATCCTCCACCTCTCTCCGGGCGACCCGGCCGTCGCCATCGCCGGACAGCGCGCCAGCCAGGCGTTCGTCGAGCAGGTCCGGACGGACCTCGGGCTGAACGACCCGCTCTGGCAGCAGTACGTCCGCTTCCTCGGCGACGTGGCGACGTTCGACTTCGGACAGTCCTACCAGATCCAGCGCGGCACGCCCGTCAGCCAGATTCTCGCTGACAGGCTCCCGATCACCATCGAGCTCGCTGTCCTCGGCCAGCTCGCCGGCCTGCTGTTCGGGCTGCCGCTGGGCATCCTGAGCGCGGTCAAGCAGGACACGTGGACCGACCACCTCACGCGCATCGGCGCGCTCACCGGCATCAGCATCCCCATCTACTGGAGCGGGCCGCTGCTCATCCTGCTGTTCGCGCAGTTCCTCGGCGTCCTCCCGACGAGCGGCCGCATCGGCTCCGCGCACTTCATCGACAACGTCACCGGGCTCATCCTCGTCGACACCCTCCTGGCGGGCGACCTCCCGGCGTTCCGGTCGGCGGCCCGCCACCTCCTGTTGCCCATCGTCGTGCTGGGCATCTACCAGATGGCGCTCATCTCGCGGATGATGCGCTCGTCGATGATCGAGGTCATCCGCCAGGACTACATGCGGACCGCCCGCGCGAAAGGCCAGGGCGAGAAGATCACGACGATGAAACACGGCCTCCGGAACGCGTTCATCCCCGTCATCACCATCATCGGCATCCAGTTCGGGGCGCTGCTCGGAGGCGCCGTCCTCACCGAGACGGTCTTCGAGATTAACGGCATCGGCACGCTGCTCGTCAGCGCCATCAACCAGAGTGACTACCCGGTCGTGCAGGCCACCGTGCTCGTGTTCGCGGTGATGTACACGCTGGTGAACCTCGCCGTCGACGTGACGTACTCCGTCCTCGACCCCCGCATCGAACAATGAGCACCGAAACCGAGACTTCGACCGTCGACCGTGGCATCGTCGAGCGGCTCCGCGCGAGCCCGTTCCTCTCCCAACTACTGTCGAACCGCCTCGCCGTCCTCGGGCTGACGCTCATCGGCGGCGTCGCCCTCCTCGCCGTCTACGCGCGGCTCGCGTACGACCTGGGCGCCATCACGGCGACGAGCTTCGGCACGAACCCGACGGAGGCGGCGCCGAGCGCACAGTACTGGTTCGGTACCGACGGGCAGGCCCGCGACATCTTCCCGCGCGTGCTGTACGGCGCGTGGTACGCCATGCTGTACGGCACCGTCACGGTCGTCGCCTCGACCGTGCTGGGCGTCGGCCTCGGCATCATCGCGGCGTACTACGGCGACCTCACGGACAACGTCATCATGCGCACGATGGACGTGCTGCTGTCGTTCCCGTCGCTCCTGCTCGCGCTCGCGCTCGTCACCATCTTCCCGGACGAACTCGGGCTGTGGCGCGCGGTCGCGGCGCTGACGCTCGTGTACACGCCGCGGTTCGCGCGCGTCGTCCGCGGCGCCGCGCTGAAAGTCCTCGAGGACGAGTACATCGACGCGACGCGCGCGCTCGGCGCGACCGACCCGCGGCTGCTCGTGCGCCACGTGCTCCCGAACTGCCTGGCGCCCATCACCGTCCAGTCGACGCTGAACTTCGGGCTCGCCATCATCGACATCGCGGCGCTGTCGTTCCTCGGGTTCGGCGCCAGCCCCGGCGAGCCGACGTGGGGGATGATGCTGTCGAACGGCGTCGAGTACGGGCTGTTCTCGGGCGCGTGGTGGTGGTCGTTCTTCCCCGGCCTGCTCCTCGCGCTGACCGTCCTCGGGTTCAACCTCCTCGGGGACGGCATGCGGGACGCCCTCGACCCGCGGATGCGGGAAGCCGTTGACTGATTCTCCCTACGACGAGTCGGCGAGCCTGCGCGACCTCGCCGTTCGCGCGGGACGCTGGACGCTCCGCGGCGCCGCAATCGGCGTCGCCGTCTCGCTGGCGCTGCTCGTAGTCACGTCCCCGAAGGGCGCGACCGACACGTCGTTCGCGCTCGGCGCGCTCGTCCTCGGGTTCGGCGTGTTCGCGTGGGCGACCGCCATCGGCCTGGGGGAGACGCTCGATGGGGTGCGGAACCGCCTCGACGTCAGCTCCGCGTGGACGGAAGCCGGCGCTCGCGAGGCGTTCTTCGTGCTGTCGTGGCTGGGCGCGGGGTGGGCGTTCGCCGCCGCGCTCACGTCGATCGCGCTCGGCGTCTAAGTCGACCGTCTCGCGCTACGCGCGGACGTTCTCGCCGTCGTGGTCGGTGAACTCTTCGCCGTCCCAGACGACGCTCCCCCGAACCAGCGTCAGCTCGGGGAAGACACCCTCGAACCCCTCGAACGGCGTCCACCCGCACTTCGAGTGGAGGTCGCCACCGCGAATCTCCCGGGATGCGTCCGGGTCGACGAGCACGAGGTCAGCGTCCCGCCCGGCCTCGATGCGACCCTTCTCGGGCAGGTCGAAGATTTCGGCGGGGTTCGCGGCGGTGACGTCCCGCACGCGCTCGTAGCTCAGCCGCCCCTCACTGGCGGCCTGGAGCAGCAGCGGGAGCGCAGTCTCGACGCCCGGCACGCCCGAGGGCGCGTCCCAGATGCTCGCGTCCTTCTCCTCTCGCGTGTGCGGCGCGTGGTCGGTCGCGACGACGTCCACCTCGCCGTCCGCGAGCCGCTCGAACAGCGCCTCGCGGCGCGCCTCACTGCGCAGCGGCGGATTCATCCGGCCGAACGTGCCCAGCTCGTCGAGGTCCTCCCGGGAGAGAAAGAGGTGGTGGGGCGTCACCTCGCAGGTCGCGCCGCCCGCACGCGCCGCGTCCACGCCCTCGGGCGTCGACGTGTGCGCGACGTGAATCGTCGCGCCGACGTTCCCGCCGACGCCGACTGCGCGCTCGACGGCCGCCTCCTCGGCTTCGGCGGTGCGGTACGCGCTCCAGGCGTCCGCGTCGTCGCGCTCCTTCGCCTCCTCAGAGAACAACTCCGCGTCCTCGGCGTGCACCGTGACCACGACGTCCTCCTCGGCCGCGCGGCGGCACGCGTCAGCGAACAACTCGGCGTCGATGCCCATGTCGCCCGTCGAGTCCGCGAGGAACACCTCTCCGAGCGCGAACAGCGGCCGGTCGAACAGCGTTTCGGGGTTCCAGTCCGCGGTGACGCCGCCGTTGACGCCCCAGTCCACGAGCGACTCGGCGGCGAGCTCCGCCTTCTCGTCGAACGCCGCGCCCGTCACCGTCGCCGGGTCCGTGTTCGGCTGGTCGACGACGGTGGTGACGCCGCCCGCCGCCGCGCTCCGCGACCCCGACGCCCACGTCTCCTTGTGGCCGTACCCCGGCTGCCGGAAGTGCACGTGCGCGTCTATCATCCCCGGCAGCAGGCGCTTGTCTGTGGCGTCGACGAGGGTCTCCCCGTCGAGGTCCTCGCCCACCGCGTCGATATGGCCGTCCTCGATTCGGACGTCCCGCTCTCGCCCGTCCGCCAGCGTCGCGTTCCGGAGTACTCGCATACGGGCAGTCCGGCCGGCCGGCGCGTAAGTCCTCCGGAGACGTTCGTGTCTCTCTGTGTACCTTCTCCTCGTCGCTTTTGTTCGAAAGCCCTCGGCGCGCTCGCGGTCGCTCGCCAGCATATCGCCGCCTGCTGGTCGGCGATAGCGGCTGGCGAGACGACCACGCGAACGCGAGCGCGCCTCGCCCTTTCAATCCGCCAGGGGCCGGCTGTGTAATCGCCGGAAGCGTGTCGGGAAGTCAGGACAGTCGTTCCACGTCGGCGTCCGCGTCGCCGACGAGCGCGCTTTCCAATTCGTCTCGAATCCTGTCGGCGTCGCCGCCGGCGGCCGCGACGCTCCCCACCGATTTCGGGTCGAACGGCACCCCGAGTTTCGGGTAGACGTCCGCGAGCACGTCCGCGATCTCGTCGCGGTCGTCGACGACGAGTACCCCCGACGTGAGCGCGGCGTCCTTCGTCACGCGCTGGGCGATGCCCGCGAGCTTCCCGTCCGCGGAGACTGAGTGCTCTCCCGGGCAGAACGAGTCCGGGGGTTCGCCCTCGTGGGCGTCCACGCCGACCGCCGCGAGCGCGTCGACGACATCCGCGACCATCGCGTCGTAGCGCTCTTGCAGGCCCGAGCGAACGCTCTCGACCGGCGTGATTCTGGCGAACGCGAGCGTCGTCCCCGTGTACGCGACCGCGCGGCCGCCGACGCTGCGCTCGACGGGCGGGAAACCGTGTTCGCGGGCGGCCTCCCTGGCGGCCTCGTAGTCGTCGCCGTGGGCGTCCCGGCGCCCGAACGCGAGCTGGCGGCCCGGCGCCCACACGCGGACCGCCGGCTCGCCGGTCTCCCCGACCGAATCGAGGCGGTCGCGGGTCGCCGCGCGGTCGGCCTCCGGATCCTCTGCTCGCCCGCGGAGCACGCGCATACCGGCCCTTCGACCGACGGGAGTAAATCCTCTCGGTCCGACGCTCGCGCATGGTCACGCTGGACGGCGACGTGCTCGCGCGCTACCCGCGCGCGTCGCTGTACAACTCGCCGTACCCCGCCCACGACGCCGGCTGCGCGGTCGACCTGTATCCCGACAGCGCGGCCGAACGAAGTGAGGCCGCGGGCCGAGCGAGCGGTGAAACCGCGAGCAGCGCGGCCGGCGGACGCGCCGGCCGCGCTCGTCGCGCCCCCAGCCCGGTCGCGGGCGAGGTCGTGGAGACGCGGACCGTCCGCTGTCCGTCGAAGCCGTACGCCGCCGACCACGACCACCTCGTCGTCGTCGATACGGGCGAGTACCTCGCGCGCATCCTCCACGTCGAACCGGCCGTCGAACCCGGCGACACCGTCGACCTCGGGGGCGACCTCGGGCGGATGGTGCGCTCGGGCTTCTTCGCGCCGTGGGTCGCCAACCACGTCCACCTCGGGTTCCGCGAGCGCGACGGCGACGCCGTGCGCGCGTCCGGGTCGCTGCCGCTCGACATCGACGCGCCGATCGAACCGGTCTCGTGGGACGGCACGGGCGAGGTCGTCGAGACCGGGGAGACGTACGCGCTCCTCGACGCGCCCGAGCACCCCACACCCGGCGACGGGCTCGCGGGCGTCGCCACCGACGGCGGCGGCGTCCTCGACGGCGGCTTCCCGCACTACGAGGGCGGCGGCGTCCTCGGGCGGGCCAGCTCGGACGAAGCAGTCTCGTTGCTCGGGCGGGAGGTCGGCGCCACGACCGACGGCCGCACCGTCGCGTGGCGGGACGTGACGGTCACGGTCGACGGCGGGCCGATTCACGGGCTCTCGCTGTGGCTCGGCAGCGACCGCCTCGGCGTCAAGCTCGTCGCGCCCGACCGCGAGTTCGCCGTCGGCGACCGGGTCGCGGTCGCCGTCGAGTAGCTGTCTCGGTGCTCCGCGTTACGCGAACGCCACGCCCTCGCGCCCGACGAGTTCGCCGAACAGCCAGTCGGCGTGGTCGAGGGCGTACTCGCGGTGCGCTTCTTCGATGTAGCCGACGGCGTCCTCGACGAGCACCGGCCGGTAGTCCCGGAGGCCCGCGCTCCCCGCGGTGTGGAGCACGCAGACGTTCGCGAGCGTCCCGCAGAGCAGCAGGTCGTCGACGCCGTGCGCGTCGAGGTGGGCTTCGAGGCCGGTCTGGTAGAACGCGTCGTACGTGTGCTTCTCGACGACGTAGTCGTCCCCGCGGACGTCGAGGTCGTCGTGGAGGTCGGCGTCCCACGTCCCCTCGACGACGTGTTCGCCCCAGCGCTCGAACTCGTCGTAGTAGTGGGTGTCCTCGAACTGCTCGGGCGGGTGGATGTCGCGCGTGTAGACGACGCTCGCGCCCGCGTCTCGCGCTCGTTCCACGAGGTCCGTCACGGGGTCGAGGGCGTCCTCGCTTGCGGGCGCGTACAGGCTCCCCTCCGGGTGGCAGAACCCGTTCTGCATGTCCACGACGACGACGGCGGTGCTGTCGGGGTCGAACTCCATGTGCGGCTGCTCGACGGCGACGCACTAAGCCGTTTGGCCGTTCGCGGGCGGCGTGAACGTAGGACAGGGTTTTAGCCCGTCGCGCCCGAACCACGGGCAATGACACGTCGTGTTCTCGCGGTCGCGTTCGTCGCGCTGGTCGTCCTCGCGGGCTGCCAGTCGCCGGTCTCCAGCGGCGGCGACCCCGTGGAGACCACCACGAACGCGACCGGCGGCGAGTTCGACCACGCCGACCCCGACAGCGACGTCCTCGGGTGGGAGGGCGGCTACTGGCACAACGAGTCCCTCCCGGTGACCGTCGACGACGGGCTCAACGAGAGCGAACGCGAGATGGTAATCAACCGCTCGATGGCCCGCGTCGAGTACCTCCGCGGCATCGAGTTCGAGGAGCCGGTCTCCGTGGACGTCATCTCGCGGTCGACGTACCGCGAGGAGTTCGCGGGCACCGGGAACGCCACGGACGCGATGCAGACGTTCGACAACGTGAAGTTCGAGGCGATGTTCCTCATCGGCGAGCGAAACGACTCGCTGGCGGTCCAGGATGAGAACCGCGGGTCGAACGTCCTCGGGTTCTACACGCCCCGCGACGACCGCATCGTCGTCATCTCCGAGTCCGAGACGCCGACCATCGACGAGAACACGCTCGCCCACGAGCTGATGCACGCCCTCCAGTTCCGGAACTTCGAGGCGAACTTCTCCTCGCCCACCCGGGACAAGAGCAACGCCCACAACGGCCTCATCGAGGGTGAGGCGAGCTTCCTCGACAG
This sequence comes from Halobacterium sp. R2-5, assembly GCF_011734195.1. Lineage (NCBI taxonomy): Archaea > Methanobacteriati > Methanobacteriota > Halobacteria > Halobacteriales > Halobacteriaceae > Halobacterium > Halobacterium sp. R2-5. The sequence continues at coordinate 329,743 of NZ_JAANTH010000001.1, forward strand.
CCGGTTCAGCGAGCGCTGCGGCGTCGAGTGGGAGTGCGCGTCGCCCGAGGCGGCCGCCGGCGGGGGCGGTGGCGGGAGCGACATCCACCTCGGCGTCTACATGCTGAAGTTCTTCCCGTACAGCGCGGGGTCGGCGTTCGCCGAACACCTCCACGAGGACGGCGGCTGGGACGCCGTCGCGGACGTCTACAGCGACCCGCCGGCGTCCTCCGAGCAGGTCTCCCAGCCGGAGAAGTACGGTAGCGACCAGCCAACCGCCGTCACGCTCCCCGACAGGTCCGGCGGCGACTGGGACCGCGTCACGCCCGAGGGCCGCGCGCCCTACGGCGAGGTCGGCGTCGCCGGGCTCACCGCGATGTTCGGCTACCCCGCCTACGAGCAGGCGTACAAGCCCCAGGAGTTCGTCATCGACCCGCTGAACCGCGACGACCAGGGCAACATCGACAGCGACTCGCCGTTCGACTACGCGACTACGCCGGTCGCGGGCTGGGACGGCGAGCAGCTCTGGGTGTACGAGAACGGCGACGAGACCGCGTACACGTGGCGGCTCGCGTTCGACTCCAGCGGCGACGCCCGCGAGTTCGCGCGGACGTACCGCAGTCTCCTCCAGTACTGGGGCGCCGAGCAGACCGACGCCGACGGCGTCTGGCGCATCCCCGAGGACGAGAGCGAGTTCGCGGACGCGTTCCGCGTCACGCGCTCCGGCGACACCGTCACCATCGTGAACGCGCCGACGACCGACGAGCTCGGCGACGTCCACTCGCGGTAGGGAGGCGAGCCTTTTTCGACCGGGCGAATCTACGCCGAGTCATGCAGGCTACTCGCCGGGTGGTCGCGTGAGCTTCGACGTCATCCCGCCCGAGGACATCGAGAGCGGGCGCGCGACCGACGCGTACTTCGAGCGCACCGAGACGACGCTGGAGTTCGCGGACAAGAACCCCCACGTCGTCGCGGAAGTGACCGCCGACCAGTTCCCGACCGGCGGCTTCGAGCTGCTCGTCGGCCTGAAGGACGCCGCCCACCTCCTCGAAGGCCTCCCGATCGACGCCGACGCGCTCCCCGAGGGGACGCTGTTCGACGGCGGCCCCGTCCTCCGCATCGAGGGCGACTACCTGGACTTCGCGCGCTACGAGACCTCGCTTTTGGGGTTCCTCTCGCACGCCTCCGGGGTCGCGACGGGCGCGCTCGAAGTCCGGCGGGCCGCCCCCGAATCCCAGGTGCTGAGTTTCGGCGCGCGCCACGTCCACCCATCCATCGCGGCGATGGTCGAGCGCTCCGCGCTCGTCGGCGGCCTCGACGGCTTCTCGCACGTCGCGGCCGGCGACGTCATCGGGCGCGAGGCTGGCGGCACGATGCCCCACGCCCTGCTCATCTGCTTCGGGCGCGGGAACCAGGAGGCGGCGTGGCGGGCGTTCGACGACGCCGTCGCCGAGGACGTGCCGCGGGTCGCGCTCTGTGACACGTACAGCGACGAGAAAGACGAGGTGTTGCGCGCGGTCGACGAACTCGGCGACGACCTCGACAGCGTCCGCCTCGACACCACGGGGTCGCGACGCGGGGACTTCCGGCACATCGTCCGCGAGATCCGGTGGGAGCTCGACGCCCGCGGCCGCGGTGACGTCGACGTCTTCCTCAGCGGCGGTCTCGGTCCGGGAGACCTCCGGGAGCTCCGGGACGTCGCGGACGGCTTCGGCGTCGGCAGCCACGTCTCGAACGCCGACCCCGTCGACTTCGCGCTCGACATCGTGGAAGTCGAGGGCGAGCCCGCGGCCAAGCGCGGGAAGCTCTCCGGGAAGAAGGACGTCTACCGCACGCGCGACGGCGGCCACCACGTCGGCCTCGCGGCCCGCCCCGGCCCGACGGACGGCACGTCGCTGCTGAAGCCCCTGATTCGGGACGGCGAGCTCGTCCGGACCTTCAGCATCGAGGACGCCGCCGACCGCGCGCTCGACGACGCCGAACGTGTCGGCTTCGGCGATAGCGCGGAGTAAGGGTCGCGTTCTACGCGGTGAGCTCTTCGACGGGTTCCTCGGCGTCCTCGCCCGTTTCCCGGAACACCTGCCCCTCGAAGAGGGTGACCATCACGTCGTCGTCCTCCCACGCGCCGTTCGGGAGGCCGGCCTTCCGGCAGGTGCGGTCGAGGTACTCGAAGACGCTCCAGTCGTTCTCCACGGGCAGTGTCGGATACATCCAGCCGTGCTTGCCGTCGCCGTCGATGGCGACGCCGTGGACGCCGAGCTCGATGTCGTCGACGGGGTTGTCCGTGAGAACGAGGTTCGAGACCGTGCAGACGGAGACGCGGAGGTTCGGGAGCTCCGCGGGCTCGACCTCCGAGCCACAGGACGCGTCCGAGGCGGCCTTGATGGACGCCTCGACGATCGCGTGTCCGAGCTGCTGGTCGCGGTTGCCGAGGTCGCGGGCGGACTCCTGTGCGCCCGCGCAGCCTCGCAGCCGGCCGCGGCCGTGCGTCGACTCGAGGCGCACGAACGCGCTGGTTCGGTTGTAGAACGCGTCCCGCATGCTCCCGGGCTGCTCGCGCTGGCCGTTGCGAACGAACGCCTCGACGGATTCTCGTGCTAGTTCGACCGTCCGGGCGCCGTCCTCGAAGGAGAGTACTACTGACTGGGCCTCGGCCATACGGGTATCTATATGGCAAGGATTAACTTGAACCCTTCCCCTCAGGGGCGGGAGTTACGACGGAGTTACCCTCGGGGCGTGCGAGCGCGGGAACCGCCGGACGTAAGGACTGCTTACCGAATCTCGCCAGTGAATTCGCCCGCTTCCAGCATTGTTCCCCCGACCAAACGATCGAACGCTTGTGTAACGTCGACGCGGCCGCGTTCGACACCCCGCTACCCAACCGAACCCCTTAACGCCGCGGCACCCCTAGGACGGGTGAGCAGAGGGAGCCTGGCTCCCGTGCCGAGAGGCATGAGGAAAGTCCCCCCACCCGTTCGGGCGGGCGGCCGGATGCAAATCCGGGACGGGAGACCGTCGGCACTGGAACAGAGACGACACGTCCCTCCTCGACCCATGAGGCGTGCGACCCGACCCGCGAGGGGAGGAAGCTAACCCGCCGAGGGAAGCGCGGCTTCGCCGCGTTACGGGCTCGCGGCTGACGCCGCTCGCTCGTTCGGAGACCCCGCGCTCCGCGCGGCGTCTCCCGGGGAGGGGACCGATGGAACGGCTAATCCCCGCCGGTGCAAGTCCGCGCGCGCAAGGTAGCCCGAGCACTCCCGAGAGGGGCCGCGCGGACGCTCAGCCGAATGCCAGGCCGAACAGAAGGGGGCTTACTCCCCTCCAGCTCGTACCTTTACGACCGCGAGCCGCTGGCTCGCGGTCGCAAATCTACGCTAAAGACAGCGACCGCTACCGGCTGCGGGGACATCACGACACAGAAGTCTAAACACCGCCAGTAAGCACGTCCTACTAACGGTTCACGGTCTGAAAACGAGTGAAACGACTGCGAAATCGGCATTCCCGATACGGCCAGTCGCGTCGACGGTGCGCGCCCAGCCAGTTCCGCTACTCCTCGAAGCCGTCTTCCCACCGGAACGTCCCGTTGCGCTGGACGACCTCGCCGTCGACTTCCATGAACGAGTCCTCGCTGACGTCCGTGATCATGTCCACGTGGACGGCGGACTCGTTGGCCTCGTCCTCGTGGCCCTCCGGGTAGTTCGAGTCGTACGCGCGACCGAGCGCCATGTGGACGGTGTCGCCCATCTTCTCGTCGAAGAGGATGGAGTCCGTGAACCGGTCGATACCGCGGTTCATCCCGATACCGAGTTCGCCGAGGCGGCGGGCGCCCTCGTCGGTGTCCAGAATCTCGCCGACGACCTGCTCGTTCTGGCCGGCGCTGTAGTCGACCGCCTCGCCGTCCTCGAACGTGAGGTGGACGTCCTGGACGCGCTCGCCGCGAATCGTCATCGGGACGTCGAAGAACACCTCGCCCTCGGTGGCGTGGGGCGCGGTGAACACCTCGCCGGACGGGAGGTTGTGGGAGTCGTACGCGACCGACGCCGCGGAGTTCACGGCGGTCCGGTTCTCGATGCTCATCGTGAGGTCGGTGTCCTCCTTGACCAGGTGGACCTCGCTGCCGTCGTCGAGAATCGCTTTCACGTTCGCCATCTGGTCGGCGAGCGCTTCCCAGTCGCGGAGGATGGCGTCGTACGCGAACTCGCGGTACTCCTCGAAGGACATGTTCGCCTGCTGGGCGAGCGACCGGGTCGGGTGGACCGTCGACACCCAGTCCGTGCTCAGGCGCGCTTCCCGGATGCCGTTCCGGGCCTTCGTCTTCGCGCTGCGGGTCTCCGCGGGAACGTCTGACCCCTCGCTGGTGTTGCGGCTACCGCCGACGGAGAGCACGACGTCGGCGTTCTCGTACAGGCCGAGCTCGTACGCTGGGTTCTCCTCGAAGTCGCTCTCGTGGGCGAGCGCGTACGCGCGGTCGACCTCGTTCGAGTCGTAGACGGTGACGAGGTTCGCGCCGCGCTCGCCGACCGCCTCGGCGACCGCGACCGCGAGCTCGTGGGCGTCCGGCCCGACGCGGAGCACGACGTCGTCGCCCTCGTCGACGCGCGCGCTCCAGTCCACCAGCACTTCGGCGTGGTCCTCGATGCGGGGGTCCATACGTCAGTTGGCGGTCCGCGCGCGAAAAAGCAGCCGGGTTCCGGTCGGTGCCGTGGGGGACTACTCGTAGACGAGGACGGTGCCGAAGGAGGTCTCGACGACCGCGACCTCCTCGCCGGACTCCGCGCGGTACTCCTCTTCGACGGTCAGCCAGTCGGCGTCGAGGTCGTACGATTCGCCGTCGGCTTCGACGGTGACGGTGTCCCCGGAGTGAATCTGGGCCTGAATCTCCGCGGGGTCGGCCTCGTCGACGGCCCCCAGCACGGCGCCCGCCTCGCTGCGGAACTCGGGGCCGACTTCGGACTCGTCGGCGTCGACCTCGACGGGGACGAGCTCGATGTCCGGACGACCGTCGACGAGCTTGATGGGGGCGTTGACGGTCTCGCTGAGGTCGTACGTGTCGAGAGCGGCGTCCTCGCCGGCGTCGAAGTAGAGCTCGACGCGGTCGAGGGACTCGTTCAGCGGGATGTGGTTCTCGGACTTCCACGCGCGGACCTCGCTTGCGGTCTCGGCGATGTACTCGCCGGCGACCTCGGCGTCCTCGTCGAGCATGTCGACGTCGGGCCACGTCGCGTTGTGGACGCTGCCCTCCGTGCCGGGGAGGTGGTGCCAGATCTCCTCGGTGACGTGCGGGCTGAACGGCGACAGCATCCGCACGACCGCCGTGACCGCGGTGTAGAGGGTCTTCTCGGCGGCGGCGCGCTCGCCCGGCCGGCCGTTGTACAGCCGTCCCTTCACGAGCTCGACGTAGTCGTCGGCGAGGTCCTCCCACGCGAACTCCCGGAGGCGGCGCAGCGCCGCGTCGAACCGGTAGTTCTCCATCTCGGCCTCGACCTCGTCGGCGACCCGCGTGAGCTCGGAGAGGATCCAGCGGTCGGCGTCCCGATACGCGGGGTCCTGGACGTCCGGGGTGTCCTCGTCGAAGTGCCCGTCCGCGAACTTCACGATGTTCCAGAGCTTCGTGAGGAAGCGGGAGGCGGACTTGACCTCCTTCCACTGGAACTGGACGTCGCTGCCGGGCTGGCCGCCGAGCGCGAGCGCCTGCCGGACGGCGTCCGCGGAGTACTCCGAGATGGCCTCGTCGGGCGTGACGAAGTTCCCGCGGGACTTGGACATCTTGTTGCCGTCGTCGCCGAACACCATGCCGTTGACGAGGATGTCCTCCCACGGCGCCTCGTCGGTGAGCGCGCCCGTCCGCAGGAGCGTGTAGAACGCCCACGTGCGGATGATGTCGTGGCCCTGCGGCCGCAGCGCGACCGGCTCGAACTCGTCGAGGTCGATGTCCTCGGGCCACCCGGAGATGTGCAGGGGCGTGATCGAGGAGTCCATCCACGTGTCCATGACGTCGGTCTCGCCGCGCCAGTCCTCGCTACCGCACTCGGGGCAGGCGCCGACCGCCGGGTCTTCGTCGTTGGGGTCGACGGGCGTCTCGGCGCGCTCGGCGATGTGCCAGTGGCCGCAGTCGGCACACTCCCAGGCGGGGATCGGCGTCGCGAAGACGCGCTGGCGGGAGATGACCCAGTCCCACTCCATGCCCTCCGCCCAGTCGACGAGGCGGTCGTGCATGTGCTCGGGGATCCACTCGACCTCGTCGGCCTTCTCCAGGATGAGGTCCTGGTCGACCTCGACGAACCACTGCTCCTTCGAGAGGATCTCGATGGGGGTGTCACAGCGCCAGCACGCGCCGACGCTCTGCTCGGTCGGCTCGCTGTCGTTGAGGTAGCCCTCGTCGTCGAGGGCGTCCGCGATTTCGCCCTTCGCCTCGTCGATGGACAGCCCCGCGAACTCGCCGGCTCCCTCGGAGAGGTGGCCGTCCTCCGTGAACACCGACCGGAGGTCGAGGTCGTACTCGGCCCACCAGTCGACGTCCTGCTTGTCGCCGAACGTACAGATCATGACGGCGCCGGTCCCGAACTCGGGGTCGACGTCGTCGTCGGCGAGCAGTTCGACCTCCTGGCCGAACAGCGGGACTTCGAACGTGTCGCCGACGCGGCCCTCGAAGCGCTCGTCCTCGGGGTCGACGGCCATCCCGACACAGGCCGCGAGCAGCTCCGGGCGCGTGGTCGCGATTTCGATGTCGTCGTTGCCGACGCCCTCGAAGGTGACGTAGTACAGCGTGCCCTCGCGGTCGACGTTCTCGACCTCGGCGTCCGCGATGGCGGTCTCGCAGCGCGGACACCAGTTGACGGGGTGCTCGTCGCGGTAGACCATGTCGTCGTCGGCCATCTCGACGAACGACGACTGGGTGTCGCCCCAGTACTCGGGGTCCATCGTCTGGTACTCCGCGGACCAGTCCTGGGAGTAGCCGAGCTCCCGCATCGTCCGTTTCATCTCGTCGATGCGGGCCTCCGTGTGCTCGACGCACATCTCCCGGAACTCCTCGCGGGAGACGTCCGTGCGATGGATGTCGTGGTTCTCCTCGACTTTGACCTCGGTGGGGAGGCCGTGGCAGTCCCAGCCCTGCGGGAAGAGGACGGCGTCACCTTGTAGCCGGTGGAAGCGCGCGGTGAAGTCGATGTACGACCAGCCGAGCGCGTGGCCGAGGTGGAGGTTGCCGGTGGGGTACGGCGGCGGCGTGTCGATGACGTACTGGGTGTCCGAGTCGCTGGGGTCGAACTCGTAGACGTCGGAGTCCTTCCAGGCGTCCTGCCACTCGGATTCGATGCGTTCGGGGTCGTAGCTGTCCGGGATGTTCGTCATGGCTGTGTGGGTCGTCGGCCGCGGTCGAATCGCCGTACGTGCGAGTCGCGTCGCCGAGTGCGAGAACAGATTTTACACACGTACTACCGCGAGCTCGACGCGCATACGTCAGCGGAACGGAGGCGCGGCAATAAAGGTTCCCGTCCACCGTCGCGGGGTCCCGTCCCGCGGCGTCGCCGGCGCGACCGGGCGTCGGCCGCCCGGTCTTTAGGGCCGCCGAAAAAACGACGGGCTTTTATTCTTTAGGCGAACCTAAACGAGTATGCGACGACGCACGTTCATCAAGGCGGGCGGTGCGGCGACGCTCGCGGGCTTGCTCGCCGGCTGCGCCAGCCCCAACGAGGGCAGCAGCGACCCCACGCAGGAACCGGCCGACACCACCGAAGGGACCACCGTCGAGTCCGGCGACGAGGAGACGACGGCCGACAGCTCGTACTCCGTCTCCATGACGCCCGTCGGCGAGGTCACGTTCGACGGCGTCCCCGAGAAGACCGCCGTCTACATGCCCGGGTACGCCGACATGCTCGTCGCGCTCGGCCACGGCGACGCGGTCGCATCCGTCGGCCAGAAATCCCGGTTCCACACCGGCCCCTACGACGAACTCGACGGCGTCAGCATCGACAAGTCGAACCTGGTCGACCTCGTGAACTCCGGCGTCACCCGGGAGACGTTCCTGAACATCGACGCCGACTTCCACCTCGTCGACCCCAACTGGCTCACCAACGTCTTCGAGATCTCCACCGAGGACATCGAGTTCCTCGAGGAGCGCGTCGGCCCGTTCTTCGGCAACACCATCTTCCGCCGCACCGACGCCTGGCACGACTACGAGTACTACACGCTGTACGGCGCCTTCGAGAAGGTCGCGCAGGTGTTCCAGGAGACTGAACGATACGAGGCGTTCGCGTCCTTCCACGACGACTACATCGACCGCGTCTCCCAGGACGTCCCCAGCGAGGGGCCCCGCGGCGCGCTCGTCTGGGGCGGCGAAGACAACCCCACGTCGTTCTCCCCGTACCACCTCAGCGGCGAGGGCGCGAACAAGAAGTCCTTCCACGACCTGAACGTCCGAGACGCCATCGCGAACTCCGACGTCGAGGCGCTCTCCGAGAGCCAGCGCTCGAAGATCGACTACGAGACGCTGCTGGAACTCGACCCCGAGGTGCTGTTCGTGCGCGGCCACGAGGCCAAGAGCCGCGAGGAGTTCCGGAACACCGTCGTCTCGTTCATGCAGGACCACGACACCGCAAGCCGCATCACCGCTGTCGAAAACGGCGACGTCTACCGCGGCGGCCCCATCTTCCTGGGTCCCATCCAGCACCTGTTCCTGACCGAGCGGTTCGCCACCAGCCTCTACCCCGAGACGTTCTCCGGCGAGCTGTTCGACCGCGACGAGCTCGCCGATATCGTCACGTCGTAGACGGAACGCTTTTCAGCTATTAGGGCGGCCTAAACAACAAGCGAAGCCCGACGGCGCGACCCCCGGACCGCGGTGCGCCGGCCCGCAGCGCCGCCGGGCGACCCACACAGATGTCACGACAGTTCCGCGTTCGGGACCTCCTCCTCCCGAAAATCGACGCGACGCTCGCCGCCATCGCCGCGGCCAGCACCGCCGCCGTCCTCGTCGGCGCGCTCGTCCAGATCCGGTACGGCGCCTACCAGATGCCGTTCGAGACGGTCTGGCGGGCGCTGTTCGACCGCGTGCTCTGGACGAACCCGAAGCTCCTCGCCACCGTCGTCCTCGGCGACGAGACCGCGCGCACGCTCGGCGTGTACGCCGACCTCTCCGCGCTCTCCGACGCCACCGCCGTGGTGTGGACGATCCGCCTGCCGCGGGTCGCCGTCGCCGCCTTCGTCGGCGCGAACCTCGCCATCGCGGGCGCCATCTTCCAGGCCATCACGCGCAACGAACTCGCCAGCCCCTACATCCTCGGCGTCTCCTCCGGCGCCGGGTTCGCCGTCGTCGTCACCATCGTGTTCTCCCTGGGCACGTACCTCCTGCCGCTCGCCGCGGCGATCGGCGGCACCGGCGCGTTCCTGCTCGTGTACGCCGTCGCGTGGCGCAACGGCACTACGCCGGTCCGCCTCGTGCTCGCGGGCGTCGTCGTCGGCACCATCTTCAACAGCCTCCAGACGGGCGTATTCTACTTCATCGACAGCAACGGCTCGATGCGCACCGCCGTCTCCTGGCTCGCCGGCTCCCTCACGGGCGTCGGCTGGTCGGAGTTCCGCCTCGTGCTCGTCCCCACGCTGTTCGTCGTGCCGGCCGTGATGGTCGCCGCGCGCCAACTGGACGTCCTCCTGCTCGGCGAGCGCCGCGCCCGCGCGCTCGGCATGCGCGTCGAGACGATGCGCTTCATGCTGTCGGCGCTGGCCATCCTCGCCACCGCCGCCGCGGTCTCCGTCGGCGGCCTCGTCGGCTTCGTCGGCCTCGTGGTCCCCCACGCCGTCCGCACGTTCGTCGGCAGCGACTACCGGCGGCTGCTCGTGGGCTGCCTGTTCGCCGGTCCCGCGCTCGTGGTCGTGGCGGACGTTGTCGCGCGCCTCGGCCTCGGCGGCGCACAGGTCCCGGTCGGAGTCGTCACCGGCCTCGTCGGCGGGCCGTACTTCCTGCTGTTGCTCCGCCGCACCGAATCGTTCAACGAGTTCTAACATGTCCAAGATCCCACTCCTCAGCACCGACGACGGCGAGTTCACACCCGAAGACCCGATCGACGACGCGGCGCTGTTCGCCACCGAGCTCGAACTGGGGTACGGCGAGCACACGGTCGTGGACTGCGAGGACCTCGTCGTCCCCGAGGGCGAAGTCACCGCGCTGGTCGGCCCGAACGGCTCCGGGAAGTCCACGCTCCTCAAGGGCCTCTCCGCGGAGCTGTCGCCGGACGCCGGCACCGTCCTGCTGCGCGGCCGCCGCGTCCAGGAGCGCTCCCCGAAGGAGCTCGCGACGGAGCTGGGCCTGCTCGACCAGGAGAACGACGCGCCCGGCGGCCTCACCGTCGAGGACCTCGTGACGCACGGCCGCTACCCCCACCGCGGCTTCCTCGACCCCCTGCACGAGGACGACCACGACGCCATCGACCGCGCCGTCGAGCTCGCGGGCGTCGAACACCTCCGCGACACGCCGCTGTCGGAGCTCTCCGGCGGCCAGAAGCAGCTGGCGTTCGTCGCGATGGCGCTCGCCCAGGAGACCGACGTCCTCCTGCTGGACGAGCCGACGACGTACCTCGACCTCCACCACCAGCTGCGGGTGATGGAGACGGTGCGCTCGCTCAACCGAGAGAAGGACGTCACCGTCTGCGTCGTCCTCCACGACCTCCAGCAGGCCGCGCGGTTCGCGGACTACCTCGTCGCGCTCGACGACGGCGCGGTCTACGACTGGGGGCCGCCCGCGGAAGTCGTCACCGAACAGCTCCTCGCGGACGTCTTCGACGTCGACGCCGCCGTCGACTTCCAGCCCGGCGACGACGAACCGCGCATCGTACCGCGGCGCGCGCTCGATCAGGACTGAATCTGTTCGCGCAGCTGTTCGACTTGCCGCTGTAGCTCCGCCCGGGACGGCGGTGTCTCGCCGACGGTCGCACCGACGGCGACCAGTACCGGCACCGCCAGCGCGAGCGCGCCGCCGAGCACGACCAGCCACGCCGGCACCGCGACGTCCAGCGCCAACAGGAGGACCGCGTCGTTCACCAGGACAACCGCGAGGACCACCGGGAGCGTGCGCATACGCCCGCGTTCCGCGCTCACCCCCTGAAGCCTTGTGGTCGCCTGCGGGACCGTACCGCAACCACTACTTGCCGCGCCCGGAAGGTCACGGTATGGAACTCGGCGTTATCGGTCTCGGCCGCATGGGACGCATCGTCGTCGACCGGTGTCTGGACGCCGGCCACGACGTGGTCGCCTTCGACATCGACGCGGACGCCCGCGAGGACGCCGCCGACGCCGGCGCCACGCCCGCCGACTCGATTCCCGACCTCGCGGACGCGCTCGGCGACGAGAAGCGCGTCTGGCTGATGGTGCCGGCGGGCGACCCCGTCGACGCCGCGCTCGACGAACTCGCGCCACACTTAGAGGCCGACGACGTGGTCGTGGACGGCGGGAACAGCCACTTCGAGGACTCGACGCGACGCGCCGACGCCCACGAGTTCGCGTACCTCGACTGCGGCACCTCGGGCGGTCCCGCGGGCGCGGAACTCGGCTTCTCGCTGATGGTCGGCGGCCCCGAGTGGGCGTACGAGGAACTCGTGCCGGTGTTCGACGCCGTCGCCACTGGCCCGGACGGTCACGACCGGATGGGACCGGCGGGCTCCGGCCACTACGTGAAGATGGTCCACAACGGCGTCGAGTACGCGCTCATGCAGGCGTACGGCGAAGGGTTCGAGCTCCTCCACGAGGGCCGCTACGACCTCGACCTCGAAGCCGTCGCGAACACGTGGAACAACGGCGCAGTCATCCGGTCGTGGCTGCTCGAACTCTGCGAGGAGGCCTTCCGCGAGGAGGGCAACGACCTCGGCGACGTCGCGGACCACGTCGCCGGCGGCTCCACGGGCACGTGGACGGTCCAGGAGAGCCTCGAACAGGCGGTCCCGCTCCCGCTCATCTACCAGGCGCTCGCCGAGCGCTTCGACTCCCGCGCCAGCGGCGACGGCGAGGGGCGGTTCGCGCGGCGGCTCGCGAACCGGCTGCGGTACGGGTTCGGGCGGCACGAGGTTGCTCGGAAGGAGTAGCGCGGTTCGGAGGGAGCGAGCGCAGCGAGCGACTGAGAACCGCGGGGATGCGAGCGGGGAGCGCAGCGACCCGCGAGCAGAGTATAGCGGGGGACTGAGAGCAACTACTAGCCGAACGGGAAGCGGAGTGACCCGCGAGCGGCGAGTGGCCTGCGGTCAGTAGCCGGTCTCGTACTCGATTTCTTCGGCCACCTTCTCGGCGACGTCGGCGCCGCACTCGCGTTCGACGACGTGGAGCGCGAGGTCGATGCCCGAGGTGACGCCGCCGGCGGTGAGCACGTCGCCGTCGTCGACGAACCGGTCGTCGCGGACGTCCGCGCCGTACGCTCGGAGGTCGTCTTTCGCGGACTCGTGGGTGGCCGCGGGGCGTCCGTCCAGCAGGCCGCCCTCCGCGGCGATGAGCGCACCCGTGCACACCGTGGCGATGGTCGCGCCGCCGTCGTACAGCGTGGCGAGGCGCTCGGGGAGGGCGCCGTCCTGGACTTCCGCCCACGCGCCGTTCTCGCTGCGGTCGTTCCACCCGCCGCCCGGGACGACCACGAGGTCGGGCGTGCCGATGAGCACGTCGTCGGGCTCGACGCGGAGGCCGTGGCTCGCGGTCACGCGCTCGCTCGGCACGAGCGTCCGCAGGGTCGCGTCCACGTCCGCGCCGAACTCCGCGGCCGTCTGGAACACCTCGTAGGGCGCGACGGCGTCGAGCTCGTCGAACCCCTCGTACAGCAGTATCGCGACGTCCATACCGGGGGTTCGCGGGCTCTCCTCAAAACTCGCCCGGAGCGGGGCCGGTAGGCAATCACAATACTGTTAAGCACCGTCTCCGTACCGCCGGACATGGTGAACACACTGGGGCTGCTGCTCGGCCTCGGGATGGCGCTCACGCTCGTCGGGCTCCACTTCCTGAAGGGCACCGCGAATCCCGCCCCCGAGGACATCGCCAGCGAGGTCCTCGAACAGCGCGCCTCGACGGTTCCGGACACGGACTTCCCGGAGCCGTACAACCGCTCCATCGGCGGAGGCGGCGGCGCCGGCGCGGTCGCGGGCGGCGGCGCGGAGGGCGAGCTCGAAGAAGAGAGCGAGGAAGACGAGGGCTTCGACCCCGAATCCATCCCGGACGACGAGGTCGAGTACTACGAGATCGAGTTCGTCAAGCAGGGCGAGACCATCGAGGTCGCGAACAACGAGAACCTCCTCGAGGCGGGCGAGGACGAGGGCTGGGACCTCCCGTACGCCTGTCGCCAGGGCCAGTGTCTCTCCTGCGGTGGTCGCGTCGCGGACGGCAGCGACTCCGCCGAGTTCGTCCGGCACTCGAACAACGAGACGCTCAGCGACGACGAGATGGAGAAGGGGTACATGCTGACGTGTACCGCGCACCCGACCTCGTCGTTCTCGCTGGAGACCGACGAGACGCCGTAGCCGACCACTCGCTTCTCCCGCGTTCGCCGCAGTACCCGGCAAGCCGCGCGGTTTGCCGGCTCTCCCCGAGCCGGAGTTTTCAAACCGGCCGGCTCCGTGAGCACGAGTAGTGCCCGACACCCGCTCGACGAGCAGCATCACCGAGGGCGACCTCGTCGGCCCGATGATCCGGCTGGCGTGGCCGATGGTCGTCATCCAGCTCCTCCAGGTGGCGTACAACCTCGCGGACACGTTCTGGCTCGGCCGGCTGTCCGGGAACGCCGTCGCCGCCATCAGCCTCGCGTTCCCGCTCGTGTTCTTCCTCATCTCCGTCGGCGGCGGGTTCACGACCGCCGGCTCGATTCTCGTCGCGCAGTACACGGGCGCGGACAGCGAGACCTCCGCGGGGAAGGTCGCCGCGCAGACGATGGGGTTCGTCGTCTCCATCGCCACTGTCCTCGGCGTCGTCGGCCACTTCCTCACGCGGGACATGCTCGCGCTGCTGCCCGCGGACGCCGAGACTGCGGCGGTCGTCGTCCCGATGGCCGCCGACTACATGGAGGTGTTCTTCCTCGGGATGCCCGCGCTGTTCGGGTTCTTCGTGTTCTCCTCGCTGATGCGCGGCTACGGCAACACCCGGACGCCGATGCTCGTGATGTTCGTCAGCGTCGCCATCAACGTCGCCCTCGACCCGTTCCTCATCTTCGGGTGGTGGGTGTTCCCCGAGCTCGGCATCGCGGGCGCCGCCGTCGCCACCATCTTCGCTCGCCTCGTCGCCGCCGCGATGGGCGCGTACGTCCTCTTCTTCACGTCCGCCGGCCCGAGCGTCTCGCTCGCCCAGTTCGTCCCCGACCTCTCGATGGTCTCGAAGATCGTCCGCGTCGGCACGCCCAGCGCCGCCGAACAGTCCACGGTCGCGCTCGCGATGATCACGCTCACGGGGATGGTGGCGTCGTTCGCGCCCGCGGTCGTCGGCGCGTACGGCCTCGGCAACCGCCTCATCTCGCTGGTGTTCCTGCCCGCGATGGGCCTCGGCCGCGCCACCAACACGATGGTCGGCCAGAACCTCGGCGCCCAGCAGGTCGAGCGCGCCGAACAGGCCGTCCGGCTCGCCGCGAAGTCCGCCGCCGGCGTCCTCCTCGTCATCGCGGTCGTCGCCGCCGTCTTCCCGCGGCCCATCGTCGCCGTCTTCCTCAGCCCGGGCACCGAAAACGCCGCCGCGATCGTCGACTACGGCTCCACGTACGTCCGCATCCGCTCCGTCGAGTTCGTGTTCATCGGCGTGCTCCAGGTGCTGCTCGGCGCGTTCCGCGGCGCCGGCAACACCAAGACCGCGATGGCCATCTCGATGGTGACGCTGTGGCTCGGCCGCGTCCCCACCGTCTACTTCTTCGCGTTCGTCCTCGGCTGGGGCGCTACCGGCATCTGGGTCGGCATGGCGTTCGGCAACATCACCGGCGCCATCGTCGCCGCCGCGTGGTTCACGCGCGGCACGTGGAAACGCTCGCTCGTCGACTCGGACGCCGAGGCCGCCTGACCGCCGCGACTCACAACCGTTATACCGTCCCCGCCGCTATCTCACGCCGAGGGCGCGTAGCTCAGCGGACAGAGCACTTGGTTCCGGACCAAGATGTCAGGGGTTCAAATCCCTTCGCGCCCGCTTTTCAGGGACCCGCACCGGACAGCGACGCACCTGTCGCTGTCCGTGCGGTGATGGCGTAAACGGGCGAGGATTTGAACCCTGGAAGTCGCAACCGCGAGCGCAGCGAGCGGTCCGTCTTCCTCCGGTTCAAATCCCTTCGCGCCCGTGTACTTTTTTACTTCGTCGGGTTTCCTCGGTCGCTGCGCTCCCTGCGGGAACCACTCCTCGCAAAAATCTACGCTAAAAACGTCCTCGCACTCGCTTCGCTCGTGCGAATGCTAACCCCAGAGTCGAGACCACGAGGGAGCGAGCTCGGCTGCGGTATTCGGGTCCCGTCACAGGCTATTACTGGTCGCCGTCGCCTCGTAGCCGGTTTCTGAACCGAAAACAGACAGAATTCTGGTGGGCGCGTCGCTGAAGAGGCCGTCCGCTCTGTCCCAGTTCCCCGTCATTACGGCCGGCGGCGGCGAGTAGCGGTTCGGAGACACGTGACCGGAGGTCGCCCCCGTTCGCAGTCGTCTCGGCCTGCTGCGTCGCGGTAGACGCCGCCCTCACGTGAATATGAGCACGACCCCGGACAGATAGATGAGGAAGATCAGATAGCTCTCCGTTCCGACGTCCGTCCCCAGGTCCTCGGTCTCCCGCCGGATCAACATGATCATCAGAACGCTGCTCATGAGGATGGCTATCCCGGTCAGAAACGGCACTGCGGGACTCACGTCCCTGTAGATCGGGGCTGCCGAGTAGGCGAGGTCGCCGAGCGCGATCATGAGCGTGTCGAACACGTTTCCCCCGATGATGTCCCCGATCGCTAGCGATACCGCGCCCCGCTTGACGGCGGAAACGGCCGTGACCAGTTCGGGGATCGAGGAGGCGATGGCCATCCCCGTCATCCCCACGAGCATCGGCGAAGTCCCGGTCTCTACGACCAGCCGCTGTCCACTGTACGAGATCAACCACCCCGCCCCGCCCATGAGCCCGGCGACCAGGAGATACTCTCCGGGAAGGCCGAGTGACAGGACCGAGCCGCGACGGGTACGCTCTGACTCGGGCCGAGTGTCCTGCTGAGTGGCCTGTCCAGCTAACCGGCGGGCGTACCACTTCGGTTCGACTTCGGACGTCTGAATCATCCGAAACCCGAGGACCACGGCGACGACGAGAGCGTACGACGCCGGGTGGAGACCGAAGAGGGTGAACGCGTCGGGGACCAGCATGGCCAGTAACGCGAGTGTCAACAGGACCAGCAGGATCGCCAGTTGCATGAGACTCGCGGACGCCGTCACCTCTTCGCTGAGCGGTCCGCGTCGCATCACGACGTCCGCAACGGCGATGAACACGGTCTGCGCTGCGATTCCGCCGACCGCATTGCTCACCGACAACGTCGCTTGGCCACCGAGAGCGGTGTCGAACGAAATGATGAGGCCGGGCAACGAGGTACTCGCTCCCAGGAGGATCATCCCTCCGAGCGACTGTCCGATGCCGAGGGCTCCGGCGAGGTCCTCCGCGAGGCGGCTGAGTCGGGGACCGGTAACTACGATGACCGTGGCCCCCAGCACGAAGAGCGCGATCTCCGCCCACATGGCCCGTCTCTACGCATTCGGAAAGTGAAGACAAAAATCCTCGCGTGCCTGACTGAATAGCGACGGCGCGGGAGGGGACACCGGGGAGTGTCTACTGCGACGAGACCGTCAGGTGGACCACCGGACCTCGTATTCGAGCATCCGTCGTCAGTCACGGTTCGTCGCGATCCCGGCGGGTTTCTGGGTTTCGTCACCGGCCGGTCGCGATGCGAGAATCCGCGGTGTCCCAGCGCCACGGCCTCCAGCGGTAGCCGGGCGCGTTTTTATGAATCCGGCCGTGGTACCGGTCGCATGGCCGACACGAAGGTGGCGATAGTGATGGCGGCGGGGAGCGGCATCGGGGAGGCGTGCGCGCGGCGACTACATGACGAGGGATACACGCCGGTGTTGCTGTCGCGGTCTGGGAGCGCCGTCGAGGTGGCCGACGAACTCGGGGGCGACGGCTTCGAGGGCTCCGTGACGGACCCCGACGACCTGGCGGCGCTCGTGGAGACGACGTACGAGCGCTACGGCCGCATCGACGCCGTCGTGAACAACACGGGCCACCCGGCGTCCGGCGACCTCCTCGACATCTCGGATGAGGAGTGGCACGAGGGCCTGGACCTCGTGCTGTTGAACGTCGTGCGGATGGCCCGCCTCGTCACGCCCCTCATGGTCGAGCAGGGCAGCGGCGCCATCGTGAATATCTCCACGTTCTCGGCGTTCGAGCCCTCGGCCGCGTTCCCCGTGTCGTCGGTGCTCCGCGCCGGCCTCGGGAGCTTCACGAAGCTCTACGCCGACGAGCACGCGGCCGAGGGCGTCCGGATGAACTCGGTGCAGCCCGGGTTCGTCGACAGCTACGACGTCGACGAGGAGACGCGAGCCCGCATCCCGATGGGCCGGCCGGCGCGCACCGACGAGATCGCGGACGCGGTCGCGTACCTCCTCTCGCCCGCCGCGAGCTACGTCACCGGCCAGAACATCCGCGTCGACGGCGGGCTCACGGCGTCCGTGTAGTCCGGGCTACGCCCCGTCCGCCGCGGCGTCGTCCTCGCCGTCGCGCTCGGTCACGCCCTCTCCGCGTTTTGCGGTGACGGTGACCGTGTCGCCGTCGACGCGGACGTGGTAGCCGCCGGCTGTGAACTCGACGGCGACGGCCGCGCCGTCCGTGACGAGCGCGTTCAGCGCTTCCGGGTCGACGTGCTCGCTCAGTGGCGGATCCAGCACGCCCGCGACGTCCCGTGGCTCCCCGTACTCGAAGACGGCGATGGATTCGGTGACGGCGACGCTCGCGGTGACGGCGGACCAGTCGTACTGCTGTCGCACTCCCTGGAACCCCACATCCATGGCGATCCCTAGTGAATTATGATTCACTTCGCGGAAAAAAGCCACTGGCCGAATCGGACGGTCGGTCGTGAGTCGGAGTCCGCGGCCGCCCGTTTCGAGGAGTGGGACTCCGATGCGGTCGACGCATCGGCCACAAATATTTTATACCACATTAATGTGTTGACGAAATGACGGGATAAGCTGAAACCGTGTAACTATGTCCGCGAACTCAAACACGTGCGAAAATTCGGGGGAGGAGCGGTCGCTGAACGCCGTCTTCTCGGCCCTGAGCCACCCGGTTCGCCGCCACGTCCTCGCGACGATTCACGACCCTCCAACCCAGGCGAGTGGTGAGTTCCGACCGGAGGACTTCGTTCGGCGCGACGGCCCGCGCGAGCGACCCGTGCTCGAACTGTACCACAACCACCTGCCGCGGCTCGACTCGGCGGGGTTCGTCGACTGGGACGACGAGACGAACACCGTCACGCGCGGCCCCCGCTACGCGGAGATCGAGTCCGTCCTCTCCGTGCTCCAGGCCAACAGCGACGCGCTCCCCGGCGACTGGCCGTAGCCGGGACGGGGCTCCCGCTCCGACCGGGCTTCGCCCCGCTCACGATTCTCCGGCGACCGGCCCGGCCGCCCGTCGAGCTTTCGGGATGCGACCCCTTCTAGGCGTATGAGTATCGTCACCGAATTCACCATCCCGGCGTCGTCGTTCGCGCTCGGGCGGACGTTCGAGGCCGTCCCGGACGTGACCGTCGAGGTCGAGCGGCTGGCGACCCACAGCCGCGAGTGGGTGATGCCGTTCGTCTGGGTGACCGGCGACGACCTCGACGCCGCGGAGGCGGCGCTCCGCGCGGACCCGACCGTCGAGAGCCTGCAGCGCCTGGACGCCCGCGACGGCGTCGCGGAGTTCGGCGTCGAGTGGAGCGAGGACGTCCAGGCGCTGGTCGATCAGATCGTCGACCAGCACGGCATCGTCCAGGAGGCGGAGGCCGCCGACGGGACGTGGTTCCTGGAACTCCGGTTCACCGACCAGGAGGCGGTCGGGGAGTTCCGCGCGTACTTCCACGACCGCGACTACGGCTTCGAACTGCAGCGCCTCTACGAGGGGCTGCCGCCGAAGGAGCGCGAGTACGACCTGACCGCCGAACAGTACGAGGTGCTCGTCGCGGCCCTCGAAGCCGGCTACTTCGACGTGCCCCGCGAGGCGGCGGGAAGCGACCTCGCCGCGGAACTGGATATCTCGACGAACGCCGTCTCTCAACGGCTGCGCCGGGCGACCCGGAACCTCACGCGGAACACGCTCGCGGTCTCGACGGACTCGGAGCACGAGGAGTGACGCCGCCCCCACGTAAGGACCCTCGAAATCAAAGCACGGGGTGTTTGCTCGTCACTCGCCTCGGGGACGTATGAGCAATCAGGAGGGGGACGCGACGGAACGCACTGACTCGCTCCCCCGCGACGACGTCTACGCCCTCCTCGCGAGCGAGCGGCGGCGGTACGTGCTCTCGGTGCTCCGCGAGCACGAGTCGCTGTCGCTGCCGGACCTCGCCGACGAGGTCGCGCTCCGCGAACACGACGCCCCGCTCCCCCAGGTTCCCGAGGACGCGGTCTTGCAGGTCTACCTCTCGCTGTGGCACGTTCACGTCCCCAAACTCACTGACGCCGACGTCGTCGCCTACGACCAGGACCGGGACATCGTCACCCTCGCCGAACACGCTCAGGCCGTCGAACAGTTCGCGCTCGCGGACGCCGACCAGTCGACGTAGCGTCCGTCCGGCTACTGCGTGCTGCGGCGGCCCGAGACGGACGCGACCTCGAGTTCGTCCCACGTCCGCTCGAACGCGGCGAGGCTGACGACTCCCTCACCGCCGTCCCCCTGCCGGCCTGTGGGGTCGGCGGCGTCGTACGTCGGCTCGTGACGGATGCGGTTAGCGTCGGCGGCCCCTGCGGGGTCAGGCCGGCGAGGCGAACACCGCGTCGAAGATCTTCCGCTCGGCCTTCCGGAGGTGCTGGTGGAACGTCGGTGGCGCGACGCCGATCGACTCCGCGACCTCCTCGCCGGTCGCCTCCCGCGGCCACTCGAAGAAGCCCGCGTGGTGGGCGACTTCGAGGGCGGTGCGCTGGCGGTCGGTGAGCTCCGAGAGCGCGCGCTGGGCGCGCTCGGAGCCGCCCCGCTCGCGGCTCATCTGCCGGCGCCGGAGCATCTCGGCGTCGGGGTAGGCGTCCTCGACGGCGTCGATGACCCGGCGGACGTCGGCGGTCGGCGCCAGGTGAATCGTCAGCCGCAGGTCGGCGTCCTCGATGACCGCGTTGTCGATGTAGCCGCCCAAGGACGCCACCACTGAGAGCACCGGCGGGTCGGTCGTCCGGAGCTCGAAGGTCGCCGGGTCCTCGTCGTCCGTCTCGACGGCGACGTCATCCCAGTACGGGACCGCGTCGACGAGCGCGTGAAGTGTGTCTACGGCGTCCGGGGTGGCCGTTCCGTAGACGAGGAACTCCCCGCCGCCGACGGCGACGGTGTCGTCGAGGGTGATCGTTCCGTTCGAGCTCTCGGAGGCGCCGAACGCCGCGAACACGTCCTCGATCTGGAAGTCGAGTTCGACGAGCTCGTCGCTCATCAGCGCGCGCTTGCGCTCGGTCGCCGCGATGCTGTGCCCGACGATCTCGCCGAGCTGCGTGATCACGTCCAGCTCGGCCCCCGTGAACGCGTCGGGGCGCGCGGCGTAGACGTTCAACACGCCGTACGTCGTCCCCTCGTGGACGACGGGAATCGCGGCCGACGACCGGAAGTCGTACTCCTCGACGGCCGACTCCCAGGGGCCGTGGCGGCCTTCCGTGCGGACGTCGTTCGTGACGTCGACCTCGCCGGTGCGGAGCGCGCGGCCGGTGGGGCCCTCGCTGCGTTCGTCGGCTGGGTCCACCGAGATGGTGACGTCGTCGAGGTAATCCTCCACGCCGGCCTCCGCCCGGAGGTTCACGGTCTGCGTGTTGGTGTCGACGTCGCCGATCCACGCGAACTGGTAGGAGTCGGTGGCGGCGAGGCGCTCGCAGACGGTTTCCTCGATCTCCTCGCGCGTGGACTGTTCGATGACCGCGCCCGTGATGTCCCGAACGACCTCGTTGAGGCTGTTCAACGCCGCCAGCTGCTCGCGCTGGTGGACCAGCTCCTGCTCGTAGTCGTGCTGTTCGATCGCGGCCGCGAGGACGTTCGCGATAGCCTGGACGAACGTCGCGTCGTGGTCGGCGAACTCCCCCCGGTCCGTGTCGTGGGTGCCCAGAATTCCCCAGGGGTCGTCCGTGGGTCCGATGATAGTGCTGATGCCGCTCTCGACGTCGTGGTTCCCCAGCAGGTCGGGACCGCTGAACCGCGGCTCCGTGTCGAGGTCCTCGACGATGACTGGCTCCTCGGTCTCCAGCGTGTACGCGGCCTGCGAGTCGGCTTCGACCGCCGACACGGTCGCTTCCCCGACGATGTCGTCCTGCCAGCCGACGCCCTGCCGGAGCAGTAGCTCTTCGCTGGCTTCGTCGAGGTCCATCACCTTGCAGTAGTCCGTGTCCAGCGTCTCGGTGACGAGCTCGGCGGCTTCCGCGAACAGGTCGTCCAGTTCCACGCCGCCGAGCGCCTTCCGCCCGATTTCGGCCACCGCCTCCTGCTGGCGCACCCGATTCTCGAGCTCGCGCTCGTTCTCCACGCGCTCGGTGACGTCCTGGGACATCCCCATCGCCGCGAACACGTCGCCGTTCTCGTCGCGGACCGGAACGAAGTGGAACTGGTAGACGCGGTCGCCGACGGAGTCCGCGAACTCCGAGGGCTCGCCGTCCAGCGCCGCCTCGTACCCCGGCACGACCACGTCGGCGAGCTCCTCGGACAGCACGTCCGGGAGGTAGCCGCCCTCGAAGTCCTCTCGGGTCTTGTCGGTGTGCCCCTCGGGCGTCCCGCCGAACGTGGTGTAGTGGAGGTCCCGATCGACGAGCGCGACTGCACCGTTCGGGAAGTGCTCGGCGACCGTCTCGAAGCGCTGCTCGCGCCGGCGGAGCTCCCGTTCGCGTTCCTTTCGCTCCGTGACGTCCCGGATGATGCCCGTGAAGTAGCGCTCGCCGGCGTGCTCGTACTCGCTGAACGAGACCGACAGCGGGACCTCGTCGCCGTCGGCGGTGACGCCGGGCAGCTCCACGTGGTCCCAGTCGAGCCTGCGCTCGCCGGTCTCCATGTACCGCGTGATGCCCTCGCGGTGGGCGTCCGCGAGCCGGTCGGGCATGAGCGTCGTGAGCGGCTCGCCGACCAGGTCCTCGGGCTCGTAGCCGAACACGTCCTCCACCGCCGGGTTCACGCTCCGGATGCAGTCGTCCTCGCCGATGGTGACGACGGCGTCCGAGGCCGTCTCGGTGACCGTCCGGTACTGTTCGAGCGTGCGCTCGCGCTCCTTCCGGTCGGTGATGTCCCGGACGTACACCGACAGGCCGGTCTCCGAGGGGTACTCCCTGATCTCCACCCACCTGCCGAGTATCTCCGAGTAGAACTCGAACTCCACGGACTCCTGGCTCGCGAGCGCGCGCTCGGTCAGCTCCCGCGGCTCGCCCTCGGCGACCTCCGGGAGTGCGTCCCAGACCCGTGACTGGAGGAGCTCCCCGACGGGCCGCCCGACCAGCTCGGCGGCGCGGTCGTTGACGTACGTGACGCGCCACTCCTCGTCGAGCGCGAAGAACGCCTCGTCGATGCGCGTGAACACGTCGTCCAGCTCGTGCCGGAGGTCGTCGCGCTGGCGTTCGAGACGCTGCTCGCGGGCCTTCCGCTCGCTGACGTCCCGACCGATGCCCGTGAAGCCGATGACGTCGTCGCTCTCGTCGACGATCGGGCCGCCCCTGAACTCGTAGGGAATCTCTTCGCCGTCCTTGGTCACCAGCGGTAACTCTACCGTCACCCGCTCGCGGTCCTCGACGACCGTCTGGATGTCCTCGGCGGTCTCCTCGCGCGCGCGCTCGGCGACGAAGTCGCTGGCCTCCATCGACGCTAGCTCCTCGTCGGTGTAGCCGGTGACCTCCCTGAAGCGGTCGTTCCACCGCAGCAACGTCGCGTCCGTGTCGAAGGCGTACATCACGTCGAGCTGGGTGTCCAGGAGGCTCTCGACGAACGCTTGCTCCTCTTCGAGCTCTCGTTCGTACTCGCGGCGGTCGGTCATGTCGCGGGTGACCTTCGCGAACCCGACGAGGTCGCCGTCGTCGTCGCGGATGGCGGTGATGGTGACGTTCGCCCAGAACGTCGAGCCGTCAGCGCGGACGCGCCAGCCCTCGTCCTGTACCGACCCCTCCTCGGCGGCCCGCTCCAGATTCCGCTCGGGGACGTCCTGCTCGCGGTCCTCGTCCGTGTAGAACGCCGAGAAGTGCTCGCCGACGATTTCGTCCTCGCCGTAGCCCTTGATGCGCTCGGCGCCGGGGTTCCACGTCTGGACGTACCCCTCGTCGTCGAGCATGAAGATGGCGTACTCCTCGGTCGCGTCCACCAGCGACCGGAACCGTTGTTCCCACTGTTCGTCCTCGGGCGCGCCCGCTCCGGCGATGGTCCGCCACCAGACACGGGCGTTCGCGCCGACTTTCTTCGTCTCCAGGCGGTCGGCCTCGACCAGTCGTTCGAGGCGGGCGTACGTCGTCCGCCGCCCGAGGCCGAGGTGCTCGGCGACCTCCGGGGTCGTCCGCGGCTCCGCTGACCCCTCGAAGACCGTCAGCGTCTCCCGGAGACTCTCCGTCAACGGTCGCTGTTCCATACTCCCGGTTCGCGCTCGCGCCTTCTCAACGTTCCGTCGATGGAAACGAACGCGCGGTCTACTCGCGTCGTAACGGCGTCTGCAACGTGTAACAACCTCGTCGCCACTCCTCGTCACGTTGCCCGCACCGGCTCGAAACGCTCGGCCAAACGACCCTCATCAGTTCTAGGACGGTCTTAGGGTGACGTGGTGCGTTCCAGGAAGTACAGCAGTGCCCGACCAACTAACCATGTCTCAGACAACCCCCACCGTCACGGCGACGAGCCCGAGCACCGACGACCTGACCGACACCGAACGCCACCGCCTCCTCCAGTCCGAGCGCCGCCGCGTCGCCGTCGACGTCCTCGCCGAACGGTCGGCGCCCGTCGAGCTGTCGGCGCTGGCGACCGCGATTGCCGCCCGCGAGGACGGCCGCGACCCCGGCGACGAGGCGGCCGTCGAGCGCATCGAACTCACCCTCCACCACTCTCACCTCCCGAAGCTGGCCTCGTTCGACGTGGTCGACTACGACCCCGACACGGGTCTCGTCACGCGGCACTAGCCGCTGCGGTCCGGCGCGCTCGCGCGAGCCCCGTTGTGCGCTGCCCCGCCGCGGACGCCACCCCGTTCGACCCCACGCTGTCGGCGCGCGTCGGCCATCACTGCCAGTAGATTCATCAGCCAACGCCGAATACTGGGAGACGATACCACATGACAGAAAGCCGGTCAATCGAGCGGGCGGACGCCATCTGCGAGGTCGAATTCGCCCTCCAGGACCCGGCGTACCCGTTCGTGGAACTCAGCGAGTCGGGCGACTGCACGCTCGAACTCGCGGAGATGGTTCCTCGCTCGGGCGGCCAGTACGCGGAGTTCTTCAACGTCACGGGCGCGGAACCGGAACACGTCGCCGAAGTGATGGCGGACACCGACGCCGTCGACGTGACCCTCCTCGCGGAGTACGAGCACAGCCGGCTGTTCGAGTTCGTCGTCTCCGGCGGCTGTCCGGCCCGCCGGCTCGCGGAGCTCGGCGCGCTCCCGAGCACGGTGCGCGGCGACGACGGCGACGGCCGCATCGTCGCAGCGATCCCCGAATCCCGCGACGCGGCCGACGTCGTCGGCACGTTCCTCGACGAGCACCCCGACGCCGAGCTCGTCTCCAAGCGCGAGACGGACGCCGTCCAGCCGCTCGCCTCGCGCTCGGCGGTCTACCAGATGCTGCAGTCGCTGCTGACCGACAGGCAGCGCGAGGTCCTCGAAACCGCCTTCGAGGTCGGGTACTACGACTGGCCGCGCGAGGCGACCGGCGAGGACGTCGCGGCGGAACTCGGCATCAGCTCGGCGACGTTCGCCGAGCACATCCGGGCCGCCGAACACAACCTCCTCACGGTGTTCGTCGGCGGCCGCGGATTCGACTTCTAGAGCGCCGCCCGGGGGGCGACTACGAGCCGTCTACGGGGGAGACGACCGTGCGGCCGTCCGCGTGGACCGTCACGTCGCAGCCGTTGAAGCGGAAGGAGACGCGGCCGGACGGCCCGGCGCGGCCGCCGGACGGCTCGAACACGGTGTCGAGGGCCTCGGTGTCGACGACGTCGTAGAGCGGTTGCATGCTGAGTGGGTCGTCGCCCGTCGCCTCCGCGACGGCTTCGACGACCGTTCGGACGGCCGACTCGTCCGGGTCTCGGGTCGCAGTTACAGTGTTCCCGTCGGCGCCCGTCTCGTTCATCGAGCGGTTGTTGTACCCTGGCATGAAATCACGTGCGACCGCACGTACCAGTACCGTATCCCGGACGAGGGTTAGTTCACGTCCCTACCGTACGAGGTCCGACCCGACTCAGGCCGCCTCGTCGTGGACCGCCTCGATCGCGGTCACCACCGGCTCGACGGGGTCCTCGTGGTCGAGCGCGACGAAGACGCCCTCGTCGCCGAAGTAGACGCGGACGAGCGTGAACACGTCGAGGCTGGTCGCGTGGTAGCGGACGTCGCTGGCGAGCGGGAACAGCCCGTCCGTGAAGAAGTCGGTCTCGGTGAAGTCGATGTGGACGTAGGAGTGGATCTCCTCGAAGTGTTCGAGCATGTGCGCCTCGTCGTCGTAGAACGAGCGCGTGACGTCGTCGACGTAGACGGGCCTGAACTCCTCGTCGGTGAACTCGACGAACGACCGCAGGGTACCGTCGACGGCGTCCTCGGCGGCGGCTCGCATGGCTTCGACGTCCAGCGACGTGAGTCCCGAATTCG
Organism: Halobacterium sp. R2-5; assembly: GCF_011734195.1. NCBI lineage: Archaea > Methanobacteriati > Methanobacteriota > Halobacteria > Halobacteriales > Halobacteriaceae > Halobacterium > Halobacterium sp. R2-5. The sequence goes on from NZ_JAANTH010000001.1 coordinate 355,694, forward strand.
AGACCGACATGTTCCGACTTCGACTTGACTACTACTGTGGCATTAGCGTTGCGCCGCTACGTACCGTCCTCGCTGCCGTAGTCGGCGCCGACAGGCGGCAGCCCGCTGTCGTCGAATTCGAGGACCGCGTCGCCGTTGCCGGAGCCGTCCGCCATCCCCGTGGTCATCAGGATGCGGATGGCCGCGCGCACGCTCAGGTCCGCGTCGTAGACGCGGCTCTCCGGCACGAGCAACAGCGCGCCCTGCGTGGGGTTCGGGCTGCCGGGGACGAACACGTTGTGCGCGGGCTCGCCCGCGACGTCCTCGACGTCGCTCGGGCTGTTCCCGGTCTTCAGGCCGAGCCGGTAGAGCCCGTCGCGCTCGTACTCGACGTACACCGCGGACTCGAAGTCCGAGCTCCGCGAGGAGACGGAGTTCGCCATCTGCTTGATGCTCCCGTAGATGGTGCGGAACACGGGAACGAAGTTGACGAGCCGGCCGGTCCGGCCGAAGACGTGCTGGCCGAGCGGGCGCTTCGCGAACGCGCCCAGTAGGGTGACCGAGACCAGCAACACCACGGCGGCGACGAGCTGCGCGAGCAGTTCGTTGTTCGCGGTGTACGTCGCGAGCCGCGTGCTCTCGACGATGGGCTGTAGCTGGCCGGCCAGCAGGTCGGAGACGAAGCGGAGGATGACGAGCGTCGCGAGCAGCGGCGCGACGAGTACCACGCCCGCCAGAAAGCTGCTCTTCAGTGACTCCTTGAGCCGCATACAGCGAAGGGGTACGCGGCGGAGAAAAGTGTGGTGGTGGTCGGGGGCGTTCGCTGCAGAGCTGTCACTCGCGAGAACACACGTCAACGTTTATGTTGGTGGAATAAGATGACAGAACGAGTACTAATGCGAAGGGAGGGGGGACACGGCGACACGGACCACGTTCTCGTCACCGGAACAGCCGTCACGCCCGCAGACGCGGCCGTCGAACCGGCGTCGAACGTGCTCGGAGTCGCCTACGACACCACAGCCGAAGCGTGGCTGGCGGGCGTCCAGCCCGGACCGGACCGCGTCGCCGTCGTGAGTGTCGGGGAGCACTCGCGGACGGCCGCCGAGGCGGCCAGCCCGAACGCCGACCCGGACGCCGTGGCGACGATGGCGGGTGCGGTGGAGACGGTCCCGGACGTCGGCGACGCCGCCGCCGTCGGCACACTCGTCAACAACTACCTGTCCGTGTGGGACGGCGAAACGACGGTGTACGTCGACGACGTCTCGCCGTTACTCGAGTGTGTGTCCGCGGAGGCGGCGTTCCGGTTCCTACACGCGCTGCAGTCGTGTGCGGCCGCCAACGACGCCCGGCTCGTCGCCGGCCTCGACACCGCTGGCCACCCGCCGCACGTCGCGGCGACGTTCGGCGAGCTGTTCGGAGACGTCCGCGAGGTCTAGAGCCAGTCCTCGCGGCGGAAGTACGCCACAAGTATCAGCGCCATCGCGCCCATTCCAATCATTACTGCGGGGTAGCTGTACGGCCACGCGAGCTCGGGCATGTACTCGAAGTTCATGCCGTAGACGCCCGCGACGAACGTCAGCGGGAGGATGATGGTGGCCACGACGGTGAGCTTCTTCATCGCGTCGTTGGTCGACATCGACAGCGCGTTCAGGTAGATGTCCCGGGCGCCGCCCGTCAGGTCGCGGTACGTCTCCACGAGGTCGACGAGCTGGACGAGGTGGTCGTAGACGTCGCGGTAGTACTTCTCGGCGTCCGCGCCGATCTGCTCGGGGTCGCCGCGCGCGAGCACGCCGACGGCCTCCCGGGTCGGCCACAGCAGCCGCCGCACGGACAGCAGGTCGCGGCGGAGGTCGTTGATGCGTTCGAGGACGTCGTCGCCGGCGGCGTCGACGACCTCGTCCTCGACGGCCTCGATGTCGTCCTCGATGTCGTCCAGAATCGCGAAGTAGTCGTCGACGATGCCGTCCAGACACCGGTACGCGGTGAAGGCCGGGCCGCGCGAGGCGAGCCGCGGCTCCTCGCGGTGGACGCGCTCCCAGACGGCGTCGAGGGCGTCGACGCGCTCGGGCTCGACGGTCACGAGCCAGTCGTCGCCGACGAACAGTCCCGCCTGCTCGACGCGGAGTTCGTCGGCGAACGCGACGTCGCCGCGGCGCAGCGTCGCCGCCTTCACGAGTACGAACGTGTGCCCGTCGAACTCCTCGACCTTCGGGCGGACGCCCCCGAGCACGTCCTCGACTTCGAGCGGGTGGATGTCGTAGGCGTCCGCGACGTCGTCTAACTCCTCGGCCGTCGGGTCGGTGACGCGCACCCACGTCGTGCCGTCGGCGTCCCGCGCCGCGGCGGCGTCGGTCCACTCCGCGTACCCGTCGGCCGCGTACACCACGCAGTCGACGGTCACGCCGCGGCACCCCCGGTCGTGATGCTCAACAGCGTGATGCCGACGATGAGCGCGGTGATGCTGAACGCGCGTCCCGGGTACGGGGCGGCGACGCCGGCGACGTAGCCCGCGAGCCCGGCGGCGCTGACCCCGACGGCGACCGCTCGCAGCCAGTGCATGCCCGAGTGCTCGCGGGCGGACACCAAAAGTGGGGGCCCCGTGGGGCTACTCGACGCGCTCGCCCTGGTAGCTGCCGTCGTAGGTGTCGGCGTGCTCGGCCTCGGCGAACACGAGCTGGGCGACGCGCGCGCCGCGTTCGAGTTCGACGTCGTGGTGGACCTGCAGTAGTCCCTCGCCCTTCCCCGTGTAGCCGGCGTCCCAGACGGCGGTGTTGAGCATGCAGGAGTTGCGCATCAGCGACGACCGCGGGTAGAGGAAGCCGACGTGGTCCTCGGGGATGGAGATGGTCTCGGCGTACTGGAGGATGTAGCCGCCAGCCGGCAGGGAGAACGTCTCCGCGTCGTCGCGGGCGTCGGGCTGGACCGGCTGGCGGTCGCCGATGGTCTTGCCCTCCCGCCCGATGCGTCCGCGCTCGCGCTGTTCGAGGACGGCCTCGACGGTGAGGTCGACGCCGTTCGGCTGGACCTGCTCCTCGGCGACCGGTTCGACGTGTTCGGCGACGAACGCCCCGCTCTGGTACATCGCGTGGGGCGTCGCGCTCGCCCGGTAACGGTCTGTCGGTTCCGCGCTCGCGGGCCCGTTCCGCCGCCGGACACGCCCGCGGACTCGCACGCGCTAGTCGACTCCTACTCCGGGAGCGGCGGCGACACGCTCGCGACCACCGGGTACGAGTGACGGACCCGTCCCTCGGCCCCCGCGACACCCCGACATTGCGTCCCGTTCACACGACCCAAATTAGGTATTAGGCCGCGTATTAGGAGAATTGGGCATTCCTGAAACACGCGGGATTTATAATCGTCGAAGGTGCATCTTCGGACGCTATGGGACAGACGATTACGGAAAAAATCCTCGACGACCACCTCGTCGAGGGCGAACTCGAGCCCGGTGAGGAAATCGGGATCGAGATCGACCAGACGCTCTCCCAGGACACCACTGGGACGATGGTCTGGCTGCAGTTCGAGGCCCTCGAGATGGACGAAGTCCAGACCGAGCTCGCGGCCCAGTACTGCGACCACCAGACCTATCAGTTCGACTTCAAGAACACGGACGACCACCGCTTCCTGCGCTCTGCGGCCGGCACGTACGGCGCGTACTTCTCCCGGCCCGGGAACGGCATCTGCCACAACGTCCACAAGGAGAACTTCGCCGCACCCGGCAAGACGCTCCTCGGCTCCGACAGCCACACGCCGACCCCCGGCGGGCTCGGCCAGCTGGCCATCGGCGCGGGCGGCATCGACATCGCCGTGGCGATGGGCGGCGGCGCCTACCACGTCGAGATGCCGGAAGTCGTCAACGTCCGCCTCGAAGGCGAGCTCCCCGAGTGGGCGACCGCCAAGGACGTCATCCTCGAGCTCCTCCGTCGCCTCTCCGTGAAGGGCGGCGTCGGCAAGGTGCTCGAATACACGGGTCCGGGCGTGGAGACGCTCTCGGTCCCCGAGCGCACCACCATCACGAACATGGGCACCGAACTGGGCGCCACCTCCTCCATCTTCCCGACCGACGAGAAGACCGAGGAGTGGCTCGCCCAGTTCGACCGCGAGGACGAGTTCGTCGAGCTCGAACCCGACGAGGACGCCGAGTACGCCGACGAGATCGTCGTCGACCTCTCGGACCTCGAACCGCTCATCTCGAAGCCGTCGATGCCCGACGAGGTCGTGCCCGTCCGCGAGGTCGCGGGCGAGCAGGTCGAACAGGTCATCGTCGGTTCCTGTACGAACGGCGGCTACGAGGACATCCTCCCGGCCGCGAAGATGCTCGAGGGTCGGCAGATCAACGCCGGCACCGAGATGATCGTCGCGCCCGGCTCCAAGCAGGCCTCCGAGATGCTCGCCCGCGAGGGCTGGACCGCCGAGATGATGGCGGCCGGCGTCAACTTCTCCGAGTCCACCTGCGGCGCCTGCATCGGCATCGGCCACGTTCCGGCCAGCGATTCCGTCTCGCTGCGGACGTTCAACCGGAACTTCGAGGGCCGCTCCGGCATCGAGGACGACTCCGTCTACCTCTGCTCGCCGGAAGTCGCGGCGGCGGCCGCCCTCACGGGCGAAATCATCGACCCGCGCGACCTCGCCGACGAACTCGGCGACCTCGAGGCGCCCGGCTTCGAGCTCGCGGACAAGTACTCCGCGGGCTACGGCGCCGACGACCCGGACATCATCACGCCCGACGAGGCCATCGACGACGAGCTCATCAAGGGCCCGAACATCTCGAGCGTGCCGGTCAAGGAACCCATCGACGAGACCATCTCCGGCGAGACGCTCCTGAAGATGGGCGACAACATCACGACCGACCACATCATCCCGGCGACCTCCGACATCCTGAAGTTCCGCTCGAACATCGAGCGGCTCTCGGAGTTCACCCTCTCGCGCATCGACGACACGTTCGCCGAGCGCGCGAAGGCGTCCGATCACGGCGTGCTCGTCGCCGGCGAGAACTACGGCCAGGGGTCGTCCCGCGAACACGCGGCGATGTGCCCGATGTTCCTCGGCGTCGAGGCGGTGCTCGCTCAGAGCTTCGCCCGCATCCACAAGGCCAACCTGTTCAACTTCGGCCTGATTCCGCTCACCATCGACGAGGACACCTACGAGCGCATCGAGCAGGGCGACGACGTCGAAATCGTCGACGACGCCCGCGCGGGCGTCGAGTCCGGCCAGGAGGAGTTCACCATCCGCGTGAACGACGACTGGGAGGCGACCGCCTACCTCGACGCGTCCGAGCGCGAGCGCCGCACGCTCGCGGCCGGCGGGAAGCTCTCGCTCACGAAGCAGCGCCACGGCGACAGCGGCGCCACGAGCTCCGCCGACGACTAACTCTCCACCTTCTCTCCGTTCTTTCAGCGCCTCGACAGCGACGGCGCTGTGCTCCGGGGCCGCAGGCCCTTTATCCCCGTTTCTCGTAGGCGGTGACGTGACCGTTCCCGCGCCGCCGTCGGCCGACACCGCCATCCGGCAGGCGACCCGCGCGGACCTGCTGGACGTGTTCGGCATCGAGAAGGAGGTGTTCGACCACCCGTGGCCGTACTCGGCGTTCGAACAGCAGGTCGGGTCGCCGACGTTCCTCGTCAGCGAGACCGGCGGCCCCGTCGCGGCGGACGGCGAAATCACGGGGTACGTGGTCGCGGACACGATCCCGAACCACCCGCGGCCGCTCGGCCACGTCAAGGACATCGCGGTCCGGCCGGACAGCCGCGGCGAGGGCATCGGGTCGGCGCTGCTGGCGGCGGCGCTGGCGGCGCTGTCCCGGGAGGGCGCGCGCAGCGTGAAACTCGAAGTCCGGCGGAGCAACGACACCGCGATGGGGCTCTACGAGGAGTTCGGCTTCGAGTACCTGCGCACGCTCCCCCAGTACTACACGGACGGCGAGGACGCGTACGTGCTGGTCGCGAACCTCGAGGACCGTGACGCGTTTTAGGCGGTAGCTCCATTATCCGGGCATGGGCTACGAGTGTCCGGTCTGCGGCGTCGAGGAGGCGGACGGCGAGCACCTCGCGAACCACCTCGCGTTCACGGCGCTGGTGCGGGGCGGCGACCACGAGTCGTGGCTGGACGAGACGGTGCCGGACTGGGAGGACCGCGACCCCGAGTCGCTGGCGCCCGACGTCACCCCGCACGCGACCGAGACGGAGACGGAGACCGTGACCGAGGAGCACGGCCACGAGATGCCCGCCGTCGAGCGCACGGGGAACGCCGACCTCTCCGGGGAGGCCGCCGCGATTCTCGACGAGGCCCAGGAGCTCACCGAGCAGCTCCGGGAGTCCTCGCTCGCGAACCCCGACGAGGACGACTCCGAAACCGAGTAAGGCGTTGACGACCACTCGCCGCTATGACCGAGACGCGTGGCGTGCTCGCGCCCGGGACCGAAGCCGAGGTCCGCGAGCGCTTCGAGGAGGTCGGGCCGGCCGCACAGACCGTCACTCGCGAGGTCGCTCGCGCGATGGAGTTCTCCGAGGAAGAGTACGACGAGCGCGTCACCGGCGGCGTCGTGGGCGCCGCCCGCGAGGCCATGTTCGCTTCGCTCCTGCAGGTGGCAGTCGGCGACTACGATGAGTTCGAGGCCGCGAAGGCCGACTACCCGGACGCCGAGGTCCACGAGAACGGGAGTCCGGAGGTCGACCGCGCGGCGTGGCACTACGTGCCGTTCGCGGACGCGCTCGTCGCGACGACGTTCCAGAACGAGCCGGCGGCCGCGGTCGCGACGCTGCGACGCATCGCGTTCAGCGAGTTCTACGAGCCCGTGCTCTGACTACTGGGAGAGCTGGTAGTCCGGGCAGCACTCCGCGAAGTCCGCGTGGGGCGCCGAACACTGGCCCGTGCACGGGTGGTCGATGTGGCGCTTGAGCGCGAGCGCCGCGTCCTCGGAGAGCGCCTCGCCGATGGACTCCGCGTCGGCGTCCGCCACGCCGAGATCGTCGCTCGCGAAGTTCTCGACGAGACAGCGCTTCCACATCAGCTCGCGCGTGACGGCCTCGCCGTCGTCGGTGAGCGTGGCGCCCTGGTAGCGCTCGTAGTCGACGAGCCCGCGCTCCGCGAAGTCCGCGAGGCGCTCGGTGACCGTCGCGGGGTCGACGTCGAGGCGGTCGGCGACCTCGCCGGTCTTCGCGGGCCGCTCCTCTCGGGCGGACACCAGCAGGATGGCGCTGAGGTAGCGGCCGGCCGTCTTCGAGAGTTCTCCCCCGCTCATTACGTGCATTCGTCCGCCCTTCCGAGGGATAAGGCTGTTCCCGGCACTCGCAGTCCCCGGGAGGCTTTGTGCGGGGGCGCGTACGGCCGCCCATGAGCGACCACGACTGGCCAGTCGTCGCGTCCGAGACGGAGTACGAGACCGGCTGGTACGCGGGCGGCTACGACCGCGTCGAGCAGCCCGACGGCTCGCGGAAGGACTACTACTGGGCGGAGCTCCCGCCCGCGGTCGTCGTCGTCGCCGTCGACGACGGGGACGTGCTGTTCGTCGACCAGTACCGGCCGACGATTCGCGAGCAGTGCATGGAACTCGTGGCGGGAATCGTGGAGCGCGAGGCCGACCAGCGGGAGGCCTCGGAACGGCGAGCGGGGAGCGCGTGCTCGACCGAAGGGAAAGCACGGAACGGCGAACGGCGAGCACCGCGATCCGTGAGCGACGCGACCCCCGAGCAGGACGAATCCACGGCCGACGTCGCCCCCACTCCGGACCGCGAGTCCTACGTGTCGGCGGGCCGCCGCGAACTCCGCGAGGAGACGGGCTACGAGGCCGACGACGTCCACTTCGTGGAGTCGTTCTGGACGGCGACCGGGGTGTTGCGCCACCAGCGCGGCATCGTCTTCGCGGAGGGGCTGACGGAGGTGGGGCGGGACCTCGACGACAACGAGTTCCTCTCCGTCGAGCGCGTGCCGGTCGAGGACGCGCTGTCGGTCGCGCGCTCGCCGCCCGCGAACGACGCCACCATCGAGGGACTACTGCTCGCGCAGGCCGACGGCTACCTCTGAGCGCCGGAGACGGGTTGTCCCGACCGCAAACCGTAACTCCGCGCGGACCCAGTCTCGGCACATGGACGGCGAGATCTCCGTTGACGAACTCGAAGCACTCCTCGCGGCGGGCGAGGACGTCCGCGTCGTCGACATCCGCCAGCCGGCGGCGTTCGACCGCGGACACATTCCGGGCAGCGAGAACATCCCGTTCTCCGAGCTCCCGCAGTCCGTCGACCGCCTCGACGGCGCCGAGCGCGTCGTCACCGTCTGCCCGCACGGGCAGGCGAGCGTGCAGGCCGCTCGGCTCGTGCAGTCCTACGAGGGCCTCGCCGAGGACGCCCGCGTCGAGAGCCTCGCGGAGGGCATCACCGGCTGGGAGGGCGAAATCGAGGCCAGCGAGCGCGACGACGAGGGTCCGGACACGGAGTCGGCGACCGACGCCCCGTTCTGACGCAGGCGCGTTCTGCGGCCGCACGCAGTCCGCACGGCAGCGCTGGCTATCCGGACGGCTGGAGCGTTAGTAACAGCGTGGGGGACGCGGTCGACGCGCGGGTTAGGCGACGTTGAAGCCCTTGTCGCGGAGGAAGTCCTCCACGCGCCCCGAGTGGTTGCCCTGGAGTTCGATTTCGCCGTCCTCGACCGTGCCGCCGCACGCGAACTTCGACTTGAGGTCCGACGACAGGCTGTCCAGGTCGACGTCGTTCGGGTCGAATCCTTCGATGACGGTAACCTCCTTCCCGTAGCGGCGCTCGTCGATGCGGATTTCGATTTGCTGGGACTCTTTGGCGACGTCCTCGCAGACGCAGAGTTCCTCGGGCAACCCGCACGTCGAGCAGACTTCCGACATTACAGGTGTGCGTACGAAATCCGCCTATTAAACACTATCGCCGGGGACCGGGCAGGCGGCTGTATTCGCCTGCCAGCGACCGCGCGAGCCGCTTCGCCTCGGCGGCGTCGTCGGCGTCGGCGCGGCCCGCGTACCGCGCCCGCTCCCGGAGGGCCGCCACCCGCCGCGCGCGGTCGTCGGCGCGCACGTCCGCGAGGAACTCCCGGACCGTCTCTCCGTTCGCCCGCTCGCGGTACTGGCGTTCGAGGACGTACTCCACGCGCTCGAACGCGCCCTCGATCTCTCGGTCGGGCCCGCCCCGGGGCAGCCACCGCAGCCACACCGCCCGGTACGCCCGGCCGCCCAGCCCCGTGTACCGCGCGCCGGCGAGCGCGCCGACGGCGAGCACCGCCCAGACGGCGAGCGTCGACAGCGGCGGGAGCGACGACCCGCTGCTCCCGTCGTCACCGCTCGCACCCGGAGCGCCCGGAGCACCTGGCACGGCCGGCGCGGTCACGTTCACGGCGTCCGCTCCGTCGAAGCGGTCGGCACCGTAGGCGTCTCGGTCGGCCGGCACCGGTTGTCCGTCCGTGCTCGGCCCCGCGTCGCCGGGCGCGGTCGACGTGGTCGTCCCGTTCGGCGGCGTCCACGACACGGACTCGCTGCCCGCGGCGTCGACGTCCTCGACGCCGCTCTCGCGGGCCTCCGAGACGCGATCCGCTTCCGCCGACTCGCGGTTGTCGCTCGGCGTCGGGTCGAACTGCACCCACCCCTGGTTCGGGACGTACACCTCCACCCACGCGTGGGAGTCAAGTCCCCGCACCACCCACTCGTCGTCGGCGACCTGCTGGCCGGGCGTGTAGCCCGTGACGAAGCGCGCGGGCACGCCCTGCGAGCGCAGCATCACGACCATCGCGCTCGCGTAGTACGTGCAGTAGCCGGGCGCGTCCCCGAGCACGAACTCCGTGACGAGGTCGCCGTCGGGCCGCGGCGCGTCCAGCGAGTACTCCTTGTTCGCCTCCAGCCAGCGCTCGACGGCCGTCGCCCGCTCGTAGTTCGAGTCCGTCCCCTCCGTCAGCGAGCCCGCGAGCTCGACCACGCGGTCGTCCGTGCTGTCCGGTAGCTGGAGGTACGTCGCCGCGATGCGGTCGGGGACCGCCCCGGTCTCGCCCGCGAGGGCCGCGTCGTCGTCGACCGGCCGCTGGCTCTCGACGGTGTAGCTGTCGCCCTCCCGCAGCGTCGGGCCGTCCATCAGCAGGCCGGCGTCGGTCACCTCGGCGTCGACGCCGCTGACGGACTGCGGGACGGCCGCCGACGGCAGCACGTCGAGCGTGCGCTGGGCCGTGATCCGCTGGCGCACCCGGTCGCCGGTCGCGGGCACGCCCTCGGTGTCCTCGACGTCCGCAGTCCGGACCCAGCCGTCGCCCGTGTAGCGGTCGTAGACGCCCGTCCGGTAGTACGTCTCCTGCTCGGACTCCACGACGAACTGGACCTGCGGGTCGAGTTCGAGGCTGCCGCCGACGCCGACGTAGCCGTCCTCGCTCAGCAGGCTGGTTGCCGCCGGGTTCGTCGACGACTCGGGCACGAGCGGCGACTGCCCCCCCGGCACCGCGGTCACCGTCGCGGACCCGACGACCATCACCGCGAGCACGACCGCCACCGCGTGGGTCTGTCGTGCGCTCGCGGCGTGCGCGGCGAGCGTCGCGAATCCGACGGCGCCGGCCGCGCCGAGCACGCCGACGAGCGTCGTGGTCGTCGTGCTGTCTCCGGTCAGCACGAGGAACCCCAGCGTCGCCGAGGCGACCCCGGCCGCCCGGGCGTACTGCCCGCGGAACGCGAGGTACGCCGCGAGGAACGTCGGCGCGGGCGCGACCGCGGTCGACCACGCGCCCGCCGCGGGCATCCGCAGCACGGAGTAGCCGGTCAGCAGCGCGAGCGTGTCGCGGGCGACGCGGGACGGCGACATCGCGTCGAAGTACGTCGGCGGCACCGCCAGCAGGTAGAACCCGAGGCCGACCCCGAGCAGTAGCGCCGCCAGCCCGAAGGCGTACCGCCACGGGAGCGCCCGCAGCACGCCCGCGAGCACGACCGCGCCGAGCACCGCGCCGGCGAACAGCCGCGCGTCGCCGACGACTGTGACGACGTCGTACAGCACCGAGAGGTACGCCGCCACGACCACCGCGACGCAGGCGGCCGCCGCGGCGTCCCACAGCGAGACGCTCCGCCCGCTGCGACCGACGACGTCTCGGACGCTCGCGGTGCTCACGCCGCCACCTCCCCGCTGTCCGCGGGACGACGCTCGCCCGCTCGCTCCGCGCCGGCGTCCCGGCCGGCGAACTCGCCGTAGCGGTGGTCGGTGCCGCCGACAGTCACGGTGACGTGCTCGCCGCTCTCCGGCGCGTGCACCACGATGTCGGCGTCGTCCCGGCGGTGCTGGGGGAGCCGTTCGCGGTCGAACGTCCCGAGCGCGGCGAGCAGCCGGCGCCGGTGCGGGTCGCCGTGGGCGGGCTCGATGCTCCCGGACGCCGACACTACGCCCACCGCGACTCCGGCGTCGAGCAGGTGGACGGCGACGCTCGCGGCGGCCTCCGCGACCGAGTCGGCGCGCGGCCCGACCGCCTCCGCCGCGATCGTCACGCGGTCGGCGGCGCCCTCGCCCGCGTACTCGGTGACGGCGAGCCTGTCGGGGTGTTTCGCGGAGGCCTTCCAGTTGATGTCCCGCAGCGGGTCGCCGCGCTCGTACTCGCGGACGCCCGCGAACCGCTCGCGGTCGTCAGTCACGCCCACGTATCCGGTGAGTAGCGCCGCGGTGTCCCGGAGCTCGTGGACGCGCGGGAACACCGTCACTCGCTCCTGGGACCCCGCGACGAAGCCGACCTGCCAGAGGCCGAACGGGTCGGTCGCGCGCACCGAACACGGTCCGAACGAGTGGACGCCGCGCTCGGCGAGCCCCACGTCGTACGTCAGCGTGCGGCCGTCCGTCTCGGTGCGGCGCTCGCTGTCGCCGCGCAGCCCGTCGTCGAGCCGGTCGCGAACCGTCGCCGGGTACGGCCGGGACGCGTCGACGACCAGTTCGACGGTGCGGCGGTCGCCCTGGTGGGCCTCGTACGGTGCGTTCCGCCGGACGGTCGGCTCCGGGGCGAAGTGGACGAACACCCGGGTCGCACCGAGCAGCGCGGCCGCAGGGACGACGACCGCGTTCAGGCTGCGGCCGCCGAACGCGTACCCGAGCGCGAACCCGAGGACGGCGACCGTGAGCACCGCCTTTCCCCGGCGCGTGAGCGACGTCGACGGCATCACTCGGGGTCGACGCTGTCGAGCGCTCGCTGGACGACCGACCGCGCGGGCTCCCCGCCGAGCGTCCCGCCAGCGTCCGCGCGGACGCGGTGAGCGAGCACCGACTCGGCCTCCGTCTGCACGTCGTCGGGCACCACGTAGTCGCGGCCGTCGAGGACCGCCCGCCCCTGCGCCGCCCGCAACAGCGAAATCGAGCCGCGGGGGCTGACGCCGAGCGCGGCGTGGTCGCGGGTGTACCGCGCCAGCGCCGTGACGTACTCCTTGACCGGCCGGGCGACCGCCACCTCGCCGGTCGCGGTGCGCGCGCGGCGCAGATCCTCGACGGACGCCACCGCCTCGATGTCGTCGATGGGGTGGCCGCCGACCGCGCGGTCGAGCACGTCGATCTCCTGCTCGCGGCCCGGGTAGCCGAGGTGGAGCTTCTTCATGAAGCGGTCGAGCTCCGCCACCGGGAGCTCGTACGCGCGGTCGCGCTCGACGGCGTTCTGGGTCGCGACCACCACGAACGGGTCCGGGAGCTCGCGCGTCTCGCCGTCCGCGGTCACTTGGGTCTCCTCCATCGCCTCCAGCAGCGACGACTGGGTCTTCGGGGGCGCGCGGTTGATCTCGTCGGCGAGCAGTACGTTCGCGAACACGGGCCCGGGCTGGAACTCGAACTCCCGGGTCTTCTCGTTGAACACGTTCACGCCCGTGACGTCCGTCGGCAGCAGGTCGGGTGTGAACTGCACGCGCCGGAAGTCGCCGTCGAACGAGCGCGCCACCGACCGCGCGAGCATCGTCTTCCCGACGCCGGGGACGTCCTCTAAGAGAATGTGGCCGCCGCCGAGGACGGCGGTCAGGACGTGCTCGACGGCGTTACGCTGGTCGACGATGACTGTCTCGATGTTCTCGACGACGCGGCCCGCGAGGTCGCTCGCGTCCGCGACCGACATCGCCCCCGATGCGTCGCCTCGCGAGTCGGCGATAGCTCCTGTGTCGTGTGCGTCAGTCATGGTTCATGGTAACGGGCCACAACCGCCGGTCGTAGACCAGTAGGGCAGCAGCCACCGTATGTCTACTGGTCAACACGCCCCGCTACCGGTTACGACCACTGCTTGCAGGCACCACACACTCGTTTTCCGTCGTCCAGCCAGCGGCGGGTCGCGGGCTCGCCGCAGGCCTCGCAGGTCCCGTCGGCGCCCCACGAGCTCGTCACCGCCGCGGGCTCGACGGCCGGTGCGTCGTCCTCCGAATCGTCGCGCTCGGTCCCGGAATCCCCGGCGAACGCGTCGAGCGTGGCGTCGTCGGACACGACCGGCCGTTCGGCCGCCACCGCCATAACCGTCCCGGAGCATCTAAGGCGTCGGCCTGCGGACGTGCGGACATGGTCTGGTTCATCGACAACGCCGTCTCGCTCGTGGAGAACATCGCGACGGCCGCCAGCACGGACCCGCTCTCGGCCGCACTCGTCGCCGTGGGCGGCCTGATTGTCGCGCTCAGCGCCGGCGGGTTCGGCGCGCTCACGTTCGGCGCAGTCGTCGAATCGCTCGTCCCCGACACCTCGACGTCGCGCCAGCGCCGCCAGCGCTAGACGCCCGCGGCGTCGAACGCGTCCGCGAGCAGCCCTACCGCTTCTTCTCTGTCCGGCCCGAGCGGCGACGCCGCGACCACGCTGTCGACGTGCTCGTCGAGCGCCGCCAGCCGCTCGGCGACGTCGCCAGGGTCGCCCGCGATGCAGAACGCCTCCAGCATCCGCTCGGTCACCTGTCCGAACGCTTTCGAGAACTCGCCCGCCTCGATGGCGTCCCCGATGTCGCTCGCACGCTCCGCGTCGATGCCGTGGCGCTCCAGCACGGGCGGCGCTGCCCCCGACGCGATGAACGCCACCGGCGGCCGCGCCGCCTCCACGGCCGCGTCCGCGTCCTCCGCGATCGACACCGACGCGAACGCCGCCACGTCCGGGTCTCCGGAGACCACGCGGTCGTCCTCGCCCTCCGCGACGCGGTCGGCCGCCCACGACACGTCCCGCTCGTGGCTCGCGTTCACCAGCACGCCGTCCGCGTGCTTGCCCGCCATCCGGAGCATGTGCGGGCCCTGCGCGCCCACGTACACCGGAACTTCGCCGACCTCGTAGTTCAACCCGGCGTCCCGCGCGACGAACGTCCCGTCGTGGTCGACGCGCTCGCCCGCCCACAGGTCCTGTGCGACCTTCATCGCCTCCAGTACCCGCCGGAGCGGCCGGTCGCGCTCCACACCGAGGTTCCGCAGCGTCGACGCGTCGCCGGCGCCCAGTCCGAGGACCGCGCGCCCGTCGCTCACCTCGTCGAGGGTCGCGACCTGCGACGCGAGCTTCACGGGATGGGTGTCGTAGGGGTTCGCGACGCCTGGTCCCAGCCGGACTTCCTCCGTTGCTGCCGCCGCTCTGTCGAGCGCGACGACCGGGTCGCGGTTGTTGTAGTGACACGACGCGAACACCGTGTCGAAGCCCGCGCCCTCCGCACGCGACGCGAGGTCGGCGACCTCCCCGACGGGAATCTCGGGCGTCAGCTCAACTCCGCGCATACTCCCACCCCCGGAGCGCCTGCCGCACGAAGTCCCCGTCGACCTCGCGGTACAGCTGTTCGCTGCCGTCGTGGTCGCCGAACTCGAACTCCCGCACGACGACCACGGGCGTGCCGCCGTCGCCCTCCCCCGAGACGAGGTTCGCCGCCGCCGCGAGCTCGTCCACCACGCTCTCGACGGTCACTTCGAGTTCGTGGCCGTCGCGGTCCGTCTCCCCGCGCCAGTCCCGGGACGCCGGCATCCCCGCCCAGCCGAGCGCGACGCCGCGCTGCCCGTGCCGGAACGGCCGCCCGGACGTGTCGGTCACCACGACCGCGACGTCCGAATCCAGCCCCTCGCGGATGCGCTCGGCGCTCTCCGTCGGCCGCTCGGGCAGCAACAGGAGGTCCGTACCGCCCGTGTTCGACCGGTCGATGCCGGCGTTCACGCCGACGTGGCCGAACGGGGTCTCCGTCAGCAGGAACGGGGCCTCCATCAACAGGTCGACGGACTCCTCCAGGACGGCCTGCGCGAACCGCGGGTCCTTCTGTTCGCCCGTAATCCCGCTCAGCTCGTCGGCGATCTCGCGGGCGCGCGGCCCCGCCGGGTAGTCCGACAGCGACGCCGTCCGCCCCTCGGCCTTCGAGACCACCGTGCTCGCGACACAGACCACGTCGCCGTCCTCCAGGTCGGCGCGCTCCGCGACGAGGGCCGCGAGGCTGTCGCCCGCGCGGACCTCCGGGAGCTCCGGCACCGCGAACGCGTGCATACCCCGCGCTTCGGCGGCCCCGATAAAAGCCCCGGCGGTACCGGACCCTCACTCCCGCAGGACGGAGACGGCCACGTCGCCGCCGTCGACGTCGACGGCCAGCATCGTCGCCTCCGCCGCGGGATCCGCACCCGTCGCACTCCCCGGGTTCAGGTGGCGAACGCCGTCGACGACGTGGTCCGTGAGCTCGTGGGTGTGCCCCGAGACGACGATCGCGTCCTCACTCTCGCGCTCCTCGCGGACGGTCTGCAGGACGCGGTCCTGGTAGCCGTCCAGCGGCCCGCTGCCGTGTACGACCACGAACTCCCGGTCGTCGACCCACAGGGTCTCCACCGCGGGCAGCCCCAGCGAGACGGGGTCCATGTTCCCGCGGACCGCCACGAGGTCGCCGCCTGCGAGGTCCTCGACGGCCTCGTAGGTGGCCTCGCTGTCGAAGTCGCCGGCGTGGACGACCTCGTCTGCGTCTTCGACCTCCTGCTCGACGAACCCGGGAATCTCGGATTCGCGGGACGGCACGTGCGTGTCGCTGAGAACCGCGAGGCGGCGCATGTCCGGTCTTCGGCAGCCACCCGGAAATACGTTGAAGCCGCTGGCGCCACCACTGGCGACTGTGCCAACGCACGTCGTCACGGTCTTCCTCCGGAACGGGACGGACGTACTGCTGTTGCGCCGCAGCGACGACGTCGGCTCGTACCCCGGGCAGTGGGGCGCGGTCGCCGGCCACGCAGAGGGCGACCCGGACACGCAAGCCCGCGTCGAAATCACCGAGGAGACGGGGCTCGACGACGCTGCTTCGCTCGTCCGCCGCGGCGACTCGTTCGAAGTACGCGACCCCGAGCACGGCACGTGGGTCGTCCACCCGTACCTCTTCGACTGCGCGACCCGGGAGGTCGACCCGAACTGGGAGACGGCGACCTACGAGTGGGTGCCCGCGACCGGAATCCGGGAGCGCGAGACCGTCCCCGAGCTCTGGGCGTCCTACGACGCCGTGCGGCCGCGCGTCGAGACGGTCGCCGGCGACGACGAACACGGCTCGGCGTACCTCTCGCTTCGCGCGCTCGACGTACTCCGCGACGAGGCCGCACTCGCCACCGACGACGGCGGCTGGCCGGCGGTCGCCGACACCGCCCGCCGGCTCCGAGAAGCGAAGGCCGGGATGGCGGTCGTCCGGAATCGCGTGAACCGCGTGATGGCGACTGCCGGCCGCACGGCCGACAGCGTCGAAGCGATAGCCCGCGAGGTCGCCGACGAGGCCGTCGATGCGGACGCCCGCGCAGCGAGCGAGGCGGCAGCCGAACTCGACGGCCTCGGCGCGGACGCGGTGTTCACGCTCTCGTGCTCCGGGACCGTCGCGGCTGCGCTCCGCGACGCGGACCCGGAGCGAGTGCTCGTCGCCGAATCCCGTCCGGGCGCCGAGGGCGTCGGCGTCGCCGAAGCTTTCGCCGAGGATTTCGACGTGACGCTCACGACCGACGCCAACGTTCCCGCAGTCGTCGCAGAGGCCGACGCGGTGCTCGTCGGCGCCGACGCCGTCTTCCCGGACGGCCGTGTCGTCAACAAGGTCGGCACGCGCGCCGCCGCGCTCGCCGCACGCGACGCCGACGTTCCCATTTTCGTCGTCTGTGCCTCGGACAAGATCACTCCGGAGCCGCTGCCAGTCGAAGACGGGAATCCGGAGTCGCTCTACGACGGCGACGCACCGCTCGACGTCCGCAATCCCGTCTTCGAGGTCGTCCCCGGGCGTCTCGTCGACGGCGTCGTCACCGAACACGGGCGACTCGACTCCGGGGACGTAGCGCGGGCCGCAGAGGAGCACCGTAGCTGGGCGGACTGGGAGTGAAAGGCTCTTCTCCCGGGAGTCCCTACCACGCTCTCGGGCGACGGTGACGAGGAGTTACCCCCTCCGAGCCCCTTGTGACGAGGACTTTCTCCCGAGTCGCCCGCCTCGACGCGAGCCAGCGACAGCTATGGCTTGCAGGCGGCGTGCGCGTCCGCGAGCCGGTCCGCCGCCGTTCCGCGTCCGCCGGCCCGCGGCGACTGTCAGGTCACGCGCTCGGTTGGTCTCGTTTTCCCACTTGAACCTGCGCAGCCGACGAGCTAGCATTCGCGGCGCGAGTGGTCCAACGGACCCGAGCGCCGGGATTCTCTGCGCGAGCGAACAGAGTGAGCGAGCGCAGGCCGAGGAGCGACCACCGGGAGCGACGCTGGCTTTTGGCCGAGCTTTTGCCGAGCGAGCGGCTTCCGGCCGCTCGCGCAGCGCAAAAGGTCGCTTAGAAGAACTTCTTGAGGTCGTCGCGTTTTGCGGCTTCGAGGTGGGTTCGGACGGCGTCGTCGAAGGGGTCAGTGCGACCGTGTTTGGCGGCGATGGGGGCGATGGTGTCCTGCCACTGCTTCCAGGGCGGGTGGAGGCCGAGGCGGTCGGCGATGTCGTCGAGGCGTTCGTCGCGGTCGTCGACTTTGTCCATCTTGTTGACAGCGACGACGGGCGTGATGCCGAGGTCTTCGAGGAGGTAGAACAGTTCGACGACGTGGGGGATCTCCTCGTCGCCGGAGTGGCGGTCGATGATGTCGACGGCGGCTTTGCCGTCGAGGACGAGCACGCCGACCATGATGTCGTCGGCGTTGTCCTCGAGGTAGCGGACGACGTCGGTCTTGATGCGTTCGCGGACGTCGTCGTCGACGCCGGACATGAAGCCGAAGCCGGGGAGGTCGGTGACGACGAAGTCGTCGCTGGCCCAGTCGAAGTGATTCGGCTTGCGGGTGACGCCGGGCTTCTGGCCGGTCGCGACGCTGTGGCCGGTGATCTCACGCATGAGCGTGGATTTGCCGACGTTCGACCGCCCGACGAGGACGATCTCGTCGCTGCGGTCCGGGCGGGTGTCGAACATACCGCTCGTAGCCGGCGGGCGGGGTTAAGTGCGGCGTCCGGGGGCGCTCAAACGCGGGTTTGACTCTGAGCGAGGTTGAAGGTGGGCGGCGTCGTAGTCGTGTGTGTGATGCGACAGCAAACACTCGTGCTCGCGGTCCTCGGTACCGCCCTCCTGGTGACCGCTGGCGTCGCCGGCGCCTTGACCTTCGGTAGCGGGCCGGCGACGGCGGGTCAGGCAGCGCCGTCCGACCAGTCGATCACCGTCTCTGCGGACGGCGAGGTGGAGGCCGAGCCCGACCAGGCGCTCGTACGCGTCGCGGTGACGGCTACTGGAAACGACTCGACCGCGGTCCGGAGCGAGATCGCCGAGCGCTCCGCGGCGATGCAGTCGGCGCTCGAGGAGTACGGCATCTCGGAGGAGAACGTCCGCACCGTGCACTTCACCATCCGACAGGAGCGCGAGCGGACGCCCGAAGGCGGCGTGGAGCGCGGCCAGTACGTCGGCACGCACGCGTTCGAGATTACGGTCGAGGACACTGACGCAGCCGGCGAGGTCGTGGACGTGGCCGTGGACAACGGCGCGGACCGCGTCGACGGCGTCTCGTTCACGCTCTCCGACGAGAAGCGCGAGTCCCTCTACCAGGACGCGCTGACGGCGGCGATGGGGAACGCGGAGACGCGCGCGGAGACGCTCGCCGACGCCGGCGACCTGTCGGTGACCGCCACGCACAGCATCGTCTCGGCGGACACGAACTACCGTCCGTACCACGTGGAGTCGGCGTCCTTCGCGGCTGATTCGGGCAGCGCGGGCGGTGGCACGTCGGTCCAGTCCGGCCCGGTCACCGTCACCGCTGACGTCCGCGTGACGTACAACGCGACGGTCGCCTGACTCGGCCCGCGCCTGAACGCTTTTCTTTCGTCCCCGTCAACGCGGAGTCGTGCGACTCGTACAGGCGACGGTCCCGACGGGGAAACGTGAGGCCGTGCTCGCGGCGCTCGACGACGAGGGGATCGACTACGTGGTCAGCGACGAGACCAGCGGCGGCGACTACAACGCCGTCGTCCACTTCCCGATACCGACGGAGGGCGTCGAGGACGCCCTGGAGGCGCTCCGGTCGGCGGGGCTCTCCGAGAACGCCTACACGGTGGTGTTGAACGCGGAGACGGTCGTCTCACGGCACTTCGACGATCTCGAAGAGCGCTACGCCGAAGACGAGGACAACGGCGACACCATCGCGCGCGAGGAACTGGTCGCACGTGCCAGGGACCTCGCGCCCTCCATCCGGACGTACGTCGTGCTGACGCTCGTGAGCACGATTATCGCGACCGCGGGTCTGCTACTGGACTCGCCGGCGACGGTGGTCGGGTCGATGGTCATCGCGCCACTGCTGGGGCCGGCGATGTCCGCGAGCGTGGGCACCGTCGTCGACGACGAGGACCTGTTCCGGCGGGGCGTCTACCTCCAGCTGGTCGGCGTCGCGCTCTCCGTGCTGGGCGCGGCGGCGTTCGCGTTCTTCGTGAAGTCCACGAACGTCGTGCCGCCGGGACTGGACGTGCTGTCGCTGTCGGAGGTCAGCGAGCGCCTGCGGCCGGACTTCCTCTCGCTGGTGGTCGCGCTCGGCGCGGGCGTCGCGGGCGCGTTCAGCCTGATGACGGGGGTGTCGTCGGCGCTCGTCGGCGTCGCCATCGCCGTCGCGTTGATTCCGCCGGCGGCCGCCGTCGGTATCGGAGTCGCGTGGGGCGTCCCGACGCTCGCCGTCGGGTCCAGTGTGCTCGTCATGGTGAACGTCCTCTCCATCAACCTCGCCGCGCTCGTCGTGCTGTGGTACACCGGCTACCGCCCGCAGCGGTTCTTCGAGGTGGGGCAGGCGCGCTCCGCGCTCGTGAAGCGTGGCGCCACGCTCGCCGTCGCTATCGTCGTGCTGTCGGCGTTCCTCGGCGGCGTCACGTACACGTCGTTCCAGTCCGCGAGCACCGAGCAGGCGGTCAACGACGCCGCGACGGACGTCCTCGAAGGGGCCGCGTACCCGGAGGCGACGCTGCTCGAGACGAGCTACGAGTACGAGCAGGGTCTGATCGAGCGCGAACCCCAGCGCGTCGTCGTCACCGTCGGCGTGCCGCCCGGCACCGAGTACCCGGCGCTCTACAGTGCGCTTGCCGAACGAATCAACGCCACCACGAGTACGGACCTCGAACTGGAGCTCCGGTACGTCTACCGCGAGACTCCGGACTGACTACTCCTCGTGGGGGAGTTTGGGCTCGTAGCCGACCGCTTCGACCGCGGCGTCCAGCGTCTCCTGGACGCCCTCGCCGTTCTCGACGCTCATGTAGCAGTCCGCTTCGACGGCCTCCGAGAGGTCGGCCTTGTTGCAGACCGTGACCAGCGGCACGTCGTCGAACTGGGCGGCGACCTCCGCGCGGAGCGCGCGCTGGTCGTCGAGCTCGTAGCCGCAGGTCTCGCTGGCGTCGAGGAAGAACAGGATGACGTCGCCGGCGTGCGCGAGCGCCGAGACCGCCTGGTTCTCGATCTCGTTGCGCTCGTCGGCCGGCCGGTCGAGCAGCCCGGGCGTGTCGACGATCTGCCAGCGCACGCGCTCGACGTCGAGGTGGCCGACCTCGATGCCCTTCGTCGTGAACGGGTACTCGGCGGTCTCGATGTTCGCCGTCGAGACCTCGTTGGCGAACGACGACTTCCCGACGTTCGGGTAGCCCGCGACGACGATGGTCGGGTCGTCGGGGTCGATCTCGGGGAGACCCTTCAGCGCGTCGCGGGCGCGGCCGACGGCGTCGAGGTCGTCCTCGATCTGGTCCATCACGGAGCCCATGCGCGCGAACCCCTGCTTGCGCACCTTCCGCATCGAGTCCGTGTCGCCGCGCGGGAGCTTCCCGATGTACTCGCGGCCGAGGTCGTGGGTCTTGTTCGCAGCCCACGAGATCTCGGAGAGGTGCTGGCGGAGCGCGTCCACGCCGCGGTCGTCGTCGAACTCCCGGCGCAGCACGGCGTCCGCGAGCTCGTAGTAGAACGGGTCGACGGTGTCGAAGTCCGGCCACGCCGTCACGACGTTGCGGAGGTTGTCCCCGAGGATGTTCGAGGACGTCTGGAGCATCGACTCCTGGGCTTCGTAGCCGCCCTTCGCCCGTCCCGCCCGCGCCGCCCGCGAGAACGCCTTGTCGAGGAGCTCCTCCGACGTCGGTGTCGTCGGGAGGTTCTCGAAAATCATACCGTCGAGTAGGGCCGCGGGACGTAAAAGCGCACGTATACGTCGCCACGGCGTCGCCAGCCGTCGGAGCGCCGCTCCGGCGCGAACGCGCCGGTGGCCGCCCCCGGACTTTTCGGCGTGGCCGCCGTCTCTCCACGTATGGTAGATTGGCGTGCTGTCCTCACTGGGTTCGTCGTGGAGGTCGTACTCGGCATGTTCGCGTTCGCGCTGCCGGGCGTGGGCCACGCCGCCGCCGGCCTCGTCGGCGGGTTCGTCGCCGGCTGGATGGCCGACGACGGCGTCTGGGGCGGCGCCGTCCACGGCTTCCTCGCGGGCGCCCTGGGCGGCCTGCTCGTCGCCGCCGTCGTCCTCGTGCTGGGGCTCGTGCTCTCCGCGACCGGCCTGCTGCCGGCGGGCCTGCTCGGGCTCGGTATCGGCGCGTTCGCGCTCGTGGTGTTCGGCCTGCTCGCCCTCGACAGCGCCATCGCGGGCGCCGTCGGCGGCTTCCTCGCCTAGTCCCGGACGAACGCGCGCACGGCGTCGGCGACCTGCTCGGGCGCGGTGTTGTTCCCGAGGTGGCCGGTGTCCGCCAGCTCCACGCGCTCGGTGTCCGCCAGCCGCTCCGCCAGCGCGCGAATCGACTTCTTCAGGTGCTCGGGGCCGTCCTCGCCGACGAGCAGCAGCGTGGGCGCGCCCGTCTCCGGGTCGCCGAGCTCGTACGTCTCCACGACCTCGATTTCGCGGGCGACGGTCTCGGCGATGCCCGCGGCGCGCTCGACCACCGGCCCGCCGACGAGGTGGCCGGCGCCGACCGCCTCGAAGAACTCCTCGACGCCGCCCACCTTGTCGCCGTCCGCCAGGTGGGCGCGGATGCGCTCGGCGAGCGTGCCGCCGTGCGGCTCGCCGAGCAGGACGGACGGCTCGTACAGAATCAGTCGATCGACGTCCATCCCGTCGGCGGCTTCCAGCGCGGTCAGACCGCCGAAGGAGTGCCCGAAGACGACGGGGTCGTCGTCGAGGTCTGCGACGACCGCCTGCAGGTCCTCGACTTCCCGCTCGAAGTCGTAGTCGTCGCTGTCGCCGCTGTCACCGCGGCCGCGCCTGTCGTAGGTGACGACCGTGAAGTCTTCGGCGAGGTGCGGGACGAGGCGGCTGAAACTCTCCTTTCGGCCGGCGGTGCCGTGGACGAGCACGAGCGGTCGGCCGTCGCCGCGCGTCTCGTACCCGATTTCGGTGCCGTCGGCGGAGACCACGGGGTGCACGCTCCGTACTTCGACGCCGGGGTACTTCAGCGGCGCGTCACCGGTCGTCGCTACCGGCAGTCGCCGATTACCGGCGGTCTTCGAGCTCGTCCAGCAGGTCCTCGACGGCCATGTCGTGCTGGGCGAGCACGACCAGCATGTGGTAGACGATGTCCGCGCCCTCGTGGGCGAGTTCGTCCTCGTCGCCGTCCTTCGCGGCGAGCAGGAACTCCGTGGCCTCCTCGCCGAGCTTCTCCAGGGCTGCGTTCTCGCCCTTCTCGTGGGTGAACAGCTCCGCGGTGTACGATCCCTCGGGGAGCTGTTCCTTGCGGTCCTCGATGACGTCGAAGAGCTCACGGAGCACGTCGCTCACGCCGCCATCACCTCGCGGATGTCCTCCAGCTCCTCGAACTCCGCGGGGTCGCGGCGGCCGTCCTCGAACACCGCCTCGTCGACCTCGATGGGGGCGTCCGTGCGCGCCGCGAGCGCCAGCGAGTCGCTCGGCCGCGCGTCCACGACCTCGCCGCCGCGGGGCGTCTGCACGTGGAGGTCGGCGTAGTACGTGCCGTCCTCGACCCGCGAGACCTCGACGCGCTCGATGCGGCCGCCCAGTTCCTCAACGAGGTCGAGCGTGAGGTCGTGGGTCAGCGGCCGCCCGATGTCCGCGGCGTCCAGCCCGCGCACGATGCTGGTGGCCTCGTCGAAGCCGACGAAGATGGGGAGCACGTCGCCCGCGTCGTCGACGCCGACGAGCACGACCGGTAGCGGGCCGTCCGGCGTCCCCGCGACGCGGACGCCGTCGATGTGTGCGTTCATGTCCGTATTTTCGGGAGGACGCTCAAAAGCTTGCCTCCTCGTTCAGGAAGAAGGCTAGGTCGTGCATCCGGGAGTCGCTGGTGAGCTCCGGGTGGAACGACGTCCCGACGACCGGGCCGTCCCGGATCGCGACGGGGTTGCCGTCCCAGTCCGCGAGCACGTCCACGCCGTCGCCGACGTCCGCGACCATCGGCGCGCGGATGAACACCGCGGGGAACGGCTCGTCGAGTCCGTCCACTTCGAGGGGCGCCTCGAAGGAGTCCTTCTGGCGGCCGAACGCGTTCCGGTCGACGGTCGCGTCCACGAGGTCGAGCGTCTCCACGCGGTCGTCGTTGGCGTCCGTCGCGGCGACGATGAGGCCCGCACAGGTCGCGAGCATCGGCTTCCCGGCGTCGACGTGCGCTCCGATCTCCTCGTCGATGCCCTCGCGGGCGAGCAGCCGCGAGATGGCCGTCGACTCCCCGCCCGGCAGCAAGAGGAGGTCGCAGTCGGGAACGAGCCCCGAGCGCCGAATCTCCGTGACTTCGGCGTCCAGGCCGTGTTCGTCGGCGGCGCGACGGATGGCGTCCGCGTGCTCGGAGACGTCCCCCTGCACGGCGACGACGCCGGCGCTGACAGTCATGGCGTCGCGTACGTGGTCGCCCGGAAAAAGCCTCTCGGGGTCGGTCTACGCGAAGAACTGGAGGAGCAACACCGCGAGCCCGAAGAACGCACCCGTCGCCACCACGGAGCGCGGGTCGATCTGGATGGCGTTCGGGTCCTCGGAGTCGAAGTAGCGGACGAGGCCCGCACTGGACATCAGCCCGCCGGAGTTCTCACCACTGCTCATACCCGCGTCTCGGGACCGTACCCGCCTAAACCTTTCGTGTCCCTCCCGCACTGCAGTGTCCGAACGGCGTCCGCTCGCGCCGAACGCGGGCGTTCGCGCCGCTCGGAGTCGTGAAGCGGCGAGGGTGGTGGGGTGAGAAACCCTTATGCGGGCCGCGAGGCAAGGGCAAACAGACCGATGACTGTCACAATCAAGGACTTCTACGCCGACTGGTGTGGTCCCTGCAAGACGCAGGACCCCATCCTCGAGGAGCTCGAGGAGGACTACGGCGACAGCGTCACCTTCGAGAAGATCGACGTCGACGAGAACGAGGACGTCGCCAACGAGTACCAGGTCCGCTCGATCCCGACCGTCGTCGTGGAGGACGACGACGGCGTCGTCGAGCGCTTCGTCGGCGTCACGCAGCGCGACCAGCTCGAGGACGCCCTCGAGAAGGCCGGCGCGTAACGTCGACGCCGCGCGGTAGCGGTCCCATCCTTCAGTTTCTCGCCGGACGCTGAGCGACCGTTAGGCTGTTGTAACCGCCCTTCCACAGACACCCCATGTTGTCGGTGTCGCCGCTCGCCACCGCCGGGGGCCTCCCCCCGGTGACGTTCGAGATGGCCGTCGTCTTCGTGCTCGTCGCCGTCACGCTCGTGCTGTTCGTGACGGAGGCGCTGCCGCTGGACGTCACCGCGATTCTCGTGATGGTGACGCTGATGGTCCTCCAGCCGTGGACGGGCATCTCCGTCGAGCAGGGCCTCTCGGGGTTCTCGAACCCCGCGACTATCACGGTGCTGGCGATGCTCATCCTCAGCAACGGCATCTCCCGGTCGGGCGTCGTCCAGATCATCGGCCGGTGGATGTCCGCGTTCGCGGGCACGAACAAGCACCGCCAGCTCGCGTCCACAATTCTCGCGACCGGGCCCGCGTCGGGGTTCATCAACAACACGCCCGTGGTCGCCATCCTCGTGCCGGTCATCAGCGACCTCGCGCACAAGGGCGGGACCTCTCCCTCCAAACTGCTGATGCCGCTGTCGTTCGCGTCGATGCTCGGCGGCATGCTGACGCTCATCGGGACGTCGACGAACATCCTCGCGAGCCAGACCGCCGAGCGCATCGGCACCGACCGCGGCATCGACGCCCTGCACGCGTTCTCGATGTTCGAGTTCACGCACCTCGGCGTCATCGTGCTCGTCGTCGGCGCCGCGTACCTGATGACCGTCGGCTACTGGCTGCTGCCCGAGCGCGTGCCCCCGGAGGACGACTACCTCGCGGAGTACGAGATGCAGGACTACCTCAGCGAGGTAGTCGTACAGCCGTCCTCGCCGCTCGTCGGGAAGACCGTCTCGGAGGCCATCGACGTCGACCGCTTCGACGCCGACGTCGTCCAGCTCGTGCGCGGCGGCGAACGGTTCATCGAGCCCATCGGCCAGAAGGTCATCCGGGCGGGGGACGTGCTCGCGATTCGCACCGACCGCGAGACGCTGGCCGCCATCGCGGAAGTCGACGACCTCGCGCTGACGGGCGCGCCCGAGACCGACCCCGAGCTGGAGCCGACCACCGAGGACGAGCAGACGCTCGTCGAGCTCGTCATCCAGTCGGGGTCGTCGCTGATCGGGGAGACGCTGAAGTCGTCGTCGTTCCGCGGGCGCTACGACGCGAACGTGCTGGCGTACCGGTCCCGGGGGGAGACCGTCCGCGAGCGCATGGACGAGCGCCGGCTCCGGGTCGGCGACACGCTGCTGATTCAGGCGCCCAAGGACAGCATCGACCGGCTCTCCCAGAACCCGGACTTCATCCTCGGCCACGAGCCCGAGCAGCCCGACTACCGCACGGAGAAGATCCCGTACGCCGTCGCGACCATCCTCGGCGTCGTCGGCGCCGCCACCCTGCTCCCGGTTCACATCGTGACGTCGGCGCTCGCGGGCGTCGTCGTGATGGTGACGACGGGCGTGCTGCGGCCCGCGGAGCTGTACGAGTCCGTCGACTGGAACGTCATCTTCCTGCTCGCGGGCGTGATTCCGCTCGGCATCGCCTTAGAGCAGACGGGCGGCGCGGAGCTGCTCGGCGCGCTCGTCGCCGCGACCGGCCAGTACCTCCCCGCGGTCGGCGTGCTGTGGGTGTTCTACGTCGCGACCAGCCTCATCACGGGCGTCATCTCGAACAACGCCAGCGTCGTGTTGATGATTCCGGTGGCCGTCGAAGCCGCCCTCGACGTGGGTGCGAACCCGTTCGCGTTCGTGCTCGCGGTGACGTTCGCGGCGTCGACGGCGTTCATGACGCCGGTCGGCTACCAGACCAACCTCTTCGTGTACGGGCCGGGCGGCTACAAGTTCGGGGACTACGTCCGGGTCGGGATGCCGCTCCAGTTGTTGCTGTCGGTCGTCACGGTCGCGGGAATCGCGGTCTTCTGGCCGGTCTAGAACCCGAAGATCGGGACGAACCGGAACGTGAGGTAGGCGCCGACGGTCGCCAGCATCGGCACGACGTTCTGCATCACGACGACGCGCGCGGTCGTCCCGGGGTCGAAGAGGTCCGCCGCGCTCGGGATGTCGTCGGGCTCCTCCTCGCCGATTCCCGGCACCTCGTCGCCGCCCGCCTCGTCGGCGGCCAGCCCGCCGACCGACACGGGGACTTCGCTCTCGCCGCGGACCGCGTCGGGCACCGACACCGGCCGCGTCGCGCGCCCCCAGCCGAGGCCGACGATGGACATGGTGGCGATGACGACGAAGCTCGCGGGGATGCCGATGGCCGACAGGAAGATGACCAGCGTCGCGCTCACGACCGCGACGACGATGGCCGCGGTGAGCGGGAGCTCCGTGATGTCGCTGCCCATCGTCTCCAGTGTGCGCCGCGCGATGGTGAACGCGCCGACGCCGACGGCGGCACACGCCAGCACGATGGCGGGGTTCATCGCGAGCGCGCCGCTGCCCACGAGCGGCGCGATGGCGTTCGCGACGTTGCTCGTCCCGGAGCTGAACGCCATCAGGCAGCCGATGACGATGACCGTCGTCACGCCGAACAGCTCCCGGCGGGTCGTGGTCTCGGCGGGCCGCGGAACCGGAACCGCGCCGGAGCGGTCGACGGTCAGGAGGTCGCCGTCGGTGCGCTCCATCGCGATGATCCGGTGGAGCCGCGCGTAGAAGTACCGGCCGATGACCAGCGACACCCAGAACCCGATGACGGGCGCGACCAGCCACCACGTCGCGATCTCGCCGAGCACCGCCCAGTCGAGGGCGTTGCGCGCGACGCCGAGGCCCGCGATGGCGCCGACGGCGGTCATCGACGTCGACGCGGGGACGCCGAACATGTTGCCGACGAACAGCGCGAGCCCGATGAAGAAGAGGACGCCGATGCTCGCCTGCAGCGTGAAGATGTCCGGGTTCGTGACGAGCTCGCGGCCGAGCGTGTCCACGACCCGGCGGCCGAGCGTCCACCCGCCCACGAAGAAGAACACCGTCATCAGCAGCGCCGCCGCGGGCTTCGAGATGGCGTCCGCGCCCACGGCCGGCCCGAACGCCGGCCCCGTCGTCGACCCGCCGACGTTGAACCCGACGAACGCCGCGACCACGAGGCCGACGAGCAGCAGCGCGCTAATCACGCGACCACCCCGCCGCGGACGTTCGAGCGACGGTCACTTCGGCTCATCCTCCGCTGGCTCCGTGTCGTCCCGGTCCGCTTTCCCGTCCGCTTCGCCCTCGTCGCCCGCGCCGTCGCTCGCCGTCTTCTCGTCGCCGTACCGCTGCTCGACGTCCTCGACCTTCTCCTCGACGGTCTCGTCGCTGCCCTCGCGCTCGGCGGCGGTCGCCTCCTCGACCGTCCGTTCGACGGTCTCCTCGACGGTCTTCTCGACCTCCCCGACTTTCTCCTCGACAGTCTCGCCGACCGTCTCTTCGACGCTCTGCTCGACGGTCTCCTCCACCGTCTCCTCGACGGTCTTCTCGACGGTTTCGCCGACCTTCTCCTCGACGGTTTCGCCCACTGTTTCTTCGACGCTCTGTTCGACGGTCTCCTCGACGGTCTTCTCCACCGTCTCACCGACGGTCTCCTCGACGCTGGCCTCGACGGTCTGGTCGACGGTTTCGCCGACCTTCTTCTCGACAGTCTCGCCGACGGTTTCCTCGACGCTCTGTTCGACGGTCTCCTCGACGGTCTTCTCCACCGTCTTGCCGACCTGCTCGTCGACGGTCTCGCTGACCGCCTTGGTCATCCAGTCGGGGTCGAAGCGCGCCATCTTCCACGCGATGTGGATGACGTACGACGCCAGCACCCCGAACCCGAACGCCAGCCCGGTGCGCGTGCCGACGACGGAGAACAGCACCACGGAGACGAAGATGAGCACGCCGTAGGCCAGGTCCGTGAGGCTGTCGACGCGGTTCGGGTTCACTCGCCGGTCACCCCCGCAGCCGGCCGGTCTTGGGGGCCGGCCGCCCCTCCTGTGGTCGTCGAGCGCGCTCCGCGAGACCGCGCGCGGCTCGGTACGAACGAGCCACGTCGGGCGAGAAACATGATGTCCCCACCGAGGAGTCGCACGGAGAAAGGGATTCCGATGCGAGCGGTCGTGGGTGGGCACGAGACGGCGCGTAGCGGCCGTGTAGTCATCCGGCGCTCGTCCGTGGCGTGACCGATCCTCTTCACCCGAACGGATAAGTACTCGGTGGTATAACTTAGGAATATGCCGTTCGACTCGTTCGCCGACGCCGACGAAGCACAGGTCACGCGCGCAATCGCCCGCCAGTGGAGCGAGGAGTTCATCGACGACACCGAGACCGACGTCATCATCGTGGGCGGTGGCCCCTCCGGACTGATGGCCGCCATGGAGCTCGCCGAGCGTGACGTCGACGTCACCGTCGTCGAGAAGAACAACTACCTCGGCGGCGGGTTCTGGCTCGGCGGCTTCCTGATGAACAAGCTCACCGTCCGCGCGCCCGCCGACGACGTCCTCGACGACCTCGGCGTCCCCTACGAGTACGACGACGAGACCGAGGGACTCGCGGTCGCGGACGGCCCGCACGCCTGCTCGGCGCTCATCGAGGCCGCCTGCGACGCCGGCGCGCGCATCCAGAACATGACCGAGTTCACCGACGTCGTCGTGCGCGACGACCACGAGGTCGCGGGCATCGTGATGAACTGGACGCCCGTCCACGCGCTCCCCCGCGAGCTCACGTGCGTCGACCCCATCGCCGTCGAGTCCGACGTGGTCGTCGACGCCACTGGCCACGACGCGGTGGTCGTCTCCAAGCTCCAGGAGCGCGGCGTCGTCGACGCCGAGGGCATCGAACACGCCGCCGAGCACAACACCGGGATGGACCAAACAGCCGAGGGCGAGTACGGCGCGCCCGGCCACGACTCCCCCGGCCACGACTCCATGTGGGTCGCGGACAGCGAGGACAAGGTCGTCGAGCACACCGGGAAAGTCCACGACGGCCTGGTCACGGCGGGCCTGTCCACGGCGACCGTCCACGGCCTCACGCGCATGGGGCCGACGTTCGGCGCGATGCTGCTCTCCGGGAAGGCCGCCGCGAACGCCGTCCTCGACGAACTCGGCTCGGACGAGCCCGCGGTCGAACTGCCGTCGCGGGCCGCGCCCGCGGCCGACGACTGATGCGCCCTGTCGCGCTCACCGTCGCCGGGTCGGACAGCGGCGGCGGCGCCGGCGCGCAGGCCGACCTGAAGACGTTCGAGGCCTGCGGCGCGTTCGGCACCTCGGCGCTCACCGCCGTCACCGCCCAGAACACCACGGGCGTCAGCCACAGCGCCGTCCTCGACCCCGAGGCGGTCCGCGCGCAGGTCGAGGCCGTCGTCGCGGACTTCGACGTCGCCGCCGCGAAGACCGGGATGCTCGGCGACGCCGACGTCGTCGAGGCGGTCGCCGACGCAATCGCGGACGCCGACTTCCCGGTGGTCGTCGACCCCGTCGTCGTCGCACAGTCTGGGGACCGCCTGCTCACCGAGCGCGGGGTCGAAGCCGTCCGCGACCAACTGCTCCCGGAAGCGACGCTCGCCACGCCGAACGTTCCCGAGGCCGAACTGCTCGCGCGCGTCGAAATCGAGGACGAGGCCGACCTGCGCGACGCCGCAGCGGCAGTCTGCGACCTCGGCCCCGACGCCGTCCTCCTGACCGGCGGCCACCTCGACGGCGACCCCGTGGACGTCTACGCCGGCGAGACGACCCGGGCGTTCTCCCGCGAGCGCGTCGACACCGACGACACGCACGGCTCGGGCTGCACGCTCTCCGCGGCGATTGCGGCCCGCCTCGCCGCCGGCGACGCCCTCGAAGCGGCCGTCGAGCGCGGCGTCGACGCCACCGCGAGCGCCATCGCGTCGCCCCTCTCGCTCGGCGCCGGCAGCGGCCCCGTCGACCACGCCGCAATCGCGGACGCGCCCCTGCTCGCCGACGGCGCCCGCGCCGAACCCTCTGGTCCCGCGGGCGGCGAGTACGACGGCGTCCGCGAGGCCATCGACGCGGTCGACGACGTCGTCGCCGCGCTCGAACGCGAGTGGCCGCCCGAACTCGTCCCCGAAGTCGGGACGAACGTCGTCGTCGCCCCCGCTGACGCCTCCGGCCCTGAGGACGTGGTCGCCGTCGACGGTCGCCTGCACGCCACGAAACGCGGCGTCCGGGCGACCGGCGGCGTCGCGCCCGGCGCGTCGAGTCACGTCGCGCGCTTCCTGCTCGGCGTGCGCGAGCACGACTCGCGGATTTCCGCGGCCGCGAACGTCCGCTGGAGCGAGGCCCGCGAGGCCGCACTGGCCGAGCGCTGGGACGTCGAACGCACGGACCGCACCGAGGAACCCGCGGACGCCGCCGGTACGATGGACTGGGCCGCCCGCGAAGCGATGACCGGCCGCGAGCGCGCGCCCGACGCGGTCGTCGACCGCGGCGCGGTCGGCAAGGAAGCGATGATTCGCGTCGTCGCCGCGGACGCCCCCGCGCTCCTGGAGAACCTCAGGACCGTCCCGTCACTCGAACGTGACGCCGACGTCGTGTAGGCCCTCGTTGTGGAGCGCGAGGTCCACGAGCAGCGGCGTCAGCGACTCCACCTCCGCGGCGTTCGCCAGCGGGCCGGCGTCCAGCGCGCGGATGCCGTCGATGCCCTCCGCGAGCGAGACGACGTTCTGCTTGGCGTCCCCGTCGTCGCCCACGACCAGCGTGTCGAGGTCGAGGTCCACGTCGAGGTTCGCCAGCCGGTCGGCCGCGAGGTTCTGGAACGCCCCGACGACGGACACCCCGTCCGGCGCCTTCTCGGCGACGAGCTCGGTGACGCTGCCCGCGCTCGGCGGGTTGTAGTCGAAGCCGCCCTCCCGCTTCTTCATCCCGACCGCCGGCGACACGAGGAGGGCGTCCTCGTCGAGGCGGTCTGCCACCTCCTCTACGAGGTCGGCGACGTGGTACGGCGGCACCGCCAGCACCACGACGTCCGCGCGGTCGGCCGCCATCTCGTTGGCGAACCCCGTGAGCTTCCGGTCGACGCCGCGGCTGTCCAGTTCCGTCTCGTACTCCTCGGCCTTCGAGCGGGCCCTCTCGGGGTCTCGCGAGCCGACGACGACGTCGTGCTCGGTGTGGTACGCCCACCGCAGCGCCAGTCCGCCGCCGATGTCGCCGGTCCCGCCGAGTAACGCGATTCGCATACCCGCAGTGTCTCCCGGCGTCCGGTTAAGAATTGCGCGCTTACTCGCGTCGCTCGACGGCCGCGGGCAGGTCGTTCACGGAGCCGAGCACGCCGTCCGCGCCCGCGTCCTCGTACTTCCGGCGGCCCTCCGGCCCCGTCAGCCCGCCGGTGAGCACGCCGAACCCGTAGTACGACCGCTCCGGGTCGGCCTCCCGAGCGTTCACCGCGGTCTCGATGTCGTCGAGCGTGTCCCCGACGAACGCCACCGACTCGGCGCCCGTGCGCTCCGCGAGCGCCACCAGCGCGCGCGGGTGGGGTTTGCCCTCCTCCCAGTCGTCCATCGTGAACCGGCGCTCCGCGGGAACCTCCAGGCCCACGCGGTCAAGCGCGATTTCGGCCTCCGCTTCGGGTCGACCCGTCAGCACGCAGACCGGGAACTCGCTCGTGAGCGCGTCGACGGTCTCGGGCGTCACGATGACCGGCTCGTCGTTGATGTACCCCGCTTCGCCGGCGAGGTCGGGTTCTTCGCCCTCCAGTTCCTCGTAGCGCTCCGCGCCGAGGTACAGCTGCTGGAACACCTCGCGCAGCCGGTCGGGGTCCCACTCCGCCCGCACGCGCTCGACGGCCTCCGGGTCGAGGCCCGCCTCCACGGTCTCCTCCGCGCCCGCGAGCCCGCCGCCGCGTTCGGCTATCTCGTCGGTGAACGCCGCGACGTCGCCGTCGTACCCCTCGCGGCGCGCGAGCACGAACAGCGCCGCGGCGTCCGTCACCTTCCAGTCGTTGTTGAACCCGCCGGCGTCCTTGAACTGCTGGACGGCGGCCTTCTCGATGGTCTCCCCGTAGACGCGCTCGACGGCGTCCACGATGGCGCGCCGGTAGGAGTCCGCCACGTCCACGAGCACGCCGTCGACGTCGAGCACGACCGCGTCAACTTCCATACCGCTCCCGAAGCGGGCCGCCGAAAAGACAGTTACGCGTCCGCCCGGCCGCGCTCCCGAGCGACGAACAGCGTCCCCGACGCCACCGTCCGCCGCTCGACGGGGACCGCCGCCGGGTCGCCGCCCAGCGTCGTGAACAGGCACGCCGCGCCCGCCTCCGCCGCCACGTCCACGAGCGCTCGCTGGAGCTCCGGCGGGCAGTTCAGTGCGTACACCGCCTCGGCGTCCGCGTACACCGATGGCTCCGGGTCGGTCACGTCGTCTCGCACGAACGCCACGCCCTCTAGCACCTCGCGTTCTCGGATGTCTGTCGCCGTCACGCGCTTCCCGCGAGCCGCCAGTTCTGCTGCAACGTCCGTTCGGTTGCCCACGCCGACCTCCACCAGTGTGTCGAACGCCGCCAGCACGTCCGCGATTTTGGGAGGAGTTCCCACGCCGGGATGTTTATGCCTCACGGCGTTTAACGTCATCCCAATGCGGGTCGACATCGTGCCCGTCGGCGACGTTCCTGCGAACGTCAAACGCGAGGCCTCCGCCAGCCTCCGGAGCATCTACGACTGCGACGTCGTCGTCGCACCCGAACAGCCCGTCCCACAGGACGCCTACGACGACGCCCGGAGCCAGTACCGCGCCGCCGAATTCATCGACGTCGCCACGCGCGTCGGCAGCGGTGACAAAACCATCGCGCTCACTCCCGAAGACCTCTTCTACCGCCGCAGGAACTACGTCTTCGGGCTCGCCTACCTCGACGGCCGCGGCTGCGTCGTCTCCACGTACCGCCTCCAGACCTCCAGCGACGGCGGCTTCTCCGAGCGACCGGCCAGCGACGTCTTCGCCGACCGCGTCCGCAAAGAAGTCGTCCACGAACTCGGCCACACCCTCGGCCTCGAACACTGCGACAACAACCGCTGCGCCATGAACTTCTCCCCCACCGTCCGGGAAGTCGACCGCAAAGAACAGCACCTCTGCGGCAGCTGTCAGCGCACGGTCTTCTGAGGGCGCTTTTGCGCTGCGCGGCGGCCTACGGCCGCCGCTCGGCAAAACCGACACCAAAAGCACTCCTCCTTCACTTTGCGCCTTCGGCGCTCCGTTCAGTCGTCGGCCCGAGCGCTCACTGCTCACGGCTCGCTTCGCTCGCCGCTCGCACGTTCCGAGGCGCGTAGCGCCTCGCACCGTTCGCGCTCGGTGAACCGCTCGCCCGTCGGCTGTTTCGTTTGGAACGCGAAGAAGGAGCGACCGTCCTGCCTCAGGGGAGCAGCGAGGTCAGCACGCTCAGGTCGAACAGCTGGCCGTTGCCGTTCCCCGGACTGTCGGGCCGTCCGGGGCCGTCGCTCGTCTCGTTGTCGGCGCTGGCGTTCGCGCCCGGTCCGTCACCGGACGCGTCAGACGAGTTTCCCAGGTCGTCACCCGGCCGCGGGGCGTCGGTCTCGTTGCCGTTGGTCGCGTTCTCGACGCCACCGGGGCTGTCCGGGGCGCCCGGACCGCCCGTCTCGTTGTCGTTACCGGACGCGGGCGTGTCCGTCGGCGGCCCCATCGTGCTGTTCCCGCCGAACGGCGGGCCGGCAGTCCCGTTCCCCGCCGGACCCGCGATGCTCCGGGCGATGGCCGCCACCTCGGGGCCCGAGAGGTTGCCCGCGGACGTCCGCAGCCGATCGAGGTCGGTCGCGTTCACGCCGCGCTCCGCGAGGTCCTCGTCCGGGATTCCCCGAGCGGTCTCGGCGGTCTCGTTGGTCAGCCCCTGCAGCGTCGAAATCCGGGCCGCCAGCCCCGCCATCTCCGCGCGGTATCGCGACTCGGAGATGGTACCGTTCTCGCGGGCCGTCTCGAGCTCCTGCTTGCGGTCCCGGAGCTCCGCGAGCCGCTGGTCGAGGTTCTCGACCTGGCCGGCGACCACGGACGCCTTCGAGGCGTTCGAGTTCGCCGCCGCGACCTGCAGGCCGAACGCGCGGCGCTCGACCTCGCCCTCGACTTCCGCGGCCTGGACGTCGGCGACGCCGGCGAGCTGCGCGCCGGGCGCCGTCTCCGTCTCGTTGTCGGTCTCGTTCGTCGTGCCGTCCTCCTGCACTACGGTCGACGACTCGGTCGCCGCCGGAGCGTCGCCCACGCCGGCGACTGCCAGCGGCGCGCCGGCGCCGACGACGAGCAGTGCAGTTACGAGCAGTACGGTCGCTCTCATGCTATCCGGCCGTATGGCGTCCCCCGGCTTATACCCGCGGGACCGTGCGGGCGACTTACGGACAGTTAACGCCGATTAATCCGGGTTAAGCGTCTCTCCGCGAGGAAAAGTCAGGTCGTGTGGTAGTACTCGCCGTCGCGGGGCGGGCGCAAAAACCTCCTCCAAAAAGCCCCGAACGGCGCGTCGGCGGGCTACTCTGTGGTGTAGTAGTATTCGCCGTCGCGCTTCTGTTGTTTGTCGAGCTGGCTGCCGGGCTTGTTGATGCGCGGGCGACCGAGGTTCTCGTCGCGGCGGAACGTGACGTCGAGGTTCGCGAGGAACTCGTTCATCCCCGAGCGCATCGGCTGCGGCGTCGACGCGCGGCCGTGCTCGGCGGGCTCGCCGTCGAACACCATCAGCCGGTCGCTCACGAGGTCGATCATGTAGATGTCGTGGTCGATGACCATCACGGTGGTCTCGCGGTTCTCCGCGTACCGCCGGATGGCCCGCGTCGCGAGCACGCGCTGCTCGACGTCGAGGTGCGCGCTCGGCTCGTCCAGCAGGTAGAGGTCGGCGTCCTTCGAGAGGGTCGCGGCGATGGCGACGCGCTGGCGCTCGCCGCCCGAGAGGTCCGTGAGGTTCTGTTCGAGGATGGGGTCGAGCTGGAGCGGATCGCCGATTTCGGTCTTCCAGTAGCTGGAGCCGAAGTCGTCCGTGATCGAGGAGAGGAACGCGTCCACGCGGATGTGCTGGTCGGCCTCGACGTACTGGGGCTTGTACGCGATGTCCAGCCCGACGTCGAGGTCGGCACCCGCCTCGCCGCCGACCGACGTCGGGTCGAGGTCGCCCGCCAGCAGCTGGGCGAACGTGGACTTCCCGATACCGTTCGGGCCGACCACGCCGAGCACCTCGTTGCGGTTGATGTCGCCGCCGTCGACGGTGAGCGTGAACTCGCCCTCGCCGTAGGACTTCGTGAGGTCGGGGTAGGAGACCAGCGTCTCCGCTTTCGAGGTCTCCCGCGGCGCGTGCTCCTCGAAGGTGATGGCCTCCGGCCGGATGCGCATGTTCTCGTTGTCGAGGTACCCCTTCAGGTACTCGTTGATGCCGTTGCGCACCGACTTGGGCGGCGTGACGACGCCGTACACGGAGGGCTCACCGTACGCGACGTGGATGGAGTCCGCGAGCAGGTCCAGCACCGCGAGGTCGTGCTCGACGACGAGGACGGCCTTGTCCTCCTCCTCGGCGAGCTCGCGGACGATGCGCGCCGCGGTGACGCGCTGGCCGATGTCGAGGTACGGCGTGAGCTCGTCCACGAAGTAGAAGTCCGCGTCGCGGGCGAGCGTCGCCGCGAGCGCGACCCGCTGGAGCTCGCCGCCGGACAGCGAGTCGATGGACTGGTCGATGACCGGGCGGATCGATAGCCGGTCGACGAGGTCGTCGAGGACGTCGCGCTCGTCCGTGCGTTCGAGCAGCTCGCGGGTGGTGCCGTCGAACTGGTCGGGGATCTGGTCGACGTACTGGGGCTTCCGGGCGACGCTGACGTCGCCGGCGCGCACCGATTCGAGGTAGTCCTGGAGTTCGGTGCCGCGGTACTCGTCGACGACCTCGTCCCACGACGGCTCGTCCTCGTGGCGGCCGAGGTTCGGCGTGATTTCGCCGGCGAGAATCTTCACCGCAGTGGACTTCCCGATGCCGTTCGGGCCGAGCAGCCCCGTCACCTTCCCGGACTCCGGGACCGGCAGACCGTACAGCGAGAACGCGTTCTCGCCGTACCGGTGGGTGGGCTCGTCGTCGAGCTCCTGCGGGAGGTTGATGATCTCGATGGCGTCGAACGGGCACTTCTCGACGCAGATGCCGCAGGTCTCGCCCAGACAGATCTCCTCGCTGATGCGGACCTGGTCGGGGTCGCCGTCCTCGGCGTCCTCGCCGCGCAGCGTGATGCACTCCTTGCCCGTGCGGTTCGGCGGGCAGTAGTTCGAGCACTCGTAGTTGCAGCGGTCGGGCTGGCACCTGTCGAGGTCGACGACCGCGATGCTGTCGTCGGCCATCGTTAGAACGTGATGCCTTCGGAGAGCAGTACAGCCCACGTGATGAACCAGAGGGCGAACGACATGAAGCCGACGTAGAGGTGGTCTTTCGCGGAGAACTCGGCGATGTCGACGCCGGCCACGCGCATCAGCCCGAGCTCGACGGCGACCACCGCAAGCAACACGAGCAGCCCCGTGCGGCTGGTCGCGTCGCTGACGACCGCCTCCGAGGCGAACGCCGCGGCGACGCCGCCCAGAGTGGCGATTGTGGTCACCTTCAGGCTGCGTCGGTGGGCAGCCGTCGGGTCCGCAGTCTCTGTCATACACGCTTCTCCGTGTGCCGCGCTCAAAAGGCGTTCGCTTGCCGGAAGCCGCGGTTTCGCCCGTGGGACTCCGTCGGTCGGCCCGCGACCCGTCATAACGCCCCTGGGTGCGCAAGGCGCCGACGTTTCCCCGTTTGGCCGCTATCGCACGGTATGGCGACACTTGGCAAGTCAGCGAGCAGAGCGAGCACCGTCTCGACGATCATCGACGCCGCGATGTCGTTCCGCCGCGGGAAGCGCAAGCGCGGCCTGCTGCTGCTCGGCGCGGCCGCGCTCTCCCGACGCATCCCCGGTCTCGGCACGCTCGCGTCGATTCTGGTCCGCGTGAGCCGCCGCTTCCGGTAACGACCGGAAGCGTCCACACGTCCCTGCAACCCTCCGGCACGCGACCCTTCTCCCGACCCCGGCCGGTGAGCGACGGTACCGACAGAACCGCCGCTCAGGGCCGTTAGGAACTGGCTACTAAACCGCCGGTGTGCGCACGGTGAGGGTAATGCCAGCCGGAGGCGAAGAATCGATGGCCGAACCGGAGGGGGAGCCGTGAAGGTCCTGTTCGACGTCACGCACCCGTCGCTGGTCCACCTCTTCGAAGCGCCGATGCGCGCGCTCGCCGACCGCGGGCACCGAATCGCGGTGGCGGCCC
Organism: Halobacterium sp. R2-5; assembly: GCF_011734195.1. NCBI lineage: Archaea > Methanobacteriati > Methanobacteriota > Halobacteria > Halobacteriales > Halobacteriaceae > Halobacterium > Halobacterium sp. R2-5. The sequence goes on from NZ_JAANTH010000001.1 coordinate 393,722, forward strand.
GCGAGAAGGACGTCACCACCGACCTGCTGGACGCCGCCGGCGTCCCGTACGCGGTGGCGTCGCGGGCGGGCGCCGGCCCGCTCTCCCGGCTCGCGGAGCTCGCCGAGCGCGAACTCGGCCTGCTGCGGGTCGCCCGGCGGTTCGGCCCGGACGTCGTCGTCAGCCAGGTCGACCCCGCGGCCGTCCACGCCGCGCGGCTCGTCGGCGCGCGCTCGGTCGTCTTCGACGACAGCGAGCCCGCGCGCCTCGCCGCCAGCGTCACCCACCCGCTCGCGGACGTAGTCTGTACGCCCGCGGGCTTCCGCCGCGACGTCCCGAACCAGCGCCGCTACGACGGTTTCCACGAGCTCGCGTACCTCCACCCGGAGCGGTTCACGCCGGACGCGGACGCGCTCCGCGAGGCGGGCGTCGACCCCGAGGAGTCGTACGCAGTCGTGCGCTTCGTCTCGTGGGACGCCCACCACGACGTCGGCCGCGAGGGGTTCTCGGCCGCCGGCAAGCGGCGCCTCGTGGACGAACTCGACGAGCACGCGACCGTCTACGTCTCCTGCGAGGGCGCTCCGCCCGATCTGGACGCGGAGCCGCTACCGGTGCCGCCCGAGCGCGTCCACGACCTGCTCGCGTTCGCGGACGTGTACGCCGGCGACTCCCAGACGATGGCGACGGAGGCCGCCGTTCTCGGGACGCCGGCCGTCCGGTCGAACTCGTTCGCGGGCGACGGCGACATGAGCAACTTCGCCGAACTGGAGGGCGAGTACGGCCTCCTGTCGTCGTTCGCGGACGAGGACGCCGCCATCGACCGCGCCGTCGAGTACGCTCGAGAGCCGCCCCGCGAGACGATGGCACAGCGGCGCGAGCGCCTCCTCGAAGACAAAGTCGACGTGGCGGCGTTCGTCGTCGACGTCGTGGAGGGTGCGGCGTGAACGTCTGGTCCGTCGTCGGCGTCCGCCCGGAGTTCGTGATGGCGACGCCGGTGTCCCGCGAACTCGCCGCGGCCGGCCACGCGACGACGCTCGTCCACACCGGCCAGCACCACGACGACGCGCTCTCGACGGTGTTCTTCGAGGAACTCGCGCTCCCGACGCCCGACCACTACCTCGGCATCGGGTCGGCGTCCCGCGGCGAGCAGGTCGCGCGCGCCGTCGAGCGCCTCACGCCGATTCTCGCGGACGCCGAACCCGACGCCGTGCTCGTCTACGGGGACACCACGTCGACGCTCGCGGGCGCGTTCGCCGCCGTCACCACGAACACGCCGCTCGTGCACGTCGAGGCGGGCCTGCGCAGCGGCGACTGGCGGATGTCCGAGGAGCGAACGCGCGTGCTCGTCGACCACCTCGCGGACCTCCGGTTCGCGCCCACGCGGGACGCCGCGGACACGCTCGCCGAGGAGGGCGTGACGCGCGGTGTTCACCGCGCGGGTGACGTCCGAGGTGACGCCGTTGCGATGGCCCGCGACCTCGCGCCGACCGACGTCCCCGACGTCCCCGAGGAGTACGTGCTCGCGACCGTCCACCGCGCCAGAACCACGGACGACGAGCCGACGCTGCGGGGCGTGCTCGCCGGGCTCGCCGACGCCCGTCCGCCCGTCGTCCTGCCGATACACCCGCGGACCGCCGACCGCCTGCGGGCGTTCGGGCGCTACGACTGGGCGGCCGAGCGCGTGACGCTCGTCGAACCCACCGGCTACGCCGCGTTCCTCGCGCTGCTCGAGGACGCCGCCGCGGTCGCCACCGACTCCGGCGGCATCCAGCGCGAGGCCGCCTACCTCGGGACGCCGTGCGTGACGCTGCGCGAGACGACGGAGTGGGCGGGCACGGTCCGCAGCGGGGACAACGTGCTCGCCGGCACCGACCCGGAAGCGGTTACGGCGGCCGTCGACGCGGCGGCCGCCGAGCGCGCCCGCGACGCCGACCCGCCGACGGGCGCCGCCGTCGACATCGTCGCGACGCTGGAGCGGTGGGTGAGCGACGCGCCGAGCGCGGACGCACACGCGGCTGGAGGTGTCCGGTGATGCGCGTGCTCAACCTCGTGCCGAGCGAGGACGCCTCCGCGTACCGGGGACAGGTGCGCGCGCTCCGCGACCGCGGCGTCGACTGCGCGACGCTCGCCGTCCCTGGCGCCCACGTTCCGGGCGAGTGTTCGCGGTCCGCGCTGGACTACCTCGTCCACTTCGGGCAGACGCTGCGCGCGGCCAGAACCGACTTCGACGTCGTGCACGCGAACCAGGGCGTCGTCGCGCCGACCGCGCTCGCGGCCGTCGGCCTCCCCACCGTCGTCTCGCTGTGGGGGACGGACCTCTACGGGCCGCTCGGGCCGGTGAGCCGGCGGTGTGCGCGGCTCGCCGACGCGACCGTCGTGATGTCCGAGGCGATGGCCGACGCGCTCGACGCGGACTGCCGAGTCGTCCCGCACGGCGTCGACACCGAGAAGTTCCGGCCGGAGCCCCGGACCGACGCCCGCGAGAAACTGGGCTGGGGCGACGGCCGCCGCGTGCTGTTCCCGTACTCGCCGACGCGCGAGGAGAAGAACTACCCGCGGGCCGAGCGCGTCGTCGACGCCGCCCGCGACCGCCTCGACGCCGAGGTCGAACTGCACACCGTCACGGGCGCCCCGCACGACGAGATGCCGACGTACATGAACGCCGCCGACGCGCTCCTCCTGACGTCCGACCACGAGGGGTCGCCGAACGCCGTGAAGGAAGCGCTCGCGTGCGACCTCCCCGTCGTCGCGACGGACGTCGGCGACGTGTCCGAGCGCCTCGACGGCGTCAGCCCGTCCGCCGTCGCCGCGACCGACGACGGCCTCGCCGACGCGCTCGCCGACGTCCTCGCGAGCGGCGAGCGCTCGAACGGCCGCCAGCACGTCGAGACACTCGACCGCGACTGGACCGCCCGCGAACTCGAAGCGGTCTACCGGACTGCGCTCGGGAACGCGTAGCCGCTGTACCCCCTACCTCGTCCTTACTCGCGGGGCGTGCTCGGACCGCCGCGTAAGGTCTGCATACCAAAGCACGCGACGCCCCTCGCGGGAGTCATGGACACGCCCATCGACCGGCGGCGCTTCGTCCGCCTCGCGGGCGCCGGGTTCGCCGTCGCGCTCGCGGGCTGTACGGGCGGCGACGGGGACGCGGTGACGACGCAGCCGACCCAGACGACCACCGAGCTCGCCGCGACCACGGAGGAGCCGACGCAGGCCGCCGAGGAGGCGACCGAGGAAACCACCGGGGAAGCCACCGAAGACGGCGAGGAGTCGACCACGGAGGGCGGCCAGGGGTACGTCCGAGCGGCGCACGCGTCCCCGGACGCGCCCGCCGTCGACGTCTACGTGAACGACGCGCTCGCGTTCGAGGAGGCGTCGTACACGTCCGTGACGCCGTACGCCCAGCTGCCGCCCGACGACTACGACGTCCGCGTCACGGCTGCGGGCGACGAGAGCACCGTCGTCTTCGAGGACGCCGTCGCCGTCGAGTCCGGCTACCAGACGGCGATGGCGTACGGCGAGGCCGCCGACCCGGGAGGAGAGACGGGGCTCACGGTGAGCGTCTTCGCCGACGACGCCGAGCAGCCCGGCGGCGACGAGGCGCTCGTGCGCGTGTTCAACGGGGCGCCGGACGCGTCGACGCTGACTGCGGCCGTCGAGGACGGGGGGAACGCGCTCGTCGACGGCGCGGCGTTCGGCGCGCCGACCGACTACGTCGCCGTCTCGCCGGGGTCGTACGCCCTGAACGTGCGGTCGGGATCCGGGGACACTGCCGGGCCGTTCGACGTGACCTTCGAGGGCGGGGACGCGTACTCCGTGCTCGCGCTCGGGTACGTGGACGCGTCCGGCGACCAGTCCGAACTCGAACTCGTGACAGTCGCGGACGGCGGTGGTTCGGCGTGAGCAGCGGTCCTGTGGCCCCGGAAGACGGGCGGAAGCGGACGGAGCGGTCGCATCGTGCGAGAGGCCCCCGCAGTTTTAAGCGCGTGGAGTGTTTCGAAACGTAACGATGGCTGAAGACGACAGTGTGCTGGAGGACCTCCCGCCGAGCGCCAAGCTCGTCTACAAGGTACTCGAGTACGACGGCCCCCTCACGCAGAAGCGAATCGTCGAGGAAACCATGCTCTCCGCCCGCACCGTCCGGTACGCGCTCGAACGCCTGGAGGACCGCGGCGTCGTCGACGAGGACATCTACTTCGCCGACGCCCGCCAGAGCCTCTACCAGCTGACCGCCGACGGCGACAGCGAGGACGCCCCCGCGGACGCCGACGCGGAAGCAGCCTGAACCCTCTCCGCTGGACTCTCGCGCGCCCCGTAGCTACTGGTTCGGGACGACCGAGATCATCCGCTCGTGGTCGATGGCGCGCTCCAGTTCCTCCGCGATGGCCGAGCCCCGAGAGACTTGGATGTCGCCGCCGCGGCCGACCGTCGCCGTGAACAGGTACTCGCCGTCGGCCTGCACTTCGACGGTCTCGCCCGCGTTCTCGCCGTCCAGCGGCAGGATGATGTGCCGGGACGTGACCTCGGGCGTGACGATGCGCCCCGCCGGCTCGTCGTTCGCGCTCCCGCCGGTGCTGTTCCCGCCCGCGGGCTGGGTGGTGCGCTCGTCGAGCGTGCGCACGTCGATGCTGATGCCGAGGCGCTCCTCGATGTCCGAGATGCGGCCGCCGCCCTTCCCGATGACGTGGCTGATGTCGTCCTCGGAGACGTACACCACGGCCTCGTTCCCGCTGCGGATGTCCACTTCGACGGGACCGCGGGTGGCCGCCTGAATCTCGCGCTCGACCTCCTGTTTCGCGAGCTTGTCGACGCCCGACTCGGGGTTCTCCTCGGCGTCGTCGAGGGGCACCGTGACGACCTGGCGGTTGAACGTGTAGATCTCGTAGGCGGGCGTCCCCGTCGCGAAGTCCCGCACCTGAATCACGGGGCGGGCGAGGTCCTCCTCCATCAGGCCCTCCGGAACCTTCACCTCGGTCGTCACGTCGTAGACGGTCTCCACGTCGCCCTCCTCGATGTAGACGACCGTGTCCACGATCTGGGGAATCATCCCGAGTTCGACGCGCCCGACGAGCCGCTGGAGCGCGTCGATGGGTCGGGTGGCGTGGACGACGCCGACCATCCCGACGCCCGCCAGCCGCATGTCCGCGAACACCTCGAAGTCGTCGGTCTTCCGGACCTCGTCGTAGATGGTGTAGTCCGGCCGCACCATCAAAAGGGAGTCCGCGGTCTTCGACATCTCGCCGCCGAGCTCCGTGTACTGCGTGACCTCGTCGCCGACCTGGAGGTCCCGGGGCTTCTCCATCGTCTTCACGACGTTCCCGCTGTCCGCGAGGAACTCCGCGACGGCCTGCGCGAACGTCGACTTCCCGGCGCCCGGCGCGCCCGCGATGAGCACGCCGCGGTCGCGCTCCAGCAGCCGGTCGCGGAGCTCGTCGGCGTGCTCGTAGTCGTCCATCGTCGTCTTCACGATTGGGCGGACCGCCGTGATCTCCGCGCTCTCGGAGAACGGAGGCGTCGAGACGGCGATTCGCATGTCCCGTACCTGCGCGATGGTCATCCCCTCCTCGGAGAGCTCCACGAACGCGTCGTCGCTGCGCTTCGCGGTCGTGATGACCTCGTTGGCGTACTCCTCGATGGTGTCGGCGTCGAGTGGCTCGTCGTCGCCCGCGGGCTGGTACTGGATGTCACCGACCTCGCCGCGCTTGACCATCGGCACCAGCCCCTCTTTGAGGTGGACGCTCATCGTGAGGTCGTCGAAGTACTGCTCCAGCCCGAGCTCGCCGAGCTCGCGTTCGAGCGGCTCGAGGTACTCCACGTCGATGCCCTTCCCCTCCGCGACCTCGGCCTGCACGATGTCGCTCGTGAGGAAGCGGGCGTCGTGTTCCATCGCGATGTCCCGGATGATGGCGTCGATGGCGCCCGCGGACGCCCGCTGGATGTCCTCCTCGCCGGCGCGCTCGCCGACGTACTCGACGCTGATCGTTCCCTCGTCGGCGAGTTCGACGAGCCGCTGGAGCTCCTCCAGGGCGTCCCAGCCGGTCTGCCGGCCGCTGTTCGCCTGCGCTTCGACCTCGCCGACGACCGCCTCGGGGACGTAGACGGTGTCGCCCTCGTACTCGCCGTCCTCGATGCGCTTCGAGAGACGGCCGTCGACGACGACGCTCGTGTCCGGCACGATATTCATGTCACAGCGTAGTCGCGGCGTACGGATAAGGGTATTTCAATCCGGCCGACCCGTGGCGGCGAAGCCGACTAACCGCTCGGGCGCGTCCGACCGCGTGATGGGCGAACTTCGCGACCTCACGGAACGCCTCGTCTCGATTCCGAGCCACGACGACGAGACCGCGGCCGGGGACGCAATCGCGTCTTGGCTCCGCGAGGAGACCGACGCCGACGTGACCCGGGACGACGCCGGGAACGTCCTCGCGTGGCGGAACCGGGACGCCGACGGCGATAGCCTCGCGTTCGTCGGCCACCACGACGTCGTGCCGCCGGACGAGCGCCAGACAGAAGGCGGAGGCGGTGAAACCGCCGCTGGCGACTACGTCGTCTACGAGGCTGACGGCCGGCTGTACGGCCGCGGCACGGCGGACATGAAGGGCGCGGACGCCGCGATGCTGCTGGCGTTCCGGGACGCAGACACCGACGGGCCGCTGGCGTTCGCGTCGTTCGTCGGCGAGGAGACCGGTGGCGAGGGCGCGCGCTCCGCCATCGACGACGGCTTCGCGCCCGACTACGCAATCGTCGGCGAGGGGTCGACGGGGTACTCCGACCCGGGCGTCCTCGACGTCGCCGTCGCGCACAAGGGTCGGCGCGCGAGCACGGTCACGGCGGCTGGGGAGGCGGCGCACGCCAGCGAGGTCGAGTCGGGGGAGAACGCGGTCTACCGGGCGTGCGACGCGGTGGACGTGATTCGCGGCCTCGACGCGCCGGACGCGGACGTGCTCGGCCAGCACCTCTCGGGGAGCGTCGCGGTCACTGAAATCGAGGGCGGGACGGCGTGGAACGTGATTCCGGAGTCCTGCTCGGTCACCGTCGACGAGCGCACCGTCCCGGGCGCTCGCGCCGACCTCGAACGCGTCGAGGGCGTCGCGGGCGTCTCGTGGACCGTCGACCAGGACCTCCCGCCGATGGCCTGCGACGACGCCGGGTTCGCCGACGCCGTGCTGGACGCCGCGCGAGTCGAGCAGGACGGCGCCGGCGAGCACGTCGCCAAGCCTCACGCCACGGACGCGGGCTGGCTCTCGGCCGCCGGGACGACGTGTCTGGTCTGCGGGCCGGCCGAACGCGGGGAGGCCCACACCGCCGACGAGAGCGTGTCGCTGGCCGTGCTCGAACGCTGTCGGCGGGTGTACACGGACGTCGCGGGAGCGTGGTCGACCGCAGGGAGACCACGTTAGAGCGAGCGGCGACCAGCGGGAGCCGCGAGCCGCGTGGCCGACCTGAGGGAGGCCGCGCAGTTCCGGGAGGGCAATCCTGATACGCCGCGCCGCGTACGCCTAGGTATGTCGACGCCGGCCACTGCAGAGGCCCCCGACGCCTACGAGGCGCTCCTCGACCACTACGAACAGATCTCGAACGTCAACGCCGCGAACAGCCTGCTCTCCTGGGACCAGGAAGTGATGATGCCGGAGGGCGGCACGCCCGCCCGCTCGCAGCAGAAGTCCGCGCTCTCCTCGCTGTCCCACGACCTGCTCACGGAGGAGCAGGTCGGCGAGTGGCTGGACGAACTCGAGGACGCGGACTTAGACGACGAGCAGGCCGCGGTCGTCCGCGAGATCCGACGCCAGTACGAGCGCGCCGACCGCGTGCCGAGCGACCTCGTCGCCGAGATCTCGGAGAAGACCAGCGAGGCGCTCCCGAAGTGGAAGGAAGCCAAGGAGGAGGACGACTTCTCGATCTTCGCGCCGATTCTGGAGGAGCTCGTCGAGCTCAAGAGGGAGTACGCCGAGCACATCGACCCCGACAAGGACGCCTACGAGGTGCTGTTCGCGGACTACGAGCCGTACCTCGACCTCGACACCGCCGAGCGAGTGCTCGAACGCCTCCGCGAGGAGCTCGTGCCGCTCATCGAGGACGTCCGCGAGAGCGACGTGGAGCTCGCGGACCCCTTCACCGGCGAGTTCGACGTGGACACCCAGGAGGAACTGGCGCGTGACGTCCTGGACACGCTCGGGTACGACTTCGAGCACGGCCGGATCGACACCGCGCCGCACCCGTTCTCCACCGGGAACCAGTTCGACGCCCGCGTCACCACGCGGTTCGACGCCGAGGACCCCCTCGGCGCGCTCACTTCGACCATCCACGAGTTCGGGCACGCCCGGTACACGCTCGGGCTGCCCCGCGAGCAGTACGGCAGCCCGCTCGGGGAGTCACGCGACCTCACCGTCCACGAGTCCCAGAGCCGGCTCTGGGAGAATCACGTCGGGCGCTCGCGGGTGTTCTGGGAGAAGTTCCTGCCCGCGATGAAAGAGCGCTTCCCGCAGCTCGAGGACACCACCCCGGAGGCGGCCTACGAGGCCGCCAACGAGGTGTACGAGGACAACCTCGTCCGGGTCGAAGCGGACGAGCTCACCTACCACATGCACATCATCGTGCGCTTCGAGATCGAGCGCGAGCTCATCGAGGGCGACCTCGACGTCGAGGACGTGCCCGAGCGCTGGAACGACAAGTACGAGGAGTACCTCGGCGTGCGCCCGGAGACGGACGCGGAGGGCTGCCTGCAGGACATCCACTGGAGTCACGGCTCGTTCGGCTACTTCCCGACGTACTCGCTGGGGAGCGTGCTCGCCGCCCAGATCTACGACGCCCTCGAGGACGACGTCGGCGACGTCGACGAGAAGGTCCGGAGCGGCAACTTCGACGTCATCGCGGACTGGCTCGAAGAGCACGTCCACCGGCACGGCGCCCGGTACACGACGCCCGAGCTCGTCGAGGAGGCCACCGGCGAGGCGTACAACGCCGACCACTTCGTCGACTACGTCACCGAGAAGTACACCGACCTCTACGACCTGTAGCGCGCGACACTCTCGTTTTCCGGCGACGCCGTCGCAGTCTGGTGGCTTTTTCCGCGCTCCGGACGCAGTACGGGTATGCGCGCAGCCATCTACCGGGGCCCCGGCGACATCGCCGTCGAGGACGTCCCGAAACCGGAAGTCGAGGAGCCGACGGACGCCGTCGTCCGCGTCACGCACACAGCGGTCTGCGGGTCGGACCTCTGGTTCTACCGCGGGGACAGCGACCGCGAGGAGGGCGCTCGCGTCGGCCACGAGCCGATGGGTATCGTCGAGGAAGTCGGCGAGGACGTGCGTTCGGTCCGGCCGGGCGACCGCGTGTTCGCGCCGTTCTCGATCAGCTGCGGGCACTGCGAGTTCTGCCGGAAGGGCCTGCACACGTCCTGCGTGAACGGCGACTCGTGGGGCGGCGAGAACGGCGGCGCACAGGGCGAGTACGTGCGGACGCCCCACGCCGACGGCACGCTCGTCCGGGTGCCGGACCGGTACGCCGACGACGAGGACGCACTGGAGTCGCTGCTGCCGTTGACCGACGTGATGGGCACGGGCCACCACGCCGCGGTCAGTGCGGGGGTCGGCGAGGGCGACACCGTCATCGTCGTCGGGGACGGCGCGGTCGGCCTCTGCGGCGTGCTCGCCGCGCGCCGCCTCGGCGCGGAGCGAATCGTCGCGATGGGCCACCACGACGAGCGCCTCGAACTCGCCGAGGAGTTCGGCGCGACAGACACGATTGCCGCGCGCGGTGACGAGGCCATCGAGCGCGCCAAGGAGCTCACGCGCGGCGGCGCGAACCACGTCATGGAGTGCGTGGGCGCGGCGTCCGCGATGGACACCGCCATCGCCGTGGCGCGGCCGGGCGGGACGGTCGGCTACGTCGGCGTGCCGTACGGCGTGACGGAGGAGGGACTGGACGTGTTCACGATGTTCGGGAACAACGTCGCGCTGAACGGCGGCGTCGCGCCGGTCCGTGCGTACGCGGAGGAGCTGATGGCCGACGTCCTGCAGGGGACGCTCGACCCGTCCCCGATTTTCACGGAGACCGTCGGGCTCGACGACGTCGCCGAGGGCTACCGCGCGATGGACGAGCGCGACGCGGTGAAGGTGCTCGTGAAGCCGTAAATCGGACGAACGTCCACCGAACCTGTCCGCTCGACAGCTTCAAGTAGTGGTGTGACATACCGTACCACGTATCATGTCGAGCGCATCGACTCCGGACGACGACACGCTTCTGGACGAGTTCCTCGAAGACCGCGGCCACGACACGCAGACGTGGGACGAGAGCTATAACAAGAAGCAGTGTCCGGAGTGCGGCGGTCTCCACGGAGCGAACGCGCGAGCCTGCTCCGTCTGCGGCTGGTCGCCGTAGCGACGCGTCGCCCTCGGTCGCGGTAGCCACTTCTCCTCGCGTTTCTTCCCGTCCCAGCAGTCGCCGTCGCCCCACCCGGGGTTCTCCGCGCTCGTTCACCTCAACGGCTAGTACACTTCAACGGCCAGCACACATAAGACGAATCCCGAGAAACGCCGGGTGAAGCCATGCCGGAGTGCCAGAACTGCGGGTCGTTCGTGACCGACGCGTACGCGAGAGTGTTCACGCCGAACGAGCAGGGCGCCCCACGCGTGTGTCCGAACTGCGAGGACAAGATTCGCGACGGCGCCGATGTCCGGGAGGCACGGTCTACTCGTCGGACGTAGCCGCCTCGTACCTGTCCGACTGGCGGAGAATTTTCAAGCGGTTTATACCGTTTCGGTTCCTCTAGTTGTCTAATGACGGACTCGGAGCCGGAAGTCACGCGGCTGTTCGGTGGTCCGGGGAGCGGGAAGACGACCGCGCTCCTCGACCACGTCGAGGAAATTCTTGAGGACGACGACGTAGACGTACGCGACATCCTCGTCGTCTCGTACACGCGTGCCGCAGCGGCCGAGGTCCGCGAACGGCTCGCCGAGCGACTCGACGTCAACCCGCGCTCGCTGCGCGGGAACGTCGCGACGATGCACGCGAAAGCCTACGAGCTGCTCGGGCTGTCGCGGGGCGACGTCGTCGGCGAGGACGACAAGGAAGCGTTCTGCGAGGAGTACGGCATCCCGTTCGAGGACGAGTACTCTTCGGGGTCGCGGCGCACCGCGCGCTCGACGACGCTCGGGAACAAGGTCATCGCGACCTCCCAGTGGCTCCAGCGCACCAGCCGCGACGTCGCGGACTGGTACGACGTGCCGTTCCGCTGGAACGAGGAGGAAGTCCGCCTGCCGCCCGAAATCGACGACAACGCCCAGGTCGGCAACAAGTACACGCCGACGTGGCCGTCCAGCGACGAGCGCTACGACATCCCCGAGGCGATTCGGGCGTGGCGCGCGTACAAGGGCGAGAACGAGCTCGTCGGCTTCGCGGACATGCTCGAACGCGTCGAGCAGCGCTCGCTGCTCCCCGACGTCGACTACCTCGTCATCGACGAGTTCCAGGACATCACCAGCCTCCAGTACGACGTCTACGAGGAGTGGCGGCCGCACATGGAGCGCGTGCTCATCGCGGGCGACGACGACCAGGTCGTCTACGCGTGGCAGGGCGCCGACCCCGAACTCCTCCTGAACACGAAGGTCACCGACGACGTCGTGCTCCCGAACTCCTACCGGCTCCCCTCGCAGGTGCTGAAGGTCGTCCAGCAGGAGATCAGCCACATCGAGACGCGCCAGGAGAAGGACCTCGAACCCCGCAAGGAGGGCGGCAGCGTCGAGGCCATCGACAGCCCGTCGATGCTCGACCTCGTGCGGAACGTCCGACGCACCGTCGAGTCCACCGAGGACGACACGGTGATGATCCTGTTCCGGGCGCGCTACCAGCTGTTCGACTTCGTCGACGAGTTCATCGGCGAGGGCATCCCGTTCAAGGCGCTGACCGACCAGCGGCTGTGGACGGACCGCCTCCAGCAGTACATCTCCGCCGTCGAAGCGCTCGAGAACGACGACCCCATCGACGGCCTGCAGGCCCGCCGCCTGATGGACATGCTCCAGGACTCGGCGTTCGGCACCCGCGAGCGCAACGACCTCCGGGAGGCCATCGACGAGGCGCAGGGCGAGGACACCGACCTCACCGAACTCACGTTCACCGCGGAGTTCATCCGCGACTACGTGCCATTCGTGCCGGGGCCATCGGCGGCCGCGGACATGCTCCGGAAGGTCACGCGCTACCAGCGCCGCAGCATCGACGCGTACTTCCAGGGCGACTACCGCGGCATGGACCCCGACCGCGTGCGCGTCGGCACCATCCACTCCGCGAAGGGCCGCGAGGCCGACCACGTGTTCGTCTCGACGGACCTCACGGAGAAGGTCGTCGAACAGATGGCGGCGACCGCGGACCCCGAGGACGTCCCGGACGACATCGAGTTCACGTCGAAGACGAGCCCCGTCCCGATTCTGACGGACAACGAGCGCCGCGTGTTCTACGTCGGGATGAGCCGGGCGCGCGAGCGGCTGGTGCTCCTCCAGAACCTCATCAACGGCGCGCCGACGCTCCCCATCGACGTGCTGCTGTACGGCGAGCAGACCGGGCAGACCCTCGAGGACGCCCTCGAGGCGGACACGCCCGTCCAGCTTCCGTGAATGCGGTCCGCGGTCTTCGACGGCGCGCTCGCCGACGCGGGCGCTGACGCCTTCGTTTTCGTCGGCCCGCCCGGCGACCCGCTCGTCCGCTACCTGAGCGGCGCCGCCGTCCCGTGCCGCGCGGCCGTCGTCTACGCGGGCCGCGTCGCCGTCGTCCCCGAGCGCCCGCTCCCCGACGACGTCGCCGTCCGCGAGGACGTCACTGTTCTCGACCCGGTAGCGACGCCCGCGCGGAAGCTCCCGGGCCTCGTCGCGGACAGCGTGCTCGCGCCGCGCACGCTCCCGCACGACGCCGCGCTCTACCTCGAAGAGGCGGGCGTCGACGTGTCCTCGACGGACGCCCACTTGCGGGCACGCGAGACGAAGACCGACGCCGAACTGGACGCGCTGCGGGACGCACAAGCGGCTGCCGAGGCGGGGATGGCCGCTGCCGCCGCGCTGCTCGCGGACGCCGGTGGCGACCCGCTGGCGGACGACGACGGCGACGTGACCGCCGAGCGCGTCCGCCGCACCGCGAACGCGGCGGTGGCGCGGGCCGGCGCCGACCCCGAGACGGTCGTTGCCGCGGAGGGACCAATCGCTGCCAGCGACGCCGTCCCGATTCGCGTTACGCCCGGTGTCGACGGCTACCGCGGCTGGCTCGCGCGCACGTTCGTCGCGGACAGCGACGGCGGCTGGGAGCGCCGCGCCACGCTCGCCGGCGAGTACGCCGTCGACGCCGGCATCGACATCGTGGACGTCGGCGAGACGGCTGTCGACGCCGCGGCCGAGGAAGTGACCGCGGAGCTCGGCTCGTACGGCTTCCCGCCGACCGCGGGCACGGGCACCGTCCACGGCGTCGGCCTCGAACGGCGCGAGCTCCCGGCTGGCGACGACGCAGTCGAACCCGGAGCGGCGCTGGCGGTGCGCGCGGAACTGGACGCCGACCAGACCGTGTGGGTCGCGGACCTCGCGGTCGCCACCGGTGACGGCGTCGAGCGCGTCGGCGACTTCCCGCGGTCGGTCGTCCCGAAGCCCGACTACTGATTGTCGTCGTCGGGCTCTTCGACGACGGTCTCCGTGGCCTTCTGCGCGGCGAGCACGGGAACGTCCGTGGGCAGCGTGACGTACTGTTCGAACGCGACGATGCCCGCGGCGAACCCGAGGAACACCCAGCCGGTGGGGTCGCCCGCGAGCAGGGTTTCGACGCCGAAGAGGGCGGCCGGCGCTGCGAACGCCACTGCCACGGCGAGCGTGACGGCGTCGAGGAGCTTCACACGGGGACGTGGGCGCTCGCGGCCCTTAAGCCCGTCCGAAACCACAGCGTTTTCGTTACGAGTCACGAATCTGGGGGCGTGTTCACCGGCATCATCGAGGAGACGGGCACCGTCGAGGACGTCGTCGACGAACCCGACGGCCGCCGCATCCGCGTCGCCACGGACGACTTGACCGGGTTCTCGCACGGCGAGAGCATCAGCGTCGGCGGCGTCTGCCTCACCGTCGAAGAGTACGGGACGGACTGGTTCACGGCGTTCACCGCGACCGAGACGCTCGACGCGACGACGCTCGACGCCGTGCGCGAGGGCGACGAAGTCAACCTCGAGCGCGCGCTCCCCGCCGACGGCCGCCTCGACGGCCACATCGTGCAGGGCCACGTCGACACCACAACCGAAGTCGTCGCCGTCGAGCAGGTCGGCGAGGACTGGACGTACACGTTCGCGCTCCCCGACGGCCACGAGCAGTACGTCGCCCAGAAGGGGTCGATTACGCTCGACGGCATCAGCCTCACCGTCGCGGACGTCGACGACACGGAAGGGACGTTCTCGGTGGCCGTCGTGCCGACGACGTACGACCTCACGACGCTCTCCGAGCGCGCGCCCGGAGACAGCGTGAACGTGGAAGTGGACGTCGTCGCGAAGTACGTCGAGCGCCTCGACGCCTACTGACGGTCGCGCTCGTTCTCGCTCGAATCCGTCCCGCGGAGGTCGCCGGGTTCGTCGGCGTCGCCCTCGCGCTGGTCGTCCTCGAAGGTCTCGGCACCGGTCTGCTCGTAGGCCGCGCGGTACCGCTTGAGCTTCCGGTAGAGCACGTAGAACAGCGCGCCGTCGTAGACGACGACGAACCCGATGAACACGAAGCCGGGTGGGAGCCCGATGGCGCCGGTCAGGACGCCGAGGTTCGTCACGACCGTGTTGTACGTCGCGTGGATGACTGACGCGATGACCAGCCCCTTCACGACGATGGGGCCGCGGTTCTCGGGGTTGAACTTCGCGAGCCCGAGGTAGTAGCCCGCGAACGCCGAGTAGATGACGTGCCCGGGGCCCGCGAGCGTGCGCACCGCGGCGGTCTCGAGGCCGACGCTGACGGCCGCGGGGCCGCCCGTCGCCTCGAGGGCCGCCACCACCTCGCGGCCGATGTAGATGGCGTTCTCGATGGTGGCGAACCCGAGGCCGGCGACCGCGCCGTACACCGCGCCGTCGACGACCGCGTCGAAGCGGTCGCTCCGGTAGGCGTACAGCCGGATCGCGAGCCACTTCACGGTCTCCTCGACCGGTCCGACGACGAGGAAGAAGTACAGCGCGGGCACCACGACGGCTATCGCGACCGACGACTGCTCGGTGACCGACCCGAGGAACAGTCCGGAGAAGATGCTGTTGAGGATGGCCGCGAACCCCGCGAACAGGAACCCGAACGCGAACGTCACGACGAGCAGTTCGAGGGGTTCGCGTTTCGTGGCGTCTGCCTTCCAGACGAACGCCGCCAGCCCGAGCGCGGGCACGACCGACAGCAGGACGTAGACGGCGACGACCGGCCGGTCGAAGAACACCAGCCCGAGCGCCGCGGCGAACTGCGCGGCGACGATGAGCACCGCGAGCACCACGACGACCGCCCGCCCGGTGGTCGCCAGCCCGCCGTACAACCACGTCGAGAAGCGGTCGAGCGCGGTCCGCGGCTCCCACGTCGCCACGTCGTAGAGGTCCTGGTCGTCCCCGCTCGCGCGCTCGACTGGGTCCCGTTCGGCCGACATGTTCGCCTAGTTCATTCGCCCCCTCCTTCAGTGTGTTCGCGCTACCGACGGTCCTTGCATGATAATCACACCCTAAAGGAGCAGGCTTATCGGTATCTCCCGGCTCCCGTCGGGTATGCCACACAGTCCCAGCCGCGGTCTGCTGTACACCGCACCGCCGACACCCGAGTCGAACCGACGCGAGGACGCCGAGGACGAGTCCGCGAGTGCCGACGCGGACGCACCGGAGGCGACCGACGCCGCACCGGCCGCGGCCGACGACTGACCGAGGCGGCAACGCTGAAAACCCCGCCGGCCGAAGGGAGACCATGCTCTTCGACCAGCGGACCCGGACTGAACTCCGGGACGCCGGCCTCTCGCAGGACGACATCGCCGAAATCGAGCAGAACGTCGTCGAACAGTCACGCGAGGACGCCGAGCGCGTCCAGTCGTTCTTCGACGGTCGCGACGTCGTCTACTCGGACATGGAGCTCACGCACGGCCGCGACGACTACCCCGAACACGACTTGGAGTACGTCGACCTGTTCACGCACAGCGAGGACATCCGCGGGTTCGTGCGCTTCGACACGTGGGGCGCGTACGTCGAGGGCGCCCGCGTCCTCGAAGAACTGGACGGCGAGCCCGCGGTCGTGGAGCTGACCCTCGGGCCGACCGTCGACGACCGGGTGCGGTTCGCGGGCGAACGGAGCCGCCTCGAATGACCCGCGTCCGCGTCCGCGGCATCTACAGCACCGCGCTCACCCGCCGGCTGCTGGACGCGAGCTTCGACGTGGTGGACGCCTCGCCGCCGATCCGCGAGCGCTTCGACGCCGACTTCGCGACCGGCGAGTACGACGCCGACGTCTGGATGACGCCCGACCGCCAGGGCGTCGGCGTCTCCGGCCGGGAGGACGCCGTCGACGAGGTGCTGGACGTACTCGAGGGGATCGGCGTAGACACGTTCGTCTGGCGGGACCGCGCGGCCCGCGGCGCCGTCTTCAACGCCGTCGTCGAGCGCACCGTCCGCGGCGGCGCGGTGGTCGCGCTGTCGAGCGACCACGAGGGCTACCTGCCGTTCGACGCCACGGACGAGCACGTCGAGGAGGGCGACCACCTCCGCGTGCAGGTCCGCGAGCCGAACCCGTGGTGGGCCGACGACCGCCCCGTCGTCGACACCCAGCTACGGGCCGTCGGCGGGCTCGCGAGCCTCGAACGCGGCGTGGACGCGCTCGTCGCGGGGACGCCGAACGGCTCCCGGGACCACGAGCTCGCGCGCACCACCGAACTGCTGTCTCCGGACGTCCCGGACCGCTGGGGCGTCCGCTGGCACTACGCCGCCGACGGCGCGAGCATGGACGCGCTCGGGGACGCGCTCGACGAACTGGTGTCGCTCGCGGAGCGCCTGCGGGAGGCCACCGCGGACGCGCCCGCACCCGAGGACAGCGCGCCCCACCGCGTCACGGCGCCCGAGCGCACCGTCTGGGCGTGGTTCGGCCGCGAGTCCCGGTTCGCGCTCGACGCCGCGCGCCGCGAGGTCACGGAGACGATGGACGGCCACCACCGCATCAAGGCGGGCAGCGAGGCCGCCAGCGGCGCCGTCGACTTCGCGGAGGCGCTCGGCGCGAGCACCGACGGCTTCCCGTTCGGCGCGGTCACCGACCAGTTCGGGCCGACCGCGGGCGACCTGGTCGCCATCCAGCACGGCAAGCCCGACGGCCGCGTCATCACGCTCGGCCGCGGCGACGTCACCGACCGCGACCGGGAGGCCGGCCGGGTGACCGTCCGCCGCGAGATGACTGCCGGCGGCGTCTACGACGAACTCGGCGTCGATCGCGAGGCCGGCGACGTCGCCACCACGCGGTTCACCGAGGGGAACTGGTGGTACCCGACCGTCTACGAGAGCGAGGACGGCGAAGTGAAGGGCACGTACCTGAACGTCTCCACGCCCGTCGAGGTGTTCCCGGACGCGGTGCGGTACGTCGACCTCCACGTCGACGTCGTGAAACACGCCGACGGCCGCGTCGAGGTCGTCGACGAGGACGAACTCCGGGCGACCGTCGATGCCGGCCACGTCAGCGAGGAACTGGCCGAGCAGGCGCTGTCGGTCGCCGAGCGCGTGCGCGCCGCGGTCAGCGACGACTAGAAGTGCGAGTCGGAGTTCGGGCTGCCCTCGCCGCGGCCGCCGCGGCCGCCCTCGTTGCGGTCGACGCCCATGTAGCTCTCCGGCTGGTCGCCGCCCCAGCCGCCGCCGTCGCCGTCCGTGAACCGGACGACCACGTCCTCGACCTCGTCGAACTCCGCCGCGAGGTCCACTTTGATGCGCTGGGCGGTCCGCGGGCTGATGCCACACCCCGAGCACGCGCCGCCGAGCTCGACGACGACCTCCCCGTCGGCGGGGTCGGCCTTCCGGACGGCGCTCGTGCCGCCGTGGCTCCTGATGATCGGCATCTGGCCGACGAGCCACGTCTCGACGCGCTCGTGGAGGCTCCCCGCGCCAGCAGTCTCGCTCATAGTCGAGCCTTCGGGCTGGACGAGTGATGTACTTTCGGTTGAAAACGCTAGGTATCGTTCGTGTCCGACCCACCGTTTCGCGTGGAACGCGCTACGCGTCGTTCCGCCGCCACGCCGCCAGCGCCGCCGCGGAGACGCCCGCGAGCGCGGCGAGCGCGCCGAACCCGGGGACGCCGCTCCCGGACTCTCCGCTCTCGGTCGTCGTCGGCGCGCTCGTCGCGGTCGTCGCCGCCGTGGTCTGCGCCGTCTCGGTCGCGTCCGGTGCCGTCGTCGTCGCGACCGTCGTCGTCTCCAGGTTCGGCGGGTCGGGCTGCTCGCCCGCCGCGTTCGGGAACGTGTAGACGCCCGCGTCGTACGTCTGGCCGCCCATGTTCCCCGCGACGAACGCGTCCTCCGTGGCGTACCGCGCCGTCCAGAACCGCGCCTCCTCCGGCTGGCGCCACCACGCCAGCTCCTCGGGGTTCGCGGGGTCGCTCACGTCGTGAACCTTCACGCCGCCCTGGTACCACGACGTGTACAGCCGGCCGTTCCGGAACTCGAAGTTGTGGCTCGTCGTCCACGTCCCGTCTCGGGTGCCGTCCGGCGTCGGCGGCGGCGCGATGAACGACAGCTTCTCCGGGTTCTGCGGGTCGCTGACGTCCCAGAGGTCGATGCCGCCCTGCTCGGGGTCCGCGTTGCTCGTGTCCACGTCCCACGCCTCCGCGCCGGACGCGAGCACGGACGCGTCCTCGTTCACGGCGACGTAGTGGGAGTTCCCCGGAACCGCCAGCCCCTCCGCGCCCGCCTCGCCCGAATCGAGTTCCAGCAGGTCCTCGACGCTGTAGTGCCCGAAGTGGTTGACGTACTCGGGGTTCTGCGGGTCGCTGACGTCCGCCAGCCACGTGCCCGCGTCCCAGTACGCGACGTAGAGCACGTCCTCGTGCACGTAGACGTCGTGGGCCGTCCGCACGTACGGGTAGACGTCCCGCCACCGGTCGTCGTGGTCGACGTTCGACCACCGGCTGAGCTCTTCCGCCGAACCCCCGGAGACGTCCACGAGAACCACGGGATTCCGCGCGCCGTCGTTCGCCGTGAGGTACGCCACGCCGTCCTCCAGGTAGGCGTTGTGAATCGGGTACGCCGTCTCGTAGAACCGCGTCTGCTCGGGGTTCGCGGGGTCGCTGACGTCGAAGACGACGACGCCCTGGACCGCCTCGGTCCGCGTGGGGTTCGCCGGCCCGACCGCGATCAGGGTGTCCCCGTCGAGTTTCACGTCGAAGACTTGCTGCATCGGCCCGCCCTCGCGGTCGTCCAGCAGCGGCGCCACGCGCGCCAACAGCTCCGGGTTCGCCGGGTCCGCGATGTCCACCGTCGCCACGCCGTCGGTCGTCGCCACGAACGCGGTCTCCCCCGCGTCGTCGGTGACCACTTCTTTGGTCCCCGACAGCTCCAGCACGCCCAGCGGCTCGAACGACGACTGGCTGGACGCGCTGACGGTCGTACTCGCGAGCGGGAGGGCTGCCGCAGCGGCCGCGGAGCGCAGGACGTCTCGTCGTCGCATACCCCCACTGCGTCGGTGGGTTGGAAAAGTCCTGCGGGCGTTCGCTCCGGCGTATCTCTCGGTGCCGTCTTTATCAGTGATGTCGACGCTTCCTCGAAAGCCCCGGCGGGCTCGCGGTCGCTCGCAGGCATATCGCCTCCCGCCGGTCGGCGATAGCGGCCTGCGAGACGACCAGGCAAGCGCGAGCCCGCCGCCCCTTTCATTCCCACCCAGTACCGGCTGCTCGGGGTGCTGATTCCCACAGAAGGTGCAATCGGGAGAGACCGTCGCTAACTCGGCGAGCGGTCGCCGGTGCCGCCGGTGATGGCGGACGCGACGGCGCCGTGGAGGACGACGTCGTCGCCGAGCGACGTGAGCCGCACCTCGGGGACGTTGTTGAACACGCTCTCGTCGAGGTACTCGCGGATCGGGTCGAGGACGAGGTCGGGGTTGTTGAGCGCGACGGCGCCGCCGAAAGACACCACGAGCGGCGCGTACGACTGCACGAGGTTCGTGACGCCCATCGCGTTCCAGAAGCCGACCTGGTCGACGACGTGCGCGGCGAACTCGTCGTCGTCGGCGTGCTCGTAGACGTGCTTCGCGGAGAACTCGGGGTCGTCCAGCGGGAGCGCGGTGTCGAGGTCGCCGTCCTCCTCCGCGAGCATGCGGGCGTACTCGGGGATGTTGTTCCCCGAGCAGTACGCCTCCCAGTGGCCGTCGCGGCCGCAGCCGCAGGTCCGGCGGCCCTGCGGGTCGACGAGCATGTGGCCGAGTTCGCCGGCGTTACCGTCCCAGCCCTCGAGGACGTTGCCGTCGACGGCGACGCCAGCCCCGATGCCCGAGGAGATGGTGACGTACGCCATGTCGTCGGGGTTGCGGTCGGCGTGGAAGCGCTCGCCGATGACGCCCGCGACCGTGTCGTTGTGGAGGTGGACGCGCTCGGAGTCCACGAGCTTCGAGATGGGGCCGACGAGCGGCACGGTGTCGACGGAGTCCGGGAGGTTCGCGGGGCCGTCGATGGAACCCTCCGCGAGGTCCAACGGGCCGATGCTGCCGACGCCCGCGGCCTCGACCTCGCTGGGGTCGACGTCCGCGTCCTCGCAGGCCGCGCGCACCGCGTCGAGGACCGCCTCCGTGACGTGGATCCCCGTCGGTCCGCGCGGCGTCGCGCGCTTGTCGGTGGCGAGAATGCTCCCGTCGCCGTCCGCGACCGCGGCGCGGACGTTCGTCGCGCCGAGGTCGACGCCGACGTAGTACGGCATCTACAGTGAGTGGGACTGCGCTCGCACTTAACTACACAGCTTTTCACTCGGTCCCGTGTTAGTTCGTCGCGCTCGACCGCGGCCGGGTCGCCGTCCAGACTGACGCCGGGCCGCGGACTCGGCACGCCGGCGCGGCGTCCTCGACGGCGCCGACGCGCTCGACGGTGACGTGGGCGTCGGCGTCGAACGCGACGACGTTGGCGGCCGCGACCACGCGCTCCTCGCCGTCCGGCACGGCCACGCGCTCGACGCGCCCGCGGCCCGCGAGGTAGACGGTGCCGTCGCCCGCGACGGTCGTGAGGAACAGGCCGCTGCCGCGCGCCGGCGCGTCCCCGACGCGGTCGGCGCCCACGCGCACGTCACCGGTCGCCGCGAGGAACGCGTTCCGCGTCGACGCGATTCCGCCCTCCGGGACCGCTGCGGCGACGACGCCCCCGTGGTGGTCGGGCGCGAATCGCGCGGTCGTGGCGGCGTCCGCAGTCACGCGCACGGGCGTACGCTGTCGCTCCCGCGCGGCGTTCGCGACCGACCGCAGCACGCCCTCGCGAGCGCGCTGCACGCGGAGCTGTCCGGCGTAGTCGACGAGCGCGCCCGACGCCGCGAGCAGCGACTCGCCCGCGTCGAGCTCCACGACGAGCAGCCCGCCCGCGCCGTCCTCGACGCTCGCGTCCATCCTCAGTGGTCCTTGCGCACGAACGTCACCGGGCACGGCGCCGACAGCAGCACCGTCTGCGCGGTGCTGCCGAAGACGGCTTTGCCGGTCGGCGAGCGCTTCCGGCCGCCGACGACCGCGAGGTCCGCGTCCACTTCGTCCGCGAGGTCGACGATGCTGTCGCCGTGCTCGCCGACGCGCCCCTTCACGTCGTAGTCGATGTCCGCGTCCGCGAGGCGGTCGCGGAGGTCGCGGATGGTCGCGTGCCGGCGCGCCACCTCGTCGGAGGTCACGTCTGCGCCCTCCGTGAGCCCGATGCCGGCCCGGATGTCGTCGTACTCCTCCTGCGTGAAGACGTGCGCGAGCGTCACCGTCGCGCCGGCCGGTCCGGCGATGTCCGTGGTCGTTCGCGCCAGCGGCTCGATTCGCTCGTCGTCGGTCGGCCCGACCGCTAACAGCACGTTCTCGATAGCCATGCCTGTCGCGTCACCGGGGAAGCCCATAAGAATATCCCGTGCCGGACGGGAGTGTGAGGTATGCTCTCGCCCGACCTCGGCGACCGCACCGCGCTCGTCACCGGCGGCAGCCGCGGCCTCGGTCGCGCGCTCTGCCTGTCGCTGGCCGAGTGCGGCGCCAGCGTCGCCGTCCACTACCACTCCAGCGAGGACGCCGCCCGCGAGACCGCCGCCGACGCCGTCGACGCGGGCGCGCCGGACGCCGCAACCGTGCAGGGCGACGTCACCGACCCCGGGGGCGTGGACGACATCTTCGCCGCCGCCGAGGCCGAACTCGGCACTGTGGACGTGCTCGTGAACAACGTCGGGGACTTCGCACCCGGCCACTGGGAGGACCTCGACTTCGAGACGTGGAACCGCGTCTTCGACACGAACCTCACCGGGACGTACCTCTGCTCGAAGCGCGCGCTCGACGGGATGCGCGACCAGCAGTGGGGCCGCATCGTCAACGTCGGGTACGCGTCCTCCGAGAAGGGCCTGGTCTCCCCGAAGAACTTCCCGTACTTCGCCGCCAAGCAGGGCGTGCTGATGTTCACGCGGATGCTCGCCGCCGACACCCAGGACGACGGCATCACGGTCAACGCCGTCTCCCCGTACGTCGTCGAAACCTCGGACGAGTTCCCCGAGGACGCCCCGCGCGGCCGCTGGGCCTCGACCGACGACGTCGCGCAGGCGGTCCGGTTCTTCTGCGACGAAGCATCGGAGTACATCTCCGGGGAGAACGTGGAAGTGGACGGCGGGTGGCTGCCGGAAGACGTGTAGCGGTTTTTTGGTGCAGATTTTGCGGCGCGAGCCGCGTAACGGCGAGCGCCGCAAAAAGGTGCGTGTAGGACGTGGAAGTGGACGGTGGGTGGCTGCCGGAAGACGTGTAGCATCCGCGAGCGCAGCGAGCGGTTCACTGCCGGAGCGGGGCTCCGCCCCGCGGAGGCAGGTCTTTTTAGCGTAGATTTTTGCGCCGAGTGGTGCCCGAAGCGACCAGCGGGAGCGAGGACACCCGAGGCGCAAAAAGGTACGTGTGCGGCGGGTGGCTGCCGGAAGACGTGTAGCGTGGGGAGCCACGCGCCCCGGAATGCGCGAACGACCGTCCCGTGATCGCTTCGAGCGCCCCTTCAGTCGCCGCTCCACGGCCCGACGCCGAAGACGTTCCCGAGCACCCAGCCGGCGAGGAACGGCACGACGACGGCGAGACAGCCGAGCCCGACCCAGCGCGCGGGCGGCGGCTGCAGCGCGAGGTAGACGAGGTACGCGGTCCCCACGACGGGGAGCAGCCGGGCGAGCACCGAGTCCGATGCCATGGCGTCGGGTACCGCGCTCGCACGGAAGAACCCACCTGTGTCGCCGCGTTGCGTCGAACGGTACACCTTTGCTCCCGCACTCAGTCACGCCGGGACATGCACGAGCGAGCCGCGGAGTTCGTCGAGCGGGCGCGCGAGGAGTACGGCGTCGACGTGAACGTCCACGAGTTCGACGAGGGGACGAAGACCGCGGCGGACGCGGCCGACGCGGTCGGCTGCGACGTCGCGCAGATCGCGTCCAGCATCGTCGTGGTCGCGGACGACGAGCCGGTGGTCGTGGTGACCAGCGGCGCGAACCGCGTGGACCTCGAGAAGGTCGCGGTCTACCGGGACGCCAGCGACGCCCGGATGGCGGAGGCCGACGAGGTGAAGGAGGCGACCGGCTGGAGCATCGGGGGCGTGCCGCCCATCTGCCACGCGACGGCCGTTCCCGTCCTGCTGGACGACACGCTCCTCGACCACGACGAGGTGTGGGCGGCGGCAGGCACGCCGACCGCGGTCTGGCCCATCGAGCCCGAGCGCCTCCGCGACCTCGCTGACGCGGACGCCGTCGACGTCGCGGAGTGAGCGCTGCCGGCAGCCCGACTTTTTTGCTGGCATCACTCGACTGTCACGTATGGACGACGACCTCCACCCGCAGGCCGCGGCGGCGCTCGAACGCCGCGAGAAGCTCCCGCTGTCGTCGCTGCGCCGCGTCGGCGTGCGGCCGCTACGCTTGCTGATGCGGGCGTCGAGCTGGTGGCAGAACCGCGACCCGCCGGCGGTCGGGCGCGTCGTCGACCGCTCGATTCCCGGGCCGGACGGCGACCTCCGCGTCCGGCTCTACCGGCCAGAGGGCGACGGTCCGTTCCCGACGGTCGTCTTCTACCACGGGGGCGGGTTCGTGCTCGGGAGTATCGAGTCCCACGACCTGTTCTGCCGGCACCTCACCCGCGAGAGCGGCTGCGTCGTGGTGTCCGTCGACTACCGGCTGGCTCCCGAGCACCCGTTCCCGGCCGCCGTCGAGGACGCGTCTGCCGCGCTCGAATGGGCGGCCGACAACCCGGACGCGCTCGCCGGCACGGGCGACCTCGCGGTCGTCGGGGACTCCGCGGGCGGGACGCTCGCGGCCGTCGCGGCGCTGATGGCCGCCGAGCGAGACGGCCCCGACGTCGACTACCAGTACCTGCTGTACCCGGGCGTCGGCGTCGAGGAAGACCAGGCGTCCGTCCGCGAGCACGCCGGGAAGGTGCTCGCCGAGGACGACCTCCAGTGGTTCCGTGAGTGCTACTACGGCTCCGAGATTCACGAGCGCAACCCCTACGCGGACCCGACGAACGCCTGCGACCTCTCGGGAGTCGCGCCCGCGACCGTGCTCACCGCGGGGTTCGACCCGCTCCGCGACGGCGGCCGGCGGTACGCCGACCAGCTCGCCGCCGACGGCGTTCCCACGCGCCACGTCGAGTACGAGGACGTGATTCACGGCTTCGCGACGATGCTGTCCGCGCCGGACCTCGACCGCGCGCACGAGGCGGTCGCGGACGTCGCTGACGACCTCCGGGCGGCGTTCGGCGACGCGTAGCTACTCGTTCTCGAGCGCGTCGAGGATACAGGCCGCGGCGACGACTGCTTCTCTGGGCACGTCGCTGGCGTCGTCGATGGTGACGGTGTAGGCGTCCCGCAGCGAGAACTTCCCGCGCACGTCCCCGACGTGGTCCCCGTCCGCGTCGAGTATCTCGTAGCGGTTCGGAATCAGGTTCGCGATGCCGACGACGTGCCGGAGCACCGAGAGCAGCCTGCTCTTCGAGCGAATCGTCGCCAGCGCCTCGCCCGTCTCGGGGTCGCGAACCGTCCAGTTCTCCACGAACAGCGAGAGGTCCTCGTCGAGCACGACGATTTCCTCGCCCGTGCCGGCGTCCGTGATGGTGTAATTGCCTGCGATGTCAGTGATGCCACCGGCCTTCACGGTGAACGCGTCCGCGCCGTCGCCCGTGACGAACGGGAACTCCTCTTTCAGGCGGAACAGCTTCTGCTTGCCGCGCAGGACCACGTCGCCCGCGCTGTCGCGGACGGCGTACTTGTTCCGAATCAGGGACTGCCGGACCTCGTAGCGGTCGTCGTCGAGGTCCACCGTGGAGATGTCGTAGGAGGGCATCTGTCTGCTAACGGGTGCGTCGCGCGCGGACAAAAGGGTTCGTACGGTCGCCGAGACCGACAGACCTTCACTGGCTCGTGCGGTAATAAACGCCTAATGAGCGATGACTACATCGAGGTCCGCGGGGCCGAGGAGAACAACCTCGACGACCTCGACGTGAAGATTCCACGAGAGTCACTGAACGTGGTGACCGGCCTCTCCGGGTCGGGGAAGTCGTCGCTGGCCTTCCAGACGATCTACGCCGAGGGCCAGCGCCGGTACATCGAGAGCCTGTCGGCGTACGCCCGGAACTTCCTCGGGCAGATGGACAAGCCCCAGGTCGAGTCCGTGGAGGGCCTCTCGCCCGCCATCAGCATCGACCAGAAGAACGCCGCGAACAACCCCCGGTCGACCGTGGGGACGGTCACGGAACTCCACGACTACCTCCGCTTGCTGTACGCCCGCGTCGGCGTCCCGCACTGTCCGGAGTGCGGCCGCGAGGTCGGCGAGCAGTCCGCCCAGCAGATGGTCCGCCGCATCCTCGAACTCCCCGAGGGAACGAAGGCGAAGATCGCGGCGCCGGTCGTCCGCGACCAGAAGGGGGCCTTCGAGGACCGCTTCGACGACCTCGTCAGCGAGGGCTACTCCCGCGTGGAGGTCGACGGCGAGGCGTACGACCTCGCGTACGACCGCCCCGAGTTAGACGAGAACTACGACCACACTGTCGACGTCGTGGTCGACCGCGTAGTCGTCAGCGAGGACAACCGCTCCCGAATCACCGACAGCGTCGAGACCGCCCTGGAGGAGGCCGACGGCGTCCTGAAGGTCGTCGTTCCCGACGCCGCCGACGACCTCGAACTCGGCGGTGCCACGGCGCGCTCGACGGGCGACCTCGCCGACGAGGACGACGAGGACCGCCTCGTCGTGGAGTTCAGCGAGGACCTCGCCTGTACGCACTGCGGCATCGACATCAGCGAGATCGAGACGCGCTCGTTCTCCTTCAACAGCCCGCACGGCGCGTGCCCGGAGTGTGAGGGCATCGGGAACACGAAGGAGGTCAGCGAGGACCTCGTCGTCGTCGACGAGAGCAAGCCGGTCAAGCACGTCTTCGAGGCGTGGAGCTACAACCGCTCGTACTACCAGACGCGGCTGGACGCGGTGGCCGAGCACTTCGGCATCGGACTCGACACGCCGTTCGAGGACCTCGACGAGGACGTCCAGCAGGCGTTCCTCTACGGCACCGACGAGGACGTCGTCTTCAAGCGCAACACGAAGAACGGCGTGCGCCGCAAGGAGAAGCCCTTCGAGGGCGTCATCCCGAACCTCGAACGCCGCTACGTCGAGACCGACTCCGACAGCACCCGCGACCACATCGAGGAGTACATGTCCGTCACGACGTGCCCCGCGTGTGACGGCACGCGCCTCAAGCCCGAGTCCCGCGCGGTGCTCGTCGACGGTACGCCCATCACCGAAGTCAACCGCATGAGCATCGGGGACGCGCTCGAACACTTCGAGGGGATGGAGGAGCGCTTCGACGCCCGCGACCGCAAAATCGCCGAGGAGATTCTCAAGGAGATTCGCGCACGCCTCGGCTTCATGACGGAGGTCGGCCTCGAGTACCTCACGCTCGACCGCGAAGCGTCCACGCTCTCGGGCGGCGAGAGCCAGCGCATCCGCCTCGCCACCCAGATCGGCTCCGGGCTCGTGGGCGTGCTGTACGTCCTCGACGAGCCCTCCATCGGCCTCCACCAGCGCGACAACGACCGCCTCCTGAACACGCTCGAAGAGCTCCGGGACCTCGGGAACACGCTCGTCGTCGTCGAGCACGACGAGGAGACGATGCGGCGCGCGGACAACGTCGTGGACATGGGGCCAGGGCCGGGCCGCCACGGCGGCGACGTCGTCGCGAACGGCGACGTCGAGGACCTCATGGCCGCCGAGGAGTCCATCACCGGCGACTACCTCGCGGGCCGCGAGCAGATTCCCGTCCCCGAGGAGCGCCGCGACTGGGAGGACACCATCACCATCGAGGGCGCCCGCCAGCACAACCTCCGCGACCTCGACGTCGACCTCCCGGTCGGCGCGTTCACCGCCATCACGGGCGTCTCGGGCTCCGGGAAGTCCACGCTGATGCACGACATCCTCTACAAGGGCCTCGCCCGCGAGATGAACGACAACACCAGCGTCGACCCCGGCGACCACGACGCCATCGAGGGCCTCGACAACATCGAGACGGTGCGGCTCATCGACCAGTCCCCCATCGGCCGCACACCCCGCTCGAACCCCGCGACGTACACCGGCGTCTTCGACTACATCCGCGAGAAGTTCGCCGAGACCAAGCTCGCGAAACAGCGCGGCTACGAGAAGGGGCGCTTCTCGTTCAACGTCAAGGGCGGGCGCTGCGAGGCCTGCGGCGGGCAGGGCACGCAGAAGATCGAGATGAACTTCCTCTCGGACGTCCACGTCCCCTGCGAGGAGTGCGGCGGCGACCGCTACAACGACGAGACCCTCGACGTCACGTTCAAGGACGCGACCATCGCTGACGTCCTCGACATGAGCGTCGAGGAGGCCTACGAGTTCTTCGAGGCGGACAGCCGCCTCGGCCGCCGCCTCAAGCTCCTGATGGACGTCGGCCTCGACTACATGAAGCTCGGCCAGCCGTCCACGACCCTCTCCGGCGGCGAAGCGCAGCGCGTCAAGCTCGCCGAGGAGCTCGGGAAGAAGGACTCCGGCGACACCCTCTACCTGCTCGACGAGCCCACGACGGGCCTCCACAGCGCCGACGAGCGAAAGCTCATCGAGGTGCTCCAGCGGCTCACCGACCGCGGCAACACCGTCGTCGTCATCGAGCACGAACTCGACCTCGTGAAGAACGCCGACCACGTCGTCGACCTCGGCCCCGAGGGCGGCGAGCACGGCGGCGACCTCGTCGCCAGCGGCACTCCCGAGGAGGTCGCGCACGACGACGACAGCCACACCGGCCGCTACCTCCGCGACAAGCTCCCGCGCGTCGACCTGGAGGGGCCGCGCAGCGACCGCGAGAAGCCCGCGGCCGACGAACAGGCCGCTCCCACCGCAGACGACGACTGAGCAGGCACTTTTTGCGCTGCGTGGGGCGCCCCACTCGGCAAAAACTTGCGGAAAAGCGCCGTCACTCCCACCTCCGGCAGAGCACGGCTCTGCCGTGCTCCCGCTCGCTTCGCTCGCGGGAACTCCGGTGGGGTTCGGCGCCCGAGCGCTCACTTCGCTCACGGCTCGCTCTGCTCGCCGTTCGTCTTCGAGGCGCGTAGCGCCTCGCACCGCTCGCGCTCGGTGAACCGCGGCCCTCGGGCCGCGGATGCTCGCGCCACGCCGCCGGCGGGCTGTCGCCGAACACTTTAGATCGGGCGATCCGAAGCGAGCTCCATGTCACGATGGCGCCGCGTCGTCCGACGGGAGCTCGCCCGGTACCGCGACGACACCGGGTGGCGGGTCGTCGAGTTACAGGAGCTGTACGACCAGCTGGGGCCGGTGCTCCGCGAGGAGTTCCCCGACAACCACAACCGGGAAGCGAAGCTCCGGCAGATTCTCCAGCAGCTCGCCGAGCGCGGCGAGATCGCGTTCGTGGACGGCGACGGCACCTACCGGATTCGCGAACTGGGTGAGACGGCAGCGCCGCTCGAGAACGAGGAGACGGGCGGGGACGGCTGGGAGTACGAGGCCAGCGAGTACGAGACAGCAGTGGGGTCGCGCTCGCTGCCGACGGCGTTCCGCGAGGCCGTCCTCTCGCGGTACGACACCGAGTGTCCGATCTCCGGCGTCGACCACCCGCGACTGCTCGACGTCGCACACGTGCTGTCGTGGAGCGACCACGAGTCGCTGCGCACGGACCCGGGCAACGTCGTCGCGCTCGACACGACCCACCACGCGGCCTTCGACGCGGAACTGTACACGCTCGACGCCGACTTCCGCCTGCACGTCTCGCCGGCGTTCGAGACGGACAGCGACCACCTGGAGCGAACGCTCCTCGCTCGGGACGGCGAACGCGTCGACGTCGGCCCCGACCTGCTCGACCCGGCGTACCTCGAACGACGGAACCGGTCGCTGGAGTGGTGGTGACTCTCCGCGAACCCAGTGACACGCGGGTAACTCGTTCGGGCGCGACTCGCCGGTGGGCGCAGGCTCTTTTCCCGGTAGCGACTGTACTCCCGTGTGAGCGACCAGACGAAAGCGGACTACGTAGACGACGTGGAAGTGGACGACGACTGGGACAGCCACCCGAGCGACGACGAGCTCGCGGAAGCCGTCGAGAACCTCGAAGCGAGCGGCTTCGAGGTGGAGGTCGTCGAGGACGCCGAGGCCGCCCTCGATGCGCTCGTCGACGAGATTCCGGCGGGCGCGTCCGTGATGAACGGCCACTCCACGACCCTCGAAGAGGTCGGGTTCGACGAGTTCCTGCACGGGGACGACCACGACTGGGAGAACCTCGCGGCCGAGGTCTGGAGCATCGACGACGACGAGGAGCGCGACGCCGCTCGCCGTGACGCCCAGGCGGCGGACTACTTCCTCGGCAGCGTGAACGGCATCGCTCGCGAGGACGGCGCGCTCGTCGCCGCGGACCTCTCCGGGAGCCGCGTCGGCGCGTACCCGTTCGCCGCCAAGAACCTCCTGCTCGTCGCGGGCGTGAACAAGGTCGTCGAGGACGTCGAGGCCGCCCGCGAGCGCCTCCACGAGTACGCCTACGCGTTCGAGAACGAGCGCGCACAGGAGGCCTACGGCGTCGAGAGCTACCCCTCCAAGGAGCTCGTCTACCGCCAGGAGGGCACCGAGGGTCGCACGACCGTCGTGCTCGTCGAGGAGACGCTCGGCTACTGAGGGGAAGGCTCTTTCTTCCGGCCGTCGTACGTAGCGTCGATGTACGACTTCGCGGTCGTCGGCGTCGGACCCGCGGGTGCGCGGTTCGCGCGCCGCGCGGCCGAACGCGGCTACGACGTGGTCGCCTTCGAGCAGGGTGAACTCGGGAAGCCGCTGGCGTGCTCGGGGCACGTCAGCCTCGACGTCTGGGAGTACGTCCCGGAGGACGCCCGCGAGGAACTGTTCCAGAACGCCATCCACGGCGCGCGCTTCCACCTCGGCGGCGCGGACTCCGAAGCCCACCCGTTCTACAAGGACGAGCCGATTTCGAACGCGGTCGACCGCGTGCAACTGGACAAGGTGCTCGCGGACGCGGCGCGGGACGCCGGCGCGGACGTCCGCGAACGGCACACCGTGACGGCGGTCTCCGAGTTCAACGACCGCGTCGAGCTCACTGTGCGCGGGCCCGAGGAGACGTTCGACGTGACCGCGAAGATGGTCGCGGGCAGCGACGGCCCGCGATCGCGCGTCCGGGACGCCCTCGGCCTCCCCGACCCGGACGAGTTCCTGCACGGCGCGCTCGCGTTCGACCCCGAACCCGACCACGAGCGCTTCGTGGACGTCCACCTCACCGTCCCGGAGTTCTTCGCGTGGCGCATCCCCCGCGGCGAGGGCGGCGTCGAGTACGGGCTCGCGGCCGCGCCCGGCGAGGACGTACCGGCGCTGTTCGACGCGCTCGTCGAGGACTACGGCGTCGAAATCGAGCACCGCTGCTCGGGCGTCATCCCCATCGGACCGCCGGACACCGTCACGAGCACGCGCGGGTTCCTGCTCGGGGACGCGGCCGGCCAGACGAAGCCGTTCACGGGCGGCGGCATCCTCTACGGGATGACGGCCGCGGACTGCGCCGCGCGCGAAATCGACCCCGACCGGCCGCCCACGCTCACCAGCTACGAGGACGCGTGGCGGGACGAACTCGGCCGCGACATCCAACTGGGCCACCTCGTCCGCCGCGGGTACTCCGCGCCCCAGCCGGTGCAGCGCGCGGGAATGCGGCTGTTCGAGGGCGAAATCGGCGTCCACATGGACCAGCCGACGAGCCTCTTCTCGGCGGAACAGCTCCGGGCGTTACTCCGCTGAACCGTCGTAGGCCGGGATGCGCGCCGACTGGCCGGTGCAGTCCACGAACGGCAGGTCCGAGACCTCCGCAGACACGTCGCCGTCCTCCGTCTCGACAGTCAGGCTGCCGTCGCTGACGCCGTAGTCGACTTCCGCGAACGCGACTGGCCCCTCGCGCAGCGGGCTGACGGCCGCGCGCGTAATCTCGCCGACGTCGTCGCCGTCCCGAGTGACTGCCGCGCCCGCCTCGGGGAGTTCCTCCGAGACGAGCCCGACCAGTCGGCTGCTCGGCTGTCCCCTGTTCTGCACCTTCGAGACGACCTCCTGCCCGACGAAACAGCCCTTCTCGTAGTCGACGGCGTTGCCGAGGCCGAGGACGTTCGGGATCCGCCCCTCCAGTTCGGTGGCGAACAGCGGCGTCCCCGCCTCCAGCGTGAGCGTCTCCCACGTCCGCCGACCGAACGGCGTGGCGTTCAGCCCGCGCACGACGAGCGTCTCGAAGACGGGGCCGGCGTCGGCGGCCGCGCAGACGACGATGTAGCCCTCCTCGCCCGCGAGGTCGTCGTCGCGGATGACCGTCACGCCCTCCTCCATCGACCCGCGAACGAAGCGCAGCGGCTCTTCGGGCGGGCTGGCGCCGCCGAGCACGCTCGCGATCTTCTCCGTGGCCTTCGGCCCGTGCGCGCCGAACACGCCGAAACGGTCGGTCGCGTGCTCGACGTCGACGTCCTGGACGAACGTCCGCTCGCTCCACTCCTCGGCGACTGCTTCGCCCTCGCCCGCCGGGAAGAACACGAGCAGGCTGTCGCCGGTCGCGAACACGTAGCAGTCCGCGCGAATCCGGCCCTGCGGGTCCAGCAGGAGCGCGTAGACGCCTTCGCCGTCCTCCGTGGGGACGCGGTTCGTGACGGTGTCGTCGACGAACTCGTGACGGTCTTCGCCCTCGACGACGACCACGTCGAAGGCGTGCTCGGTGATGCCGACGACGTTGCGCACCGCGCGGTGCGTGCGCTCGGGGCGGCCGTACTCCTCCGGGAGCGCGCGCCCCGCGACCTCGCGGAACGACGCGCCGTGGTCCTCGTGGCGTTCCCTGACGACTGTCATTGGCTGAGAGTCGGTGCTCGTGCGGGTAAACCCACTGGGTTTACAGCCCGATTCGCCGGCGGATCTCGTCGAGGATCGACGGCTCCTCGGGCTCGTCCTCGTCCGGGAACACGCGGTCGTCGGCCCTGAAGACGGTGCGGCCGTCGTTCTCCTCGGCGTCGATGAGGTCGTCGGCTTTCAGGGACCCGAGCGCGTCCTCCAGGGCGTCGATGTCGGCGTCGACGTGCGAACGCAGCTCGAACAGCGTCATCCCCTCGCTCGGCCGGTCGACGAGGGCGTCGAGCACCGCTACCTCCGTCTCCCCGCGGTCGCGGTACTCGGGTTTGACGTGCATACGTCGGCGGACGGCAGCCGGCGCCTTAGCAGTATCCCCGAGCGGTAGCCTTTTGCCGCTGGCTCGGATACTGCCTCCCTAATGGGTCTCAGGTGCTCCCTGCTCGGACACGACTACGGCGAGGCGTTCGTCGAGCGGGACCGCGAGGAGCGCGGTGAGGAAGTGGTCGTGACCGAGCGCGAGCTCAAGGAGTGCGCGCGCTGCGGCTCCGAGAAGGTCACTACGGAGAACACGGAAGTCCGGTCGCTCCAGCCGGAACACCACGAGGACGCCGACGGGTCCTCGGACGCCACCGACGCGACGACCACGGTCGACTCGGGAAGCGAGCCCGCGACGGCCGCCAACGCGGACGCCTCCACGACTGACTCGTCGGGCGGCGCGTTCACGTCGGCGACGGACGCCATCGAGCAGGCCGAGACCGGGATGGACACCGACGACTCGCTGGGCGGCGAGCCCGACGCCGACGACGCGGTCATCCTCGAGGACGACGCCGCCGACGAACCGGGCAGCGACCAGTGGGACGAGCCCGAGGAGCCGGAGGCCGAGCCGGAGCCGGAGCCCGTCGAGGACGACGCGGAAGTCGTCGACGCCGGCTCCGAACCCGAGCCCGAACCGGAACCGACGCAGTCCGGGCCGGCGGGCCAGCAGTCCGCGTCCGCGGAGACGGCGGACGCCGACCGCGCCCGCGGCGAGTGGCCGGAGGCGGACGGCGAGGACGAGGGCTTCGACGCGACCGCGGACGCCGACGCGGAGTTCGCGGCCGCCGAGGAAGCGGACTCGACGTTCGAGTTCGCCGGCGAGGGCGACGAGGCCGTGGAGGCCGACACCGGCTTCACGAGCGCCGGCCCGCTCGACAACGACGAGTCGACCGACGAACTCGACTTCGCGCTGTACTGCCCCGAGTGCGGCTTCGAGCAGTACGCCGCGGGCTCCAGCCTGCGGGCGGGCGACATCTGCCCGGAGTGCCGGCGCGGCTACCTGGCCGAAGACCGGTGACGAAGCCGTTAAACCCCTCGCTGTCTTTCTCGCGTCCATGAAGGAGTACAAGATGCGACGCGGCGAGTACCTCGAGGAGCGGATGCCGGACCTCGAGGCGGAGATCGAGGACTACTTCGGAGAGGTCTCTGGCACCGAGGAGTACAAGGGCAGCGACCTCTACGTCGTCGCCGACCCCGACAACCCGGTCTTCGAGCGCATCACGGCCGGTGCCGTCGAGTACTCCGGGAAGAAGGACAAGCTCGCGGTCGACTTCGAGGAGCGCCCCGCCGAGGAAGTCATCGCGGACGGCGACGCCGAGGCCGCGGCCGACGCCGTCGACGCGAAAAACGACTTCCTCCTCGAAGCGACCGGCCGGGACGCGAAGTCCCGCCGCGACTCGATGAAGCGCGCCGTCGAGGACGACCCGGACGCGCCCGACGACGTCGCGTAAAACGACCGCGTTTCTTCCGGGAAGCGACGACCGACTAGTGGCGGTTGAGTTTCGAGCGGCTGATGGCGATGCCGTTCGGCACGACGATGAGCTGGTCGTCGCCCTTCTGGACGATGTCGCCGCCGACCTCCTGGGCGACCTGTCGGAGCTCGTCGACGACGTGCTCGACCGTGCGGTCCTCCGTGCGGAGCCGCGTGATGTCCGCGATGACCATGTCGCCGTCGTAGACGGCGTCCTTGATGGCGATGACGTCCTCCTGGCCGTCGATTTCGGCGATGTAGACGGTGACGCTCGCCTCGCTACCCTCGGTGTCGAAGTCGTCGATGTCCAGTTCGACGTAATCCTCGGTGGAACCCCCGGCTCCGCCGAGAATCTTGTCCATGAAGCCCATGGGCGTGAGAGGGGGTCGCCGCGTGCATAGTTCTTGCGTCAGACGCGCAGCTAGTCGGCGGTCGCGAACGGCTCGACCTCTTCGGCCCACGCCTCGTAGCCGCCGTCCATGCTCGCGACCGCGTCGGCGTTCCCGTACTCCTCGACGAGCCGCGCCGCCTGCACGGACGTCTCGCCGACGTAACAGTAGACGACGACCTCGTCGTCCCAGTCGCGCTCGGCGACCACGTCCTCCAGTTCCTCGACGGGGAGGTGTTCGGCGCCCGGCAGGTGGCCGTCCTCGTAGGCGTCGCCCTCGCGGATGTCCACGAGGTCGAAGTCGT
The DNA here is from genome assembly GCF_011734195.1 of Halobacterium sp. R2-5. Classification (NCBI taxonomy): domain Archaea; kingdom Methanobacteriati; phylum Methanobacteriota; class Halobacteria; order Halobacteriales; family Halobacteriaceae; genus Halobacterium; species Halobacterium sp. R2-5. The sequence goes on from NZ_JAANTH010000001.1 coordinate 428,694, forward strand.
CGTCGCCGGACTCGAGGCGCTCGCGGACCGCCTCGGGGGCGACGGTGTCGACGTCCCGGCTCATTGCTTCTCGAGGTAGATGCGGTAGACGCCGTCGCCGCTGCGCCAGACGCGGGCGTCGGCGTCGTCGCCGACGGCCCGCGGGACGTTCTCCGTGCACGGGACGTGGTCGGTCTCCTGGACGAGGAGGTCGCCCGCGGACAGCGACTGGAGGCCCTTCTTCGCCTCGACCTGCGGGTACGGGCAGACCTCGCCCATCATGTCCTGCACTTCGTCGGCTTCCTCGAGCAGGGACTCGGCTCTCTCGTCGGACAGTTCCGCTGGTGCGTCGGTGACGTCGTCGATGGATGGCATTGGTGTTGTAGTGGTGGTGTGGTTGGCGGGCGGTTCAGATGGCGCAGCCGACGTCTCGGTAGATCCAATGAGTCATCACGTAGACGCCGAGCACGATGCCGACGGCCGCGACGAAGGAGTGCACCGAGAGCTCGGCGATGCCGGAGTAGATGTTCCCGATGTTGCAGCCGGGGGCGAGCCGGGAGCCCGCGCCCATCAGGAAGCCGCCGACGACCGCGTTCGGGAGGCGGCGGCGCTTCGGCACGCGGACCGAGAAGTCACCGCTCCACGCGGCCGCGAGCCCGGCGCCGACGATGACGAACCCGATCATCACCATGTCGGTGGTGACGCCGACGCCGGCGCCGCGGAAGAGGACGGCCCCCCAGTACTCGAAGCTCCCGGCGTCGACGCCGACCTGCGAGAGCAGGTAGCCCGTCCAGCGGGCTTCCGGCCCGGTGACGCCGACGATGGACACCTGCGTGAACCAGAGGACGGCGACGGCGGTGATGCCGAGCGCGGCGGTCCGCGGGTCCCACGGCCGCTTGCTGGACGCGAGCGGCGTGCGCCACGCGTCGGCGAGACCGCGGAAGTACTGACTAGTGCCGCGGGCGAACTGGCGGGCGCCGACGACCGGCGCGAGCAGCACCGACGGCTGGACGGACGCGACGGTCGCGCGCTCCTCGGGGTCGCCCTTCTTCGCCGCGCTGCGGCCGACGAGCGTGGCGTACACGACGGTGACGCCGGCGGCGACGAGCAGCGCGAGCAGCCCCGCGGGAATCGGCGAGACGGCGAACAGGCTGACGCCCTCGCCGAACTGCAGCGGCCCGAAGTACGTGCTCTGCAGCGTCGGGAACGCGACGGTGAACGCCGCGTAGCCGACGCCCATGAACGCGAGCGTCAGCCAGAACTGGAGGTAGCCCTCGCCGGCGCGGTACAGCGTGCCGCTCGCGCAGCCGCCGGCGTACGTCATGCCGATGCCGAACACGAACCCGCCGACGAGGCCGGTGAGCCCCCACGCGGGCGTCCAGAACCCCTGGTAGTAGCCCAGTTGGTACGCGATGCCCCAGAACACCATCGTGAGGAGTGTCGCCGCGAGCACTCCCTTCGTCACCCGGGAGTCCTTGTACGCGAAGAAGTCCCGGAAGGCGTTCACGAAGCAGAACCGGCCCTTCTGGAGGAAGACGCCGAGGCCGATTCCGACGACCGCTGCCACGAGCAGACTGTTCACGGTGTCTCACGTACACGCGTTCGCCTCAGTTAACCCGCTCCGAAGAGGGGAGGACTGCCCGAGCACTGGACGCGAGGAAACACCGAAGAGAACCACTGAAACGCGACTCAGTCGGCGATTCCCGGATCATTCCGGCTGTCGCGGCGACTCGGATATCGGCAAGACCTGCGTCGTCGGTGCGACCGCGGGAGTTCCGGAGGGTGGGACTTACCTCGGCACGGCCACTCCTCGCGGACGTGACCTTCAGCATCTGCGTCCGCGAACCGTACGAGGACGGCGACCAGCAGTACCGCTTCGGCATCGCCGTCACCACGCGGCTGCCCGGCGTGGGCGTGCCGTGTCCCCACGTCAACGAGCACGGCGCCGTCGCCACACAGAGCGTCACGAACGAGCGCCTCGGCTCGAAGGGCGTCGAGTACCTCGCCGACGGCCTCGCCGTCGAGGACGCCCTACAGGGCCTGCTGAACGCCGACGACGGCAGCCCCACGCGACAGCTCCACGGCGTCTCCCGGAAGGGGGAGTTCGCGTTCTCCGGCGACGAGTGCAACGGTTGGTTCGGGCACACGAGCGGCGAGAACTACACCGTCGCGGGGAACCTGCTCGCGGGGGAGGCGGTCGTCGAGCGCACCGCCGAGAAGTACGAGGCCCTCGCGTTCGGCGACGAACCGCTCGCGAAGCGCCTCGTGGACGCGCTCGGCGCGGGGCAGGCCGCGGGCGGCGACAAGCGCGAGGAGCTCACCGTCCAGAGCGCCGCCGTCAGCGTCGTCGACACGGGCGTCGACGACCAGCCGTACTACGCCGACCTGCGCGTGGACGCCACCGAGGACCCCATCGTCGACCTGCGGGAGACCTACCGGCTCGCCAAGCAGGGGTACGAGGACGCGCTCGAACGCTACGAGAGCGACGACGGAGAAGAAGAAGCGTAACTCAGACGGTGAACTCGTAGAGCTCGTCGCCGACGTGGTGGAGGTTCTCGACGACCTTCCCGGAGTCCCCGACCATGTCGTCGCCGCTCGTGAGCGCGCGGCCGACCGCCAGCGCCTTCCCGTGGGTCTCCTCCTCGACGACGACGAGGTCGCCGGCCTCGATGCCGTCCTCGGCCTCCGTGATGCCCGGACGCATGATGTCCGCGCCGTCGCTGACGAACGAGATGGCGCCCGCGTCCACGGTGACGACGCCCGTCGCGGGGTCGAACTCGTTGGCGCCCTGGACGGTGACGAACGGCTCGCCCTCGGGGTACCAGACGAGCGGGTCGCCGTCGACGAGCACGACGTCGAACTCCTCGTCCGCGATCTCCACGAGCTCGAAGGAGTCGGCGTCCAGTTCGACGCTGAGCCCCTCGCGGAGCGCGTCGGCGATCTCCCGCACGGCGTCGCTCCGCAAGTGGTGACGAGAGGACACTTCCATACCCTCAGCTTCGGGCGGCTCCACGCTTAAAACCGCCGCTCCGTCCGCGTTGCGCTCGCCGGGAAATCGCTAAGTGCGCGGCGACCCAACACCGACACATGTGGGGGTCCGGGGACGACACAGTCTCCTGTATCGCCTGCGGGGCGTCCGTGCCGCGCGAGGACGCCCGCGAGTACGACAAGCACGGCGACCGCTGGGACCGCGACGGCAAGCGCTTCGAGTACCTCTGCAAGCCGTGCTTCCGGGACCTCGCGAAGCAGCCCCGCCGCGGCCTCGAAGCCAGCCTCGAAGCCGCGGGCGCGGGCCGCGTCGACGACGCCGAGTTCGTCGAGCGATTCCTCGACGGCGGCCACGAAGAGCGCCACGAGCGCGAGTAGCGCTGCGTCGACACGACTAACTGCGGACGCCGGCTACACGGTGGTATGTCAAACGACGCGGAGGCGGCGCAGGGGTCCATCGAGGACCAGGGCCCGGTCGAAATCTCCCCGGAGCTCGCCCGCCAGATCGAGAACAAGCGCGACGACCTCCTGGAGAAGTTCGAGCTCCACGACGAGTTCGCGCCCGAGGTCGTCGAGGAGGCGGAAGAGCGCGTCCAGGACGTCGAACAGGAGATTCAGGACGAACTGGACGAGCGCGCGGACATGCGGCCGCTGCCGACGTGGACGACCGACCCCGTCGACGCCCAGGACTTCGACGACGCCATCAGCGTCCTCGAGCGCGACGAGGAGTACGTCGTCTGGGTGCACATCGCGGACGTCACCCACTACGTCCACCCCGGCTCGGAGATGTGGGACGCCGCGATGGACCGCGGGAACACCATCTACCTCCCCGGGTACACGATCCACATGCTCCCGCCCGTGCTCGCGGAGACGGTCTGCTCGCTGGTCCCCGAGGAGGACCGCCTCGCGCACACCGTCGAGATGCACCTCGACAAGGACGACCTCTCCTACCGCAACATCGAGATCTACAAGTCCGTCATCCACAGCGACGAGCGCCTCACGTACAAGGAGACCGAGGCGCGCCTCGAGGACGAGGACGCGCCGCTGCACGACGAGATTTCGCTCGTCTTCGAGCTCGCCGACCAGATGCACGAGCAGCGCAAGGAGGAGGGCAGCCTCGTGCTGAACCCGCGGCGGGACCGCGCGCACACCATCATCGAGGAGTGCATGCTGAAGGCGAACAAGGCGGTCACCCACGAGCTCATGTGGAACCGCGGCGTCGAGGCGATGTACCGCGTCCACCCGCAGCCGTCGCCCGACGAGTGGGACGACGCGCTCCGCGAGATTCAGGAGCTCGACGGCGTCTCCATTCCCGGCGACTCCTGGGACGATCCCCGGAAGGCGGTCAACGCCACCTTAGAGCAGGCCCCGGAGCGCCAGCTCGGGAAGATCCAGTGGGCGGTGATGAAGGTGATGCCGCGCGCCCGCTACATGAACGACCCGTTCGGCGGCCACCACGCGCTCAACTTCGAGATCTACGGCCACTTCACCAGCCCCATCCGCCGGATGAGCGACCTCGTCAACCACTGGATCGTCTACCAGAACGACGTCCCCGAGAACCTCGTGGAGCTCTGCGACCACGCCAGCGACCAGCAGAAGGCCGGCGAGTCCGCCGAGCGCGAGTACCGCGACTTCCTCGAAGAGATCGGCCTCGACCCCGACGCGGTCAACAACCGCGGCATCGAGATCGTCGAACCGGACGAGTAGTCCGGTTCGACTGCACGTCAATCTCCGATTGACGGCGTTGTCGACGAGGACGAAGAAGCCGCCTAACTCTCTTCTCTCCGCTCACCACGTCTCCGCGCGCGGATGGTCGCTCGTCCGGAACGGCGCCGGGACGCCGTTCGTCCACAGCGTCCGCCCGAGCCAGTAGCCGAGGTGCCAGCCCGCGCGGTCGTGGCCGTCCGCGGCGACGACGACGCGGCCGTCCGTGAAGTACTCGGGCGCGCCGTCGTCGTCGACGTCCGGACCGTCCCAGTCCGCGCACGACGTCGCCGCGCCGTAGACGTCGCAGTCTACGGACTCCCGCAACGACACCACGACGTCGGCGTCTGCAGCGTCCTCGACCACCTCGACCGTGGGCGGGTTGGCGACGGTGTCGTTCGCGCCGCGCTCGTAGTACGCGGCGGCCGCCTTGACCTGCTCACGCGCGGCCGCCGCCCCGTCCTCGGCGTCGACAGCGACCCGCAGCGTGGTCGACGCCCACGGGTACGTGCGGTCGGCTCCGTCCGCCACGTCGTCGGGCGCACGCGCCGAGAAGTTCTGTGCCATCACGTTCTGCGGCCCCTCGCCGTGCCGGAACCCGAGCACGTGTCCGAACTCGTGTTTGAGAATCCGCTTCGTCGTCCCCGGCGCGTGCCCCGCGCGCACCTGCACGGTGACGCTGTCGGTCACCGTCGCGTTCGTCGGCACGACCGGCGCGCAGCCGAGCGCGACGTCGTTCTCGTGGACGCGGCACCGCTCAACGGCCGCCACCACCTCCACGCGCACGTCCGCGTCACTGGCGTTCTCGACGACCTCGAACTCCGGTCGGTAGCGGCCCCCCGGGTAGACCGCGTGCTCCCAGAACGTCAGGGTCTCCCGGAGCTCCGGTCGCACGTCCAGCTCCCAGCCGACCCGGTCGTCGACCGCGACCGTAACCGGGCCCGGCCCCCACGGGCTCGTCTCCCGGTCGACGGACCGGTCCGGCACCTCGAACGGCGCCTCCGTGGTTGTCTCCGTGGGCTCGATCGGGTCGGTCCGCACCGGCTGCACAGTGAGACACCCGGCGCTCACGACGAGCGCGAGCACCGCCAGCGCCACCACGCCGCGCGCCATCGTCTCGGACCTGTCGCGTGGCCCGCATTAACGTACCGCTCGCCCACGGGCTGACGCAGCGAATCTAGGACTGGTCCGCAGCCCGATCTCCACCCACCGCTCGCCGGTGGCGTGCTGAGCGAAGTGCGCTCGCTAGGACCGAGTGAAACCGCGGGTTTCGCGAGGGTCGCCAGACTCGCGACGCGAGTCTGGCGGGATTCGAACCCGGAGGAAGACGATCGCTCACTGCGTTCGCGCTGCGTCTTCCAGGGCTGCAAATCCCGACTCGTCCACTACACTGCTTCGACGCGAAGCGACAGAGCCGTCGCTTCGCGGTCGAGATTCGGAGAAGTGGACTCGCTGGGATTTGAACCCAGGGCCTCTTCCTTGCGAAGGAAGCGATCTACCACTGATCTACGAGCCCGCACCCGATCGAAGTCGACGGACGTATTTCAGACTTCTGTTTCACGGGCCGTCCGTCAGGGCCTGTCGAACCACGGCGCCGCCGCTGGGACGCGTGAATAAGCGGGAGGAGCGTGTGAAAGCCCGCGTTAGTCTTCGAGGACGATCTCGATGCTGACTTCGTTGGGAACCTGAATCCGCATCAGCTGGCGGAGCGCGCGTTCGTCCGCGTCGATGTCGATGAGACGCTTGTGGACGCGCATCTCCCAGTGCTCCCACGTGGCCGTCCCTTCGCCGTCGGGGGACTTCCGCGAGGGGACTTCGAGGGTCTTCGTCGGGAGCGGGACCGGCCCACTGAGTTTCACGCCGGTCTTGTCCGCGATCTCCCGGACGTCGTCGCAGATGTCGTCGAGGTCGTCGGGATTGACGCCGGCGAGACGAACGCGTGCCTGCTGCATGGATTAGGCTTCGTTGACGTCCAGGACCTTGCCGGCGGCGATGGTCTGACCCATGTCGCGGACGGCGAACGAGCCGAGCTCCGGAATCTCGGAGGACGGCTCGATGCTGAGGGGCTTCTGCGGGCGCACGGTGACGACCGCGGCGTCGCCGGACTGGATGAAGTCCGGGTTCTCCTCCTGGGTCTCGCCCGAGGAGGGGTCCATCTTCTTGTCGATGGACTCGATGGTACACGCGACCTGCGCGGTGTGCGCGTGGAAGACCGGCGTGTAGCCCGCGGTGATCACGGACGGGTGCTGCATGACGACGACCTGCGCGGTGAACGTCTCGGCGACCGTCGGCGGGTCGTCGGCCGGGCCACAGACGTCGCCGCGGCGGATGTCGTCCTTGCCGATGCCGCGGACGTTGAACCCGACGTTGTCACCGGGCTCGGCCTTCGGCACCTCTTCGTGGTGCATCTCGATGGTCTTGACCTCGCCACCGACGTCAGACGGCTGGAAGCTGACGTTGTCGCCCGTGTTCATCACACCGGTCTCGATACGTCCGACGGGGACGGTACCGATGCCGGAGATGGTGTAGACGTCCTGGATGGGGAGACGGAGGTCGGTGTCCGTCGGCGGGGACGGCTCCGGGAGGTCGTTGAGGGCCTCCAGCAGGGTCGGGCCGTCGTACCAGGGGGTGTTGTCCGACTGCTCGGCGACGTTGTCGCCCTCGAAGGCGGACGTCGCGATGAACGACGCGTCCTCCGTGTCGAAGCCGACCTGACCGAACAGGTCCTTGACGTCGGAGACGACCTGGTTGTACTTGGACTCGTCGTAGTCGACGATGTCCATCTTGTTGACAGCGACGATGAGTTCGTCGATGCCGAGCGTCCGCGAGAGGAACACGTGCTCGCGGGTCTGGGGCGCCACACCGTCGTCGGCGGCGACGACGAGGACGGCGTTGTCCGCCTGGGACGCGCCCGTAATCATGTTCTTCACGAAGTCGCGGTGGCCAGGACAGTCGACGATAGTGAAGTCGTACTCGTCGGTGCTGAACTCCTGGTGGGCGATGTCGATGGTGACCCCGCGCTCGCGCTCCTCGGCGAGGTTGTCCATGACGTAGGCGAACTCGAAGCCGCCCTTGCCCTTCTCCTCGGCTTCTTCTTTGTGCTGTTCAATGACGTGCTCGGGAACGCTCCCCGTTTCGTAGAGGAGGCGCCCGACCATCGTGCTCTTGCCGTGGTCGACGTGGCCGATGACGGCCAGGTTCTGGTGTCGTTCGTCGCTCATTGGTTAGTATCGCGCGAAAGGCGCGCTCTGTGGGAATCATTGGTGAGTTCGCACTAAAACCATTTCGGTACGCACTCAGATCTACCCCGGCGCCTTCCGGCGGTTTGTGGGAACGCCTAACACGAACCCAGAGGTTCGGTCAGTCTAGGCGGTCCACGTCGCCGAGCACCGCGGTCGCCGTCTCTGGACCGCCCGCGCCTCGGCCGGAGAGGTTCAGACGTCCGGCGTACTCTGTCTCTAACTGCACGATGTTCATCGTCCCGGACACCGCGAGCGTGTTGTTCTCGGGGAGCAGCCGCGGCCCCACGCGGGCGCCGTCCTCGGTCACCTCGCCGATGAGCCGGACCGTCCGGCCGTCCTCGGCGGCGAGCTCCAGGGCCGACGGCGGGATGTCCGTGATACCGTCGACCTCGACGTCTTCGAGGGCGTAGCCGCCGCCGTGGATGACGTTCGCGAGAATCGCGCACTTCAGCGCCGCGTCCGTCCCCTCCACGTCGAAGGTGGGGTCGGCCTCCGCGACGCCGAGGTCCTGGGCCTCCGCGAGCACGTGCTCGTAGTCGAGGCCGTCCGTGGCCATCCGAGTCAGGATGAAGTTCGCCGTGCCGTTCAGCACGCCGCGGGCCGCGGTCACGCGGTCGGCGCCGACGCCCTCGATGGTCGAGATCGCGGGAATCGCGCCGGCGACCGTCGCCTCGAAGCGCACCTCGCCGTCGCTGTCGGCTTCCAGCGCGCGGAGGTCGTCGTAGCGCTCCGCCACCGGCCCCTTGTTCGCGAGCACGACGTGTCGGTCGTTCTCCAGGGCTGCGCGCACGTGCTCGAAGCCCGGGTGGGCGTCGCCGAGCGTCGTCGGCGTCGCCTCCACGAGCGCGTCGTACTCCGCGCCGAGCGCGTCCGCCGGGTCGGCCTCCCCGACGGAGCCGACGCTGTCCTTGTGGTCGAGCGCGGCCTCGACGTCGACTCCGTCCGGATCGACGGCCGCGCCCGCGGAGTCCGCGAACGCCGTCACCGTGTGGCCGTAGTCCGCCGCGAGGTCCGCGACCGAGCGACCGACGTCGCCCGCGCCGATGACTGCCAGTCTCATAGTTCCCCCACGAGCGGCTCGACGACGGAGAGGTCTTTCTCCCCGGCGACGTCCCGCACCTGTTCGAGCGCGCGCTCCGTGCTCCCGGCTTCGATGGCGAGCCGGACGCGTGCGCTGGAGACGCCCGCCGTTCCTTCCTCCGTGGTCAGCGAGAAGTCCGCGACCGACGCGCTCGAACACTCCTCCAGCTCGGAGAGCGTATCGGAGAGGTCGGTGTCGACGAGGTCGCCGACCAGCAGGACCGTGAGCGCGTCGCCGTACCGCTCGGAGTCCGCCTGGATGATGGCGACCCCGGCGTCCCGGAGCGCCTCCACGATGCGCTCGAAGCGCTCGGGCGAGCACTCCAGGTCGACCTCCACGGGGATGTGCCCCCGCGGCGTCAGCGACCCGCGCTCGTGGAAGATGGAGAGGAGGTTCCCGCCGTTCTCTGCGATGGGCGAGAGCGCGCGCAACAGCTCCCCGGGCTCGTCGACGAGCTCCAGCCGGAGGGTGTGCGCGCGGTCGTCGGCGTCGCTCACCGTTGTCCCCCCGTTGTGTGTGACGCGCCGGCTGTTGTGCTCGGCTGCGAGCGGAAGTGCTGTCGCTCCGTGCCGATACCACGCCTGGCGCGTCTGCCTGCGTGCATACACCGTGAATGGGGGTCGTCCGCGCTATAAGCCTTCGGCCCGCACAAATCCTACCGACAGATGGCCGCACGGCTACACCCCGTCCGACGAAGCGACAGAGAGAACCGCGAGATTCCGCGACCGGTTGCGGTTTTTTAGCGTAGATTTTTGCGGGGGCGAGCAGTGCTCGCCCCCGCAAAAAGGTACCTTAGAAGTAGTCGATCTGCTCGGGCAGCTCGGTCTTCATGCCCTTGCGCTCGCGGATCTGCGTGATGATCTCGGGCTGGAGGTTGTCGGCCATGACGCGGAAGCCGGCGTTCTCGGTGTTCCAGGACGCGCGGCCCTCGGTGGCCGAGCGGATGTCGCTGGAGAAGCCGATCATCTCCTCGACGGGCGCGATGCCCTCGACGACCATCATGCCGCCTTCCTGGTACATGTCGTCGACGCGGCCGCGGCGACCCTGAATCTCGCCGGACGCGGCGCCCATGTGCTCGGAGGGGACGTCGATGCGGACGTCCTGAATCGGCTCGAGCAGGCGGATCTCGGCGTCCATGAGGCCGCGGTGGACGGCGTCGCGGACGGCCGGGATGACCTGCGCGGGGCCGCGGTGGATGGCGTCCTCGTGGAGGCGGGCGTCGTGGAGGCGGATGAGCGCGCCCTCGACGGGCTCCGCGGCGAGCGGGCCGTCTTCGAGCGCCTCTTCGAGACCCTCGACGACGAGCTCCATCGTCTCGTTGAGGTGCTGGATCCCCTTCGTGTCGTCGATGAAGATGTTCTTCCCGATGATGTTCTCGACGTTCTGGGAGGTGTCCTTGTCCATGCCGGCGTCCTGGAGCGCTTCGCGGCGTTCCTGCTCGGGCATGTCCATGGAGACCTCGCCGAGGCGGAGCTGCTCGAGGACGTCGTCGTCGAGCTGATCGATGGTTATGTAGAACTTGTTGTGGCGGTTCGGGGAGACGCCCTCGACTTCGCGGGAGTCCGACGTCGGGGACTCGCGGAAGACGACGATCGGTTCCCCGGTGTTGACGGGGATGCCCTGGTTGCGCTCGATGCGCTGGGTGATGACTTCGAGGTGGAGCTCACCCTGCCCGGAGATGAGGTGTTCGCCGGTGTCCTCGTTGATCTCGATCTGGATGGTCGGGTCCTCCTTGGCGACCTGCTGGAGCGTCTCGATGAGCTTCGGCAGGTCGTCCATGTTCTGGGCCTCGACGGACTTCGTGATGACCGGCTCCGAGATGTGCTCGATGGACTCGAACGGCGTCATCTCGACGCTGGACACCGTCGAACCGGCGATGGCGTCCTTGAGGCCGGTGACTGCGGCGATGTTCCCCGCGGGGACTTCCTCGACTTCCTCGCGCTCGCCGCCCATGTAGATGCCGACGCTCTGGATGCGGTTCTTGCCGGCGGTGCCGGAGACGTACAGCTCCTGGCCCTTCTCGATGGTGCCGGAGAAGACGCGGCCCGCGGCGATTTCGCCGGCGTGCGGGTCGATGCCGATGTCCGTGACCATCAGGACGACTTCGCCGTCCTCGTCGACCATCCGCATTGTGTCTGCGAGGTCGGAGTCCGCGTCGCCGCGCCAGATGCGCGGGATGCGGTGGGGCTGAGCTTCGATGGGGTCGGGGAAGTGCTCACACACCATGTCGAGGACGACGTCCGACAGCGGCGTGCGCTCGTGGAGCTCCTGGCGCTTGTCGGCGCGCTCGAGCTCCATGATGTCGCCGAAGTCCATGCCCGTGCGCTGCATCGAGGGCATCGAGACGCCCCACTTGTAGAGCGCGGACCCGAAGCCGACGGTGCCGCCCTCGACGGAGACCGTCCAGTCCTCGGTGATGTCGTCCATCTCCTCGGTCATCCCGCGGATGAGCTCGTTGACCTCGCGGATGACGCTCAGGAGCCGCTCCTGCATCTCCTCGGGGCCCTCCTGGAGCTCGGAGATGAGGCGGTCGACCTTGTTGATGAACAGCGTCGGCTTGACGCCCTCGCGGAGCGCCTGCCGGAGCACCGTCTCCGTCTGGGGCATCGCGCCCTCGACGGCGTCCACGACGACGAGCGCGCCGTCGACGGCGCGCATCGCCCGCGTCACGTCGCCGCCGAAGTCGACGTGGCCGGGCGTGTCGATGAGGTTGATGAGGTGGTCTTCGCCCTCGTACTCGTGGGTCATCGAGACGTTCGCGGCGTCGATGGTGATGCCGCGTTCCTGTTCGTCCTCCTCCGTGTCCATCGCCAGCTGCTCGCCGGCGGTGTCCTCGGAGATCATGCCCGCACCGGCGAGCAGGTTGTCCGTCAGGGTCGTCTTGCCGTGGTCGACGTGTGCGGCGATGGCGATGTTCCGGATCTGCTCCGGATTGTCCATCAGCCGTTCACACTTCTCGACAATCTTCTTGCGTCGGCCCATTGGGGAATCATACTGCCAGCGGGTTCAAAAGGGTAGTGTTTTGCCGGGAGCACGACACGCCGGAACACGACGCGCAGGCGTCAATTCGTCTGGTTCGCGGCGCGGGCGGGCGAAAGAGTCTTTGCCGCGAGGGCCGTGCCAATAGATATCATGCAGTTGCGCGTGACGGGCGCCGGTCCGACCGCACCGTTTCTCGGCGCCCGCGACGTCTTCGAGACCGAGCACGACCTCGAACGCCCCGTCGAGGTTCGCGTGCGCGAGAACCCCGACGAGCGGACCTGGGCCGGCCACCACGACGACCACCACGTCCTGAACATCTCCCGGCAGGCCGCCACGTCGGCGATGGCCCGCGAGCTGGCGCTCCACGAGTTCTCTCACATGCTCCGCCACGAGCACGACCACCCGAGCCACGTCCTCTCGATGGACGAGATCCTGTTCCTCGCGCTCTCCGGGCGCAGCGTCGAGCGCCGCGTGCTCACGCACTGCTACCAGATCGCCAACCACGTCAAGGACATCTACGCCGACGACATCACGCTCTCGGTCGGCCCGACGGACAAGCTCGTCGCGTTCCTCGAATCCGAGCTCGCCGCGGCCGTCGCCGACCGCCCGGTCGCCGGCCCGACCGTCGGCCAGCGGCTCACCGCGGGCGCTGACCCCCCGATGACAGCCGTCAACGCCGCGTTCGCGCTCGCGCTGCTCGAACGCCACGACGCCGTGGGCGACGACCACCGCATCTACGACCTCGCGCACGCCGCCGGCCAGGACGCCCCCGAGATCGACGTCGAGGCGTTCCGCGAGCGGTTCGCCGAGCTCGCCGACGACCCCGACGAGAGCGACTGCCGGCGCGGCCTCGTCGACACCATCCGCACGTACGTCGACGCCCAGTCGAGTACGTCCGGCCCCGCAGCCGACTGATTACGCGGGCGTGATGCGCACGAGGCGGTCGTCGCCCTCCCGCGGGAACTGGTCGCCCTGCGCGCGGCCGTCGCGGTTCGACGTCACCGCGTACAGCGCGCCGTCCGGCCCCTGCTCGACGTGTCGGATGCGCCCGAGTTCGTCCTCCAGGGTCGTGTGGTGGACGGCGCTGTAGTCGGGGTCCATCCAGTCCGCGTCGAAGCGCTTGCCGCCGTTGGCTGTCGACGCCGGCTCGCCGTCCGTCGGATAGATCGTCACAAGGTTGATGCGCTGGGAGCGCAGGCCGCCGACGACGAGGCGGTTCTGCCACGACGGCACCGCGTCCGCCGTGTAGAACACCGCTCCCGGCGGCGCCCACGTCTCGTCGGTGTTCACGACCGGGCGCGCGTAGTCGGTGCCGCGGTACGTCTCCGCCGTTCGCGCGCGCTCGCCCTCGGGCCCCCACCCGTAGTTCCCCCCGGCCTCCAGCACGTTCACCTCGTCGTGGGCCGACGGCCCGTGCTCGGTCTCCACGGGCGTCGCGTCCGGCATGAACGTGATGCCCTGCGGGTTCCGGTGGCCGTAGGTGTACACTCGCGGGTCGCCGCCGTCGATGTCGGGGTTGCCCGCTGGCGCGCTCCCGTCCGGTTCGAGCCGGAGCACCTTCCCCGCGAGCGAGGCAGGGTCCTGCGGTAGCGGCTGGTCTGTCCCGAGGTCGGGATTGACCGACGCGGCGTCGCCCGTGGTCACCCACAGGTAGTTCTCGGGGCCGAACGCGAGCCGCGCGCCGTTGTGGATGATCTCGTTGCCGGGGATGTCGTCAATCACGACCGTCTCGGTCTCGCCGGGGTCGTCCGCGGAGACGTCGAAGTACGAGAGCCGATTGACGTAGGCGTCGCCGCCGGAGACCGCGGGCTCGTCCTCTCGGGTGTAGATGGCGTACACGAGCGGGACGTCCGGGTAGTCCGGGTGAACCGCCAGCCCCATCAGGCCGCCTTCGCTGCCGGCCTCCCACCAGCCGCCCTCCTCGCCGGGAGCGATCGAGTCGGCGTGGTCGATCACGTCCGGAGTCGCGACGGTCTCCAGGTCGGCGGCGGCGTACCGCGATATCCGGCCGACGCGCTCGCTGATGAAGAGGTCGCCGTTCGGCGCGAACGCGAGGTCCCAGGGGATCTCCAGCCCCTCGATGACCGTCTCCGTCGTCACGTCGAGATTCGGCGCCTCCGTCGGATGCGACCAGTCGGGGTCGTATTCCGCCCAGTCTTCGACGTCGTGGCTCACGCTCAAGTCGTACGAGTCGCCGCCGACCGACGTCACCGTCGGCGGATTGCTGGAGGTCGTCGTGTCGCTGGGCTCGTCCGGGGACATGCAGCCCGCGAGCCCCGAAAATCCGGCGAGGCCGGCGGCAGCGAGGAACGAACGGCGGTTGTAACCCATGTCCGGGCCTTGTGGCACCACCGTTAACAGTTTTCAGGTATCCGACGCTGCCCGGGTGGAACCGCGCCGCTACGTGCCGATAGAAAAACGCCGCCGCTCGGAGACGGCGTCGAAACGAAGAGAACTCCGCTTAGCGGGCCGCGGCCGCGACGCGCTCCTTCTCTTCCTTCTGGCCGACCGCGTACGTCTGCACGTCGTAGTCGGCGGCGCCGATGAGCTGGTTCGCGAGCGCCTCGGCGGCGTCCGTCGGCGTCTTGAACGACGACGAGTGCGCGCCGTCCGCGATGAACTTCAGCGCCTGGTCGACGCGGCGCTGGGGCGCGACGTCGACGGCCTTCGGGACGGAGATGCCGCCGTACTTCAGGCGGACGGTCTCCTCGCGGGGCGCCGAGTTCTCGACCGCGCGCACGAGCACCTGAATCGGGTTCTCGTCGGTGCGCTCGTGGACGATGTCGAAGGCGTCACGGACGATGCCGAGCGCCTGCTGCTTCTTCCCGGCGTTCGCGCCGGTCTTCATCAGGCGGTTCGCGAGCCGCTCGACGACGCTGATCTCGCTCTTCTTGAACTGCTTGGACGCGTGCCGGCCCATCGTGTGGGCGATCGGCGTCACGGAGAGGTACCGCCGCGTGCTCGGGTCGCGGTACTGGATGTCCGAGACCTCCCACTTGCCGAAGAGCTTCGCGTTGACATCCTCCTCCTCGCTGCCAGCGGGCGCCTCGGGTTCGGGGGCTTCTTCCTCACTCATGATTATCGCACCGGCTTCTCCGCGTTCCCGCGGACCAGTTCGATGAGGCTCACGCCGTTGACCTTCTCGACCTTGTAGTTCACGCCCGAGAGGTCGCCCATCGCACGACCCTTCGCACCGCCGATGCCGGCGATGGTGACCTCGTCGTGCTCGTCGATGAACGAGATCGCGCCGTCACCGGGACAGAACGCGGTGACCTGCTTCCCGTTCTTGATGAGCTGGACCCGCACGCACTTCCGGATCGCGGAATTGGGCTGTTTCGCTTCGATACCTACCTTCTCGAGGACGATGCCGCGACCCTGCGGCGCACCCTCGAGGGGGTCGGACTCCTTGCCGAGCCCCCGCTCTCGCCGCGCGTACTCCGAGTCGGACCACCGGTGCTTCTGGCGGTCCTTCTTCAGTTTCCGAGCGGCGTACTTGCCGTTCGACATACACCCGATTACCCAGCGGAAGCACTTAAACTCGGCCTTTCGCATCCACTTTTTGCGCTGCGCTCGGCGGCTTCGCCGCCTCGCTCGGCAAAAACGTGGTGAAAAAGCGCGTCGTCCTCCCTGCGGTCGTCCTCGCGCCCGCTCGCTACGCTCGCGGCGAACCGGCGACCTTCCGGGTCCTTCGGACCACTCGGTCGCCGGATGCTTGCCAGCCGGTGAATCAACCTGCCGGAGAGCATCGGCGAGCGAACGGTTCGGAGAACCTGAGCGACGCCGTTCGCCGCGCGACCGCAGGGAGCGCGGGCCGACGACTGAGCGGAGTGAAACGAAGCGAAGGAGGAGTGATTTTCCGCAAGTTTTTGCCGAGTGAGGTGCGCGGAGCGCACCTCACGCAGCGCAAAAAGTGCGCCTCAGGTTAGCTGAATGTCGTCGATGTCGAAGTGCCGGTCGGCGAGCTGCTTGGCGGCTTCGATGTTCTTACCGCCGGTGCCGATGGCGACACCCTTGTCGTCGTGGGCGACTTCGGCGTACGCGACCGTGGTGTCGTTCTCGCTGATGGTGACGTTGTAGACGGCCGCGGGGGAGAGCGCGTTCGCGACGAAGCCCTCCGGCGTAGGGGCGTCCTCGACGAGCATCACGTTCCGGCCGAGTTTCTCTTCGAGCTCTTCGACGCGGCTGCCGCCGGGGCCGATGGCCGACCCCATCTCGCCGGCGGCGACGACGAAGATGACGCGGTCGCGGTCGTCGTCGACGACGCAGTCGACGGCGGTGGCGTCGGTCTCGTCCTCGAACGCCGCGAGCAGGCGGCGCGCCTCGTCGGAGAGCGTGACTGTCATCAGTCGGACTTGCTGCCCATGCGCAGGTCGACGTCGCCGGTGCCGAGCTGGACGGGCTTCCCGACGATGACGTTCTCGATGACGCCGTCGAGGTCGTCGGCCTCGCCGTAGATGGCGGCGTCGAGCAGGTGGCTGACGGTCACCTCGAACGCCGCGCGGGCGAGCACGGAGTCCTTGTTCCCGGAGATGCCGTGCCGGCCGATGGACTGGATGGTGCCGTCGTTGGTCATGATGTCCGCGACCAGCATCAGGTGGCGGATGTTCACGTCGTCGAGGCCCTGCTCTTCGAGCGTGGTCATCGTCTCCTCGATGATGGCCTCGCGGGCGGCCTCGACGCCGAGCGTGTTGAACACCTCGTGGATGTTGTTACACGACGTGCGGGAGGCGTCGACGCCCTCGATGTTGAGCGCCTTCTTGAACGCCGAGCCCTCCGTGTAGAGGACGAACTCCTCGCCGCGGTCGGTCTCCTCGCGGCGGATGACGACGCGGGAGACGTCCTCGATGCCCTTGAAGACGATGTCGCGGAGCTCCTCGACGAGCTGCAGCAGCTCGCGGTAGGAGGGCTCGCTCGGGCCGAACTCCAGGACGGTCCCCTGCTGGGTGACCTGGACGCCGAGGCTCCCTTCGATGGTCTCGGCGATCTCGCCCGCGATCTCGTTCGTGGACTCCATCAGTGGCCACCGCTCCTGGAGGGTGTCCTCGTTGAGGTCGATCTGGACGACCATGTCGGCGACGTTCGTGGAGATGTCCCCGAGCGCGAGGATCTTCGTCGCCTCGATGTTCCAGACGACTTCGTGGGCGCGCTCGCGTTTCTCGGCGTACTCGTCCTCGAGGTACACCGTCATGATCGGCGTGTCCGGGGTCTTCCGGGCGTCCACGAGCTCGATGAGCCGCGGCAGGCCCTGCGTCACGTCCATCTCCGCGACGCCCGCGTAGTGGAACGTGTTCATCGTCATCTGCGTCCCCGGTTCGCCGATGGACTGCGCGGACACCGTGCCGACCGGCTCCAGCGGGTCGACGCGCGTGTCGAGGTACTGGGACTCGACCGCGGTCGCGATCTCCTTCGCCTGCTTGACGGTGATGTCGTCGCGTTCCTCGACGGTGTCGTAGACGCGCTCCTTGAGGCGCCGCGGCAGCTCCGTGCCCTCGATGTGGTCGCGCATCGCGTCGGTGACTTCAGTCATCGGATTCCACCTCCCAGGACGCGCCGTGCTCGGAGAGGTTCGTCGGCGGCTCCTGGACGCCGAGGAACTCCTCTTTCTCGTCCTCGCTGTCGAACTCGGACTCGATGATGCGGTCCGCGATCTGGTCGACGTCGACGTCGACGTCCTCGTCGGAGGACACGTCGATGGGCGAGGTGCCGTCCTCGCCGAACTCGAACTGGACGATGGTGTCGCTGGTGTCGCGGACGGTGCCGTCGTACTGGGTCTCCAGTTCGGAGAGCGCGTTGATGAGCCGGCGCTGGAGGTACCCGGACTTCGAGGTACGGACCGCCGTGTCGACCAGGCCCTCGCGGCCGCCCATCGCGTGGAAGAAGAACTCCTTGGGCGTCAGCCCGCTCGTGTAGGAGTTCTCCACGAAGCCGTGGGCTTCACTGGAGAGGTCGTTCGGCTCGAAGTGGCTGAGCGTGCGGTCCTCGTAGCCGCGGTTGATGCGCTCGCCGCGGACTGCCTGCTGGCCGACACAGCCGGCCATCTGCGTGAGGTTCAGCATCGACCCACGCGCGCCGGAGTCGGCCATGACGACCGCGGGGTTGTCCGTGTCGAAGTTCTCCGCGGCGACGTCGCCGGCGGAGTCGCGGGCCTTCCCGAGCGTCTGCATGATCTTCATCTCGAGGGTCTCGTCGACCGTGCGGCCGGGCAGGGATTCGAGGTCGCCGTTCTCGTAGGTCTCGATGAGCTCCTGCACGCGGTCGTAGGCGGACTCGATGGCCTCGTCGATGCGCTCGCGGGCCTCCGTGGAGACGGTCTCGTCGTCGATGCCGATGGAGAACCCGAAGTGCATGATCGAGCGCATCGCGAGCGCCGCGACCTCGTTGATGAAGATGCGGGCGCGGGTCTTCCCGTGGACCTTCGCGATGGTGTCGACGATCTCGCCGCCGAACCCGCCGATCTCGTCCTCGGCGATGGTGCCTTCGAGGAGCTGGCCGTTCTCGATGACGACCGGCTCGCCGACGGTGCCCGTGAACTCGAGGTTGAGGTCGTCGGGCAGGAGTTCGCTGAAGATCTGGCGGCCCTCCCAGTACGGCTCGCCGTCTTCGACGCCGGCGGGCTCCGGGAGCTCGTCGATGCTCGTCTGGCGCAGGAGGTCGGAGGCCTGCGTCTCGTTGAACCGCGGGTTGTCGTGCGTGAGCAGGTAGGTTCCGGAGATGTGGTCCTGAATCGCGCCGATGATGTTCTCGCCGAACCGCGGGGAGAGAATCTGCTCCTGGACGCGCATCAGGACGCGGGCTTCCGCACGCGCCTCCTCGTTCTGGAGGGCGTGCATGTTCATCTCGTCGCCGTCGAAGTCGGCGTTGTACGGCGGACAGACGACGGTGTTCAGGCGGAAGGTCTTGTACGGCATCACCACGACCTCGTGGGCCATGATGGACATCCGGTGCAGCGACGGCTGCCGGTTGAAGATGATGATGTCGCCGTCGATGAGGTGGCGCTGGACCTCCCAGCCGGGCTCGACGCGCTCGGCGAGCTCCTCACAGACCTTCTCGGTGACGCGCACGCGGCGGCCGTCGGGTCGCGTGACGTAGTTGGCGCCCGGGTGGCCCTCCGGGCCGTTCCGGACGTACTTGCGGGCGCGTTCGAGATTCTGCTCGTTGACGACCATCGTCTGGGTCATCTCGGTCGCCACGCGGTCCGGCACGCCGACCTCGTTCAGCGACAGCGTCGGGTCCGGGCTGATGACCGTCCGCGCGGAGAAGTTCACGCGCTTCCCGGACAGCGAGCCGCGGAACCGCCCCTCCTTGCCCTTCAGCCGCTGGCTGAGCGTCTTCAGCGGGCGGCCGGAGCGGTGTCGAGCGGGCGGCGTCCCGCTGATCTCGTTGTCCATGAACGTCGTGACGTGGTACTGCAGCAGCTCCCAGAGGTCCTCGATGATGAGCTGGGGCGCGCCCGCCTCGCGGTTCTCCATGAACCGCTGGTTGATGCGGATGATGTCCACGAGCTTGTGGGTGAGGTCGTCCTCGCTGCGCTGGCCGTTGTCCAGCGTGATGGAGGGACGCGCCGTCACCGGCGGCACCGGCAGCACCGTGAGAATCATCCACTCGGGCCGGCTCTTCTCGGGGTCGATGCCGAGCACGGCGAGGTCCTCGCCGGGGATGTCCTCGAACCAGTCGCGGATGTCCGAGGGCATCAGCTTGTTCATGTCCTCGGTGGTGAGGTCCGCGCCGATGGCCGCCTCGATGGCCTCGCGGTCATCGCGTCGCGGGCGGAACTCCCCGGAGAGGATGTCGTTGATGCGGCTGATCTCGATGTCCGTCTGCTCGGCGAGCTCCTGCGGGCTGATGCCGGCGTCGTCCTCGTCGGGGTCCGGCTGCATCGCGGCCGCGATGCGCTCGCTGTAGTCGCTGGCGAGTACCTGCTGGACCTCGTAGTACGTCGTCGGCTTCTCGTGTTTGACGTCGTACTGGACCTCCCCGCAGTGCGGGCAGTGGTCCTTCTTGCGGGCCTCCCGGATGGCGGCCTTCGTGACGTCGGAGACGTCCTCGCGGAGGCTGCGCGTGCGGTCGAGGTCTTCGCGGTACTGCTCTTTCTCGTCCTCGGTGAGCAGGAGGCGCGCGCAGTCCCGGCACGTCCCGCGCAGCAGCCGGCGGATGAGCTTCGCGAACCCGACGTGGATGACGGGCGCGGCGAGTTCGATGTGGCCGAAGTGGCCGTTACAGCTCCCGGAGCGCTGGCCGCAGGTCTTGCACTCCAGCCCGGGGTCGATGACCCCCAGGCGGGGGTCCATCAGCCCCATGTCGATGGGGAAGCCGTCGTCGTCGTACGTGTCCGCGGTGATGACCTTCGTCGCGGACATGTCCCGGTACTCCTCCGGGTCCATCAGCCCGAAGCTGATTTCCCCGATCTCCTTGGGTGATTGTCCTGTGCTCATACTGCGTC
Organism: Halobacterium sp. R2-5; assembly: GCF_011734195.1. NCBI lineage: Archaea > Methanobacteriati > Methanobacteriota > Halobacteria > Halobacteriales > Halobacteriaceae > Halobacterium > Halobacterium sp. R2-5. The sequence continues at coordinate 449,110 of NZ_JAANTH010000001.1, forward strand.
CTCCAGTTCGAGTCGCGGCGCGATGCCGAGCGCTTTCATCTCGTCGAGCAGGAGCTTGAACGCGTAGCTCATCTCGAGGCTGTGCACGTCCGTCTCTTCCTCGCAGTTCGGACAGTAGACGCGGCGCTGCTCGTAGTTCTCCACTGCCGTCATGCCGCAGTTGCCGCAGACGTGGATCTCCTCGCGGTCCGAGGAGTCCAGCAGCCGCTCTTTCAGCACCATCGCGGCGCCGTGGCCGATGATGGTGTCGCGCTCCATCTCACCGACGCGGAGGCCGCCCTCGCGGGCGCGCCCCTCCGTCGGCTGCCGCGTGAGGACCTGGACCGGTCCCTTCGAGCGGGCGTGGAGCTTGTTCGAGACCATGTGGTAGAGCTTGTGGTAGAAGATCGTGCCGACGAAGATCTCGGCCTCGATCTTCTCCCCGGAGACCCCGGAGTACAGCACTTCCTTGCCGGAGGACTTGAAGCCGCGCTCCTCCAGCGTCGACCGGAGCTCTTCCTCGTTCTCGCCGGTGAACGCCGTGCCGTCGACGGAGCGCCCGGCGAGGCTGCCGGCCTTCCCGCCGAGCATCTCCAGCACGTGGCCGACCGTCATCCGGGACGGCAGTGCGTGCGGGTTCAGCACGAGGTCGGGCACGACGCCCTCCTGCGTGAACGGCATGTCCTCCTGGGGCGCGAGGTGGCCGACGACGCCCTTCTGGCCGTGGCGGGACGCGAACTTGTCCCCGAGCTCGGGGATGCGTTCGTCGCGCACGGAGACCTTCGCGAGCTTCGAGCCGTCCTCGCCCTCCATCAGCGTGACCGTGTCGACGACGCCGTCCTCGCCCGAGCGCATCGTCACGCTCGTCTCGCGGCGCTTCTGCGGGCTGAGCCCGCCCATGTCTTCGGGCTCTTCGAGGAACCGCGGCGGGCTCGTCTTCCCGAGCAGGACGGAGGAGTCGTCGACCTTCGTTTCGGGGTTGACGAGGCCGTCGTCGTCGAGGTGCGTATACGCGTCCTCGCCGCGACCGCCCCGTACGTCGTCGGAGGGAATCTCGAAGCGGTCCTCCTGGCCGCCGGGGTAGCGGCGCTCCTCGCCCTCGTACGTGCGGAAGAAGTGCGAGCGCGCGAGCGCGCGGTCCACGGACCCCTGGTTCATGACGAGCGCGTCCTCGATGTTGAACCCCTCGTAACTCATCACGGCGACGACGAAGTTCTGGCCGGCCGGCCGGTCGTCGTAGCCGATCTGCTCGGTCGTCTGGGTGTTCACCATCGCCTTCTGCGGGTAGTGCAGGAGGTGCTGGCGGGTGTCCGGCCGGATGCGGTAGTTCGCCGCCGGCAGGCCCAGGCTCTGTTTCATCATCCCCGCGCCCATCGTAATGCGCGGGCTCGCGTTGTGCTCGGGGTAGGGGATCATCCCGGCGCCGATGCCGAAGATGAGCTGCGGGTCGATCTCGAGGTGCGTGTGGTTGTCGGTGAGTTCGTCGCGGTCGACGCCGACGAGGATGTCCTCCTCTTCCTCGGCGTCGATGAACTCGACCTTGCCCGCGCGCACGAGGTCCTCGAACTCGATGTCGCCGTTCTCGATGGCGTCCATCTCGTCGTCCGTGACGAGCGGCTCGCCGTCCTCGACGACGAGCAGCGGGCGGCGCGCCCGGCCGGCGTCGGCGTTCACGATGACTTCGTTCGTGCGGTCTCGGACGGAGACGTTCACCATCTCGGAGACCTCCCCCCGTCGGCGCGCCTCCCGAATCTGTGCTGCCAGCTCCTCGGGGTCCTCGTGGGTCCCGACGAGACTGCCGTTGACGTAGACTTTCGCTTCTCGTTCCGTGCTCATGTTAGTCGTCCGCGGATGTCGTCGCTTCCGTGTTGATTCCCGGGATGCCCTCGACGCCCATCGAGGAGAGCTCCCGCTTGAGGTCTCGCTCGTCGTCGACGGTCTGCGAGAGCTCCATCGCCTGCGCGAAGTTCTTCACCAGTCCGCAGTTCGGTCCCTCCGGCGTCTCCGAGGGACAGATGCGCCCCCACTGCGTGGCGTGCAGGTCCCGTGCCTCGAAGTGCGGCTGCGAGCGGCTCAGCGGGCTGCGCAGCCGGCGCAGGTGGCTGAGCACGCCCATGAAGTCCGTACGGTCGACGAGCTGGGAGACGCCCGAGCGGCCGCCCACCCAGTTCCCGGTCGCGATGGGGTGTTCGAGGCGCTCGGTGAGCACGTCGGAGCGGACCACCGTGTTCACGGTGAGCTCGCGGTTGCGCATGTTCGCGCGTTCGAGCTGGTACTTCACGTCGCGCGCGAGCTTGTTCAGCGCCGTCCGGAACAGGTCCTTCATGAGGTCGCCGGAGACTTTGAGGCGCTTGTTGGCGTAGTGGTCCTTGTCGTCGGCCTCGCGGCGGTCGAGCGCGAGCTCGAAGCACGCCTCGGCCATCCGGCAGAGGTAGTAGGACTTGTTGATGCGGGTCTCCTCGTCCTCGATGCCCTCCTCGTGGAGGTGCGGGAGGAGGTAGCGGTCGATGACGTAGTTCGCGCGCTTCAGCTGGTAGTTCTTCCCCTGGCCGGAGGCGACGCGCTTCCCGAGTTCCTCGATGGCCTCCTCCTGGGTCTGGACGTCGGCCTCCTCGAGGTTCTCCAGCATGAACTTCACAATCTCGGGGTCCTCGCTGACGCGGTGGACGATCTCCTCGTCGGATTCGAGGCCGAGCGCCCGCACCAGCGTCACGAAGTTGATCGAGCCCGAGACCGAGGGGAACGACACTTCCAGCAGTCCCTCGCGGTTGCGCTCGACGAGCACCAGCGCACGATACCCCCGGCGCTGGCTGAACGTCTTCGCGACCTGGATCTCGTCGCCGTACTTCGAGTCGTACTCGGCGAGAATCTTGTTCGGCGCGAGGTCCTCGCTAGTCATGAGGACGCGCTCGCTGCCGTTCACGATGAAGTACCCCCCGGGGTCGGCGGGGTCCTCGCCGATCTCGATGAGCTCCTCATCGGAGAACCCCGCGATGTTGCACTTGTCGGAGCCGACCATGATCGGCATCCGGCCGACTTTCGTCTCCGTGGTGTCCAGGACGCGCTCTTCTTCCTCTTCGCCGCCGCGAACGATGCTCATCTCCATGAACACCGGCGCGGAGTACGTGATGTTGCGGAGCCGCGCCTCCTGGGGGTAGAGCAGCTCCTCGGAGCCGTCCGCCTCCCGCACGCGCGGGGTGACGATGCGGACGTCGCCGAGCTCGACCCAGACGGGCTCCTCGTCTTCCTTGTCACCGATGTCGGTCTCGATGCGTTCCTTCTCGGTGACGACGTCCTGCATGCCGCGCTTCAGGAACGAGTTGAACGACCTGAAGTGGTGTTCCGCGAGTCGTTCTTTCGAGAAATACGCCCTCGACAGTTCGCGTCGGTCTTCCATTTGCATTTATTCGATCACCAGTCGGTACACGATGGCTGTGTCCGTGGTCCGCGAGTCCCGTACGATTTTGACGACGTCGCCGACTTCCGCGTCGTCCGGCAGGGCCGGGTCCTTCCGTTTGATCTTCGGCAGGTCCGTCCGTTCGATGTCGTAGTCCACGAGCACGTCCTCGAGTTCGTCCTCGTCGAGGACAGTGTGCTCGGGGACGAGTTCGTGTTGGCTTACGTCTACCATGGGTGTGCCTGGATGGGGGGAGAACTACCTCTCACGAGATACTACAGGCTAATTAGTATGCAGTACAGTTAAGCCTTTTGAGATTGTATTCACGTGGTTTCCCGGTGTCCACGACACCACGGCCCACACGCCGTCCGTTTGGAAAGTCTTAAGAATACAAGCCGGCTACGAATGAGTGCAGCAAGCCCGGATGGTGTAGTGGCCCATCATACAACCCTGTCACGGTTGTGACGCGGGTTCAAATCCCGCTCCGGGCGCTTTCTCTCCGACGCTACGTTCGACAGTGGATTCTTTAGCCTACTGACGGCCTCTCGCTATCGCCCAGCCCAGGCTGGACTTTACCAGTTATCGAGGCTAACTCTTGGAGTGATGTCCGCTGAGTCGGCGAACTCGAAGCAAGTTGGTGACGAGACAGAAGCCCGAATCCTCTCCGAACTGGTTGCAGCAGGATACAGTGTTTCCGTTCCCTTCGGGGACAACGACAAGTACGACCTCATCGTGGACGACGGAGAAACGCTTCATCGAGTACAGTGTAAGACTGCGTGGGCGAACAAACCCGAGACGATACGGTTCAACACGCACTCGCAGACGACACGCGAAGGCACCTACCACGAGCAGACGTACCAGAACGAAGTCGACGCCTTCGCCGTCCGATATCCCGAGACGGAATCTCTCTACTGGGTCGATATTTCGGAGGCAACGGAGCAGAAGATGGAACTCCGATTCAACGCCGAAATTGACCACCCGAACATCAACTGGGCTAGCGACTTCGAATTCGACGGCGAACTCCCACAGTAACAGTAGCCGCTACCGGTTGATCAGCCCGAGATACTCAACTCGGTTTTCCATCAAATAGTCGAGTGGCGAGCAGGAGCGCAGCCGTCAGTCAGCGCTGCGCGCGAACTGCCGCGTGATGTCGTACTCGTTGCCGGTAGCGATGTACGCGACGTCCTCGACGACGCCGCCGAGCTCGGGGACGATGCGCAAGAGGAGGAACGTCAACGCGACGAGCGCGACGACCGACGCGGACTGCGCGAGCACGCGGTCCGCGAACAGGTACGAGACCATGTTCCCGTCGTTCGTCGGGAACACCGCGAACACGAGGGTGCGGTAGACGCCGCCGCGGAACCACTGCTCGCCGTGCGCGACCGCGATGAACACCACGCGAATCACGTTCAGCCCGTAGATGACGGGGACGGCGACCGCGAGCGCCTGCAGCCGGCGCTTCAACGGCGCGCGAACGGCGAGCGCCAGCCCGCCGACGATGGAGATACTGCCGATGCCCGTACACGCCATCAGGACCGTCGTCGTGTACTTGTGGCCGGGTTCACCGGTGACGGACTCGCCGGTGAACACGAACTTCGCCATGTAGCCGTGGTCGCCCTCGACGATGGGCGGGTGGTAGCCGACCTGCGCCATCAGCCACTCCGACTGCTGGGCGACCGTCTCGATGGCGAACTGCCGGGCGGGCTCGATCGTCTCGAACGGCAGGAAGATCAGCCCCATGATCGCAATCGAGCGCGTCAGCGTCTCCAGGCGCCGCTTGCCCGTGCCGACGAGGTACGCGGTGTACAGGCACGCCGGCACGGCCGCCGCGCTCAGCGCGCCCTCGATGACGCTCATGTGCTCGAAGAAGAAGTACGGCGCGAGCAGCCCCCAGAACGCAGCGAACAGCGTCCACGCTGCCACTGCCGTGTACCGGCTGTACTGCCGGTGGCTCCCCTGGAGGACCGCGCTCGCGCCGAACGCCGCGACGACGATCCACGCCAGCGCGTCGGTCAGCGCGGATACCATTACCCGGAGCGAGGAGCGTCCCGAGTATAGGCGTGTTGGTGTCGGTTGGTGTCACTCGCGGCTCGCGAGTACGGACGCGACGATACTGTACAGCGCTGCCGCTGTCGAATCGTAGCGCGCGAAAGAAAGTGTGGGAGGGGTACCGCGTAGGTGACCGCCTTACGGGCGGTCAGGTCGTGTTACGTTAGTTCTGGCGGAGTGCCAGGAGCGCAGCGCCGAGGACGGCGATGAGCGCGATGCCCATGCCGAAGCCGGGCACACCACTGCCGGACTCACCGTCACCGTCGCCACCTTCCGTGGTGCCGTCGGTTGCTTCGGTGGTCTGCTGCTCGGTGGTCTGCTCGGTGGTCTGCTCGGTGGTCTGCTCGGTGGTCTGCTGCTCGGTGGTCTGCTCGGTGGTCTGCTCGGTCGTCTGCTGTGCGGACTCGACGACCGTACCCGAGGCGGACTCGATCTCGTTGCCGTTCGGGCCTTCGAGGACAACCGTGAACGTGTCGTTCGCGGTCGCCTGGCTGAGATCGACCTGAGCGCTCATCTGGCCGTCCTCGACGACTGCGTCGTTGGACGGCAGGATGAACCCTTCACCCTCGGTCTCGTCGGATTCGACGAGGATGTTGTACTCGGTGCCATCAGCCGCGCTCGATTCGGCGCTGATGGTCTGGTTCTCGGCAGCAGCGAGCTCGTACTCGTCCTGCGCGAGACCGTGCTCGAGTTCCTCAGTCGAGAACACAGCGCTCTCGCTGGAGTCCTCGTCGACGAGCTGCGTCCCGGACTCGAGGGTCACGGTCGCGTTGAACTCGTCGTTGCTCCAGTCGATGCCGACGTTCTCGTCGTTACCGCGGTCGGCGGTGACATCTGCGAGGTCAACGGCGACGTAGAACGTGCCGTTCGGTGCGTCGGCAACGACCGTCGCGTTACCGTTCGTGAGTGCCTCGCCGTAGTCGAGGGTCTTCGGGTCGCGGTTGAGGCTCGTGGACGCCTCCGTCTGCTCGACGGTGACGTTCAGCTCGCCGTCCTCGATGGCGCCTGCGAGCTTGTCCTCGGTGTCCTCAGCGCTCTGGTTCGCGAGGATGCCGAAGACACCGCTGGCTTCGACTTCGTGGACGACGTAGTCGCCCTCAGTGATGGAGTCGTCCTCCGAGAGGGTTGCCTCGTCGACGAACTCGTCGAGGTCAGTGCTTTCGGGTGCCGTCCAGAGGTTCTGGCCGGTGATGCCGCTGGTCTCGCTGATTGCGAGCCGGCTCACGTCGTCGGCCGTGTCGGAGGCGTCACCACCAGTGCGGACGGTCGTCCGGTAGGTACCGGCAGCGACCGGGCTGCTGGTCTCCGCGCCGATGTCGACGCTCGTGATCTGGTCGTCGGAGTCTTCGTCAGCAATCACGAACGCCTCACCGGGCTCGGACGCGTTGACGGCGTCGCTGTTGTTGCCCATCGTGTAGGTGTTCGCGGTGAACTCGACGTAACCGTCCTCGTTGTCGTCGTAGACGGTGACGTTAGCGACGTAGCCAACGGATTCGTCACCAATCTTGACGGTGGCTTCCTGCGTGCTGGTCAGCGAGACGTTGAAGGTGGCGATGTCGCCACGGGTGACGTCGCTGACTTCGGCGAATTCGCTGTTAGCGTCGGCAGCCTCGGTGACACTGATGTTGTCGCTGGCGGAAGCCGTGGTGTCGCTGACTTCGAAGTCGAACTCGTAGTCACCGGCGTCAATGCCGGAGAAGTTCGCGGCCGCAGTGTCTTCACCGCCGGATTCGACGGTGAGCTCGACGCCGCCGTCGTCAGTGTCGGTGTCCGTGGCTGCGAAGTTGTCGTCGAAGATGTCGACGAGCTCCTCGTCGTCGAGGTTCTCGGACATTACTTCGACGGTGTAATCGTTGTTCTGACGGTTGTCGGACTCGAAGGTGATGTCGACACCCGAGTCGTCGTTAGCGACGGAGTCCGAATCGAAGCTGGCCGAGAAGTCCATCTCCCGAACCGTGAACGTCAGATTTGCGTTGTCCGGATTCTGCGGGTTACTGGCGTTGGAGATGTAGTACGTCTGGCCAGTCGTCAGGCCGTCGGTCGACACCTGCACGAAGTCGTTCTCCTCGTTCAGCGAGCGAACCGGTGTTCCGCTGTCGGAGGATTCGCGCTCGTAGAGCGTGTAGTCGTTCGTCTGCGTGTTGTCGCCAGTGTTGTACTCGACAGTCTGACCCTGGAAGACGATGCCGCCATCATTGACGGTCGTCTGTCCGATGGTGAACGTAGTCGACGCGGAGGCAACATCACTTGTTCCACCGTTGGTGCCGTAGTATGCATCGGCGTCGTAGGTGCCACTATTGTCCGGGTTAACGAACTCGCCACTGGTGGACGTGACGTTCACGCTGTACTGGTAGGTGTCATTCAGCGTGACAGCGCTGGCGAGCGTGAAGTTCATCTCAGCACCGCTGGACGACAGACTAACGCCGTCCGACGTATTGCGCTGAGCCACGAGGGAACCACCGTCACTCTCGTTGTAGATGGAGATTTCGAAGTCTCCATCGCCAACGTTGCCTGTATCGGCAGCTTCAGTGACGATGTCGATACTCTGGAGGTCGTACTGTGCGTCTGTTGTGAAGGTCGTATTGTAATCGAAGTCGGTGCTTGCACCGGCTTCGTTGCTGTCTACTGAGAACGACTGACTATCAGTCGTTGAGACAGCTGCAGCACTTCCTGTGAACGCGATGCCGGCCGCGAAGACGCTGCCGATCATCAGCGCAGTCAGGAAGACCGCGCGGAGCTTGTTTGTCTTGCTTGTCATAGTTTGTTGTTGGTCTGCATTCGGCACCTGCATCGTTCGCGTCGCGGGTGCGACGGTACTGGACGCTGGCACCAGTGGGTAGGGGTGTGAGAGACAAGCCCCGTTACGGGTAAATACTTTGTGTTATTTCCGGTCGTAATCGACGCGAAATTGTGTGACGGATTCACACAGGAACGCGCGTTCCAGCCTCTCACTCCACCGTTCGCGAACCGTCGCCGGAACCCCGCTGTCCAGAACGTTTAAACGGCGGGTGGGGCCGTGTACCGAGAAAACGAGTAGCGGAGATAACCGTTATTCGGCTGCGCGTTCCCCGACTGTCGCCGGCTCGAAGCGCTCCACGAGCCCGGCGAAGTCGTCGTCGAAACTCAGCACGCCGTCGAGGCCGCGGCGCTCGACGGCCGCAATCGTCGTCGCGTCCGTGAAACTCAGCCTGTGGTCGTCGTACTGTTCGAACACGTCGATAGCGTCCTCGAAGATGTCCTCGGACACGCGGAGTAGTTCGTACGCCTCCGGATACCGGCCGGCCCCGCGTAGCCGTTCGCCGAGTCGCTTCGCCGACGACGCGTCACCGCGGGCCGCCGTCAACGTCACCGCCTCGTCGTAGACGTAGTCGCTGACGTACGGCTGGCCGAGCACGCCGTCGTACACCGCGTCGAGCGCTTCACTCGCCTCTTCGTGTCGCGCCGCGTCGGTGTCGTGGTCCGCGTAGACGACGCCCGTGTCCACGAGCACCGTCATCCGTACAGGATTTCGTCGATGTCCTCCTCTGTCGTCTCGACGCCCGAGTCGAACCGGCCCTCACGCATCAGCTCCTTCTCGTCCTCGGATAGCGGTACCGTCGACTCCCGGAACGAATCGACGACCTCCGTCCGGGACTCGTAGGCGTCGTCGATGAGCCTCGACAGCAACTCCTGCTGGGTCACCGACCGTCCCGTCCGCAGGCGAATCTCGGCCTGCAGCTCCTCCAGCCGCGACTTGGCGTCCTCGTCGACCTTTACGGCCTTCGACATACCTGGTAGTTCCCTCCGAAACTGGGTAAACGTTTCCACGACGTCACGGGGGACGTGGTGACGCCCTCTCGAATGGTTCGACAGCGACCCTCTTCTGTTCGCTTAGCCCGTCGTCTCACTACGTTCGACCACGCGGCTCCCACCGCCGTGTTCCGTCCGCCGCTCACGCACGCGCACGGTACACACCGTCTCGGTGGCGTCGTCGACGACGAGCGCGTCCCCGGTCCGTGACGGCAGCCGCGCGCTCACCGACCCGGAGAGGTACGTCGGCCGCGCCGCCGAGAGCGCGTCCACGTCCCGCGCGGACGTGAGCCGGTGGGCGACGACCAAATCCGACTGCGAGACCGCCGTCTCCGGGAGTGCGCTCGGGCGCTGGGTCGCCAGCACGACGCTCGCGCCGGGAGCACGGCCGCGCGTGTACAGCGTGTCGACGGCCGCCGCAGCCGCACCGCTCGCGCACGCGTGCGCTTCGTCCACCAACAGCCACGGCAGCCGCTTGGAGCCGTCGAGCGCCGCGCGGTAGAGCCCGTCCGCGACCGCAGCGACGACCGCCCGCAGCGCCGGCGTTTCGAGCGCAGTCCCGTCGACGACGGCGCCGTCCGCGAGCAGGTCCCGGGGCGTTGGCGCGTCCGGCGCGAAACACCCCCACGAATCGGCGAGCGCGAGGTGGTTCGCGGCCGCCCGCCGCGCCGCGTCCGCGGCGTCCGCGTCGGCCACCCACGCGCGCATCTCGTCCAGCGATTCCCCCTCTGTCGCCGCGCGCCAGACGAGCGTCCCCGCGGGGCTCGCCGGGTCGAGGTCCAGCAGCTCGCACCACGCTCGCGGCGGGAGCGCGGCCGCCCGAACGCGCGGCTCGACTACCGGCACGCCGGCCGCCTCCAGCCCCGCGAACGCGCCCATCGGATCGACGACGACGGGCGCGACACCCGGCGTCTCCGCCAGTCCCTCCGCGAGGACGCCGAGCGTGTACGACTTTCCGCTGCCGCGCTTCCCCACGACGACGCCCGCGTGCGGTCCCGAGAAGTCCACGCCGACGCGCGCCCCGAGGCTCCGGTCCGCCGCGAGGTACCGACCGAACCGGCCAGAGACGCCGTCGGCTCCGTCCTCCCTGCCGAGCACGTCCATAGCTCCCGTTGCTCCCGTCCTCTCGGATGAACCCTCGTGCGAGCCTTCAAGTGCGAAGCCGGGACCAACCCGCGGCGTGTTCGACGCACTCCCGCTCCGGCTCGACCAGTTCGCGCGCGACGAGCGCGCCATCGAGGGGCTGCCCGTCCGGCTCGTCATCGCGTTCGTCGTCGGCGTCGCGACGCTCAGTGTGATGCTCAGCATGGTCTCGGGCGTCGACACGCTCGCCGTGAGCGAACTCGACGCCAGCCCCGACCCCGACGTCGTGACGCCCGGCGACCAGTCCGTCGACGTGACCGCCGTCGACGCCGACGGCGACCCGGTCGCGGGCGCGACAATCGTGGTGAAATCCGGCACCGCCGACCTGGACGGCGTAGCCACCGCTACGACGGGCGACGACGGCGTCGCGACGCTGGACGTCGACCCGAGCCTCGGGCAGAACCAAGTCGACGGCACGCTACGGATATCGGTGAAACCGCCGGCTGGCTCGGACTACGCCGACCGCCGCGAGAACACGGAGATACTCGTCGTCGAGGATTAGGCGCGGTCCCAGTCGATCCAGTCGTGTTCCCAGCCCCGCCGGGACTCGGCCTCTTGGGCCGCGCGCTCGCGGTCCTCGCGGACCGTGCGATTGCGCTCGACGGCGCTCGCCTGCTCGCCGTCCACCAAAAGCGGCGCGAACATGACGGGTCCGTGGACGGAGACGACCTCGCCGTCCTCGACGGCGACCAGCCGCTGGTCGGTCGTCCCCTCGGGGTAGACGAGCCGGCCGCCCTCGACGAGCTGGTCGAGCAGCGCCGCGGGCGGGTCGACCGCCGCGGCCTCCACGAGCACGCGGTCGAACGGCGTGTACTCCGGTAGCCCGCGGGCGCCGTCCCGGCAGTCCACGAGCACGTCACCGTAGCCCGCGTCGGCGAGGTTCGAGCGCGCGTCGTAGACCACGCGCCGGTCGATGTCGACGGCGTGGACGTGCGCCGCGCCGACGATCTCCGCGAGCACGGCGACCGTGTAGCCGACGCCCGCACCCACGACGAGCACGTCGTCGCCCTCCTCCGGAGCGAGCGCGTCGACGAGTCTGCCCACCGTCGACGGCGCGAGCACTCGGGTGCCGCGGTGTTCGAGGGACTGGTCGGTGTACGCGCGCCGCCCCGCGTCCACGAACTCGTGGCGGGGGACGTCCCGCATCGCTCGCGCGGTCGGCCGCGCCCGGACGACAGCCTTCGTGTCGTGCTCGAGGCTGTCGACCATCTCCTCCCGTAGCGCCGCGAACTCCATGCCCGGAATTCGCCGCGCAGCCTATTCAGTTGCGCGCCTCCGCCCGGCGACGAACCGGTAGGCGGTGCCGGGAACATCGCCCGCGCGAACGTCCGCGAACCCCGCGTCGGCGAACCACTCGCCGACCGCGCCCTCCGCGTGGACCGCACCCTGCTCGGTCGTCGCGAGCAGCTCCGCGGCCACACCGGCGTCGAACGCTCCCTCGCGGAACGCGTCGACGTGTATCGCCATCCCGTCCTCGCCGGCGGCGTCGCTGGCGGCCGACAGCAGCCGGCGGTTGTCTTCAGGGCCGTACTCGCGGGCGACGCGGGCGTGGAACACCAGATCGAAGTCGCCGTCGACGCCCTCCAGCGGGTCGCCCGCGACGAGGTCGACGTCCTCGCGCTCCAGCAGCGGGTCCACCGCGTCCACGACGTCGCGGGTGTCCAGCAGCGTCGCGTCGAACCCGCGGCGGGCGAACTCCACGGCGTGCCCGCCCGGCCCGCCGGAGACCACGAGCACGTCCTCGGCGTCGGGGTGCTCGCGGACCGCCGCGGACACCGCCGCGCGCACGCTCGCGTCGTCCTCGGCAGCACGCGCCCCGAGACGGTTTCGCGTCCAGTTCCCCGGACGCTCCGAGACTTCCCCGGTCTCCATCGTTTCCGGCAGGTCGACCAGCGCCTCCACGCGGTCGAGCTCGTGGGGGAGCCGGCCGATGGAGCGCACGTCCGTCTTCGTGACGAACCCCAGCATCCGGTTCGTCGGCTCGACGCCCGCCTCGACCTCCTCCAGTAGTCCCATGTCGAGGAGCGCGTCGATAGTCACGCGCGCAGCGCGCTCGGTGACGCCCGCCTCCTCCGCGACGGCCTCGGGCGTGTACGCGTTCGACACGAGCGCGTCCAGCACGCCCGTCTCGCGGGCCGCCCGCAGCAACAGTAGCTCGCGGTAGTCCATACGTGACCGTCGGTACGTGCCGGGATAAATTCAGTTGCCGGGTCCCGTCGACTGCCGCTCCGTCCGCTACTCGCCGCCCTGCATCCGCACGAACCGCACCGCGCCCTCGTCGGATTCGACCAGTCCGCCGTCCTCGCGTTTCTCCGCGCGGACGAGCCGCTGGCTGGCGCCGCCGATGGGCGCGACGAGGCGGCCACCGGCCCGCACCTGCTCGACGACCGCGTCCGGGAATTCGGGCGCCGCGCACGTCAGGTACGCGGCGTCGTAGGGCGCGTGCTCCGGCCAGCCCTCGTGGCCGTCGCCCTGCCGGACGGAGACGCCGCCGTAGCCCGTGGCTTCGAGGTTCTCGCGCGCCCGCTCGGCGAGCTCTGGGACGTACTCGACGGAGTAGACGTTGCTCGCGCCGACGAGCTCCGCGGTGACCGCGGCGTGGTAGCCACACCCCGTCCCGATTTCGAGGACCGTCTCGCCCTCGCGGAGGTTGAGCTCGCTCGCCATGATGGCGACCATGTGCGGCGCGCTCACCGTCTGGTCGCTCCCGATGGGGAGCGGCCGGTCGTCGTACGCCGCGCTCCGGCGGGATTCCGGGAGGAAGCGGTGCCGCGGCACTTCCCGAATCGCGTCGGCGGCGAGCTCGCTGACGTTCGGGCGTGCGGCCAGCCCGTCTGCGAGCCGGTTCCGTGCCGCTTCGAACTCGCCGTTCGCGCGCTCGTCGTCGGTCATGGTTCCGGATTCACGTTACCAGGCGGACCACGCGCCGCTGGATTCGTCGTCGCCGTACACGCGCTTGACGTCCTTCGCGAACACGACGTCGCCCTCGTCGCCGAGCTTCGGGAACTTGTAGCTGTCAATCGCGTTCTCGCGGACGTGGATGCCCGTCACCGTGAAGGCTTCCTCGCCGAACTCCTCGGTCTCCCCGACCTCGAACTCGTAGTCCCCGGGCACGTGGACCTCCAGGCTCCGGCTGCCCTCGTCGCTGCCCTCCTTCGGGTTGACCGTGACGCCCACGCTGACGTTCCCGACCTCCCGAGTCCACAGCGTGTCGACCTCGGTGGCCTCGGCGCGCGTCGTGCGGTCCTCCGGGCCCGCCTCGATGCTCGTCACGCGCACCTGCGCGATGAGCTCGTCGGTCTCCACGACGAACTCGTCGCCCTCGTAGATGGTTTCCTCCGGGTCGAACTCCGCGGTTCCGGTAAAGGACTCGCCGTCCTGCGAGACGACGACGTCGACGCTGACGGAGGACTCGGACTCGATGGCTTCCTTGTGGACGTGGCCGCAGTCGGTACACTTTACGGTCGCGTTGCCGCCGCCCGTGGTGAGTACCTCGTGGACGGTCTCGAGGTCCGGCGAACACGACGGACACTCGAAGGGGACGTGCTCCCCGACGTTCTCGCTCATACCGCCATCTAGCGGTCGCGTACGTAAAAGACCGCGGAGTTACGGGCTCGGCAATTCGACTTCCTCACCGTCGGCGAAGACCGTGGGCTCCCGGATGATGCCGTCGAGGTGCAGGGGGGCGTCCGTGTCGCCGCCGATGCCGGCGTCGTCGCCGATGGCGACGTGGACGGTGCCCGCGGCCTTCTCGTCGAGGAGGACGCTCCCGACGAGCTCGGTGACGGCGACGTTCGTACCGATGCCGAGCTCCGCGAGGTTGTACGCGTCGTCGCCGACCTGCTCGCTGGCGGCCTCGACCTGCTCGCGGACCTGCGAATCCGAGATGTCCGTGACGTAGCCGTCCTCGACCTCGAAGGTGAGCTCTTCGTCCTCGTCGAGGCGGCCGTGGGGCATCATCGTGCCGTCGACGACGTACGTGCCGTTCGCGTCCTCGGGGGAGACGAACACCTCGCCCGCGGGGAGGTTCGAGAAGTCGCCGGGCTCGTGGACGATGCCGGTGTCGTCGCGCCACTCGCGGTTCCCGGGTTCGAACGTGGTGTCCGTGCCCGCGGGCGTCGTCACACGGAGTTCGTCCGCGTCCTCGACCTGCGCGAGCATGTCCTCGCAGTGCCGGGCGATGGTCTCGTAGTCGGCGTCGAGACCGGTCGTGAACACGTCCTCCGTGATGCCGGGGAGGGTTGCGCCGCGGGCGCCGGCGTCGTTGGCGGCGCCGCGAGCGCGCGTGTGACTCAGGCTCTTCGTCGTCGGCGCGATGAACACGTCCGCGTCCGCCATCGCGGCGGCGACGGGGCCCGGCGGCTCCTCGCCGTGCTGGTCGCCCGGCGGATACCGAAGCAGCGTCGCGTCCGTGATCTCGCTGGCGACCTCGTAGAGCGCCTCGCCGATCTCCCGGCGCTTGTCGTCGGTGACGACCACGCAGGACTCCTCGGGTTCGAGGCCGAGGCACTGTTCGACGGCGGTCTCCGCGGCCGCTCGCAGGGCTGTCATGCTCGGGCGTTCTCGCGGAGACGCGTTAGGTCTTGTTGCTCGGCCCCGCCGCCGACGACTTACTCGAATCGCGGTAAATCGGTTCTGCGAAACGGTTAACCGGCGGCGCGTGGCAGTTTCAGGTACATGATTCGCGTCGGCATCAACGGCTACGGCACCATCGGGAAGCGAGTCGCGGACGCGGTCCGCGACCAGCCCGACATGGACGTCGTCGGCGTCGCCAAGACCCGCCCGAACTACGAGGCCGAGCAGGCCGTCGAGCGCGGCTACGACCTCTACGCCGCAATCGAAGACCGCGCCCACCAGTTCTCCGAGGCCGGCATCGAGACCGCGGGCCTCGTCGACGAACTCGTCGCGACCAGCGACGTCGTCGTAGACGCCACGCCCTCCGGCATCGGCGCGCAGAACCGCTCGCTGTACGAGGAGTACGACACGCCCGCCATCTACCAGGGCGGCGAGGACGCCGGCGTGGCGGACGTCTCGTTCAACGCGCGCTCGAACTACGACGACGCCGTTGACGCCGACCACGTCCGCGTCGTCTCCTGCAACACGACGGGGCTCTCGCGGCTCGTCGCGCCGCTCCGCGAGGCGTACGGCGTCGAGAAGGTGCGCGCGACGCTCGTGCGGCGCGGCGGCGACCCGAGCCAGACCGGCCGCGGCCCCATCAACGACATCCTCCCGAACCCCATCTCGATTCCGAGCCACCACGGCCCCGACGTGCAGACCATCTTCCCCGACCTCGACATCGACACGCTCGGGCTGAAGGTGCCCGCGACCCTGATGCACATGCACGCGATAAACGTCGAGCTCGCCGCCGAACCCGACGCCGACGAGGTCCGGGACCTGCTCGGCGAGCAGTCCCGCATCACGGTCGTCGACGAGGACCTCGGTATCGAGGGGACGGGGCAGCTCAAGGAGTGGGCGCTCGACCGCGGTCGCCCGCGCGGCGACCTCTGGGAGAACTGCCTCTGGGGCGAATCCGTCACCACCGAGGGCAGCGACTTCTACTGCTTCCAGGCCATCCACCAGGAGTCCGACGTCGTCCCCGAGAACGTCGACGCGATCCGCGCGATCACGGACAGCGCGGACGCCGCGGAGTCGGTCGCGACGACGAACGACGCCCTCGGAATCTGATCGACCCACGAATCGTTAACCTATCCCTTTCTCACACTTTTGTAACTGAAGGAAAACCGCGGTAAGTCGTCCACCCGTACGTTCACGTGTGGAGGTGTTCACGATGGCACGACAACACTCGACCGGTCGTTTCGTCGCCGGCGCGCTCGCGGTGATCGCCGCAGTCGTCGCGGTGCCCGCGCTCGCCGGCGGACTCGGCGGCACCGCCGCGCCGATGCACCACGCGGCTGGCGGACACGTCGGCGGGTACGCGATGGGCGGCGGCTGGCTCGGCCTCGGCGGACCGGTGTGGTGGCTGCTCCTCGCGGCCGTCGCCGGCGTCGGCCTCCTCGCGTTCAGCGGCCGCGACGACACCGACGGCGACGACGCGCTGGCGGCGGCCCGGCGCGCGTACGCACGCGGCGATCTCACTGACGAGGAGTACGAGCGGCGCCGCGAGGCGCTCCGGACCGACGACTGACCGCGCCCGAGTCGGCCGCTCGCTCCCCAGACTCACACAGTCCGAACGCTTTTCGGTCGGCCCGCCTAACGTTCGGCCATGAGACGCGACGACCGGGACGACCCATTCGACGACATCTTCCGCGAGATCGAGCGGATGATGGACGACATGATGGACGGCGCGAGCGGTTTCGACGGCGACCAGTCCGGGTTCTCGACCGACACCCACGTCGACGTCCACGAGACCGACGACGAGGTGCGCGTCATCGCCGACCTCCCCGGCGTCGAGAAAGACGACATCTCCGTGCAGTGCGACGGCGAGCAGGTCACCATCAGCGCGCACGGCGAGACCCGCGAGTACGACGAGCGCATTACTCTCCCCGGCCCCGTCGACCCGCGCTCTGGTTCCGCGAGCTACAACAACGGTATCCTAGAAATCACGTTCGAGCGCGACGGCGAGTCGACGAACATCGACGTCGAGTAGTCAGCGCTCGCGCGCCGCAGTCTTCTCGACCACGTCCGCGAGCGCGTCGTAGAACCCTTCGTCGTACTTCTCCTCGTCGTCGATCGTCGGGCGCGCGTTCGTCTCGTTGACCACCGCGCGCTCGTCGGTCACGAGCAGATCCACGCCCAGAAAGTCGATGTCGAGTGCCGAAGCAGCGTCCACCGCGAGCTCCCGCAGCTCCTCGGGGAGCTCCACGCCGGCGGCGTCCGCGCCGCGGTGGACGTTGTGCTTCCATCCCTCCGGCGCAGACCGCCGAACTGCGCCGACGACCTCGCCGGCCAAGACCATCACGCGGTAGTCCGCGGCGTCCGGGAGGAACTCCTGCACCAGGTAGGACTTGTCGCCGGTCGCGCGGTAGTCGTGGACCAGTTCGAGGTAGTCGGTGACGCCGGACAGCGAGTCCGCGTCGTGGACCTTCGCGACGCCGACGCCGCGCGTCGTGGAGTTCGGCTTCACGACCACGGGCGCGTCGAAGCGCTCGAACGCTGCGCGTACTTCGTCCTCGTCGGCTGGATTCGAGACGTAGACCGTCTCCGGGACGGGGACGCCGGCGTCCGCGAGCGTCGCGAGCGCGCCGGCCTTGTTCCGGGAGCGCAGCACGGCCGCGCGGTCGTTCACCCACGGCACGCCGAGGAACGCGTCCACCACGCCGCCCTCCATCAGCCGCCCCGGGAACACGAACCCCGCGTCGAAGCGCTCCGGGTCGACGGGCGGGTCCGACAGCGGCGTGACGGCCTCGCGGACGGAGACGTGTTCGGCGCGAATCCCGCGGTCCGCCAGCGGCCCGCGCATCCGCTCGAACGTCTCCGTGTCGTTGGCGACCGCCAGCCCGAGCATACCTCGGAGTCGTCGCTGGAGGGCTAAAAGCCGGCGGTCGAAATCGAGAAGCCGAAGCCGTCGCTACGCACCAGCGAAACCGAAGAGAAGCGGCCGGGTTACCGGACCAGCAGTTCTTCGCCGCGCTCGACGTTGATCTTGCACGGCGGCGTGATCTTGTTGTACGCGCGACGGAACGCCTCTTTGACGGCTTCCGCCTGCTCGACCTCGCAGTACGCGGTGAACAGCTGCTCGCCCGGGTAGATGCGGGCGGCGGTGCCGACCGGGACGCCGAACGCCTGGCGCATCCCGTCGGAGACGCGGTCCGCACCCGCGCCGGTCGCCTGCTTGTTCTCCCGGATGATCTGGTGGGGGAACTTGCGGAGGCTCATCTTGTAGTTGCCCTCGCCGAGTTCCTTGATGAGGTGGCGGTTCGCGGACAGGCGCGCCGCCTCCAGGGAGCCGTGGCGGAGCTGGCACTCCTCCTCGGGCACGAGGCTGATCTGGACGGGGTAGTCGTCGGCGTCCGCCTGCAGGTCGCCCATCTGGTGCTGTGCGATCTTCGAGCCCGGAATGCCCGTGACGTAGTCGCGACGGGTGTACGACGGCTTGTCGATTTTCCGGTACATGGAGGCCGGCTTCTCGGACATGGTTACTACTGCATGCTCAGGGTCAGCGCGCGAATAAAGGCTTCGAACCCGCTCCGCCGCGTGGCCGGCCGCTCCGCCGCTGACGGCCCGCCACTTCCCACCACTCGTCCCGAGTACCGGCGGGCCGGCGCCGGAACCCGGCCGCTTTAGCCGCACCGGTCGCAAACCCGGGTATGACTTTCCACGAGTTCGAGGACCTGCGAGACGCGCTCGCGGACGCGGACTTCGACCGGCCGCCGGCGTTCGTCGCGAACGCCCACGTCACCGGCGTCTCCGTCGCTCGCGCGCTCGACGCGCACGGCGTCCCCGTCGTCGCGCTCGACCGCTCAGGCGACGGCGCCGCCCCGCCTTCCAACGCCGTCGACTACGCCGGCCGCGTCACGTACCCGCTGGACGACGAGGTCGGCTTCCGCGAGGACGTCGAAGCGCTCGCCGCAGAACTCGACCATGAGCCGGTCGCGTTCGGCTGCATGGACGAGTGGGCGCTCGGGTTCGCCGAGACCGAACCCGACGGCGTCCGCCTGCCGTTCGCGGACAGCGAGACGATGGACGCCGTCCTCGACAAGAGCTCGCTGTACGAGACCTGCGAGGAGCTCGGCATCCCCTACCCCGAGACGTACCGGCTCTCCGAGGTCGACCCCGAGGACGCCGCCGACGAACTCGGCTTTCCGCTCGTCGTCAAGCCAGCGCGCAAGCGCGAGTTCGAGGAGGCCGTCGGCACGAACATCATCGAGGTCGCGGATCGCGAGGAGTACTTGGACGTCGTGGAGATGGCCCAAGAGACCGGCATCGAAATCATGGCCCAGGAGAAGGTCCCGGTCGCCCGTGGCGAGGACCACTCGCTGGCCTCCTACGTCCCCGAAGACGGCGACCCGCTCGCAGTCGTCGGGAACGCCCGCGTCCGCGCGCCGCTCGGCTACGGGACCTCCTGTGTCGTCGAGCGCGTCGACAGGCCCGAGATCGAGGAGCGCGCGCTCGCGGTCATCGATACGGCAGGCTACCACGGCATCAGCGAGGCCGAGTTCGTCTACGACCGCGACCGCGACGAGTTCGTGCTCCTCGACGTCAACACGCGCCCGTGGAAGTGGATCAGCATGCCCGTGCAGGCCGGCGCGAACCTCCCGATGGCCGCCTACGCCGACGTCACCGACGCCGAGTACGAGCCCGACCCCACGAACGACGCGCGCTGGGTCTCGCTGGAAGATTACCTTCCCCTGCTCGCGAACGACGACCTCGCGGACATCTTCTCTACGGACGACTGGGAGGCACTCGCGTCCGGTGACTTCGAGACCGGTAGCGACCTCACGACCGCCGTCTTTCGGCCGAGCGACCCCGCGCCCATCGCCCACCGCCTCGACGTCGAGTTCGGCGGCCGCGACTACTACTGCTCCTGCTGACATTCAAGTGCGAAGCCGGGACCAGCCCGGCGCGTGACCTGACCACCGCCCGGCGCGGTTCCGCGGGAGTGCGACGCGCCGCGCCGGCCCGCTTCGTCGCCTGTCAGCCCCGGTTCGGCGAGCGTTGCCGCTCTCCGTGACAACGCCACGCGACCGTCGCGACCGGCCGGCTTAAACGCCGCATCCCCCTACCCGGGCGCAATGAGCGACCGGATGCGGCTGAACCTCTTCACGATGGACTCCGTGGAGCACGTCTCCGTCGGGTCGTGGCGGCTCCCCGGCGACCAGTCCCACCGCTACCGCGACCGCGAGTACTGGACCGACGTCGCCCGCACCGCCGAGCGCGGTGGCTTCGACGCCGTCTTCTTCGCGGACGTCCGCGGCGTCTACGACGTCTACGGCGACTCCCGGGAGACGGCCGTCGAGAAGGCGGTCCAGACGCCGTCGAACGACCCCGCGTACCTGATTCCCGCGATGGCCGAGGTCACCGACGACCTCGGGTTCGCGGTCACGAAGTCCACGTCGTACAACCACCCCTACCAGCTCGCCCGCGAGCTCTCCACGCTCGACCACGTCACGGACGGCCGCGTCGCGTTCAACGTCGTCACCTCTTACCTGGAGTCCGCAGCGGACAACCTCGGCTACGACGACCGCATGGACCACGACGAGCGCTACGACCGAGCCGACGAGTTCATGGACGTGCTGTACGCGCTCTTCGAGGACTCCTGGGACGACGACGCCGTCGTCCGCGACCGCGACAGCAGCGTCTACACCGACCCCGAGAAGGTCTCGGCCGTCGACCACGAGGGCGAGTACTTCGACGTGCCCGGCCCGCACGGTGCCGAACCGTCCCCGCAGCGCACGCCCGTCCTCTACCAGGCTGGCTCCTCGGACCGCGGCCGCGAGTTCGCCGCGGAACACGCCGAAGCCGTCTTCGTCAGCCAGCCCTCCGCGGAAGCGGTCGAGGACTACGTCGACGACCTCCGCGAGCGCGCGGCGTCCCACGGCCGCGACCCCGACAGCCTCGCGTTCTTCCCCGGCATCGTCCCCATCGTCGGCGAGACCGAGGCCGTCGCTGAGGCCAAGTACGACGCCTACACCGACCACATCGACACCGAGGGCGTGCTCGCGCTGCTCTCCGGGTTCGTCGACGTGGACCTCTCCGAGCTCGACCCCGACCAGCAGCTCGAACACATCGAGACCGAGGCGATTCAGGGCGTCGTGAACGCGTTCACGTCGAACGACGACCGCGACTGGACCGTGCGGGAGGTCGCGGAGTTCGCCGGCCTCGGCACCACCTCGCCCGTCGTCGTCGGGACGCCCGAGCAGGTCGCCGACGAGTTCGAGTACTGGTTCGACGAGGTTGGCGTCGACGGCTTCAACGTCAAGGAAGTCGCACGCCCCGACAGCCTTCGGGACTTCGTCGACCTCGTCGTCCCCGAGCTCCGCGAGCGCGGGCTGCTCCGTGAGGAGTACGAGGGCGAGACGCTCCGGGAGACGACGTTCGGCCGCCGCGGCCTCCCCGACGGCCACCCCGGGAGCAGGTAGACCAGCGAGGACAACGGTTTTCTCCCCGGCTCGTGTGGCTCACAGCGATGGCAGACACCGCAGCGGACGGCGACCAGCGGATTCACGTGGGGGAGACGGCCGACGGCGACCGACTGGATTTCCCCATCGTGGAGATGCTCACCGGTCGCGGGTTCGTCACCGGGAAGTCCGGGTCCGGGAAGTCGAACACGACCAGTGTCGTCGTGGAGGAACTCCTCGAGGCCGGCTACCCCGTGCTCATCGTGGACACGGACGGCGAGTACTACGGCCTCAAGGAGGAGTACGAACTCCTGCACGCGGGCGCCGACGAGGAGTGCGACATCCAGGTGAGCGTCGAGCACGCCGAGAAGCTCGCACACCTCGCCTTAGAGGAGAACGTTCCCATCATCCTGGACGTCTCCGGCTACCTCGACGACGAGGAGGCCGACGACCTGCTCCGGGAGACGGTCCGGCACCTCTTCGCGAAGGAGAAGAAGCTCAAGAAGCCGTTCCTGCTCGTCGTCGAGGAGTGCCACGAGTACATCCCGGAGGGCGGCGGCGTCGGCGAGACCGGCAACCTCCTCATCAAGGTGGGCAAGCGCGGCCGCAAGCACGGTCTCGGCGTCGTCGGAATCAGCCAGCGCCCCGCAGACGTCAAGAAGGACTTCATCACGCAGGCGAACTGGCTGGTGTGGCACCGGCTCACGTGGGAGAACGACACCAAGGTCGTGGGCCGCATCGTCGGCAGCGAGTACGCCGACGACGTCGTCGACCTGGGGGACGGCGAGGCGTTCATCCAGACGGACTGGAGCGACGAGATGGTCCGGC
Source organism: Halobacterium sp. R2-5 (assembly GCF_011734195.1). NCBI lineage: Archaea > Methanobacteriati > Methanobacteriota > Halobacteria > Halobacteriales > Halobacteriaceae > Halobacterium > Halobacterium sp. R2-5. Next base: position 471,313 of record NZ_JAANTH010000001.1, read on the forward strand.
GCGTGCAGTTCAAGCGCAAGCGCACGTTCGACGCGGGCGCGACGCCCGGCCTCGACGACTTCGAGCGCCCCGACCTGAAGTCCGTCAGCGGGTCGCTGATGGAGGACCTCGGGGAGATCACCGACCGCAAGGAACAGGAGCAGAACCGCGTCGAGGAACTCGAATCGAAACTGGAGAACCGCGAGGAGCGCATCGCGGAACTGGAGTCCGAACTGGAGACCGCGCGGGACGTCTCCGCGGCGGCGCGGAAGATGGCGAACGCGCTCGCGCACGGCGACGGCTCGCCCCCGGACGGCTACCAGGCGACCCTCCAGACGAAGAACGAGCAGATCGACCGCCTCGAGTCGCGAATCGACGAACTCGAGTCGAAAGTCGAGAACGGCGCAGTCTCGGCCGCGCCGACCGACGACACGACCGACGCAGAGACCGACCCGGCCGAGCCCGACACGGCCCGAGCCGGCGACGACGCCGACGACGGCCCCCAGGACGCGGTCGTGGACGCCGTCCAGGACCGCCTGCGGCGACGCGGCGAACGCAGCAAACTCCAGGAGGGCGCTGGACCCGGTAGTGAGAGTGAGTCTGACGGCCCGACACCGGAGGCGGTCGTCGACCTCCTGCAGGCGCCGCCGGTGGTCACGCGCGTGAACGCGGCGCGCCGCGACTCGAAGTGCAACGACGACGCCGCGTGGAGCGTCGTCTCCGAGCTCGCGACGAACCCGGGCACGACCGCCCACGACCTCGCTGCCGCCGCGGGCGTCGACGTCGAGCCCGTCCACACGCTGCTCAGCGAGCTCCGGAGCCGCGACCTCGTCGCGCGGAACGACCGCGCGTACGCGTTCAACGCCGACCGGATGCGCACGCTCGTCGAGCACGACGACCCCTCGAAGCCCCGCACGGAGCTCCGCGACCAGTGGGAGCCCTGACCCGGCGGGCGAGTCCGTTTCACCAACACCTAACCGACAGGCTGTCGACTGTTCTCGCATGGTCCACAACGACAGCGAGACGTTCGACATCGGCGGCGAACTGACCGTCCACCGGCTCGGCTTCGGCGCGATGCGCATCACCGGCGAGGACGTCATCGGGTCGCCCGACGACGAGGACGAAGCCCGCGACGTGCTCCGGCGCGCCGTCGACCTCGGCGTCGACTTCATCGACACCGCGGACTCCTACGGCCCCGGCGTGAGCGAGCGTCTCATCCGCGAGGCGGGCGTCACCGACGACGCCGTCGTCGCGACGAAGGCCGGCCTGCTTCGGAATCGCGCCAGCGACTGGATCCCCCACGGCGACCCCGACTACATCAAGAACGAGGCGCTGGCCTCGCTCGACCGCCTCGGCGTCGACTCCATCGACCTCTACCAGTTCCACCGCCCCGACCCCGATACGGACTTCGAGGACTCCGTGCACGCGTTCGCGGAGCTCGAGGACGACGGCCTCGTCGACCACGTCGGCCTCAGTAACGTCTCCGTCGAACAGCTGGAGACCGCCCGTGATATCGTCGACGTCGCGACCGTCCAGAACGCGTACAACGTCGCCGACCGCGAACACGAGGCCGTCCTCGAAGCCTGCGAGGACTACGGCATCGGGTTCATCCCGTACTTCCCGATGGGCGGCGGCGACCTCGGTGGGAAGCGCTCGGACCTCGAAGCCGTCGCCGACGACCACGACGCGACCGTCCGGCAGGTCGCGCTCGCGTGGCTGCTCGAGCACTCGCCCGTGACGCTCCCGATTCCCGGGACGTCGAGCGTCGACCACCTCGAATCGAACGTCGCCGCCAGCGGCCTCGACCTCTCCGAGGACGACCTCGCGCGACTGGAATAAGCAGCGGTAGCGAGTCTCTTTCTACCGGCCGGTGTACCGTGCGACGGTCGCAGCGAGTAACACGAGCGCGCCCGTCACGAACGTTCCGGGGATTGGCAGCACGAACACGAACGCGCCGACGGCGAACGCGAGACTGGAAGCTCGCATGTCTACGTAGTCGGCTTCGCCACGGGTACATATTCCGGCAGAACCGAACACACCTGTCGCTACGCGGTGTGAGCGTCTGAAAACGATACCTCCTGTCCAGCGTCAACGACGCTGGCGTGTCACCGAATTACAGCCGAGTGAGGTTCGTCGCGCGCGGACCCTTGTCGGCCTCCTCGATGTCGAACTCGACTTCCTGACCCTCCTCGAGGTCCGGGCCGCCGATGTCCTCCATGTGGAAGAACACGTCCTCGTCCGCGTCGTCAGTCTCGATGAATCCGTAACCGCCAGTGTCGTTGAAGAAGTCAACCGTACCGGTTGCCATTGCTCTTGGAGAGACGCACCGTTCGTTAATAACCTTTGTGGCACGGGCCGAGAGCGCCGAACCGCAGCGCTACCGGCGTAGCGGCCCGCTACCGGCGAGCCGGCGGCTGTTGTCGCCCTTCAGCTCTCGACGATGTCGTGGAGGTCCTCCAGACAGTCGATCTCCCACGTCGGCCAGACGTTCAGCTCCCAGTCGCGGCGGTGGGGCCGCCGGATGAACGCCGAGTCGATGCCCGCGTTCTCCGCGGCGCGCACGTCCGACTCGTTGTCGCCGACGAACAGCGCCGAGTCCGCGTCCAGGTCCGCGAGCGCGCGGTCGATGTAGTGGGAGTTCGGCTTCCGGCGGCGGAGGCTCTCGATCGTCGGCTCGCGGCCGTACGCCGCCCCGAACAGGTCGTCGACGCCGAAGTGCTCGAGCACGAAGTCGACGGTCGCCTGCTGGTTCGAACTCACGATGCCCATCGAGGCGTCGAGGTCGTGCAGCGTGTCGAGGTCGTCGTAGAGGGTCTTGCGGCCCTCGCGGACTTCCTCGTACTGGGCCTCCGCGGCGGTCTGGTCGCGCGTCGGCCAGAACTCGCCGGGCTTCAGCCCGTAGCGGCTGCAGACGTCGCTGACGGTCTTCGGCGTCGCGCCGATGGTCATGTCCTCGATGTCGTCGGGGTCGGGGTCGGTGACGCCGAACTGCTCGAACGTGTCCTCGGTCGCCGCCTGCAGCACGTCGTACCGCGTGCGGCCAACGAGGACGCCGTCGTTGTCGAACACGACGGTGTCGTAGGTCATAGTTCTACTATGGAGCGTCGCATTGATAAACGTTTCAGCGCGGCAACGGCGCACTGACGGTTCGTTCTTTCGGCCGCGCCGACCGCTCGGACGACCCCCGTCCCCATCTACGACCCCGAAACGCCCATTAACGCGACCTTACTCGCTGAATCCGGTCGTACACGGTGTCTGGCGCCCTGTTATGTCATACCTACTAACGGTAGGTAGTGATTTATGTACCTCTCCGCGTTACGGTTCCGCGAACGCTCACATGCTCCAATCAGTAGACGAGGCGGTCCAGCGACTCGACGACGTCCGCCCGCTCGTTCGACCGACGTACAACGAGTTCGAAGTCCGACTCCTCCCCCCGTACGGCGACCCCGAAGTCCACATTCCCGGCGAGTTCGGCACCTACGTCGCCACCGGCGTCGTCCTCGGCGCCGCCGCCGAACTCCTCGACGAGTGACGCTGACTGCAGACGACTGACGCGTTTCGACTGTCGCTCCTCCTCGTGGATACGAGCTCTGTGAGCCTGCTCACCGTGCTACGGCCGCAGGAACGTATTCAGGACGGAGCGAACGCTCGTCGAATCGAAATCGCGTAGAATCGGGATGCCGCCTCCCCGATTTGAACGCCGTGAGACGTGCTCGCTGCGCTGCGCGCGACTCACGAGCTCAAATCGGGTCGGGAGCAGTTTCACTGCTCCCCTCGTTCGCAGGAAAATGCCGCCTCCCCGATTTGAACGGGGGACAGCTCGATCTTCAGTCGAGTGCTCTCCCAGTCTGAGCTAAGGCGGCTCGCAGTCGAGACGACGGCAGTTGTAGGAAAAAGCGTTTCGAATCGGCGCGGGGCGGCGGGACGGCCGTGTCGCTCGGTCAGTCCGGGTCAGTCGTCGGACGGCGCCGTGCTCGTGACGTATACCGAGGGCTGCCGGCGCACGAACTCCGCGACGAACGCGGTGGCGACGGCCAGCGCCTGCAGCGCGAAGTACGGCCACAGGAGCAGCGGCGCGGCGTACTCCACGCGGTCGTGGCGGCGGCCGTCCCGATAGTCGAGCGCGAACAGCAGGGACGCCGCCAGAATCGGCCCGAGCGCGACCCACGCCCACAACGGCGCCGTAGTCGAGCCGAGCGGGAACTGCCCGGCGGCGTAGACCCACGCGACCGCCAGCAGCGGCGACGCCAGCGCGACGAGCGGGAGCAGGACGACGGCCGCCAGCGTCAGCGCGAAGTCCACGCGAGCCCGTAGCGGCGGCGGGTCCGATGTGAGCCCCGAATCGAGGTGGCGGCGCGCGACCTGCATCCCGCCGCGGGCCCACCGCTGGCGCTGGCTCCACCACGCGGACAGCGACGCCGGGTTCGTCTCCCGGGTGACCACGCCCGGGTCGACGCGAATCTCGCCGCCCGCGCGCCGGACGCGGTACGCCATCTCCACGTCCTCGATGAGAACTGACTCGTCGAACGGCCCGATCTCGTCGAGTGCGGACGCCCGGAACAGCGCCTGACCGCCGGTGAACAACGCGAAGCCGCCGACGAGGTCGCGGACGTAGAACTCCGTGCGCTCGACGAGCCCGCGCTCGACCGTCGCGCACAGGGACAGCAGCGAGTCACCGGGATTCGTCCCGAAACACCGCCCCTTCACGCACCAGACGTCGTCGTCCTCGAACCACCGGACGGCCCGCCGGAGCGCACCACGCTCGGGGCGCTGGTCGGCGTCCAGCACGAACACGACCTCGCCGCCCGCGCGGTCGAGCGCGTAGTTGGTCGCGGCCGCCTTGCCGCCCGGCGGCGCGGGTCGCTCCACCGCAACCACACGCTCGTCCGCGCTCACGAGTTCCGCCGCAACGTCGCCGGTGCCGTCGGTCGACGCGGCCTCGTAGCCCACGACGACCTCCAGTTTCTCGCGCGGGTAGTCGACCTCCAGACACGCCTCGACCGTCTCTGCGAGCACGTCGGCCTCGTTGTACGCGGTCACGAGGACGCTCACCGTCGGGAGTTCGGAATCCGGCGGCTCCGCGGGCGGCTCGCGGCGGACGAACGCCAGCAGCGCCGCTGCGACCGCGCGCGTCGACAGCGCGAGTCCGAACAGGAGTATCGCCGTTGCTCCGACCCGCGCGTATCCCGGGAGGAGGACGCCTGGCGCGACCAGCACGGCCGACAGCGCACCCGCAACCGCGGCGGTCCGTGCGTCCCCGGACCACGACCCGTCGGGCGTCGACACTTCCATCGTCTCCCGTAGACCGCAGCCGCCCGGAAAGTTACCGAGAGGCTTCACAGCCGTGGCTGTCGCTTACTGGTGTGTAGAGTGGGTTCGGGCGGATTTTGAACCGAAGCGAGACTCACTTCGTTCGTCTCGCAGGGTTCAAATCGCCCTCACCGCACAAGCTGAGCGACGCGAACGGCACGGAGGCCGTTCGCGATCGCGTAATACAGTGGGTTCGGGCGGATTTGAACCACCGACCTCGGCCTTGTAAAGGCCGCGTCATGACCAACTAGACCACGAACCCTCGTCTCACGGAAGTCGCGCCGCGGCCTAAACCGTTTCCTTTCGGCGGAACGTCCAAACCCCGGGCCGTCGTAGGCCCTGCCATGAGTTGGCGCACGCTCGCGGTGGTCTGCCTGCTGGTCGTCGCCGGCTGCGCGGGGCTCTCCGCGGACTCGACGACGACGCCGGATGCGACGACGAACGCGGGAACTGACGCGGCGACTGCCGACGACCGGACCCGTGTCTACATCGAGGACGAGAACGGCACCGAACTCGGGAGCGCCACGGTCGAACTCGCGGAGACGCAGAGCGAGCGGTACACGGGCCTGAGCGAGCACGAGTCCCTCGGCGACGACGAGGGGATGCTGTTCGTCTACGACCAGGAGGGCCACCACACGTACGTGATGCGCTCGATGTCGTTCCCCATCGACATCGTGTACGTCGGCGCGAACGGCCGCATCACGCGGATTCACCACGCGCCTGTCGAGGAGGACAACGAGGACCTCACGGGCTACGAGGGCGTCGGGAAGTGGGTGCTCGAAGTCCCGTACAACTGGACGATCGAGCACGGCGTCGAGGTCGGCGACCGCGTCCGTATCGAGGACTGACTCGGGGACTGCTCGACGTCTCCGGGGTTGTTTCGATTCGTAGGGAAGTGTTTTTGTCCAGTCGTCACTTCTCCCAAGAAGAATGAGTACAGCTATCGAAGACGACGACCCCTTCGAGGAGCAGCGCGAGGAGGTCGACAACGCGATGTACCGCCTGTTCGACGAGTACGGGCGGGACAACCAGTTCGCGGCGCTCGTCGGCGTCCTCGCGAGCGTCTTCGCGCGCGTGCTCGACCTCGTTCCCGCCATCATGCTCGGGTACGCCGTCGACGCGCTCACGCAGGGGCAGACGTTCCTCCCGTTCCTCCCCGCCTCGCTGCGGCCCGCGACGCGGACCGAGGAGCTGTTCGCGGCGGTGGCGGTCATCGCCGGAGCGTTCTTCGTGGGCGCCGGCTTCCACTGGCTGCGCAACTGGGGCTGGAACTCCTTCTCCCAGCATATCCAGCACGCCGTCCGCACGGACACCTACGACAAGATGCAGCGCCTGAACATGGACTTCTTCGCCACCAAGCAGACCGGCGAGATGATGTCCATCCTGTCGAACGACGTCAACCGCCTCGAGCGGTTCCTCAACGACGGGATGAACTCCGTGTTCCGGCTCTCCGTGATGGTACTGGCCATCGGCGTCGTGCTGTTCGTCTACAACTGGCAGCTCGCGCTCATCACGATGCTGCCGGTGCCCGTCATCGCGTGGTTCACGTACCGCTTCGTGAAGGCCATCCAGCCGAAGTACGCCGACGTCCGCTCTTCGGTCGGCCACCTGAACTCCCGGCTGGAGAACAACCTCGGCGGCATCCAGGTCATCAAGACGTCGAACACGGAGTCCTACGAGTCCGAGCGCGTCGACGGCGTCTCCCGGGAGTACTTCGACGCGAACTGGGGCGCCATCACCATCCGCATCAAGTTCTTCCCGGCGCTGCGCATCATCGCCGGGACGGGGTTCGTGCTGACGTTCCTCGTCGGCGGCTACTGGGTGCTCGTCGGGCCGCCGCCGCTGATGTCCGGAACGCTGTCGGCGGGCGAGTTCGTAGTGTTCATCCAGCTCAGCCAGCAGTTCGTCTGGCCGATGGCGCAGTTCGGCCAGATCATCAACATGTACCAGCGCGCCCGCGCGTCCAGCGAGCGCATCTTCGGGCTGATGGACGAACCCGCGCGCATCGAGGAGAACCCCGGCGCGAAGGCGCTCGACGTCGCCGACGGCGACGTGGTCTACGACGACGTGACGTTCGGCTACGACGACGAGCCCATCGTCGAGGACGTCGACTTCGAGGTCGAGGGCGGGAACACGCTCGCGCTCGTCGGCCCCACGGGCGCCGGCAAGTCCACGGTCCTCAAACTCCTGCTGCGGATGTACGACGTCGACGAGGGCGAAATCCGCATCGACGGACAGGACATCTCCGAGGTGACGCTGCCGAGCCTGCGCCAGCACATCGGCTACGTCAGTCAGGACACGTTCCTGTTCTACGGCACCGTCATGGAGAACATTCAGTACGGCACGTTCGGCGCCGACCGCGAGGAAGTCGTGGCGGCGGCGAAGGCCGCAGAGGCCCACGACTTCATCACGAACCTCCCCGAGGGCTACGACACGAAGGTCGGCGAGCGCGGCGTCAAGCTCTCCGGCGGCCAGCGCCAGCGCATCGACATCGCGCGCGCCATCCTCAAAGACCCCGAGATTCTCGTCCTCGACGAGGCCACTTCGGACGTCGACACGGAGACGGAGATGCTGATTCAGCGCAGCCTCGACCGCCTCACCGAGGACCGCACCACGTTCTCCATCGCGCACCGCCTCTCTACCATCAAGGACGCCGACAAGATCGTCGTCCTCGAAGACGGGAAGATCGTCGAGCGCGGCACCCACGACGAGCTGCTCGCGGAGGACGGCCTCTACGCGAACCTCTGGGGCGTGCAGGCGGGCGAAATCGACGAGCTCCCGGACGAGTTCATCGAGCGCGCGGCCGAGCGCACCGCCCACGTCGACGAGGAAGCCGAGGACTGACCTCGCTGCCGGGAGGGCAGGCTACAAACCGCGGCGGTGCATTGGGCCGCGTATGCGACTCGCGGACGCGACCTGGACGGACGCCGACGCCGCCGACACGGACCTCGCGCTCCTGCCGGTCGGGAGCACCGAACAGCACGGCCCGCACGCGCCGCTCGGCACCGACCACGTCACCGCCGAGACCGTCGCCGAGACCGCGGCATCGAACTACGACAGCGAGGTCGTCGTCGCGCCGCCGCTGACCGTCGGCGTCTCCGAGGAGCACCGCCAGTTCACGGGGACGCTGTGGCTCTCCCCGGAGACGTTCCGCGCGAACGTCCGGGAGGTGGTCGCGAGCCTCGCGAGCCACGGCTGGGACCGCGTCGTCGTCGTGAACGGCCACGGCGGCAACGCCCCCGCGCTCGGCGAAGTCTGCCAGCGGATCACCCGCGACGGCGACGCGTACGCGGTGCCGTTCACGTGGTTCGACGCGGTCGGCGACCACAGTTCGGACATGGGCCACGCCGGCCCGCTCGAAACCGCGTTCCTCCGGCACGCGCACCCGAAGCTCGTCCGCGAGGACCGCCTCGACGAGGCCAGAGAAGGTGCCAGCGACCGCTGGGGGGAGTGGCAGTCGCACGCCAACCTTGCCGTGGACTCTGCGGAGTTCACGGAGAACGGCGTGGTTGGGGATCCGACCGACGGCGACGCGGACCGCGGCGAGGAACTGCTGTCGCTGGCCGTCGACTCGCTGTGCGGCCTGCTGGACGCCGTCGCCGACCGGGACACGAGCCGGCCGCCGCACAAGTAGTTACGCTTCGTCTTCCTCGTTCTCGTCGTCGTCCGCGCTCTCCGCTTCGTCCTCGCCGCCCTCGTGGGCGTCTTCGAGCGCCGAGCGGAGCTCCGGAATCGTCGACGCGAGCTCGCCGACCTGCTCGCGGGCGGTCTCCAGGTCGCCGAGCACGCCCTCGACGGCCTCGATTTCGGCTTCGAGGTCGTCGGCGTCCTCGAAGGCGTCCGCGCGCTCGCCCACGACGAACGCCTTCTTCGCGTCCCGGAGGTGTTCCTCGACGTCGCCCGTGTCGAGCGCCGAGCGCAGCGCGTTCAGCACGCCGAGCGTGTTGTCCGCGTCGACGGTCCAGACGTCGTCGGCGGCCGGCAGCTGCTCGCGGGCGGCGTCCAGGTGCTCCTCGACGTCGGCGCGCATCTCCTCGGCGGCCTCGCCGAACAGTTCGTCGTCGTCGAGCGATGACTGACTCATGTCCCGTGATTCGCCCGCATCTGATTTAAAAGCACGCCCCGTGGCGGACGTGAACGCGGCTCACTCGACGCTCGCGAGCTCCATGAGCGGGTACCCCTCGTGCATCGCCATCTCCGCGACGACCTCGCTGCCCTCGTAGTCGACGACCACCTCGACCTCCATGTACTCGCCCGTCAGCTCCGTGTAGCCGTGCTCGGTGTCCAGCTTCTCGGTGAGGATGTCCACTGTCACGGACTCGCAGAACGGCTGGTTCTCGATGGACTCCTCGATAGCGGTCTCCAGGCTCGGCGCGCTCTCCGGGCTCACGGGCGTCCCCGCGAACTGGTGGTAGAGCGCGCCGAACTTGATGCCCGCCTCGAAACACGCCTGCTGGGCCTCGGTTGCCATACCCGTGCCGTCGGCCGGCCGGGGCTAATCGTTGTCGCCTCGCGCGCTCGCGTCGCTCGCCCGCGAATCGCATGTTTCATTGCGTCGCTCTTCCAGACTCCCAATCGAATGGACGAACCGGTCCTCCTCACGGGCGCCGCCGGGCGCGTCGGGCAAGCCATCCTCGACGGCATCGGGGACGACTACGAGTGGCGGCTGTTCGACCGCGAACCGCCGACCGGTGACGTCGACCACGAGACCGTCGTCGGCGACATCACCGACGAAGACGTCGTCCGCGACGCCGTCGACGACGTCGGCGCCGTCGTCCACCTCGCCGGCGACCCCCGGCCCGAGGCTCCGTGGGAGAGCGTCCTCCGGAACAACATCGACGGCACCCAGACCGTCCTCGACGCCGCCGTCGACGCGGGCGTCGAGAAGTTCGTGTTCGCGTCCTCGAACCACGCGGTCGGCCACTTCGAGACCGAGCGCAAGCCCGACCTCTACAAGCGCGACCACGACTACCGCCTCGACGGCTCCGAGCTCCCGCGGCCCGGCAACCTCTACGGCGTCTCGAAGGCCACCGGCGAGACGCTCGGCCGGTACTACCACGACGAGCACGACCTCTCCTTTGTCGCCGTCCGCATCGGCAACCTCACCGCCGGTCACCCGCCCATCGACTACGAGCGCGGGCAGGCGATGTGGCTGTCGCCGCGGGACTGCGCGCACCTCTTCGACTGCTGTCTGCGCGCGGACTACGGCTACGAGATCGTCTACGGCATCTCCGACAACGACAGGAAGTACTACAGCCTGGAGCGCGCCCGGGAAGTGCTGGGGTACGACCCCCAGGACAACTCCGCAGAGTGGGACGGCGACGAGCGGGTCCCCGACGCGGAGTAATTCGGCCGTTTCTCCTCGACCGGCTACGAGATCGTCTACGGCATCCTCGCGAGCGAAGCGAGCGAGGGCTCGACAGGCGAGGGAAGCGAGCCTGTCGGCGTCTCCGACAACGACAGGAAGTACTACAGCCTGGAGCGCGCCCGGGAAGTGCTGGGTTACGACCCGCAGGACAACTCCGCGGAGTGGGACGGCGACGAGCGGGTCGACTGACTCTCGAATCCGACAGACCGCCCGATAGCGGGGAGTTCACGTTCGTTCACTCACAGATGGATTTATACGTACGAGCGCGTAATCTTCCCCTATGCGACACATCGGACTCAAAGTACGGATGGCCATCGTCGGCACCATCCTCTTCGCGTTCTACTCTCTGGCGGTGCTGGCAGCCTGGGCGTTCTTCGGCCAGACCACCACTATCCTCGGCATCGCCATCGTCGGTAGCATCCTGCTCGTCGGCGTCCAGTACAAGATCGGCAAGTGGGCGGCGTTACGCAGCGTCGGCGCCGAGGACATGGACGAACGGCAGTACCAGCAGATCCACCAGTTCGTCGAGAAGGTCTGCCGCGAACGGGACCTGAAGAAGCCGAACCTGAAAATCGCGAGCATGGGCGTGCCGAACGCGTTCGCGGTCGGCCGCCGCGGCAACGGCACGGTCGTCGTCTCCCGCGAGCTCATCCAGCTGCTCGACCGCGACGAACTCGAGGGCGTCATCGCCCACGAGCTCGCGCACATCGACAACCGCGACGTCGTCATGATGGTCCTCGGGCAGGGAGTCGCGTCGGTTGTCGGCATCGTCGCCCAGTACATCGTCCTGTTCACGGGCGACAACGACCTCGCGGACTTCTTCCTCGCCATCGTCGTCGGCAACCTCGTGCAGTTCCTCGTGATGCTGTTCGTGCTCGCCATCTCCCGGTACCGCGAGTACGTCGCGGACGCCGACGCCAAGCGCATCATCAACGGCGGCGACCCGCTCGCCCGCGCCCTCGAGAAGATCCAGCAGGGCAACCAGCGCTCCCGTGACTCCAAGATCGACGAGAACGTGAACGCGCTGTGCATCTTCGGCGCGGACCGCGGCCTCCTCCAGAAGCTCGTCTCCACGCACCCGCCCACGGAGAAGCGCATCCAGCGCCTCCGCTCGTAGATGGCCGGGGTTCGCGAACTCCTCGCGGTCGTCCTCGGCGCCGCGCTCGGACTCGCGATGATTCTCGCGCCGCGAGCGGCGCTCCAGCTCTCCGTCTTCGTGGGCCCCCAGCGCCGCCGCCGCGGCGACTACGGCAACGACGAACCCATTCCCGACTCGTGGGTGTGGGTCGTGCGCGCGCTCGGCGTGGCCTGCATCGCCGTCGCCGGCGTCATCGCCTACCAGACGTACGCCTAATCGAACAGCCCCGCCACGTCCTCTTCTCGCCGCTGCCGCCGCTGTACGTGCTGTCGCAGCCGCGTCGCGACGAGCGCGCGCTGCTCGGGCTCGGTCGCGAAGTCACAGAGCAGCACGCCGAACTCGTTGAGCTCCCCCTCAGTTAGCCCTTCACGCGCGTACTCCGCGCCCGTCTCCACGAACGCCTCGTCGTAGCCGAGGTCCTCCGCGAGCGCGACCGCGGCCTCCACGCCCGCCGGCGCGTCGAGGCCGTCGAGGTCGAGCGCGCGCCCCTCGTACGTCAGCGACGGCGGCTCCGCGCGCTCGATTCGCTCCGGGTCCGCCGCGAGCGCGTCCGCGTACGCTCGCACCGTATCCACGTTCACGTCGCGGTAGTCCGCTGGAAGCCCGTTGAGGTACTCGCCCGCGCTCTCGCAGAGGCCGACTGCGCCCGCCCAGTTCCGGTCGCGGGCGTGGTGGACGGCCGCCGAGAACTGGATGAGCCCGTGGAGCAGTCGCTCGTCGTCGCCCTCGTCTAACGCCAGCCACTCCGCCTCCCACGCGTCGTGGGCAGCGTGGTAGTGGCCGGCGTTGTAGACCGCGATACCCGCGCGCAGCGCCGCGTCCATACGGCGGGTTCGCCCGCCACGCGCAAACGCGTTTCGTCCTCAGGCGTTGTTCATCGACGACGGCCACGCGCTCACGAACGGGAGGGAGGCCGTCAGCAGGTACGCGCTCTTCCGCACCGCGCCCTTCGTGTACTGGCGCGTGCTCCGGTGAACCGGCGTGCGCTTCCCGCGGATGTCCGTCTCTCCCGCGCGCAGCGCCGACAACACGTCCTCGGTCGCGATTTCGCCCGGCGGCGTCCCCGCGTCGACGTCCGGCAGCGCGACGTCCGTGTACGCCCGCCCGACGTTCCGAATCGAGTGCGCGTCGCTCGCGCCGAACCGCGGGTAGTCGTGCTCTTCCGCGAACGTCCGCGCGCGCCGGTTCCGGTAGCCCGTGAACACCATCGAGTTGTACACTTCGATGCCGTCGCAGTCCCCGACGTTCTTCCGCCGGACGCCGTGCCGGCTCCGCTGGAACGGATGCGGGACCACGGCGACGCCGCCCTGCTCGCGAATCCCGGTCACGGTCGCCTCGAACGGCCGGCCGCGCTCCGGGCGCTCCTCGACGCCGATGGCCAGCAGGTGGCCCGCCGCCGTCGACACCTCCACGCCCGGAATCCCGACGAGCCCGTACTCCGGCGCCAGCTCCGCCGCGTACAGCGACTCCTCGATCTCGTCGTGGTCGGTGACGACCACGCCGTCCAGCCCGATGTCGCTGGCGTGCTCCAGGATGAGTTCCACCGGCTCGCTCCCGTCGTACGAGCCCTCCGAGTGGACGTGCGGGTCGATTGACAGCACCGCCCGGTCCTCGTTCATCGCCGGCCCCTATACGGCCCACAGTCAAGTACTTCGTGCCCGACACGGGTCGCCACAGCGGAACTACTGACGCTCTGACTGTTCGCGGTAGGTGGGCGACACAGCGGTCGCTCGCGGTCGTGGGTTCGAAGGGATTAGCGTCCGGACGGAGTCGCCGAGCTTGCTCGGCGGCACAGTAGACCGGCGGTCTACTGGCGTCCGCGCGAGCGTCGCGAGCGCGGGCCCGTCGGTCGTTTTGAGCGAGCGCTAGCGAGTGAAAAACGTCCGGACGGAGATTTGAACTCGCCCAGACGTGCTCGCTTCGCTGCGCGCGTCTGGTCTGCTCAAATCTCCTGACGATAATACGCGCTGTACGACGCGAGAGCTACAGAGGGCTCTCGCGGTCGTAGCGTCGAGAGAAGTTACGTCCGGACGGAGATTTGAACTCCGGTCCCTGGCTCCGCAAGCCAAGAGGATAGTCCACTACCCTACCCGGACTCACTTTTTCGTAGCCCCGACTTACGTAAAGCGGTTACGATTCGGGGGTGGCGCGGGAAGGTTCTTCACTTTTCAGAGCACACCCGAACTTATGCAACGAAGGTCGCTGCTCGCGGTGGTGCCGGCGCTGGTCGTCGCCGGCTGCACGAGTCCAGTTGGAGACAACGGGACGGAGTCAGAGACGAGCTACGAGGACACCGACTTCGCTGTCACCGCGGCCGAGTGCGGGACCGAGCGCGAGGCAGCCAGCGTCTCGTTCGACGCCGAGGCGGCGACCGTCACAGTCGAGGGGACGACCAGCGGGCCGAACGCGTGTTCCGCCGCGCGGCTCGCGGACGCGAACTACGACGCGGACGCCGACGAGTTCACGCTCGTCGTCGAAGCGTATCGCGAAGAGGATGCCGACGGCTGCGCGGAGTGCATCATGGAAATCGACTACGAAGCGACGGCGTCGTTCGCCGGGGAGGTCCCCGGGAGCGTCGCGGTCGTCCACGCGAGTCGCGGGGAGACGCGCGAGGTCGCGACGGCCAGCCCGTAACTTCAAACGAGAGGGCGCACCATCCCGACGTATGCCACTCTCGACCCGCGGACGGAGACGGCGTAATTCGGCAAGGACAACGCTTATGCGCGGCTCGCGTCTGGAGTGAACTACGATTATGGGCGACGACATCGAGGACGTCTACGGGGACCTCGACACCGACGTGTCCCTCGAGGAGTTCCGGGACGCCGTCGAGTCGAAGGTCGAACAGATGGGCGGACTGGCCGACGAGGAGACGGCCGCCATGCTCATCGCCCACGAGCTAGAGGACGGCGAGGTCAACGGCGTCGCCGACGTGGAACCGGAGATGGACGAGGTCAAGTTCATCGCGAAGGTGACGAGCATCGGCGACGTGCGGACGTTCGAGCGCGACGACGACGAGAACCCGGAGGGCCGCGTGGTGAACGTCGACGTCGCCGACGAGACTGGGAGCGTCCGGCTGTCGCTGTGGGACGAGCAGGCCGAGGGCGCCAAGGACGAGCTCGAAGTCGGGTACGTGCTCCGCGTGAAGGGCCGGCCGAAGGACGGCTACAACGGCATCGAGGTGAGCGCCGACCAGATCGAGGTCGACAACGAGGAGGAGGTCGACGTCCAGGTACAGGACGAGTACCGCGTCGATGACCTCTCGCTGGGCATCTCGGACGTGAACCTCACGGGCGAGGTGCTCGCGGCCGAGGAGGTGCGGACGTTCGACCGCGACGACGGCAGCGAGGGGAAAGTCTCCAACCTCGTGCTCGGTGACGAGACCGGCCGCGTGCGCGTCACGCTCTGGGACGACCAGGCCGACACCGCGCCCGACCTCTCGCAGGGCGAGGTCGTGGAGGTCGTGGACGGCTACGTCCGGGAGCGCGACGGCAGCCTCGAACTCCACGTCGGCGACCGCGGCGCGGTCGAACCCGTCGACGCGGACGTGGCGTTCGTGCCGGACACCACCCCCATCGAGGACCTCGAACTCGACGACGTGGCCGACGTCGCAGGCGTCATTCGCTCCGCGGACCCGAAGCGGACGTTCGACCGCGACGACGGCAGCGAGGGCCAGGTCCGGAACGTGCGCGTGCAGGACGACACGGGCGACATCCGCGTGGCGCTGTGGGGCGACAAGGCCGACCTCGACATCGGCCCCGGCGACGAGGTGGCGTTCGTGGACGTCGAGATCCAGGACGGCTGGCAGGACGACATCGAGGCGTCCGCGGGCTGGCAGTCCTCGGTCATCCCGCTCGCCGACGGCGCCACGACGGCCGACGACTCGGGCGGCGAGACCGGGCTCTCGGCGTTCGAGGACGGGAACCAACCGAGCAGCGCCGACTCGACTGATAGCTCGTCGAGCGACGACGCCGACGCGTCCACGGACGACGGCGAGGAAGTCGAGTTCACGGGCGTCGTCGTGCAGGCGCAGAACCCCGTGATTCTGGACGACGGCGAGGAGACCGTGAGCGTCGAGACGGACGCGGACGTCACGCTCGGGCAGGAAGTGACCGTTCGCGGCCTCCTCCAGGACGGCCGCCTGCGCGCCGAAGAACTGCACTGACGCGGGCTGCGAAAACGAGGGGCGGCGTCAGTTTCGCGGCGCTTCGTCGTGCCGGTCGTTCGGGTTCGCTTCCTCGCGGGCGTCCTGGTAGCGCTCCTCGCCCTGGTTCGCCATCTCCTGCTGTATCTGTTCTTCCTCGGCGTCCTCCTCGTCGGCGTTCCCCTCCCGTTCGGCGGCGTCTTCCGCGCTCGACTGGTGCGGATTGTCGCCCATGGTCGCGGGTTCGGGACTCGCGCGGACGGACGTTGTGGCGGATTTCCCCACGTAACGGAAACAGTTAAGCGTGCGACAGCCACCCATTGACGCATGAGCGTCGAACTCCCGTTCGCGCCGGTGGACAGCATCATCCGGCGACACGCGGGTGACTTGCGGGTGAGCGCCGACGCCGCAGAGGAACTCGCACGGCGCATCCAGTCGCGCGGCTCGGAGCTCGCCCGGGGAGCCGCCGAGCACGCCGCCGAGGACGGGCGGAAGACACTGATGGCCGCGGACTTCGGCGCCGACGGGGTGCCGGACGCCGACGCGCTGACGCTGCCGGTCGCGCCCGTCGACCGCATCGCGCGCCTCGACCTCGACGACCAGTTCCGCGTCTCGAAGGACGCGCGGGTCGTGCTCGCGGACATCCTGGAGGCGTACGCGGCGGACGCCGCCGACGGCGCGGCCGTGCTCGCCGAGCACGCGGGACGACGCACCGTACAGGCCGAGGATGTCGCGACGTACTTCGACCTCGTGGAATGAGATTCGGGTTCAGCGAGACGTGTCTCGCACACGACCCCGGGCCGCGGCATCCGGAGAGTCCGGACCGCCTGCGCGCCATCAAGCGCGGGCTCGCGAAGCGCCACAGCGTCAACTACGAGGACGCCGGGCCCGCCACCGAGGCCGACGCTGCGGCCGTCCACGACGACGACTACGTCGCGGAAGTCAAGGCGTTCTGCGAGTCCGGCGGCGGCGACTGGGACCCGGACACGACTGCCTCCGAGGAGACGTGGTCGGCCGCGCTCGCGAGCGCGGGCCTCGCCATGGACGCCACGCGCGCCGCGGTGAACGGCGCCGCCGGCCGGAACACGCCGTTCTCGCTCGGCCGGCCGCCCGGCCACCACGCCGTCTACGACGACGCGATGGGCTTCTGCTTCCTGAACAACGCCGCCGTCGCCGCGCAGTACGCCCTCGACGACCTCGGCGCCGACCGCGTCGCCATCTTCGACTGGGACGTCCACCACGGCAACGGCACGCAGGACATCTTCTACGACCGCGGCGACGTCTTCTACGCCTCGGTCCACGAGGAAGGACTCTACCCGGGCACGGGCGCCGCCGGCGAGTCCGGCCAGGGCGACGGCGAGGGGACGACGCTGAACGCGCCGTTCCCCGCGGGCTCCGGAGACGCCGACTACTGCGCGGCGTTCGACGAGCTCTTAGAGCCCGCGATTCGGGAGTTCGACCCAGACGTGTTCCTCGTGAGCGCGGGCTTCGACGCCCACCGCCACGACCCGATCTCGCGGATGCACGTCTCCACGGAGGGGTACGGCCTGCTCACCGACCGCGTCCGCTCGCTCGCCGACGCGATCGACGCGCCGCTGGCGTTCATCTTGGAGGGCGGGTACAGCCTCGACACGCTCGCCGACGGCATCGGCATGGTCCACGAGACGTTCGACGGCCGCGACCCGATCGGCCCCGAGGACGAGGTCAGCGACAGCGTCCGCACGCTGCTCGACGACCTCTCGGAGTCTCACCCCGCGCTCTGACCCGCGAGCGCTCAGACGGTCGGTTCGAAGTACGCCGCGAGTTCCGTCCCGAACTCCGCTGCCAGGTCTGCGACGTCCTCGCCCGCGAGCACTTCGTAGTCGCCGGCTTCGACCACGGACTCGACGTGCGCGCCGAGCGCGACCTCCGGTAGTCTCGACTCGGCGAACTCGCGGGCGGTCCGCACGTCGCGCTCGCGCTCGACCACGTACCGGTCGCCGTCGAGGAACGGGCCGTAGGCGTCGCTGTCGGCGTACTTCCCGTAGAATCCCTCGGCGTGCCCGCCGACGTGGACCGGCGGGCCCTCGTGGCGCTCGACCGCGGGGAGCTCGCTCACCGACAGTTCCACGAACAGGACCGCGCGGTCGTCCGCCCACGTCGCCGCGCGTAACACCTCGAAGCCGTGGTTCTCGAGCCTGCGCACGAGGCCGTCCCGGGACCGGTACAGCTGGGGGTAGAGCTGGTCTTCGACGAGGTCCGGCGCGTCGAAGGCGACCGCCAGCGGCGTCGTCCCGCGGTCCGCGACGTACCCTCGGACTGCGTCCCCGCTCAGCGGGTCGGGCGTCGACGGCTCGAAGACCGACTCGTCGGGGTCGTCGAGGAACTCGCGGGCGTGGTGCTGGACGCGTGCGACGTTCTCCGCGGCGACGACCGCGGCGACGTTCCGCTCGGGGTCCGTCGGATCCACGACCACCAGCGCGTCGTCGAACTCCGCGGCGGCGTGGTCTTCGGGGTCGAGGACGACGGGCGGCTGCCAGTCCCGCACGGCTTCCAGCGTCTCGCGGAAACCACCGTACTCCAGCACGAGCAGCTCCGTGAGGTAGCCCGAGAACCCCTGCGTGCGGAGGTCGCTCCCGTACGCGCCGACGCCCTTCAGGAACTGCTTGAACAGCCGGACGTCGCCCGCGTCCTCGTCGCTCAGCCGCTGTTCGAGGTACGCGTTGTGGAACGGCGTGCGGTCGACCGCGGACTGGATATCGGTCGCGGAGTCCAGCCGGTAGCACGGCACGAGGTCCACGTCGTACCCCTCGAAGCTCCCTTTCACGTAGGGGTGTTCGGCGTACTCCTCGCGGCCCTCCGGCAGCACCGCGTTCCCGACTTCGAGGCCGTACGATTCGAGGTCCTCCCGGGGGAGGTCCGGGGGGAACCGCACGAACAGGTCGATGTCGCGGTCGCCCGCCACCCACGTCCCGCGCGCCGTGCTCCCGACCTGCAGGACGTCCGCGTCGGCGGGTAGCTCGGCGATGGCGTCACGCGCGCGGTCGGCCAGCCGCTCCGCGGCCGCGGCGAGCGCGCGGCGCTCGTCCGGTGTCGGGTCCACGCGCTCGCGCACGGCGTCGACGACCGACTCGAAGTCGCTCATGCCGCCGGATTCACGCGGCCGCGCCTAAGCCGTGTCGATGCCCGAGCCTGCTGGCGAAACGAAAGCCATTTCAAAACGCGCCGGGTAGGGAGAGATGCGAGCCGCCATAGCTCAGTTGGTAGAGCACCTGGTTGTTACCCAGGTTGTCCCAGGTTCGAGCCCTGGTGGCGGCGCTTCTCCGATACTTGCTCGCGGAGCGTCGGCTCCGCGACGAGTTCGGTTGTATCGCCGCAAGGGCTCGTGCCCGAGAGTCGCAGCCCGCGCAGCACCGCGAGCAGGACCGTCTCTCGACGTTCGAGCCCTGGTGGCGGCGTAAAACTTCGTTTTACGTGCTGCCAGACTCCATCTGGTAACGGCGTGAATTTCTACGAAATTCACGGCCCGAGAGACGTAGTCTCTCGACGGCGCTTCTCCGACACTCGCTTCCGGAGCGTCGGCTCTGCGAAATCCCGACAGGCTAAAGGTTCGGCCACGGGAAGCGAACGACGAGGGGCCTTAGCTTAGTCTGGTTCAAAGCCCCCGGCTCATATCGGCGCTCGTCCCCGGGCGGGTGTCGTGGGACACCGGGTGAGCGGTGGTTCAAATCCGCCAGGCCCCACGTTTCTGTGACGGTGCCGCGCAGCGACGCGTGTGTCGCTGCGCGCACCGCGCGTAACTGGGGCAGGATTTGAACCCTGGAAGTCGCGCGCAGCGAACGAAGTGAGCGAGCACGTCTTCCTCCGGTTCAAATCCGCCAGGCTCCATTTTCTACGTCCGCGACCGGTGAGCACGGTGGTGACGACGGAAACTACAACAAGTACTTGCAGCCGTGTCGCTTCTTGTCACCCGATGAGTGCACGAAGACCGAACCGGGGAGGCGAGGAGGGTCTCGGCGAGACCCGCGCAGAGTACGAGTGGGCCGACGTCGGGCCGTCGACGGCGGTCCTGGAGACCCTCGGGGCGGCGATGGACCGCGACCCGTTGACCCTCGAACCGCTGTACGAGTACGTGGACCTGGACGCGCTGGACCTACTCGTCCGGTCGGCCTCGGCGGGCGCGCGGGCGGCGGTCACGTTCCGGTTCGAGTCCTACCGGGTGCACGTCGACAGCGGCGGAGAAGTAGTCGTTCGGCCGGTTTAGCCGGCGGTTTTCCGGCCGAGCGGAGCGGGCGCGCGACGCGGCGGCGGAGTAATCGGCGGGTACTCGCCGTAACGCGCGGGATATAGTTGTTTTCTTCGTTTAACGTTCGCCGCGAGTTGAGGGTCAGTCGTCGTCGAGGTCGTCGCCGTCGTCGGGTTCGAGGAGGTGCGGGCCGCGCTGGTACTTCGGCGTGTTCGCGAATTCCGCTATCCGTTGCTGGTCGGCTTCGGTGATTCGGTGTGCCATCACTGCCCCTCTTGGCGTGACACGGGTAAAGTAATAGTCATTGTAACTACCATAAGCAACTGCGTACTAACCCCGATTTTCCGGTGAGGGCGGCGAGATGCGGAAGAAAATCGGGAGAGGGCGTCAGTCCTCGAACTCGTCGGCGAGGTCCGGGCGGGTGCGGCGTTCGGCGAACAGTGCGACGACGGCGACGGTCGCGAGGGCGACCGCCGCGAGCAGTTTGGAGCGCATTGCAACTCGACGGAGACCGCCTATCCGCTTCGTTATGGGCCGCCTTCCGGGTCGCGGCCCGCCGCGTCACTCGGGGCGGACGACCCGCAGACAGTCGGGACACTCCGCGTACGCCGCCGGCCCGCCGTCGCGCTCGTACGCGATGAGCGCGGCGCCGCGAGGCACCGGCTCGCCGCACTCGGGGCAATCGCCGAGTAGGTTTCGCTGGGCCATGCTCCAGTGTTCTCCGCCGATATCTTTCGTTAACAGGCCCCTATTCGGCGTCCGAGCGGGTTCCGCCCCGAAACTGCGCGACTAACAAACTGGCTCTCGCGCGCACGTCGACGGGATGAACTCGATCCCGCCGGACGTCGAGTGGTCGCTCGTCGCGGTGCTCGCCGCGACGAAGGCCGCCGACGCCGTCACGACGTTCGTCGGCCTGCGGTTCCGGCCGGCCGTCCGCGAGGCGAACCCCGTGGCGGCCGACGCGATGGCCGCGTTCGGCGTCCCGGCCGCGCTGCTCCTGCTCGGCGCCGTCGCGGTCGTCGCCATCACCGCCGTCACCGAGGCCGGCGTCGTCGCCGTCGCGAACACGGACGCGTCGCCGCGCGCGACCACGGCGGTCCGGCTGGCGGGCTACGGGCTGGCGTCCGTGCTCAACGTCGTCGTCGCCGCGAGAAACGCCGCCCTACTCGTCGTCGCGTGAGGAAACCGACCGCGTAACAAAGGACGATTCCCGCGTGTCGACGAACGGGGAGTGCGTCACCGGCTCACTCCCCTGCTTCGGATTCGGAACCCATCCCCCCAACCCCATCCCCGACCCCACTTTCCTTTCCTCACTCCGTGAGGTCTTTCGCCTGAATCACGTTCCAGGCTTCCGACCCCTTCTCGGTGATGCCGTACACGCGTCCCTTGCGGCGCTCTTCGGGGACGAGTAGCTCGACGAGGTCGCGCTCGCGCAGCGAGTTCAACGCCCGCGAGACGTGGGTGGCGGCGAGGTCGACGTCGGCGGCGATCTGGGTGGGCGTGGCCGGCCCTTCGGCGAGCCGGCCGAGAACGAGCGTGCGGTGGTCGGAGCTGATGACGTAGCCGACGACGTCCCAGTCGGGCGTCACTGCGACCACCTCCCGGGCAGTTCGGGCCCGCGCGCCGTCGAGGAAGTGTGTTCACTCACGACGGTCACCTCCGACTCTTCGCGTAGTAGTGCGCTGCCGTCACGACGGCGAACACGGTGATGACGACGACGTTCAGCGCCGTCATCGGCACGAACGCGAACGTCGCCGGGAACAGCAGGATGGCGCCGTACACCAGCAGCCCCGCGGCCGCGATGCTCGCGTACACGAGCTGCCAGGGCGTCTCCTGTTGCTCGCGCTCGGGCAGGTACGTGTCGAGGACGTCGACGTTCTCCGTCAGCTCGACGTCCCCGGAGTCGCTGTCGTAGTCCACGAGCCCCGACTCGTCGAGTTTGGGGATGTGGGTCTGGTACAGCGACACGTAGACGCGTTTTATCTGCTGGGACGTGAGGTCCTCCACTGGCGTGTCGTTCTCCCAGGCGGCGACCTCTCGGGAGAGCTCGCTCAGCTCGATCGGCTCCGAGCGGTCCCGGAGGTACGAGAGGACGAACCGTCGTCGCGCGTTGCTCAGGAGGTCGTAGACCGTGTCCTGAGTCAGGGATTCTGGTGTGTCTGATTGAGACATCTATGGGCGCTCTCGATTGACGGCTGTCGCGGGCGGCGGGTGGGCTGCCTGCGAGCGGTCGTAGCGCCGGACGGCGGTGCCTGCCGCGGGACGCGTGCGATCACTCTACTGTCACGCTCTTCGCGAGGTTCCGCGGTTTGTCGATGGCGCGACCGAGCAGGTCGGCGACGTGGTAGGACACCAACTGGAGCTGGACGTTCGCGAGAACGCCCGCCGCGACCGGGTGCGTGTCCGGAATCGGGAGGAACTCGTCGACGACCTCCGCGACCTCCGTGGACTCCTCGCTGGCGATGGCGACGGCGGGCGCGCCGCGGCTCTGTACCTCCTCGACGTTCCCCAGCGTCTTCTCGTCGTGCGGTCCCGAGAACACCGCGAACACGGGCGTGTCCGGGGTGACGAGCGCGAGCGGCCCGTGCTTGAGCTCGGCGGCGGCGAACCCCTCGGCGTGCTCGTACGTGATCTCCTTGAACTTCAGCGCCCCCTCCAGGGCGACCGGGTACGCCACGCCGCGGCCGATGAAGAAGTGGCCGTCGCGCTCCCGGTACTTCGTCGCCAGCGACTCCACCGAGGACTGGTCGAGGACGTGCTGGACGTCGCTCGGGAGGCGTTCGAGCCCGCGCAGCATCGCCGCGAGGTCCTCCCTGGGCTCGCCCGTGATGTCCTGTGCGATGCGCTCGCCGAGCAGCGTCAGCACCGCGACCTGCGAGGAGAACGTCTTCGTCGCCGCCACGCCGATCTCCGGGCCGGCGCGGATGAACAGCGCGTCGTCGCAGAACCGCGCCGCCGACGACCCGACGACGTTCGTCACCGCGAGCGTGCGCGCGCCGCGCTCGTCGGCCGCCCGCAGGGACGCGAGCGTGTCCGCGGTCTCCCCGCTCTGGGTCACCGCGATGACGAGCGTGTTCTCCGTGACGGGCGCGGGCGTCGTCGCGTACTCGCCGCCGCTGAACACCTGCGTCGGCACGCCGCGCTCGGCGAGCTGCTGGCGGACGTACAGCGCGGCGTGGTAGGAGGTCCCGCAGGCGACCAGCTGGACGTCGGTGACGTCGCTGAACGTGCCCGGCGGGAACTCCTCGAGGTCGATGCCGCCCTCCGCGGTGATGCGGCCGTTGATGGCGCGTTCGAGCGCGGCGGGCTGCTCGTGGATCTCCTTGAGCATGTAGTGGTCGAAGCCGTTGCGCTCGGCGTCCTCGGGCTGCCAGTCGACGACTTTCGTCTCGCGTTCGACCGGGCGGCCGTCGAGGTCCGTGATCACGTGCTCGTCGGGGGTCACGCGGACGACGTCGCCGTCCTCGAGGTAGACCACGTCGTCGGTGTGTTCGAGGAACGACGGCACGTCGCTGGCGATGAAGCGGCGGCCGTCGTCGACGCCGACGACCAGCGGCGACCCGTTGCGCGCCGCGTAGATGGCGTCGTCGCCCGCGACCACCATCGCGATGGCGAACCGTCCCTCCAGGCGCTCGATGGCCGCGCGGAACGCGCCGTCGACGGTCATCCCGTCGTCGAGGTGTTCGCTGACCAGGTGCGGGATGACCTCGGTGTCCGTCTCGCTCGTGAAGACGTGCCCGCGGGCGCGGAGCTCGTCGCGCAGCTCCGTGTAGTTCTCCACGATGCCGTTGTGGACGACGGCGACGCGGTTGTCGCAGTCCGTGTGCGGGTGGGCGTTGGCGTCGGTCGGCGCGCCGTGGGTGCTCCACCGCGTGTGGCCGATGCCGACCGCGCCGTCCGGACCGACGACGTCGAGGGTGTCGGCGAGCTCGTCGATGCCGCCCTCGCGCTTGATGACGGAGACGGTCTCACTGTCCGGCGTGGCGACGCCGCTGGAGTCGTACCCCCGGTACTCGAGGTTCCGGAGGCCGCCGAGCAGCGTATCCACGACGTTCTCGTCCGCGGGGGCCGCGCACGCCGTTATTCCGCACATGGATGGCCCCCGTCCGTCTCCGTCGTGGCCGCGCGCGGCCCCGGTTCGTCGTCCGATTCAGTTCTCGCGTGACGCTGCCTCGCGGCGGTTGGTGATGTGTTCCGGGTCATTGTCCTTGCGGGCGCTTACCAGCTGAGGTAACGTTCGCCAATCGGCACATCCGCGCATTGTTATTCGGCGGTTGGTCGTCGGGTGTCTGCGCCTAACCCGAGAAAACAGCCGCGAGAGACTTCGAGAGTCTCGGACTTGGGAACGCGCCGCCGGTCCGCTCGTCGGTCGACGTTCGATAGGTCGTGTGTAACTAAGGGTCTACCCGGTCGGTTACGTACCACAGATGCAGGATGCCTGGCTGCCGCCGAGCCGTCTTCGCCGCGGGACAGTAGGAGGTTATCCGGTGCCACACTCGCGCGTGGATCTCGCCCCGCGGTCGCGGGGGCCTGGTTCGTCCGGAAGCGTTACGACCGTGGAGCGCGTCAGACGTTGTGTACCAAACACTTATGTTGAGATAGGGACACTATCGGCTGCTAGCGCGGTACGGGCACGCTACGGTTCGAGTGTTCGCCGACCGGCGCGGGACGACAACTCGGGGGGAGGAAACGAGACGGGGGACACGCATCTCGGCGAGCCTGTCCGTCCGAACACCAGATCGACGGCGACGGCACCGGCACACGAGCGGCAGGCCAGCACACACACGACCGGAGGACTACGACAATGCTAGAAGCGACTCACGGTGGCGGGGAATCGGACAGCGAAATCGACTCGGTCCCGTCGACGGAGCCCGAAGCGAACGCCGACACGCCCGAAGAGGAGCCCGCGGAGCAACTCCCGCTCGACATCACCTTCGAGATCCTGAAGAACCGGCGCCGCCGGCTCGTCCTCGAGTACGTCCGGGACACCGAGGAGCCGGTCACCATCGGCGAGCTCGCCGAACACATCGCGGCCATCGAGAACGACACGACCGTCCAGCAGCTCGACGCCCAGCAGCGGAAACGCGTCTACATCGGCCTCTACCAGTGCCACCTCCCGAAGATGGACGACGCGGGCGTCGTCGACTTCAACCAGGGCCGCGGCCGCATCGAGGTCGGGAACCACGTCGAGTCGCTGTACGAGTACCTCGACGTCGGGGCCGAGGAGGAGTCCGGGTCCGCGCCGTCACAGACCGCTTACGCGGGCGGAATCGCCGCCTTCGCGGTGCTGTTCCTCGCGGCGCAGCTCTCCAGCGCGTACACGCTCGCGACCGCCGTCGTCGTCGTCTTCCTCGCCGTCGTCTTCGCAGTCTCGCTCTGGTCGTCGGACGCGTTCGACTCGCTCCGGGAGTAGTCGACGCCGCCGAAAAACCCGCCCGCCGCGTTCGCTGTACTTCGCTACCAGTAGCCGAGCCGTTCGCGCGCGCCGTCCGTGACG
The DNA here is from genome assembly GCF_011734195.1 of Halobacterium sp. R2-5. Classification (NCBI taxonomy): domain Archaea; kingdom Methanobacteriati; phylum Methanobacteriota; class Halobacteria; order Halobacteriales; family Halobacteriaceae; genus Halobacterium; species Halobacterium sp. R2-5. Next base: position 496,971 of record NZ_JAANTH010000001.1, read on the forward strand.
ATGGCGGCGACCCCGTTCCCACGCGCGTCGGTGACTCCGGCGACGCTCGCGCCGTCGCCGACGGTGCAGTTCGGGCCGATCACAGCACCGTCCAATCGCGCGCCCGCGTCGACCGTCGCGTCCCCGAACAGCACCGCGGAGTCGACGACCGCCCTGACGCCCACCGTGGCGTTCGGTCCGACGACGACCGGTCCGCGCAGCGTGGCGTTCCGCTCGACGGTCGCGCCGCCCGCGATGAGGACCGGGCCGTCGAAGGTCACTCCCTGTTCGACGGTGGCGTCGTCGGCGATTTGCACGGTCTCGCCCGCGGGCGCTATCGACGCCATCGCGCGGGCGTTCGCGTCCACGAGGTCCGCCGCGCTCGACACCGCGACGCGGGGCACGTCCACGACCGCCGGCCGCGACGCCGCGCTCTCCAGGGCGGCCACCGAGAGCGGCCGGCCGCCGGTCACCGAGTCGAGGCTGTCCGCGGGGAACACGCACGCGCCGGACGCCCGCTCGACGGTCGGCTCGCCGCCGTCCGTCCCGACCGGGGCCGGTCCCTCGGCGGGTTCGGCGGCGATGGCGGCGTCGTGGTCGAACAGCGCGTCCACGCCGCCCGCGTCGTAGAGACAGCTCCCGTTCAGCACCGCGACCCGGCCGTCGAGCCGGCCGCGGAGCGCGCGGATCGCTCGCTCGTGGCTGTCCTCCTGAATCGCGTACGTCGCCGGCACCCCGGCGTACCGGCCGCCGAAGTACGACTGCACCTGCGGTGCGTCGTCGCCGACGACGAACACGAGCTCCTCGGTCCCCGCGGTGACGGCGGCGTCCGCCGCGTGCGCGACCAGCGGCCTGTCGGCGACGGGGAGCATCGGGGTCGACGCCACGCTCGACAGCGGCCCGGGGCCGCGGTCCGTGGCGAGAATGACTGTCTGCATCACGCCCAACTGGACAGCGACCACTACCCTTGTTATGAAGATTGTAAGGCCGGCTTACGCGCGTTCGGTCGACTGATACCTGCGGAATCGCGCGCCGGCCTATCGCCAGAAGGAGCCGGGTACGTGCTCGGTAACGGGGCGTTACCGACGGGTCATGCGGGGCTCGTCTCCGCGTCGACGGTGTCGGCGGCGGTCGTCACGAGGTCGAGCGCGGAGTCCAAAAGCGACTCCATGCGGTCGCCGTCGCGGGCCTCCGCGGTGACGCGGACGAGCGGCTCCGTGCCGCTCGCGCGCACCAGGAACCAGCCGTCGTCGTGGTCGACGCGCACGCCGTCGACGGTCGTGACGTTCTCGTAGCGGTCCGCGACCATCGCCCGCACGCGCTCGACGACCTCGCGCTTGGCGTCCGTGCGGATGTTCTCGCGGCGAATCGGCACCTGGTGGACGTCGTCGACGAGCGCGTCCAGCGAGCCGTGGTTGGTGACCAGCGCCGCGAGCTTCGCGGCCGCCAGCGGGCCGTCCGGGCAGCGCGTCACCGTCGGCCAGATCCACGCGCCGCTGGGCTCGCCGCCGAACACGACGTCGTGTTCGGTCGTGCGCGCGGCGACGTGGCCGTCCCCGACCTTCGTGTACGTGGTCTCCGCGCCGACCTGCGAGAGCTCGTCCTGGACGGCCATGCTGACGTCGATGGGGACCGCGACCCGCGCCCGCGGGACCGCCTGCTGTCGCGCGAACAGCGCGAGCAACACGTCCCCGGGGACGAACCGCCCGGTCTCCGTGACCGCCATCATCCGGTCGGCGTCACCGTCGTGGGCGACGCCCATGTCGGCGTCGGACTCCGCGACGACCCGCTGGAGCCCCTCGCAGTTCTGTGCGGTCGGCTCGCTCGGCCGCGACGGGAACTCGCCGTCCGGCAGCGCGTTCATCGTCTCGACCTCGCAGCCGAGCTGGCGCAGCACGTCCGACGTGAGCCGGCCGCTCCCGTTGCCGACGTCGACGACCACCGACAGCGGCGGGTCGACGGTGACCGCGTCCACGATGGCGTCGACGTGGCGTCGGCGCGCGTTCGACTCGGTGCGCGTGTTCCCGATCTCGTCCCACCGCTTGGTGTCGTAGTCGTCGCGTTTCAGCCGCTCGACGATGTCGTCCTGCTCGTCACCGACGACCGCGGAGCCGTCCGCGCTCCAGAGCTTGATGCCATTGTCCTCCGGGGGGTTGTGCGACGCGGTCACGGTCACGCCGGCGTCTGCGTCGTACCACTCTACGGAGCGCGCCACTGTCGGCGTCGGCACCTCGCCGAGCCGCACCACGTCGGCGCCGCACTCGCGGAGCCCCGCGGTCAGCGCGTCCACGAGCAGCGGTCCCGTGTCGCGGGGGTCTCGCCCCACGACGACTCGCCCCCGACCGTCCGACGCGAGCGCCCGCCCGACGCACAGCGCCAGCCCCGCGGTCACGTCCGTCCCGAACTCGCCACGAATACCGCTCGTCCCGAACATGGACTGTACACGCACGAGCGACCTGTTTGTTACCACCCGCCTACCGGAGAAGCGCCGCGATACGGACGGTTTCGCGTCAGTCCGCGGCCGTGTCGCTCTGCGGCTGGTCGTCGCGGAGGCGCTCGCGGACGCGCGCCGCGTTCGGCGTCGGCGGATCGCCAGGGTCGTCGCTAAGCACGTACGCCCACTCCCGGGGCTCCAGCTCGACCGCGCCGTTCTCGGCGCGGGCGGCCACTCCCGCAGGCGCGTCGACCTCGTCGGTCGCGACCGTCGCGGCGTCTCCCTCGGGCGCTTCTCCCGCGGGCGGCACGTCACCCGCCGGGTGGACGGCGTCGCTCAGGTGCTCGTTGGCGGCCGCGTCGAGCGTCATCGCGAACACGAACGACAGCACGCCCACGAGCGCGAACAGGAGCGTGAGCGCGCCGCGGGCCACCGGCGTCGCGGTTCTGTCGACGCCCCGGAGCTCCCCGACGGCGGAGGCGACGGCGGCCAGCGACGACACCGCGCCCGCCGCGTACGCGGCGACGAGCGGGTTGAAGTCGAAGACGAGGTACTTCGTCTTCAGCCGCCAGAGGAAGTTCCGGCCGAGCATCGCCGACACCTTCGGGATGTACGTCCGGTACTTGATGTGGCTCTCCTCGTCGCCGTACGTGATGGGGGAGGCGACGTCCACCACTCGCATCTCCGCGACGTTCAGCTTCACGAGGAGGTCGTTGCAGTAGCCGTAGAACTCGTACATCGACTCGACGTCGGCGGTCTCCAGCGCGCGCAGGGAGATGGCGGTGTAGCCGCTCTGCGGGTCGCCGTTCCCCCAGTAGCCGCTCGCGACCTTCGTGAGCGCCGTGAGGATGGTGTTCCCGACGAAGCGGAACGTCGGCATGTCGCCGCTGTCGGTCTGCCCGAGGAAGCGGTTGCCCTTCGTGTAGTCCGCGCGCCCCTCGACGATGGGGTCGAAGAGGTCGCCGAGCACCTCGGGCTCCATCTGGCCGTCGCCGCCCATCACCGCCGTCACGTCGATCTCTTCCTCGCGGGCGCGGAGGTAGCCGGTCTTGATGGCGCCGCCGACGCCGCGGTTCTGTTCGTGTCGGATCGGCACGACGCGGTCGTCGAAGGCGTCGCCGTCGCTGCGGGCGTTGACGCGGTCCGCGGCGTCCCGAATCTCCCGCCAGGTGTCGTCCGTGGAGCCGTCGTCGACCGCGTAGATGCGGTCGACGAACGCGGGCACCGACTCGATGGTGTCCGCCACGAACGGTTCCTCGTTGTACGCCGGGACGACGACTGCCGTGGTGTGTTCCCGATACATTGTTGCGTCGCCGGAGCACCGGCGGTCCGTCCCGGAGTAAGCGGAGTCGAGGTATTGTTATCCGTCTCCTGTCGGTTCGCGATGTCCTGATTCCGCGCGACTGCGTCCCACGAAGCGGCCCCTACTCTGTTCTCGCTAAACGTCGCAATTTCTGCGCTTCGTGCGCTCTCCGCGGCGTCTGTCGTGGTAGCCTCTCCCGAAGCCCGCTCATAACAAAGGGTTACTCGCGGCCATTCGAACAGCAATGCCCGACCGTTTCTCGATTCGCACGATCGCCGTCCTCGCAGTAGTCCTGGCCGTGGTCGCCGGGCCGATCGTCGCCGTCGTTCCGGTGTCCGCCGCGCCCGTCGAGCACTCGACGTACGCGGTCGCACAGGGGACGTCGTGTTACACCGTCGACCCGGTGACGGACGCCGACCAGAACGTCACCCAGTTCTACGACTATCGCGTTCCAGATGGGTACGAGTCGGACAGCGCGACCAGGGAAGGTGACCCGTACAGATTCAGTTCCTACGGTACTAGCGAGTTCCAGAAGGACCAGGGGAGCGTGCTGTTGTTCTACGAGGGGTCCGAGGGCGCGAGCCTCGTCCTGCTGCACGACCAGTACCCGAACTCCGACGGTGGCGGGGCGCTCACGATGGACTTCAGCGGGCTGCCCGCGGCCGGCGAGTGGGTCGTCCAGGACGACAAGTACACGGAGGTGAACGGCTCGGACACCAACGACGACCAGTGGGACGTCGGCGGGGACACCGCGAGCGTCGACTGGATGTGGAGCGACAACCGGAACGACGGCGGTGCGTTCCGCGGCGTCGGCAACATGAGCGACACCGTCGTCGTCGACCCCGCGTTCAACGAGGAAGCCGAGTTCTGGGGCGACTGGGGGTACTCCGGCAGCGACGAGGACCTGCTCACGAGCTGGACGGTGATCGACGAGGACGGCACCGAGCACGACCTCGACCGCGACCGTCGTCTGTTCGTCAACGGCGGCGGCGGCTGCCTGGAGACGCCGCCGTCCGCGAGCCTCGACGGCCCCAGCGAGACCGAGACCGGCGCGGAGGTCACGTTCGACGCGAGCGACACGTCCGACGACGAGCAGCTCGGCGGCTACGAGTGGGACTTCGACGGCGACGGCGAGACCGACGAGGTGACGACCGAGCCGACCACCGCCCACGCCTTCGAGGAGGCCGGAACCCACACGGTCAGCGTGACGGCGTTCGACACGTACGGCAACGGCGACGAGGCGACGGTCGAAGTGGAGGCGACGCTGCCGCCGTCGCCGCCGAACGCCAGCCTCACTGCACCGGCGAACGCGACGGTCAACGAGACGGTGGCACTGGACGCCAGCGGCTCCACCGACGAGGGCAACATCACCGAGTACCGCTGGGACGTCGACGGCGACGGCGAGGCCGAGGAGACGACGTCCGCCCCGACGCTCGACCACGCCTACGGTACCACGGGGACCGTCGAGGCGTCCGTCGACGTCGTGGACGACGACGGCGAGGTTTCGACGGCGTCTGCGACCATCGACGTGCGCGCGCCGGACGAGCCACCGACAGCGAGCCTCGACGCGCCCGCGAACGCGACAGTGAACGAGACGGTGACGCTGGACGCGAGCAACTCCACCGACGACACCGGCATCGAGCGCTACGAGTGGGACTTCGACGGGAGCGGCGACGTCGACGAGACGACTGACAGTCCAACTGTCGACCACGCGTACGAGAACGCGGGCACGATGACGCCGCGGGTCACCGCCGTGGATGCTGCTGGCGAGACGGCCACCGCGAACGCGACTATCGAGGTCGAGGCCGCCGATAACGCCCCAGAGGCCGCGCTCGACGCGCCCGCGAACGCGACAGTGAACGAGACGGTGACGCTGGACGCCAGCGGCTCCACCGACGAGGGCAACATCACCGAGTTCCGCTGGGACGTCAGCGGGAACGTGACCGGGAACGCGACCGGTTCGACTGTCGAAGTCAGCTACGGGACGCCAGGAACGGTCACGGAGTCGGTCACGGTCGTCGACGACGACGGCGAGACGGACTCCGCGAGCGTGACTATCGACGTGCAGGCGGCGAACGAGCCGCCGAACGCGAGCCTCACGGCACCCGCGAACGGGTCCGTCGGCTCGGACGTCACGTTCGACGCGAGCAACTCCACTGACGACCAGGGTATCGAGGAGTACGCGTGGAACTACGACGGCGACGGCGAGGCCGAGGAGACGACCGACAGCCCGACTGTCGACTACACGTACGACTCTTCGGGCGAGTACACCGCGACCGTGACGGTCACGGACTCGGCCGGCAGCGAGGACTCGGCGTCCGCGACAGTCAGCGTCTCCGGTCCGCCGACCGCGGCGCTCGACGCGCCGTCGGAGGCGACCGTCAACGAGACGGTGACGCTGGACGCCAGCGCCTCCACGGACGAGGGCGAGATTACCGAGTTCCGCTGGGACCTCGACGGCAACGGGACCGTGGACGCGAACACGTCCTCGCCGACCGTCGAACACGAGTACGCGGCCGCCGGGAGCGTCGAGGCCAGCGTGACCGTGGTCGACGACGACAACGAGACGGACACTGCGACCGCGGCCATCGACGTCGTGGAATCCGCGACCGGCCCCGAAGCTAGTCTCACCGCGCCCGCGAACGCGGCGGTGAACGAGACGGTGACGCTGGACGCCAGCGACTCGACGCCGCAGGACGACATCCAGACGTACGAGTGGGACGTCGACGGCGACGGTACAATCGACCAGAATACCAGCGAGGCGACGCTCGACCACGCTTACAACGATACCGGCGATTACACTGCGAGCGTCACTGTCGTCGACGGCGACCGCAACGCGACCGCGAGCGCGACGGTTTCTGTCGGAGCGCCCGAACCCGTCGAGGCGGACTTCGAGGTGACGTCCGAGGACCCGACGGTCGGCGAGCCGGTGTCCTTCGACGCGAGCGGCTCCACGCCGCTGTCGGACCTCGTCGAGTTCGACTGGTCGTTCGGTGACGGCGAGAACGCCACCGGGGAGACCGTCGAGCACACGTACGGCTCGGAAGGCGAGTACGAGGTGACGCTCGACGTCGAGACCGAAGCCGGGACGAACGCGACCGTGAGCACGACGATCGACGTCGCGGCGGCGGAGAGCAACGGCGGGAGTGGTTCCGGCGGAGGCGGTGGTGGCAGCTCGGGCGGTGGTGGGTCGAGTGGTGGCGGAGGCGGCGGTGGTTCCGCCGGTAGCGGTGGCGGAGGCGGCGGCAGCAGCGGCGGCAACGCCGGCGGCTCGGGCGCGGTCGAGGAGCCCACCGCAGCGCCGAACATCAGTCAGGCGCACGCCTCGCTGTCGGCGCCGACGGTGTACGTCGGCGAGCGGCTGGCCGTCGAGGCGACCGTGTCGAACACCGGCGACGCGGCCGGCACCAAGACCGTCGAGTTCGACGTCGAAGACGAGATTCTGGAGACTCGCGAGATCCGCGTCGGCGCCAACGAGACCCGGACGGTGACGTTCACGCACGCGTTCGATTCGCCCGGCAACAAGACGATCCGGGTCGACTACGGCGAGAAGCACTACGTCGACGTCCGGCCGCGCACCCCGAACGTCTCGGCCACCGGGCTGAACGTCAGCGAGCAGCCGGTGACCGCGGGCGAGACGTTCACGCTCACGGCCACCGTCGAGAACACTGGTCCGGTCGGCGGCAGCGAGGACGTCCAACTGGTGCTGTTCGACCAGGTGGTCCAGTCGGAGAACGTCTCCGTCGGCGCCGGCGAGACGGCGACCGTGACGTTCACGCGCGAGATTCAGGCGCCCGGGACGTACAACGCGTCGGTCGGCAACGCCGCGGCGTCCGTCGAAGTCGTCGCCGCCAACGACACCACGCGGTCGACGACCGAGCAGACGGTGTCCGGCGAGTCCGGCGGGAGCGTCCCCGGGTTCGACCTCGTGAACGCCGCGTTCGCGCTCGTAGTGGCGGCGCTGGCCGCGATCCGGTTCCGGTCGTCGCAGTAGCCGGTCGCGCAGCCACGTTTCGCCCGCCCCCGGAATGTCGGGACGCGGGCCCGGTCAATCGCAGTAGCTCTGTTGGAACTCTGTCTCCCCGTCGCCGGTCACCGTCACGAGAAGCCTGATTCTCTCGCACTCTCCGACACCGAGGTCGTCGCTGCCCGCTCGCTCGCCATCCACGTCGACCGTCACGCCGTAAGAGCCGCCGGCGAACGCGTCCGCGTACTCCACGGACTCCGAGGCGTTCAGCCCGGCGCTCTGCTCGGACGCCGCCTCCGAGCCGCCGGTGGGCGTCACCGTCACCCGGTGGGCGGTGTCGTCCTCGTTGCGGACGACGACGCTCCCTCTCGGGTCCGACCAGACGCCGCCGAAACAGCCGGCCGTGAGCCCGGCCGAAGCGGCGGCGACGTACCGTACCACAGTGCGCCGCTTTACAGCTGTTCCTCCCGCGCTCGGTAACCGTTTTCCGTACAACCGGTCGCTCAGCTCGTGGCAGTGAACGTCGTCGCTCGGGTTCTCCGTAGCTCCGCGTACGCCGACACGAGCACGTGCGGGCTGTCGAGGACGCATCGTCCATCGGACCGTGCGAGTCCCATCACAGTCGTTCACCGCGACAGCCACCAGACTACCGCACTGGCGACCGCAGAAAAGTGGAGCGCGCTCAGCAGCCGTTCCCAGTGACCGTGTTGTTCTGGGCGCCGAGGCGCTGGACGATTCCGTGGTGGTCGTTCCCGCAGACCGTGTTGTTCTCCGCGACGTTACCAGTGGATCCGCGGAGGTCGAGGCCGTCGTCGCCGTTCCCGCGGGCGGTGTTCTCGACGGCCGTGCTGTTGTGGACGCCCCGGAAGTAGAGGCCGTCGTCGCCGTTGTCCGAGAGGACGTTCGACGCCACGACGACGTCCGTGGAGTTCTGCACGTCGAGGCCGTCGTCACCGCTCCCGCGGGCGGTGTTGTTCGCGAACTCGTTCCCGGCGCCGACCGCGTAGACGCCGTCGTCGGTGCTGTTCAGCAGGTCGTTGCCGGTGACGGTGTTGTGCGAGGCGTTCGCGACGGCGACGCCGTCGTCCCGGCTCGCGGTCACGTCGTTGCCGCGGACGGTGACGTTCGACGTCTGGGCGACCCGGACGCCGTCGTCGGTGTCGGTGATGCTGTTCCCGCTGACTGTCGCTGGCGTCGTCTCCGCGAGCAGGACGCCGGGGCCGGTGGCGCCCGCGAGCGTGTTGTTCACCACGCGGTTCTCCGCGTCGCGTCGCGCGTCCTCGAACAGCGCGGTCAGCGCCTCCGCGTCGTAGTGTGCCCACGACGCGTCGAGGAACTCGGGCCGCGCGGTCGACGCGCTCGGTTCGCCCACGACCTCGACCGCGGAGCCGGTCACCGCTTCGACGTCGTTGCCGCGGACGGTGACGTCTCCGGACTCCGCGACGGCGATACCACCGACGCTCCCGCTCACAGTGTTGTCCGCGACGGTGACCGTCCGGGCGGCGCTCACGCGGACGGCGCTGCCGCCCGCGTCGACGACGTCGTTGGCGACGACTTCGGTCTCGTCGCTGCTCACGGCGATTCCGGTGCCCGTGACGTTCTCGACGTGGTTGCCCACGACGACGCTTCCGTCGCTCTCGCCGGTCACGCTGACGCCGGTGGTGCTGTCCGCGACGTCGTTCTCGCGAACGAAGACGCCCGTGCTGTCGTCCAGGGCGACGCCGACGACGGCGGCGTTCTCGACGCTGGCGCCGTAGACCCCGCCGCCGGTCACGTCGCGCAGCGAGACGCCGGTCTCCCAGTCGGTGAGCGTGACGTTCCTGACGGTGACCCGCTCGACGCCGGACGCGACGAACGCCGCGCCGGAGCCGTTGCCGGCGACGGTGTGGCCGTTCGCGTAGATCGTGACGTAGTCGGCGGTCACCCGGAAGCAGTCCCCGGCGGCGCTCTCGACGTCCGAAGCGAGCGTGTACGTCCCGGGTTCGTCGATGGTCTGGCAGGACGCGAGCTCGGTCGTCGCCGTCGACGCGTCGGTCGCCGTCCCGGCGGCAGCCCCCGACGTGACTGCGGCGAGCGCGACGAGCGCGACGAGCGCGGTGGCGACGATGTGGTTATCAGTTGGTTGCATGCTCGTCGCCAAACGAAGCCGCGTGACCCCATTGTAAGGCAGACCTTTCGTACGCAAACCGAAGCTTCTGCGAGCCGCGAGCGACCGCCCGGCCGAACCACTGCGCGCCCGCGAACGACTACTCGTCGCCGGAAACCCCTAGACAGCGCGGCGACACCCGGCGATAGAACGCTCGGCTTACTTCGCGCCCCGCGCCTAACGCCGACGTAACGCGCTCGTAGCGGTCGGCTATTCGCCGTCACGCTCTGTGAACGCTCGCGGCCGCCGAGAGCGGTCGTTCCGCGACTCGCGTTCCGCCGACGCGCAGCCCGGCGCTCGCGGTCGGTGCACGACGGCCGAGCGCGCCGCACGCACCCGCTATCCACCGCCTAACAATGGCCGGTGCCCCCCACGGTCCGGGCAGACTGATGGCCGAACACGGACGCCGCCGACTGACACGTGACCGCTGCAGCGTACTGGAGGAGCCGTGATGGCCGGGAACCGGACCGCCAGCCGCGACGCGGGCCCCGCCGCGACGTTCGGGGACCTCGTCGTCGCCTCCGGGTACGCGCTCGTCGCGGGTGTCGCGCTCCTCACGGGCATGGTGTACGGCCCGCTGCGCGTACTCGTCGCCGCGCCGCTGCTCGGCTTCCTGCCGGGGTACGCGCTCGTCGCCGCGCTGTTCCCCGCGCGTAGCGTGACCGAGCGCGACAGCCCGCGGAGCCGCTGGGTGCGCGGCCCGAGCGCGGTCGAGCGGTTCAGCCTCGCGGTCGCCACGTCGCTCGTCCTGCTCGTGCTCGCCGGGATCGTCGTCTCCGTCGCCGGCGCGCCGTTCGACGAACTCACGCTCGTCGCCACCGTCGTCGCCCTCGTCGTCCTGGGCTCGGTGCTGGCCGCGTTCTCGCGCCGCAGGACCGCTGCGAGCGACCGCTACGTCGTGTCCGTCGGTGGGCTGGCGGACGGCGTTCGCGCGCGGGCGGCGGACGCGAGCACGCTCGACGCCGTACTGAACGTCGCGCTCGCCGTCGCCGTCGTCGTCGCCGCGAGCGCGTTCGCGGTCGGGCTGGCGGCGCCGGACCGCGGGGAGACGGACACGGAGGTCGCGCTGCTCACCCAGCAGGGCGACGAGCTCGTCGCCGGCAACTACTCCACGACCCTCGAGGCCGGCGCCACCGAGAACGTCACGCTCGCCGTCGAGAACCGCGAGGGCGAGACGACGAACTACACCGCCGTCGCCGTGCTCGAACGCGTGGACACGAGCGGGAACGACAGCGTCGTGCTCGAACGCTCGGAGCTCGACCGCGTGAGTGTCTCGGCTGCCGACGGCGAGACCGTCCGCCGGCAGCTCGCGGTCGAGCCGACGACGCTCGGCGAGGACCTCCGTCTGAACGTCTACGTCTACCGGGGCGGCGCGCCCGCCGAGGCGTCCGGCGACACCGCCTACCGGCACCTCTACCTCTGGGTCGACGTCGAAGAACCCGGGGCGTAGCATGTGGCCGTGGGAACACGTCGCGTTCGCGTACCTCGCCTTCTCCGCCGCGAGCCACCTGCTGTGGCGGCGCGCGCCCTCGACGAGCGCCGCCATCGTCGCGGCCGTCGCGGGCGTCCTGCCCGACCTCGTCGACAAGCCGCTGGCGTGGTGGCTGACGGTCCTGCCTTCCGGGCGGTCGCTCGCGCACTCGCTGCTCGTGATCCTCCCGGTGCTCGCGGTCGTGCTGCTCGCGGGCTGGCTGCTCGACGAGCGACCGGTCGCCGTCGCGTTCGCCGTCGGCTACCTCACACACCTCGCGGGCGACGTCATTTACCCGCTCGTCGTCAAGGGCGAGTGGCGCACCGGCTTCCTGCTGTGGCCCGTCGTCCCCGCGCCGGCCGGGTCGGCCGGCGGTGGGCTCCCGCACGTCCAGGAGCTCGTCGACGCGTTCGTGCAGTTCCTCGCGACGCCGCGGGGCACGCTGTACCTCTTCGCCGACGTCTCGCTGCTCGTGCTCGCGCTCGCGGTCTGGCTGTACGACGGCTACCCGGGCGCGCGCTGGCTCCGGCCGCGACGGCCGGACACCACTGACGAGTGACACGCTCAGCGGCGCTCGAGCCGGTAGTCGGGCTATAACAATCCGCCGATAGGGTGACCTTCCGGCGATGGCACTGCGAACAGCTGTGGTCGGCGGCGGCACTGTCTCCGGCGTCCACCTCAACGGACTCACGCACAACCCGCGAACCGAACTCGTCGCCGTCTGTGACACCGACGAGGACCGCGCCCGCGAGATGGCCGAGAACTACGACGCCGACCCCTACTTCGACATCGAGGCGATGCTCGCGGACGCCGACCTCGACTGGGTCCACATCTGCACGCCCGTCCAGACGCACCTCCCGCTCGCGAAGCTCGTCATCGAGGCCGGCATCCCCGTCCAGATCGAGAAACCCATCACGGAGACCTACGAGGAGTTCGAGGAGCTCGCCGCGCACGCCGAGCGCCACGGCGTCACCGTCTCCGAGAAGCACAACCACAACTTCGACCCCGTTGTGCGGGCGGCGATGGAGCAGAAGCGCAACGGCGAGCTCGGGGCGGTTCGCGGCGTCGACGTCATCTACACGGGCTGCAGCCGACCGGACGACCCGAACCGCGGCCCGTGGAGCCTGGAGCTCGCGGGCGGCGAGTTCGAGGAGGGCATCCCGCACCCCATCTATATGACGCTGCGCGCCGGCGGCTTCCCGCGCAGCGAGGAGGCCGTGACCGCGACGACGGCGCTGTTCGACGACTACGAGAAGGACTTCTCGTACGACGGCACGCAGCTCCAGTACGTCACGGACGACGGCGTGCTCTGCACGACGAAGATTCTCGGCGGCACGCGGCCCGTCCGCGAGCTCGTCGTCCACGGCGAGGAGAAGTCCCTCACCGCGGACCTCATCTCCCAGACGCTCGTCGAGCACGACCGCGACTACAAGGCCTCCGCCGCGGCGAAAGCCCTCAACAACATCGACCAGGCCGACGACCGGCTCACGGGCACCGTCGCGAACGCCCGGTCCGTGCTCAAGCGCAAGCGCAACGACGACTGGGACACGCTCCGCCTGCTGAACGCCCACTACTACCAGAACGACGCGGAGTCGCGCGCGCTCGAAGCCGGCGCACCCGAGCGGATGCCCGTCCCGCTGGAGGAGTCCCGGTGGACGATGTACCTGATGTCCGCCGTCCGGGACGCCGCCGAGCGGGCCGCCGCGACCGGCGACGAACTCGAACCCGCGATCGAGCAGGACGCGGAGTAGCTCTCACCGATGGTCGACACCAGCCCGACGGGGACGCTGGACACGTTGGTCCGCGGCGCCGGCCAGCACCTCGTCGAGACGCGGCCGGAACTCGAACGCGTGCTGCTGCGGGCGCGGGACGGCTACGCCCGCACGTACGTCTGGGCGCGCAGCGTCGCGAACCGCGTCCGGTACGACGCGCCGCCGGACCCCTACCGGATGGTGCCCATCGACCCGTCCGAGGTCCGGCACGTCGCGGCGTTCTCGCCGCCGAAGTTCCGGCGCGCGGGCCGCGTCGCGGGCGGCGACTGGGACCGCACCGAGGAGCGCTTCGAGGACCTCGACGTCTACCGCGCCTACGAGGCGCACTTCGAGAACGGCGTGCCCTGGGCGGAGACCGAGTTCTTCGACCGCGTCGTCGCCGAACTCGAAGCGGGCGCCGAGCAGTGGGGGTGTACGACGCGCGCGGAGTTCGAGGCGCGCTGCCGCCGCCTCGACGAGCTCTACGAGACCATCGCCGAGGACGGCTACTACACGCAGGAACAGCTCATGGCGTCGAACACGGACGACCCGATCAAGCGCCAGAACGCCCTGAAGACCGAGCGCCTCAAGGACGAGATCGCGGTCCACGTCGGCCGCGACGGCGAACTGCTCTTCGAGGACGGCCGCAACCGGCTCTCCATCGTGAAGCTCCTCGGCCTCGACAGCGTCCCCGTCCGGGTGCTGTGTCGCCACGCGGAGTGGCAGGCCGTCCGGGACGCGTACGTCAACGGCGACCCGGAAGCCGCCGCCTACGCGGACCACCCGGACCTCGCCGCGCTGGAGTTCGGGAGCGAGGCCTGACCCCGACCCAGCCCTCGAAAAGGTGTGACTACCAATAGGCGTCCGCGCCCTCTCAGTGGGTAGCCTTGCCCCCGGAACTACACCAACACACTGACGACGAGTACGAGGTCCGCGCCTACCAGCCGTCGGACCGCTTCGCGTTCCTCGACCTCTACGAGGACGTCTGGGGCCGGCGGCGCTCCCCGCAGTGGTTCCACTGGCGCTTCGAGCGCGCGCCGTACGCCGACGGCGTGCCGATGGTCGTCGTCGAGGGCGACGACGGCCTGGTCGGCGCGGAGCCGTGTCTCCCGTTCCGCGTCGGTGCGGACGGCGTATCGTCGCTGGCGTACCAGCCCGCGGACTGGATCGTCCACCCCGACCACCGCCGGCAGGGCGTGTTCACGCGGATGACCGAGCGCCTGCTCGAGGACCCGCCCGGCGGCCAGCCGCGGCTCTACTTCAACTTCCCGAACGACAAGCTGCTGCCCGGCCTGCAGCGCTTCGACTGGCGGGTCGCCGGCTCGCTGCCCACGGAGTTCCGCGTGCAGCGCGCGAGCAGCCTGCTCGCCGCGCGCTCCTCGCTCCCGCGCAGCGCCAGCCGCGTCGCCGACGTCGCCACGCGCGGCTACTGCCGGCTCAGCGACGCGCGGCGGCAGATCCCCGACGTCGCGGTCGAGCGCCACGACGGCGTGCCCGCGGCCTCGCTCGCGCGGCTCTACCGCCGAGACATCCCGGACGTCGTCCACGTCGTCCGCGACCGGCAGTTCTACGCGTGGCGCTTCGAGAACCCGCGCTGGGAGACCACGACGTACGCCGCGCGCCGGAACGGTCGGCTCGTCGCGAGCCTCGTCGTCTGCACGGAAGAATCGGGCGGCGTCCGGGTGGCGTCGCTGTTGGACGCGCTCCCGCTGACGGACGGCGACAGCGACGTGGCGGCGGCGCTCGTCGCGGCCGCCGTCGAGGACAACGCGGACGCCGACGTCGTGCGCGCCGGTCCCGCGGGGCTCCCGACGGCCGCGTTGCGCGCGAACGGTTTCCGGCCGGACGACTCGCTGCCGCTCTCGCCTTTTTCCGAGCACACGACGCTCGCCACGCGCCCCGGGAACGCCGACGACCCGGACGCGTGGCGGCTCCGCGGCCACCGCCTCGACGCCGTCGAGGACTGGGAGCTCTCGCTCGGCGACCGGGACATCGCGTGACTAGTTGCCGAGCACGGAGCGCACGCCGGCGAGGAACGGCCCGGGGTCGTCGGCCGCGAAGTAGTCGAAGTGGGGGTCGGAGACGCACGAAGCGGCGAGCTCCCAGACGGTGCCGGGGACCGACGGCCGCTCGACGTGCGGCGAGGAGTCCGTGAACACGCTCGCGAGGTAGCCGAGCTCGCCGTGGAGCAGGTGACAGCCGACGTCGAGGTCGTAGCCGTTCCGAATCTCGCCGGCGCGGCCCGCGGCCTGCAGCCAGTACGCCCACGGGAAGTCCGCGCCCGCCCGCACCGCCAGCGGGAGCGACTGCCAGAGCCGGGGGTTGATCTCCGTGAGGACGTACTCGCCGGTGCGCGCGTCCCGCATGTACTCGATGCACGCGAGCCCGTGCCAGTCCAGCTCCGCGAGCAGGTCGCGGGCGACGCGGCCGAGGTCCTCGTCGTACATCGACTGGCGGTAGACGCCGCCGCCGCCCGTGTAGGAGTTGCCGCGGATCTGCTCGTGCTGGAACGTCAACAGCGGCTCGCCGTGGTCGTACAGCGCGCCGACGAGGTACTCGCCGTCCTTCGGGATGAACTCCTGGACGATGGGGTCGTGGCCCATTTTGCGGCGGATCTCGGCGGTCGAGGGCGGATTCTTCCCGTCCACGTGCACGAGGTCTTTCACCACGCCCATGTCGTCGGGGCCGAGGTCGTCGATGTAGGCGTCGGCGAGGACGTTGTACCGGGACTTCACGAGCGCGGCGTCCTCCCAGTCCTCGACCGCGGACAGCAGCCGCGTCTCCGGCACCGGGACGCCCGCGGCCTCGGCGGCCTCCGCGAGCTTCAGGCGGTCGAAGACGCGCTCCAGTTTCGCCGTCGACGGCACGGGCAGGGAGACGTGTTCGGCGAACTCCTCGTAGTGCCGCGAGAGCAGGTAGGCGTCCTCCGGTCGCACCGGCATCACCGTCGCGACGTTCTCGCGGGCGGCGAGGTCGAGGAGCGCGTCTCGGTACGCCAGCAGCCCCTCGCGGGGCGGCGGCAGCGAGACGGACTCCGCACAGTACCTGGAGGCGGCCGCCGGGACGTGGTCCTTCTCCGAGGCGACGACCGTACCGATACCGCGGCGGGCGAGCGAGCGGACGACGTCGTAGCTCGCTGCCTCCTTGCCGGTGGGGACCAGCGCGCGGTCGGCGGACGTCAAGCTCATACCTCTCCTGCGTCCGCCGTCGGCTTCAGTACTAACACCGTACTCGGAGTAAGCAGGGATTTCCGGCGCGCTGGTCCCGTCACCGAACCGGGACGGCGCGCTCGACGAGGTCGCGGAGGCCGTCGCGGAGCGCGACCTCCGCCTCGAAGCCGAGCTGGCGGCGCGCCCGCGAGACGTCGGCCTCGCTGCGGTCGATGTCGCCGGGGCGGGCCTCCGCGTGCGTGACCTCGGACGACGAGTCGGTGACGTCCCGGATGAGGTCAGCGAGCTCGCGGATGGAGATGCTGTCGCCGGTGCCGACGTTGTACGCGCGGCCGACGCTGTCGGTGGTGGCGGCCGCGAGGTTCGCGCGCACCACGTCCGAGACGTGCACGAAGTCCCGGGTCTGTTCGCCGTCGCCGTCGACGGTGAGCGGCTGGCCGGACTGGGCCTGTTCGAGGAACGTGCTGATGACGCCGCTGTACTCGCCCGCGGACTGCCGCGGCCCGTAGACGTTGAAGTACCGGAGCGCCACCGTGTCGAGGCCGTAGAGGTCGTGGTAGAGCCGCGTGTAGTGGTCGAGCGCGAGCTTGTCGACCCCGTACGGCGAGGTGGGCTGCTTCGGGTCGCCCTCGTGGACGGGGACGTCGACGGGGTCGCCGTAGATGCCGACGCTGGACGCGGCGACCACGCGGGCGTCCTCGCGGCGCGCGGCTTCGAGGACGTTCAGCGTCGCGACGACGTTCGCCTCGTTGCTGTCGGTCGGCCGGTCGACGGACTCCGGGACGCTCACGAGCCCGGCCTCGTGGAACACCACGTCCACCCCGTCCATCGCCTCGTCGACCGCGTCGGCGTCGCGCACGTCGCCCTCGACGACCGTCGCGCCGTCCGGGACGTTCTCGTGGCGCCCCGAGGAGAAGTTGTCGAGCACGCGGACGTCGCTGTCGTCGACGAGCGCGTCCGCGATGTGGCTGCCGACGAACCCCGCGCCGCCGGTGACGAGCACGGTGTCGCCGGCGAGCGCGGCCGCGTCTGTCGGTGATTCGGTCTGTCGCCGTCGGGGTGGCGTCATACTCCACGCGTCGGGGAACGCGTGGATTGTTATGAAGCGCATACGGCGGACACGGCGGGGTTACGTCAGGAACCGAGCGACCCGGCGCACGTCGAGGACGCCGCCCGCGACGGAGAGCACGCCCCAGACGCCCGCGCCGAGGAAGACGGCCGCGAACAGCGTGACGATGCCGGAGACGTACGGGAGCGCGAACCAGACGGGGACCGCCATCCCGACGGTGACGAGACACGCGATGCCGAGCCGGCGGAGCACGTGGCCGACCCGGACGGGGAGCTCCTGGGTGATGAAGTAGACGTTCGACAGCGTGTAGACGGTGTACGTGATGACCGTCGCGATCGCCGCGCCGACGACGCCGACCATCGGAATCAGGACGAGGTTCAGAATCACGTTCGAGACGGCCATCGCGGACTTGATGACGGCTCGCGAGCGCGCCCGGCCGAGGTAGTCGAGGCCGTCGCTGGTGACCTTGTTGATGGCGTTCACGAGCATGAACCCGCTGAACACCTGGAGCACGGGGACGGCGCCGAGGTAGTCCGGGCCGAAGATGTACCGCACCATCGGGTCCGCGACGAGGATGAGGCCGACGACCGCGGGGACGTACGCCAGCAGCACGTACTCCAGGGACTGCTCGTAGAGGGAGGCGGCGCGCTCGGTCTCGTCCTTCGAGGACTGTTCGCCGAGCGCGGGCGAGATGGTGTACCCGAACGAGGACGCGGGCGCGGCGACGAAGTCCGAGACCTGCTTCGCGATGGTGTAGTAGCTCACCGCGGTCATGTTCAACAGCGCGCCGACGAGCAGCGTGTCCACCTTCTTGTCGAGGACGTTCGCGCCCCGGGTCGCGGTCAGCGGCACGCTGTACTCGAGGAGCCGCCGCGTGAGGTCGGCCTCGGGCTCCGGGTCGGGGTCGTAGTCCGTGTAGAACCGCGTGTACGCCACGTAGCCGCCGAACAGCGCGGACAGCAGCAGGCTGGCGACGTAGCCGTACAGCGCGCCGGTGACGCCGAACCCGAGCAGCACGAACGCCACCACCAGCGGCAGGCGGCTGACGCTCGTGACGACTCTGACGGTGGCGCTGTACGTCACGCGGTTGAACCCCTGAAACAGCAGCATGAAGTAGCTCCTGAGCGCGTAACTCGCGATGTAACACGCGCCCACGAGCAGGAACGGAACGATGGAGGGCGTGCCCGCGACGCTCGCGATGGGGCGGCCGAGCAGCAGCGTGCCGCCCGCGACGACCGCGATGAGCACCAGCAGGAAGCGCAGCGACTGCCGGACGACGTGGGGGACCTGTCCCGGTGACTTCTCGGCGAACTCGGTGACGTACCGCGCCGCGGACTTCGGGAGGCCGAGCGTCGCGAGGATGGTGACGACGCCGAACGCGGACAGCGCGAAGTTCAACTGGCCGTACTCCGCGGGTTCGAACAGCACGCGCGTCAGCACGAGGATGAGCAGGCCGTTCGACGCGAGGTCGAGCATGGTCGCGCCGAACGTCGCCTTCGCGCCGCGGGCGATTCGGTCGACCAGCGCCATCTACTCGTCGCCCCCCACGAGGTAGAGCTCGAACCCCTCGCTGGCGCGGACGCGGCTCGAACTCGGCGTGGTTTCGAGCGCGCGGAACCCCGAGGCCGGGTAGCGGAACCCGTGGTAGAGCCCGACCTCCGTCTGCCGGGTGCCGTCCGTCAGCGCGAGGTAGCGCGGCTCGCCGTACGCCTCGCTGTAGTTCGCGGCGACGAACACGGGCACGGGCACGCCGTCCCGGTAGCCGGGGAAGTCGAGCGTCTCGCGGGCGTACTCGGTGCCGTAGTGGTAGTCGACGTACCGCCGCGGGCCGCCGCGGATGCCCGTGAACTCGACGCCCTCCGCGCGGTGGTCGAAGGCCGACCCGTACCCCGATATCTGGGACTCGGTGACGTGCTGGGACGGCTGGTAGACGTACGGCGACGGGTGGACCACGAGCAGGCCGACTGGCGCCAGCACGAGCAGGACGACGGCGACGACGGCGACGCCCGCGCCGCGGTTCCCGCGAGTAGCGGCCCAGCTAGCGGCGTGGGCGAGCGCGGCGGCCGCGACGACGGTCACGGGCACCATCATGAACCCCTGGTAGCGGAAGTAGAGGTCGCCGACGCTGCCTGCCAGCACCAGCGCGAAGATGGCCGTCAGCGGCACGAACGCGGCGGCGATGTAGCCGACGAGCGTGTCCGCGTCGGTCCGGTGCCGGTAGACCGCGAGCGCGAACAGCGCCGCGGCGCACGCCGACAGCACGACCGCCGGGCCGAACAGCTTCAGGAAGATCTCGACGATGCTCCCGCCGACGGTGGTCAGCGACGTCGACCGCTGGCTCACGACCTGTCCGGTCGTCGGCCCGGACTGGACGACGCTCTGGACGGTCGCGAGGAACGCGCCCTGCACGCGCTCGAAGCGGGGCGCCCACGCGAGGAAGACGGCGAGCGCGACGACGGTGTGGGCGTACAGCGGCCGGTGGGCGTCGACGCGGTCGAGGTCGGTGTACCGCCGGGCGAGCAGCTGGGCGGCCGCAATCGCGCCGAGCACGACCACGACGTTCAGCCCCATCTGCGGGTGGACGAGCACGATGGCGGCGGACGCCAGCGCGAGCAGCACGCCGGTGCCGGTCGCGGTCGTCGGCCACCGCGCCAGCGACGAGTGGGACTCGTCGCGGCGCAGGTTCTCGCCTCTCGCGCCCGGGCCGGTGTCCAGGACGCCGACGGTGTACGCGAGCGCGAGGTAGAGCACGAACGCGAACAGCAGCGTCCCCTGGCTCGCCGGGTGGGCGGCCGGGTGGATGGAGATGTTGTTGATGGGGATGAACGCCGCGGCGGCGAGCAGGCCGATGCCGTACGCCCACGGCGCGTCCGCGAGCAGCTCGGCGGCGAGCGGGACGAACAGGAGGAACACGAGGGGGAACGCGACGAGGACGACGTACGTGTTCGCGAGCGTCAGCGGCACGTCGGCGAGCCGGCCGACGAACACGGTCAGGGTGTGGACGCCGGGGTACAGCAGGTTCGTCGCTTCGAGGGACCCGCCCGCGATCTCGCGCGCCCAGCCGACGTGGGTCAGCGAGTCGCCCGCGCCGTAGAACGTGTAGCCGCGGAAGACGGGCATCGCGAACACCGAGAGCGCGGCGCTGACCGCGAGCCCGACGCCGACCGCCCACGTGTACGTCCGCCGGACGGTGGCGACGGAGACGACGCTGCCGACGAGGAACGCGACGGCGAGGCCGACCCACGTCACGGTCGGGGTCGCCGCGTACGGCGACAGCTCGTAGCCCGTCGCCGGGTTCCGGTGGGCGACGAGGAGACCGTTCGCGAGCGCGAGACAGCCGACGAGCAGGGCGACTTTCCGGACGCGGTTGTGTGTCGTGGTCATCGGTTCGGCTCCGGGTGTTCTGGGTGGCGTCGATGGATTGTTATGCGTCGGGTAGCGCCCGCGTCTCCCGGGTTACGAGTCACGGACGACCTCCCGGTAGACGTCGTAGAGGCGCTCGTTGGTGCGTTCGATGCTGACCTCGCGGACGACCTCGCGGCCGTTCGAGCGCTCGTCGGCGGCGAGCGCGTCGGCGAGCGCGTCCACGAGTTCGGCGTCCGTCGAGCACGCCCGCGAGTGCGTGACGCCGTCCAGCCGCGTGGCGACGTCGCCGACGTCCGTTGCGACGACGGGGAGGTCGCACGCGAGCGCTTCCTTCACGGCGTTCGGCGACCCCTCGCGCCGCGACGTCAACAGCAGCGCGTCGGCGGCGTTCATGTACGTCGGCATCTCGTCGTGCGGGACGCCCGTGACGGCGTGCAGCGCGAGTTCGCCGTCGAGGCGGTCGCGGGCGGCGTCGGCGACGCGCTCGGCCCGCGGGTAGTCCTTGACGCCGCGCTCGGGCGGATACGGGAACAGCACGTGGTAGGCGTCGTCGCGCCACCCGAGCTCCTCGCGGGCGTCGGACTGGGGCGCGGGCTGGAACTTCTCGAGGTCGACGCCGTGCGGGATGACGCGGCAGTCGCCGCCGAGCACGTCGGCCATCACCGGCGACATCACGACCGTCTCGTCGGCGAACCGCGAGCAGAGCTTGCTCACCCAGCCGTACTTCCCCATGAGGTCGGTGCCCCACAGCGACACCACCACGGGGAGGTTCGGCTGGAGGACCGCGTGCGGGGCCGTCAGCCCGTAGTTCGCGTGGATCAGGTCGTAGTCGCCGAACGACTCTTCGAGGACGCGGGGGTAGAGCCGGGCGTAGTCGAGCGGGGACCGCGTCGACGTGTCGCCGTCGTCGTACTCCTTGCGGCCGGGCACCGTCAGCGTCGTCTGCTCGACGCCGCGCTCGCGGAGGTGCGCGACCTGCTGCTGGAAGAACCGCGACTCGCGGGTGGGAACGAGGTTGAGCACGCGCACGCTGGCCACCTACTGGGTCACCAGCCGGTAGGCTCTCTTCGCGGCGCTCATCCCGGCGCCGCCGGACTCGACGGTGTAGTAGGGGGCGAGGTCGGCGCCGAACTTGCTCTTGTACTCGCAGAGGCGCTCCGTGTTCGCGCCCATCAGGTCGTAGGTGTCGACGGACTCGCGGGGCTCGCCGGCCGCGATGTCCTGGACGATGTGCCAGTGCAGCAGGCTGTTGATGCTGGTGCCCTCGTAGGTGGTGCGCGCGCCGCCGAGCCAGTAGTACGCCGCGTCGTTGCTGTACAGCACGATGACGCCGGAGAGGTAGCGCCCGTTCGGCTCGCGGGCGATGTACGTCCGGCAGCGGTCCTCGGCTGCGAGCTCCCGGGTGAGGTCGCTGACGTACGGCCAGTCGGGCGTGAACCCCCGGTCCTGTTCGGCGTACCGCTCGCGGGTGTGCTCGAACACCGAGCGCACGCCGTCCTCTTCGGCGACCTCCACGGTGACGTCGAGGTCCGTGCCGTCCCGTATCTCGCGACGCAGGCTCTTGCTGAACGACTTCAGCAGCTCGTCGGTGTCGCCGTCGACGTCGAGGTGGTACGTGAACGACGTGTCGAGGTCGAGGTTCGACCAGACGTACGGCCGCGGGTCGGGGTACGACGTGGGGCAGACCGAGCGGAACAGCGTCATCGACGCGTCCACGTCGACTTCCTCGAGGACGTGCTCGGCGAACCGGCCGTTGACCTGCTCGCGCTTGCGGCGCTTCGGGCTCGCGGGCATCACGAGCGGGCCGAGTCGCGGGATGGCGAACCCCGGCGGCGGCGAGAGGACGGCGCGGCCGACCGCGCGGTTCTGGACGAACACCGGGAACAGGCCGACCGGCCGGTCGCCCTTGAACCCGCCGTACAGTGCTAGCTCGCCGGAAGCGTGGTCTTCGAGCACGGACAGCGCTTCCGCGGTGTGGAACACTTCGAAGCCGGAAGACGGGAGCGCGTCGTCCCACTCGTCGAGTGAGAGTTGCTGAATCTCCATTGCTTCCGTGGGGTGCCCACGTCCCAATTGTTATCTCCCGCCTACCGGCCCCCCGGTGGGTCGAAACGCCCAGTCCCATAAACAACGTGTCACGAATCGCGGGGGTAATCGACTACCAGCTACACCGAGTTCGAGCGAGCGCCGCGGCTGGCCGAGCGCGGTCCCAGCGGGGAGAAACGAGCGCTTACGCGGAGAGGGCGGCGGGGCCGAGCTACTCGACCGGGGACCCGAACTCGTCGACGTCGAACCCGCCGTCAGCGGGGTGCTCGACGTCGTCGGGCTGTTGTGCCTCCACGGCGCGTTCGGTGCTCGCTGATCGCCCGGTGGGCGGGTCGGCGAGGTCCGCGACCTCGTAGAACTCCGCGGGCGGGCCGACCCACGCACCCATGTCGAGCGCGCGCTCGACGAGCCGCCGGTAGACCCGGGACTGCCCGGGGAACTCGTTCTCGTTGAAGTGCCGCGGGTGCCAGAGTACGGTCATCACGGCGTCGTTGTCGCGGGCCTCCCGCAGGACGTTCTCGCAGGCCGCCCACGCCGCCTCGAAGCGCTCGCCGGGGTCGGGAATCGACTGCTCCATGATGGTCAGCGGGAAGACGACGAACTCGTCGTCGAACGGGCGCTTGACCCCGTAGCCGTGCTGGAAGCCGTAGCGGTCGCTGGAGCCGAGGCTCGTGTCGTAGCGCAGCCCCATGTCGCGGTAGTGCTGCCACGTCTCCGGCACCGAGAGGTTGAGGTAGTGCTGGCGGCCGCCGACGACGCTCTCGCCGAGGACGTCCTCGACCACGCGCTTCTCCGCGCGCAGCCGGTCGGCGTCGCGCGGCGTCTCGTAGGAGCCGTGCAGGCCGACCTCCCAGTCGCCGGCCGCGAGGTCGTCGACGACGCGCTGGATGTCGCGGTCGTCCAGCGAGTACCGGCCGGCGTACAGCTGCCACCCCTCCATCGACACCCACTCGCGGAGCGGGCGGTCGAGGAGGCGCTGCTCGGAGAGGAAGTAGAACGCCGACCGCACGCCGAGGTCCGCCTCCAGCTCCATGATGCGCTCGAACTGCCAGTAGGGGTTGACGCCCGGCCGCAGCGTCGAGAGGTGGTACCACCGGTCCTCGGGCTTCGTGAGCGCGTAGTACAGCGACTGGTAGGTCTTGTACGGGCGGTCGACGTCGTGCGTGAGCAGGAGCGCGAACTCGTGGCCGTCGGGAATCGGGCGCTCGTCGCCGGCGAGCCCGGGGAAGTCCCCCGCGCCCGGCTCGTTCCCGCTCACGACGCCGCCACCTCCTCGGTGAGCTCGACGACGAACGACGTGAGGTCGATGTTGTCCGCGAGCAGGTCGCGGCGCCGGCGCCGCCACCGCCGCCCGGCGTCCGGGTCCGCGGCGAGGCCGAGCGCCGTCTCGACGGCCTCCCGTTCGCTCTGTGTCGACTGCACGAGCCCGTACTCCGCCAGCGACGCGAAGTTTCCCATCTCCGTGTCGAGGGGGTTGTACCGGACCGACGGCGTGCCGAGCACGCCCGCCTCGGTCGCGACGGTCGCTGAGTCGCCGACGTAGACGTCCGCGAACGCGAGCAGGTCGTGCATCGCCTCGGCCGGCACCGGCATCGCGTGCGCGGCGAGATCCCCGGGGAGGTCGGCCTCGCTGGAGACGTACACCTCGCCGTGGTCGTCGAGCCCCTCCACGAGCGCCGCGAGCGCACCCTGCGAGAAGCCGTCGCTGCCCGCGTCGTGGTGGCCGTCCATCGCGACGAGGCGGACGACCGAGTACGGCTCCGCGGGGTCGACGCCCGCCGCACGTAGCCGGTCGGCGTCGGGCGTGAACCGCGCCGGGTGGAGGTACGCGAGCTCGTGGAACCCCTGGTAGCGGACGTGCTCGGTCGGCAGGTCGCGGTCGAACGCCGCGGGCGTCGCCACCACCTCGGCGAACGGCGCGGTGACGCGGTCGAGCAGCCCCGCGACCTCGTTGTCGTGGAAGACGACGTTCGGCACGCCGAACAGCGACGCGACGTGCGCGGACGCCGGGTTCAGCCGGCTGAGCACGACGTCCGGCCGGAACCCGGCGGCGAGCCGCGCGAGCCGCGCGCCCCGCGTCGACCACTCGCGGACCACGCCGGTCGCGCCCGAGCGCTTCCGCGAGAGCACGGTGTGCTCGATGCCGAACGCGTCGAGCAGGTCCGTTGTCACGTCCTTCTCCCGGGACGCGACGCGGACCTCGTGGCCGCGCTCGCGGAACGCCTCCACGGCGTGCCGGAAGAGGTGGACGTGAGCCGGGTGCGTGACGTCGACGAGTACGCGCATCACTCCAGGTAACCGAGGTCCGCGAGGCGCTGTTCGACCTCCTCCTCGTCGTTGCCGCGGTCGGTGTCGCGGGCGCCCGACAGCGGTCGCCGCGTCTCGACGGCCCGGTTCGCGGGCTCCGAGTCGGGCGCGAAGACGTCCAGTACCTCGCCGTCCACGTCGTCGGGGACCGCCGACCCCATCGAGTGCAGCAGCGTCGGCGCGAGGTCGAGGATGGACGCCTCCTCGGTGAGGCCGTCCGAGCGGAAGCTCGGCCCGGAGAACAGGAAGATGCCCTCGGGCATGTTCCCGCCCGCCCAGACGCCGGAGTCCGCGACCGGGTCCTCCGGGCCGACGGCGTCGCTGACGTGGACGTTCGTCCCCTGGTCGAGCAGGAGGTCGGGCGCGTTGTCGGCGTACGGCCCGTGGTAGTACTCCTCGCCGCGGTACACCGCTTTCACGAGCGACTGGCCCGTCTGGGGGTGTTCGACGGCTTCCAGTTCGCGGATGAGGTCGTCGCGAATCGACTCGTAGTCCGGGTGGTCCCGCGGGACGTTCAGGTAGATGGGGCCCTGGTTGCTCGCGACCGCGGTGGTCTCCTCCCAGTCGAGGATGGAGAGCACGCGGTCGCGCTTGACCCCCTCGTCCCACGGGAGCATGCGCTGAATCTGCTCGGGGACGACGCTGCCGAGCGTCTCCGCCATCCCCAGCGTCTTCGCGACGGCGAGCGCGCGCTCCTTCGTGACGCCGAGCTGGCGGAGCGTCGAGTCGACGCCGCCCTCCGTCGCGAGGTAGCCGTTCTGCTCCAGCCACGCGTTCACGTAGAAGACGGTGTCGACGGGCCACGTGCCGTGGTCGCTCATCACGAGGATGTCGTGGCCCTCGTCGACCAGTCGGCCGAGGTTCTCGTCGATGCGCTCCCACGTCCGCCGGACGGGCTCGCCGTCGTAGAAGTAGTGCTGGAGCGCCATGCTGTAGAACACCGTCAGGTGGAGGAAGTCCGGGTCCTCGCGCTCCAGCAGGCGCTCGGCCGCCTCGAAGCGGACGTCCACGAGGTCCAGCACCGCCTCGATTTCCTCCTCGCCCTTCTGGGTCGGGGAGATCATCGGGCTCGGGTGGACCTGGTAGTCGACCTCCTCGCGGAGGAACGCCTCGACGTCCGGCGGCGTCGCGAACCCCGTCTCCAGCGACCGGTACGTGGTCTCGGAGGCGTCCGGGCCGCCCGCGACCACGAACCCGTCGATGTCCTTCGGCGGGTACGTCGAGGGCTTGTTGATGACGCCCGCGCGCTTCCCGTCGTCGTTGAGGTAGTCCCACAGCTCCGCGCTCTTGAAGTCCGTCGCGTCGTGGAAGACGTGGTCGCGGTTCGCCGTGTCGATGCGGTCGAACCGGAAGACGTCGAGCTTCCCGGGGTTCTTCCCGGTCGCGTAGCACTTCCAATTCGGGACGGTCAGCGGCGGCAGACAGCTCTCCGAGACGCCGCCGACGCCGTCGTCGATGAGCTTCTGGAGGTTCGGGAGCCGTCCCTCCTCGAGCCAGTCGTCTAGCAAGTCCCAGTTCGCGCCGTCGAGTCCGATAGTGATGGTCGTCATGTGTTGGCAGCTCCGTAGTCGATGAGGTTCATCCCGCGTTTCACGAGGTTGACTGCGTGGTCCTTCGAGCGAGCCGACACCAGCTCCGGCAGCGAGTCCGCCCAGCGGCTCGGGTGAGCGAGCACGCACGCGCGGTCGAGCTCGCCGGTCCGGAACAGGGTCGCGAGGTCGGTCGTCGTCGCGGCGGCGACGGCCTTCCGGCTGTCGCCGACCGTCTCGTCTTTGATCTTGAGGTCGCCGTCGAGCCACGTCCGGCCCGTGTCCGAGAAGTACGTCACGTCCGCGAAGTCCATCGAGAGGTACGCTTCCCCGAGGAGGTCGTACGCCTCGAAGCTCGGGGCGCCCGGCTCGGTCCACATGTCGCGGTTGTCGTGGGGCGACAGCGGGTTGCCGTGCATACAGATTGTGTCGACGCTGCACGCCCGGCGGAACACGTCGAGGTTGTTCGCGAACCGCCGGTGGGCGCCCGCTACGTCGCCGCTCGCGCGCACGTAGTCCTCGTAGTGGTAGCCGACCTCGTGGCCGAGGTCCTCGATTCGCTGGACGCGCTCGCGGGTGAACGTGCTCGTGCGGTAGTAGTACGTCGCCGCGACGCCGCGGTCGGCCTCCAGTTCGGCCATGCGCTCGGCGTTGCCGGGCTTCCGGTCGACGTCGTGGCGCAGGACGACGAACCGCTCGGGGAGGTCGTCGCTCGCGAGGTACTCGCGGACCGTCAGCGGCTCCACGTCCGCGTCGTCGACGGCGTCCAGCAGGTCCGCGTACGCGGCCATCGTGAACTCGCCTGTCACGCCCACCCCCTCCCGACAGTGTACACCCGGTGGTCGCTGCCGTCGAGGTCCAGCACGTCGTGGCCGTCCACGACGACCAGCGGGTCGAAATCGTCCCACGCCACGGCGTCGAACTCCTCGTGGGCGGTCGCGAGCACGACCGCGTCGAGGTCGAGGGCCGCGAGCTCGTCGACGTCGACGTGCTCGGCGGGGACGCCCTCGGCGTCCACGAGCGGGTCGGCGGCGTACACCGTCGCGCCGCGCTCGTCGAGGTGCTCGCAGACGTCGATGCCGGGGCTGGCGCGCGTCTCCGCGACGCCCGCGCGGTAGGTCAGCCCGAGCACACCGACGCTGGCGTCCGCGACCGCGCCGCCGTCCGTGGCGTACGCGCTCGACGCCGCCTCGTCGTCCCGTGCCGCGAGTCCCTCGCCGACGCGGTCGGCGACGAACCCCGGCATCGCGTCGTTGACTTCGCGGGCCTTCGCGACCAGCGGCGCGTCCGTCTCCAGCCAGTTCAACACGAAGTACGGGTAGTACGGGATGCAGTGTCCGCCGACGCCCGGCCCCGGCCGGTGGATGTCGCAGTACGGCTGGGTGTTCGCGGCGTCGATGGCGTCCCGCACCTCGATGCCGAGCTCGTCGGTGAGCCGCGCGAGCTCGTTCGCGAGCGCGATGTTCGCGTCCCGGTACAGCCCCTCGAACACCTTCACGGCCTCCGCCGTCGTGGTGTCCGCGACCGGGATGACGTCGTTGTCCAC
Source organism: Halobacterium sp. R2-5 (assembly GCF_011734195.1). Classification (NCBI taxonomy): domain Archaea; kingdom Methanobacteriati; phylum Methanobacteriota; class Halobacteria; order Halobacteriales; family Halobacteriaceae; genus Halobacterium; species Halobacterium sp. R2-5. Next base: position 525,055 of record NZ_JAANTH010000001.1, read on the forward strand.
GAGCTCCGCGTAGACGAGCTCGGCGACCCGCGTGCTCTCGTCGTCGATGCCGCCGACGACCTTCGGGTGGGTGCCGCGGACGTCCTGTAACGCCTGTCCGCTGGACGTCCGCTCCGGGCAGAACGCCACCCCGAACGCGTCCCGCGGCACGCCGCTCTCTTCGGCGACGAGCGGCGCGAGCACGTCCTCGCAGGTGCGCGGCGGCACCGTCGACTCGACGACCACGAGGTCGCCGGGCGTCAGGCCGTCCGCGATGTCGGTCGCGACGGACTCCACGACCGAGAGGTCGGGGTCGTTGTGCTCGTCGACGAGTGTCGGCACGATGACGACGTGCACGCTCGCCTCGGCCGCCGCGGCCGCGCCGTCCGTCGTCGCGGTGAGCGCGCCCCGCTCGGAGAGCGACGCGACGAGCTCGGGGAGGTCGGGTTCGCCCGTGATGTGGCACTCGCCGGCGTTCACGGCGTCGACCACGGACTGGTCGACGTCCACGCCGGTGACGTTGCCCGTGTTCTCCGCGTACACGGACGCCAGCGGCAGCCCCATCTTCCCGAGGCCGTACACCGCGACCGGCACCTCGCCGGTGCGGAACCACTCGCGCTGGGTCGCGGGCGCCGCCGTGGCGCCGTACAGCGACCGGCTCACGGCCGCACCTCCTGGGGCTCGCGGTCGGCGATCTGCGCGGCGACGCGGGTCGCCACCTCCACGGCGCGGACGCCGTCCTCCGCGGTGACGACCGGCTCGGTGCCGTTCCGGACCGCCTCCGCGAACGCCGCGAGCTCGCGCTTCAGCGGCTCGCCGTTCTCAACGAGCGGCCGCTCGACGACGCTCTCGACGCGGTGCCGGAGGTCGCCGTCCGCGGAGACGTACTCCGGCGTCGACCCGCGGTGTATCTCCACGGACTGGTCGAGGTAGTCGACGTTCACCCGGCAGTCCGCGGCGGTGATGGCGAGCTGGCGGACCTTCTGCTGGGTGACGCGGCTCGCGGTCAGCGACGCCGTCACGCCGCCGTCGAACGAGCACGTCGCGGTCGCGTAGTTGCCGTCGGTGCTGCCGGTCGCCGCCAGCGACGCGGGCTCGCTGTCCAGCAGCGAGCAGACGACGTCGATGTCGTGGATCATCAGGTCGAAGACGACGCTCGTGTCGATGTCCCGCTCCAGCGGCGGGCCGAGCCGGTCGGCGGTCACCGCGATGACGTCCAGTTCCGGGACGATGGCTTCGAGCGCCCGGACCGCCGGGTTGAACCGCTCGATGTGGCCGACCTGGAGCGTGACGCCCGCGGCGCGGGCGGCGGCCGCGAGCTCGCGGCCGCGGTCGGGGTCGGCGACGAACGGCTTCTCGCAGAGCACGTGCACGCCGGCGTCGATCGCGTTCTGGACGGTGTCGGCGTGGAACCGCGTCGGCACCGCGACCGAGACGGCGTCCGCGCGCTCCAGGAGGTCCGACGTGACGTACGGCGTCGTGTCGAACTCCGTGGCGACGCGGTCCGCGGCCGCCGCGTCGGCGTCCGCGACGCCCACCAGCTCGGTCTCCCCGAGTTCGCTGTAGACGCGGGCGTGGTTGCGGCCCATGCTCCCGACGCCGACGACGCCCGTCTGCAGTGGCTCCTCGCTCACGAGTCCACCACCTCCGCGGGCTGCGCGGTCGTGGCCTCCTCGAAGGACGCGACAGCATCCGCGATCGCGTCGAGGTCCTTCGGCGAGAGGTTCGGGTGGACGGGCAGCGACAGCACGCGCTCCGCCGCGCGCTCCGCGACCGGGAGGTCGGCTTCGACGTCCGCGTAGGCCTCCTGCTCGTGGATGGGGACCGGGTAGTAGATGCCCGTGTCCACGCCGCGCTCGGCGAGGTGGTCCCGGAGCGCGTCCCGGTCGTCGCTCGTGACCGTGAACTGGTGGTACACCGAGCGCACGTGGTCGGGCTCGTGGACGACCTCGACGCTCGTGTCCGCGAGCCGCTCCGCGAGGTAGGCGGCGTTCTCGCGGCGCGCCCTGTTGTACTCCGGGAGCTTCGCGAGCTGCGCGCGCCCGATGGCCGCACAGAGGCTCGTCATCCGGAAGTTGTGTCCCACGCGTTCGTGCTCGTAGCCGCTCGTGCGGCCGTGGTCGCAGAACTGCCGGACGCGCTCGGCGACGCCGTCGTGCTCGGTGGTGACCATGCCGCCCTCGCCGGACATCATGTTCTTCGTCGGGTAGAACGAGAAGCACGCGACGTCCCCGAGCGTGCCGACGCGCTCGCCGCGGTACTCGGCGCCGTGGGCCTGCGCGGCGTCCTCCACGAGCGCGAGCGCGTGGTCGGCGGCGATGTCCTGGAGCCGGCGCATCTCCGCGGGCGTGCCGTAGAGGTGGACCGCGAGGATGGCGGCGACGTCCTCGCGGCGCGCGACGACGTCCGCGACGCTGTCGGGGTCGAGCGTGAGCGTGTCCGGCTTGACGTCCGCGAACACGGGCTCGGCGCCCGCGTGCCGGATGGCGTTCGCGCTCGCGACGAACGAGAACGGCGTCGTCACGACGGTGTCGCCCTCGCCGATGCCGAGCGCCTCGAAGGCGGCGTGCAGCGCCGTGGTGCCGTTGGTCGTCGCGACCGCGTGGTCGGCGCCGCAGAACGACGCGAACTCGTTCTCGAACTCGCGGACGACCGGACCGTCGGCGAGCTGGCCGTCGTCGAGGACGTCGAGGACGCCCTCGCGCTCGGCGTCGCCGATCTCCGGGTCGGCGATGGGAATCATTGGTGGTTCCCCCCGGTCAGCGGCTCCGGGAGCTCCTCGTGGCGCGCCGGCGTGCCGACCGCGAGCGTCTCCGGCGGGACGTCGTCGACGACGACGCTGTTCGCGGCGACGAACGACCCCTCGCCGACGGTCACCCCCGGTAGCACGGTGGCGTTCGCGCCGATGGAGACGTCGTCCTCGATGGTCGGCCCTTCGAGCTCGGCGGCCGTCCGGAGCGGGTACTGGTCGTTCGTGAGGACGGCGTGCGGGCCGAAGAACACGCGGTCGCCCACAGTCGTCTCCTGTGGGATGTAGACGCCCGTCTGGAGCCGGACGTCGTCGCCGATGGTGCACTCGCCGTCTATCACGGAGTGCGTCCCGACGAGCACGTTGTCGCCGAGGGTGGTGTTCTCGCGGACGACGGCGTCGTGGCCGGTCGCGAACCCGTCGCCGATTTCGACGTCGGCGTACACCACGGTGCCGCTGCGGATGGTCGGGCTCTCGCCGATCGTCGGCGCGGCGCCGTCGCGCTCGCCGAGCGTGGCGTCCGGGTGCACGTCGGCGTCCGGCCCGAACGCGGCGTCAGTCATCGCGACCCTCCGCGCCCGCTGTGCGCGACGCAGACGCCCGCTGTCGGGGGCCGAGCGTCGGTTCGACAGGGCGAGTCGAATGTAGGATGGTCTCTAACATGAGTCGGTACCGCCGGTGGCGGTTATCGGGCTTAACCCGCGAGCGACCCATTGTTATAGACGAGCTTTCGGGTGTTAGCGGCACCCTGCGGGGTTCACTCGGGCTTCTCGGCGACGGGGAACAGCGCCGGCCCGAGGTACGCCGAGGCGCGGCCGCTCCGGCCGAGGAACGCCAACACCTCGAACTCCGCGGCGCGGAGCTGCCGGCAGACCGAGACGGGGTCGGTGTAGTACAGCGAGGGGTCGCCGCGCTCGCCGACCGGGAGCTTGTACGGCGACCCGAGGCGGCCGCGGCGCGCGTTCGTCGCCCAGAACCGCCCCAGGCTGGTGAGGTGGTCCCGGGTCGGCGGGTACGGCACGAGCTTCCGGACGAGGTTGTGCGTGCTGAACGCGAACCGGCCGCCGGGCGCGAGCACCCGGTGGATCTCCGCCAGCGCAGCCGCGCGCCGGCTCGCCGGCCGGAGCTCGTCGAGGCCGTTGTACGAGAACAGCACGTAGTCGAAGGACTCGTCGGGGAACGGGAGCCGCGAGGCGTCCGCGGTGACGTAGCCGCCGTCGGGGTCGGCGTGGCGGGCCGCTAGAACCATCGCTCGGTTGACGTCCACGCCCGTCACGTCGAACCCGCGGTCGGCGAGCGCCGTCGTGGTTCTGCCCGCCCCGCAGCCGACGTCGAGGACGCGGCTCCCGGGCGCGAAGTACGCCTCGACGGCGCGGCGCTCCCGCTCGGAGAGGCCACGGTCGCGGTTCGCGACGTACCTGGAGACCACGGCCGGCTGCTCGTAGAACGCCGCGCTGTCCTCGGACACGACTGCCCGTTAGCGGCAGTGTCACTTGGTTAGAAACCGCGTCCGCGGGGGTACGGCGGGCTTACGGGCCACCGGCGCGACAGGAATCGTGGGTCCGGGCGCTCACTCGGTCGTGGAGTTCTCGCAGCTGGCCGAGCCGGGGTCGCGGCTGAGCGTGACGTTGCTGCGCTGGATGGAGGAGTTCTGCAGCGAGAGCGGGTCCCCGGTGACGGCCACGGACGCGTCGACCAGTTCGCCGGCGACGTTCTGCGTGCTCAGGCCGTCGCGGTTCTCGCCGGGCTGGTGGACGCAGACGTTCCGGAACTCGCACTGGTCGCGGTTCGCCGCGACGATGGCCGCGCCGCCCGACGCCGACCCCGTGATGGTGATGTCCTCGCAGCGGAACGGCCCGCGCTGCGTGCCGTCCTCGTCGCGACTCGGGCTCTTCACGCGCACCGCGTTCACGTCGTCCGCGTCGACGCGGAGCTGGCAGTTCCGCACGGTCGCGGACTCCAGCTCCGACGCGAACGTGATCGCGCCGTCGCTGCTGGAGACTTCCAGCATCTCCACGACGCAGTTCTCGACGAGCAGCTCCTCGCCCGCGCGCAGCCGGATGCCGCGCATGTTCTCGAGGCCGAGGTCGCCGTCGTCGCAGACCACGTGGGCGCCGCGGACGACGCTCGACTCGCTGGTCTGGATGCGGATGCTGGAGATGCCGTTGTTCTTGTAGAGGCCGCCTTCGACAGTTATCGACCCTTCCGGCGGGTCGGCGTAGAGCCCGTTGTCCGCGAACCCCTCGATGTGGCAGTCCACGAACGAGACGTCGCCGTGGTTCTGCGCGCCGACCTCGGCGCCGGTCACGCCGGAGTCCGCCATCGAGCCGTCCGGCAGCGAGAGCCGCTCGACGAGCCCGGTGCCGTCGGGGTCGGTGACGTCTAGCCTGACGACGTCGTTGTCGACGTCTACCTCGCCCGCGACGGCCACGTCACGGATGACGACGCTGTCCTGTGCGCGAGCGAGTATCGGCCGGCCGCCGGTCTGGTTGGCGGTGAAGTCGAAGGTCACGCCCTGAATCGAGACCTCGCGGGCGGGCTCCGGGTAGCCGAACGCGAGCAGCACGGTGTCGTAGCCGTCGCGGGGGACGATGGTCGCGTCGTTGCCGAACACGCCGAGGCGGTCCGCGCCGAGCCCGATGGTGTCGTCGACGCGGTACCGGCCGGGCGGCAGGTAGAGCAGCCGTCCGTCCGTCGCCTCCTCGACGAGCAGGTCGTCGATGGGCTCGCTGCCGGTGGTGTCGGCTCCGGCGTCGGCGAGGTTCCGGACTTCGTCGAGGCCGAGCTCGTCGGCGACCCGGGCGGGCGAGGTCTCCGGTGGGCGGGGTTGTGGTGCCGAGCGTGTCTCGGGCGAGTCCGGCGTCTCGTCGGTGTTGCGGCCGCCACAGCCGGCGAGAGCGGCAGCGCCGACGACGCCGAGACTGCGGAGGAACTGGCGTCGGTGCTTCACTACGCGGTGAAACGGCGGATGAACGCTTTGTTATGGGCTTCGAACGGCAGTAAGCCGAGCCTGTTCGGCGGCGGAGCACGTAAGCCGGTCGAGCGCGTACGCCGGCGCAATGAGTAGGGGGCAACCAGACAGTTCCGACGCCGCAGTAGGGGCGGAATTATCGGCTACTCCCGTCGACGGCGACGACCCGAGGCTGTCCGGCGACCGCGTCCGCGTGGTCGACACAGGCGACGGTTACCCGGTCGTGCTCGTCGGCGTCGTCCACGACCACCCGGCGAGCGTCCACCGCGCCCGCGCCGTCACCGAGGCCGTCGACCCGCCGACGCTCGCGGTGGAGCTCCCCGACGCGCTCGTCGGCCTGTTCGCGTCGTACGCCGAAACTACCGACGCCGCGGGCGGCGAGATGACGGCGGCCATCGACGCGGCGCCGGACGCGGACGTCGTCGGCATCGACGCGCCCGACCTCGGGTCGACTCGGGAGCTGGTCGCGGAGGTGCGCGACGCTCGTCCGTCGCTGGACGCGACGGCCCGGATCGCGCGGGCGTTCGGTCGACTCGTCTCGCGGACGACTCGCGGCTGGCTTCACGCGGCGGGCGTGCCCGCGTCCTGGCTCGGGGACGTCCCCGGGGAGGCCCAGCGGTTCGACTGCTCGCTCAGTGACCCGCCGGCCGAGCAGGCCGCCCACGAGACCGCCCACGTCCGCCGGAGCACGTCGCTGCTGCGGACGTTCGAGGTGCCGGCGGCGACGCGCGTGGTGGACGCCGCTCGGGAGCGGTACATGGCGCGCCGGCTCGCGGCGCTCCGAGAAGAGTCACTCGTCGTCGCGGTGGTCGGGTTCAGCCACCTCGAAGAAATCGCGGCCGGTGTGGCGGCCGACTGAAGGCGCTAGTTCTGCAGTCGGATCTCGTCCTCGGAGGTCGCGTCGATCTCCGACTCATCGAGCACGTACGTGTCGGAGTCGTCGTCCATGCCGAGCCGCTGGCGGACGCTGTCCGTGAGTCCGGGTTCGGGTGTCACGTGCGCCTCCTCGCCCTGTACGTCCCTGACCTCGCCGATCGTGTCGCCGTCCTGTGTCACTACGCGCTTGCCCTCGTCGCTTGAGTCTAACATGCCTGCCATAATGTCTCGGCGGCGTCGCGGCCACCGGCTCGGGGTACAAATCCCGCTCGCATTGTAACACAGGCGCTACGCGCTCGCCGGGGCGACGCTACTCGCGGCGGGGGTGAGCTTACTCGGTGACGTTACTCCCCTCTAGGCGGCGCGAAACGCCCGTAAGGAGGTAAATAACCAAACTCGTGACGCGCACGTGATTGGGTACGATGCCACGGTGTCGCAACTGCGAAAGCCACGTGACCGAACAGTTCGCCCGCGTCTTTGGCGACAACGAAGACCACGTCCACAGCTGTATCGACTGTACGGCGAACACGGACCTCTACGACGGCGCGGGGTCGAACGGGGACGGCGCCACGGAGGTCGCCGCGACGGCCTGGGAGCAGTAACCGCGCTCTCGTCTCCGACTGCTCCGTGCGTAGTGCACCGATAGCGACTGCTTCGGAGTCCTCGACGCCGGCTGCGGGTGTTCGCTCGGCGGGGCGGCCGGCCGGTTGTCGCCCGCCCGAACCCGAGGTTTTCAGCTGACACTTCTTCGCCGAACGTCCCAGCTCGCCGACGAATCGGACGGACTGTCACGAACCAACATTCGGCCGGTACGTTGCCGGTTTCTGTGGTGAACGTGACGCCAATCGCTGCCACCGCATAGCTGTCTGGTAACAACCCGGTATGAATATTAGTCTACCTGGTACGTTCGGTGAACGAGTCCGGTTCTCGGCTGGTCGTGGATTCGACTGAACCTCTCTATTACGGGCGCTACGCGCGTGATTCGCTGCCTATTTATTGCAGAATCTGCAAGCTACGAGCGAGCGAATCACTACACATGAATTCTGATACGAACTATGCGGCCGCCGCGTCGGGGACGGACTCGCTCCCGGACATCCAGCGCACGAGCTGGCGAGCACACGACGACATCGGCGCCGCCGTCGCCGAGGCGGTCTCGGCGGTAACCGGACGAACTCCCACCGACCTCGAACCGCTGCAGTACACCGTCGACGTCGACGCGCTCCACGCGCTCTGCTCGACGGCCGAAACCGACCACCTCGAACTCACATTCTCCTACGAGGGCGTCGAGGTTCGCGTCACGAGCCACGGCGACGTCGAAGTCACCACGTAGCTACGTCAGCCGGTCGTAGAGTTTCGCCGCTACGCTCCCCGTTTTCGTCCCGGCCTGTAGCCGGTAGTACGGCACCAGGTCCGGCGCGAACTTCGCCTTGTACTGCGCGATGCGGGGGTTGTTCGCGCCCGCGAGGTCCCGGGCCTCCACGCCCCGGTCTATCGCCTCGCGGGCGAACTCCCAGTCCAGCAGGTCGTTGACGGGGATGTCGGCGTCCGTCTTCGCGCTCCCGAGCCAGTTGAACGACCGGCCGTCGTACTCCGCGTTCAGCACGCCGCCCGCGAACTCGCCGTCGATGCGGCAGACGTGCGCCCGCATCGCGCCGTCGGGCAGCGCCTCGTAGAGTTCGGTCACGAACTCGGCCGTGATCGGGAACGACTCGTCCTGTGCCTGGTGGCGCGCTCGCACCTGCTCGACGATGTGCTCGATGCCGGCCGCGCCCGCCTCGCGTATCTCGTAGTCGACGTCGTAGCCGTTCGTGACGTTCTTGCGCGCGTCGCTGCTGAACGCCGACAGCAGTTCGTCCTCGCCGCGCGTGTAGTCCACGACGTACGTGTACCGCGGCGTCGCGTCGAAGTCCCGCCAGACGAACGGCCGGACGTCGTCGTAGCCCGGCGCGGTCCGTACCTGCATGAACTGCGGGTCGCGGTGCTCGTTCAGCCAGTCGAGGCACGCGTCCACGAACCGCCGGTGGCGCTTGTCGCGGCGCCGCCGCTTCAGCGTCTGGCGGTTCAGCAGCGTCGGCCCGAGGTAGTGCATCTTGAGCTCCGGCGGCGGCGAGAACGCGGCCGTCATCGGCCCCTTCTCGACGGTGAACACGGGGAAGAGCCCCACCGGCTCCTGGCCCTTGTAGCCGACGAGGCGGTGGACCTCCGCGTTCGCGTAGTCCGCGAGCACGTCCAGGGCTTCCGCGCGGTGGAACGCCGTCGGCTGTTCCGTGTCCGCGAGCAGGTCGTTCCAGCGGTCGCTGTCGTCGAGGGGGCGGGCGTCGATGCTCATTGTTGGTCGTCGATGTAGCCGAGGTTCGCGAGGCGCTGCTCGACGGCCGTGTCGTCGGTGTGTGAGACGGGGTCGGCGTCGAACGGCGGGTACGACGCCGGCTCGACGGGCGCGACCGCGGGGAGCTGCTCGCCGTCCATGCGGTCGCTCGGCGGCACGCCCAGCGACGCGAGCACGGTCGGCGCGACGTCGAAGAGGTGGGCGTCCCCGAGGTCCGCGTCCGTGTCGACGCCGTCGCCCGCGAGCGCGAGCAGGCCCGTGCGCTTGTGGTTCCACGGCTCGGAGGGCTCGTCGAACACGTCGCCGCGCATCGACGCCGAGAGGTAGTGCTCGAAGTCCTCGGGTACCACGACCACGTCGACCGCGTCGTCGACGTACGGTCCCTGGAAGTAGTCCTCGGCGGGGGCGACCTCCTCGAAGACCGGCTCGCCGTCGGGAGTCTCCGCGCTCCGCAGCGCGGAGACGACGTCCGAGCGAATCGACGGGTACTCCGACGGTGACACCGTCCCCTCGGGGTCCCGGCCGGCCTTGTTGATGCGCACGCCGAGCTCCGTCCGCGAGCGCATGTACGCCGTCGACGCGGGGAAGTCCACGCGCTCGGTGCCCGCGCGCACCGTGTCCGTGGAGACGCGCTCCAGGACGAACTCGTCGAGGCCGAGCCGCCGGAGCACCGCGCCGACGCGGTGGCTCGTGATACCGACTTTCGCCGCCGCCGCGACCGCGCGCTCCGCGAGCGACGTGTCGTCCTCGCCGTCGCGGTCGACGGTCGTCCACGACGGCATCCCGCCGTCGCCGCGCTCCGTCTGGAGGAACCCCCGTTCGCGGAGGTACTCGTTCACGCGGAACTCGCGGCCCTCGTAGGGGCCGATGCCGTGGTCGCTCGCCACGATCACGGTGTCCGGGTCGCAGGCCTCGATGGTCGCCGCGAGCTCGTCGTCGACGGTTTCGAAGACCGCGCGCACCGCCTCGTCGTCCTCCGGGCGCTCGTGGAAGACGGTGTCCGTCTGCTGGAACTGCAGGAACCCGAACTCGGGGTCGTAGTCGTCGACGAGGTGCCGGAACGCCTCCCCGCGCATCCGGGTGAGTCGACGGTACCACTCGATCTGCTCGTCGCCGTCGACGCCGTCGGGCGCGTACACGCGGTAGTCGCCGAGCTCGGCTTCTACCTCGTCGGTGACGCCCTCGGGGTGGCCGGTCGGTTCCTCTGGCGCGATGTAGCCGGGAATCAGCGCGCCGTCGAACGGCTTCGGTGGCCCGGTGACGGGGACGTTCACCACCACGCTGGACAGTCCGCGGCGGTCGAGCAGCTCCCAGATGGCGTGCTCGCGGACGTGGCTGCGGTTCACCACGCCCCAGTCGTAGCCGTCGAACGCGAGGAAGTCGAACGCGCCGTGTTTCCCCGGGTTAGTGCCGGTGTACAGCGACGGCCACGCGCTCGGCGTCCAGGGCGGAATCTGGGACTCGAGGTCGGCGACGGTGCCGCGGTCGAACAGCGCGGACAGCGCGGGGAGGGCGTCGTCTTCGAGCAGGCCGAGGGTCCGGTGGCAGACGCCGTCCAGCCCGACGAGAAGCGTTTGCAGTCCGCTCGATGCTTGGTCAGTCACGACTCGTGTGTCCGCGCTCGCGGCCATTGTTATAGAGTTGATTCGCCGCAGTGGCTCACCCTAGACGAGCCGCCGAACCCGTTAGGACCGCGTTTACGCTGGCCTTACCGTGTCGTTACTCCGGTTAGGAGCGGACACACAGCTAGTAGGGTTAGATATACAACCACTAGGATGGTCCTGACTGGCGAGCGCGTGCCCGGCGATACTGGTATGTACCGCCTACCCGTCTCGTATGCAAGTGGTCGACAAGGAGTATCCAGTCTGTCGCCAAACGACGCCATCCCGGACCAATCGTGAATCGTGTGGAGCGTTACTGGTCAGAATCTACTTTTAGGTAACTTCGCTCTACCACAGTATGGCGAAACGCCACACCGAGCGTAACGACGCACAAGACGACCCTAACACAGACAACGCGGCGAACGACGAGGCTACTGACGGGGAGCACTCCGTTAACCGCCGCACCTTCGTGAAGGCTCTCGGCGCCGCCACCGCAGTCGGCGGTACGGCCAACCTAGTGGGCAACGCGAGAGCGGTCTCGGACCTCAGTTCCGCGACCTCCCCCGACGGCGAAGTCACGCTCGACCCCGGCGAGTACGCCTGGGGTGGCGGTCTCGACATCGGCTCCGGCGACGCCCTCATCGGCGGCGGCGAGAAGGGCGACGTCGTACTGAACCTCGAATCCGGCACGATGGACGGCAGCATCGAGGGCAGCCTCGAGAACATCGTGGTCCGCGGCTCGAACCCCGAGGCGAAGTCCGGCATCAATCTCTATCCCGGCGCGACCGTCGACGGCTTCGTCTGGCCGGAGGGCGGTCAACAGAGCGAGGACCGCGCGCTCTACACCCCGGACGGCGGTAACGACCGCTTAACGCTCCGGAACTCCGCGTGGGGCCGCATGGTGAACAACGGCGCGTACCTCGACAAGCCCCCGGTCACCATCGAGAACTGCGCGGCGGTCAACAACAACATCGCGAACATCCGCGTCGGCCACCGCGACGGCACCGACGAGAGCGAGACGACGTACATCCGCAACAGTCTCGTCGCCGTCACGGGCGACATCTCGTCCGACTCCACGAACTCCCCACACGCCCGTGGCATCCGCCTTCGCCACCCGGCGCACCTCGTCATCGAGAACTGCTGGATCGTCTTCTTCGACGTCGACGGCACCGCAGACCTCATCGAACTCCACGACGGCGCCGCGGGTTCGACCGTCGAAATCCGGAACTGCGCGTTCTACAACGACTCCGACGGCGACCTCGTCCGCGACAAGTCCGGCGGCCAGATGGACGTCACCATCGAGGACTGCGTCGTCGCCGGCTCCGGTAGCCGCAACATCGAGCCCGACTACTCGGGCAACGGCGTCGTCGAGGACGACAGCGTCGACTACCCGCTTCCGTCGGAGGTCACCGGCTACGCGGCCGCCGACGAGATCGAGGGTTTCGACCCAAACGTGAACCCGTGGGACGGTAGTACAGCAACCACCACCAACGAGGACACGCTCGTCCTCCACTCCAGCCCGGACAACACCACGGCCGCGAACGTCTCGTTCACGGTCGCCGGTTCGCTCGCGTTCGCGGGCGAGGCGGAACCGGACACGGACACCATCGTCGACAACGGCGACGGCACGATGACGGCCACGAGCGTCGACCTCAGCCCGGACGAGCTCGACTCCTACCGCTACACGGGCGACGTCGTCGACTACGACGTCCCCGAGGACTTCGGCCTCGACGTCTCCGTGAACGGCACGACCACGACGTTCCGCGAGCTCCTCACCCTGAGCGAGGACAACGCCGACGTGCTCGAAGTCGTCGCCCGCCAGTCCGGCGGCCTCAACTACGAGTTCGTCGTCGACGGCACCGCCGAACTCCACGAGACGTCCGACACGGTCAGCGCCGGCAACGGCGACTCCGTCACGGACAACGGCGACGGCACGGTCACCGTCACCGGCTTCACCGGCAACGACGGCTACGGCGACGCCTACCTCGTCGACGGCCAGATCCAGTCGTTCAGCTGGGACGTCCAGGACTACGACTTCGACGTCATCCTGAACGGCGAGGTCGTCGACCCCGCCAGCTTCGAGGAGACCACGGACGACGCCACCACGAAGGATTCCACGACTGACGACTCCACCACGGACGACAGCACGACCACTGACAGCACGACCGACGACTCCACCACGGAGGACTCGACGACCGACGACAGCACGGACTCGGGCACCGAGACGCCCCACGTGCTGACCGTCGACGGCGAGGCCAACGACGTGACCGCGTACACGTTCACCGTCTCCGGCGACGTCGTCCGCGACCCCGAACTCAGCGAGGAGGGCGCCAACGACACGAACTGGGCCATCCTCGAGGACTTCGCGCGCGACGGCAAGGTCATCGGTCTCGTCGGCAGCGGCGTCGACGCGTACCGCTTCGGTGGCGAGATCACCGAGATCACCGTGGACGGCGACGCCGCCGTTAGCATCGACCGGAACGCCTGATGTCGATGAGTTCACAGTCGGTGGACTGGTGGGACGTCTCCCAGGACCCCGACCCGTCCGAGGACCTCGGCTACGAGGCGATCGATCTCGACGTCATCCGGACCGCGACCGGCGGCGAACAGCAGGTGCTCGTGCTCCCCTCCGACGAGGACATGCTCCGCGAGGACGCGTTCCTCGTCGCCGGCGAGGACAGCGTCTGCGACCTCGAAACGATGGTCTGAGCCGTTCCGGCTCTCCACCCCACTGCGCCGCGGCGCGTAAGCTCGCGTTGTGTGCGCGTACGAGCCTGGTAACGAAGCGACTGCGGGACTACGAACGAGTGAGGGCCGCCTCGCGGCCTCGCTCCCCGTGTCCGCACTCGACTCGCTCCGGTTCCGGCTCCGCCTGCTCGGACTCCTGCTGACGAGTCTCATCGCGGCCGGAATCGCGGCCATCCTCCTCTTCGCGCCGACCCTCCTGCGGACCGAGAACCCGGTCCCGATGGCGGCGCTGTTCGTCGCCATCGGCGCGCTCGCGCTGTGGACCGCGCGAGGGCTCCGCCGCGAGCTAGTGTGACGCGTCTCAGGTGGTATCGTTTTATTGTAGTTTCCCGATGGTGGGAGTATGCAGACAGTTCTCCTCGCTGCAGGGCGGGGTACGCGAATGGCGCCGCTGACCGCGAACGTCGCGAAACCGATGCTCCCTGTCGCCGGCGAGCCGCTCGTCGGGCACGCCGCGGAGACCGCGGTCGAGACCGGGGCCTCCCGGCTCGTGGTCGTGGTCGGCTACCGCGGCGGAGACGTCCGCGAGTACTTCGGCGACGAGTTCCGCGGCGTTCCCGTGACGACTGTCGAGCAGGAGTCCCAGCGCGGCACCGCCGACGCCGTGCGCGCGGCCGCCCCCGAACTCGACGACGACGAGCCGTTCGTGGTGCTGAACGGCGACGCCCTCCACGACGAGCGCGGCCTCGAAGAGCTGTACGGCAACGGCCCCGCCGTCGGATCGTTCCGCGTTGACGACCCCTCCTCGTACGGCGTCCTCCACACCAGCGACGACGGCAGCCGGGTCACGGGCGTCACCGAGAAGCCCGCGGACCCGCCGTCGGACCTCGTGAACACGGGCGCGTACGTCTTCCCCGCGGCGGCCCAGGCGTGGCTCGACGTCGGCGAGAGCGAGCGCGGCGAACTCGAACTCACTGACGTCCTCGAACGCGCGTGCGAGCGCGTCGACGTGACGCCCGTCGCGTTCGACCGCTGGCTGGACGTCGGCCGGCCGTGGGAGCTCCTGGAAGCCAACGAGTGGAAGCTCGGCGAACTCGACCGCCGGATCGACGGCGACGTCCACGAGGACGCCGACCTCCGCGGCGACGTGGTCGTCGAGGAGGGCGCGGAAGTCGACGCCGGCGTCGTCGTCGAAGGCCCCGCGCTCGTCAGGGAAGGCGCGTCCATCGGGCCGAACGCGTACGTGCGCGGCGCGACCCTGCTCGGCCGCGACGCGAGCGTCGGCCACAGCGTCGAAGTGAAGAACAGCGTGTTCTCGGCGGGCGCGACCGCGGGCCACCTCGCGTACGTCGGCGACAGCGTGCTCGGCCGGGACGTGAATCTCGGCGCCGGCACGAAGGTCGCGAACCTCCGCCACGACGACCAGCCCGTCGAGGTCGTCGTGAAGGGCGAGCGCACGTCCACGGGCCGCCGGAAGTTCGGTGTCGTGCTCGGCGACGACGCCAAGACCGGTATCAACACCAGCCTCAACGCGGGCGTCAAACTCGATTCGGAGGGCTACACGATGCCCGGCGAGACGCTGCTGTTCGGCGACGACGACCCACGCTCACAGTCGTGACTCGTCGTCGGCGAGCGGCGTGGAGAATCGTCCGCCGCGTCACTCGACGGTGAGCGGCTCGGAGAAGACGTCGACGGTGCCGGTGCTCTCCACGACGACGCCGAGGTCGCCGTACGCGAACGTCACGCGCACGTGGTCGCCCCGGTTCGCCTCGACGAGCGCGTCGAGAGACTCGGTGTCGACGTAGTGCTGGAGCGGTTCGGTGTCGAGGGGGTCGCTGTCGGTCGCAGTCGACAGCGCCTCGACGACGCCCTCGCTGGGGCTGCCGGCGTCTGTCCACTCCACTCGAACGATACGGTCCGCGTCGTCCGTGTTCGTGGGGTCTCTGTTCATCACAGTAATCGCTTGCCGCGAGCCCCGAACCGCGCGTCGTCGGCGTACGCTCGGTATCGGTAGTCGCAGAGAGGGGACGCGACGCTTCCCACGTATGGGCGAACGAGAGATAATCTTTCTGGGTGATCCCTTCGCTTTGACGGACCGCGGAACGTGTCAGCAGCCGCCAAAAACGAGCGCGGTCCCCGCCGTTTCCCCTCAATCGGCTCCGAACGCCCGCGGTCACAGTGCGCCGACCGCTCGCAGCCGGGTAACATCGTCCTACTCGAACGGTTCGGCAGTAAGGAGGGCTTACGCGGCCTTAACGGTCGGTTCGTGGACGCGTCGTCGCCCCCGCTGGCGCCCCGCGATCCTGACAAGACATTTACCGTGGGAGTCGATAGGGGTCACTGCCGGGTAGGGGTACCCGTAGTTCTTTCGCGCCAGCCCGCCAGCGGCAGCACCGGCGCTCGACGGGAAACGCTTACCCCGGTCCCCACCTTTCCTTCGGGCATGTCCGGGCTCAACCTCGACCCGGTGCAGCTCGACCGCTACTCGCGGCACATCATCATGGACGACGTCGGCGCCGAGGGGCAAAAGCGCCTGCTCGACGGCGACGTACTCGTGGTGGGCGCGGGCGGTCTGGGCGCGCCGGTCATCCAGTACCTCGCGGCCGCGGGCGTCGGCCGCCTGCGCATCGTCGACCACGACGACGTCGAGCGCTCGAACCTCCAGCGCCAGATCATCCACGCGGACGCCGACGTCGGCCGGCCGAAGGCCGAGAGCGCCCGCGAGTACGTCACGGACCTCAACCCCGACGTGGACGTCGACGCCCACGTCGAGCGCCTCGATCAGGACAACGTCGGCGAGTTCCTCGACGGCGTCGACTTCGTCGTGGACTGCTCGGACAACTTCGCGACCCGCTACCTCGTCAACGACGCCTGCGTGCTCCGCGGAATCCCGTTCAGCCACGCCGCAATCTACCGCTTCGAGGGGCAGGCCATCACGTACGAGCCCGGCAGCGCGTGCTACCGCTGTCTGTTCCCGGAAGCGCCACCAGAAGGGACGATTCCGGACTGTTCGACCGCGGGCGTGCTCGGCATCCTCCCCGGGACGATGGGCTGCATCCAGGCGACGGAGTGCGTGAAGGGGCTGCTCGACTACGGCGAGCTCCTGACCGGCCGCCTGCTCTTCTACGACGCGGGCGACATGACCTTCGAGACGGTGCCGGTCGCGAAGAACCCGGACTGCCCGGTCTGCGGCGACGACCCCGCCATCGACTCCGTCGCGGACGTCGAGTACGTCGAGGGCTGCACGGTCCCCTCGTAGCTCACTCGCCGGTTTCCTCTTCGTCGCCTGCGACCACCCAGCCGTAGACGTCGCGGACGTGCTCGACGATCGGCTGGAAGTGTCCGCTGTCGGCGCACACCGTGAGGTCGGCGTTCGGCACCTCGTCGGCGACGCGGTCGCCGGCCGCCAGCGGCACGTTCTCGTCGCTGTCGCCGTGGAACACGCGCGTCGGTGCGTCGACGTCCCCCAAGTCGAAGTCCCAGTCGCCGTAGAGCAGGCCGTACTCGGCCGCCAGCGGTCGCGTGCCCTGCGAGAGCCCCTCTCGGAAGTCCGCGAGGAAGACCCGCCCCGTCTCCCCGTACCGCGGCCCCGCGAGGTCGCTGCCCTGCTCGCCGACGACGTCCGTGAACGTCTCCGCGCGCTCGACGACGCGCGCCATCAGCCAGACGAACGGCCGGCCCAGGTGTGGGGACACGCGGGCAGCGGCCGCCAGCACGCGCTCGAACCCGAGGTCGCCGCGCTCGGCGCCGGGCGGGCCGACGCCCGAGACGACCGCGCAGCGCGTGACGCGCTCGGGCGTGTGCGCCGCGCACGCCAGCGCGTACGGCCCGCCGCCGGAGAACCCGACGACGCCGTACTCGTCGATACCGAGTTCGTCGGCGAGCGCCGCGACGTCGCCCGCCCAGTCCGCGAACCCCCGGCCGGGCTGGGGGTCGGACGCGCCGAATCCCGGCCGGTCCGGTGCGACGACGCGCGCACCGACCTCGTCTTTCACGTCGTTCCCGAGGCTCCCGGACAGCCGAGAGCCGGGTGTGCCGTGGAAGAAGAACACCGGTTCGCCGTCGCGGTCGCCGAACTCTGCGTACGCCAGCGTGCGGCCGTCCGGCAGCGACACGTCTCGGGTCGGAGAGTCGTCTCGCGGGTCGGGGACCATCCCGGCGGATGATTTGCCGCCGGGAAGAAAAGCGTTGCCGCGTCAGTACTCGCCCAGTTCCACGAGCCGCGCGGCGATGCGGTGGGCGCCCTGGGCGGCAGCCGTCGCCGGGTCGTCCGCGGTCGTCGCCTCGACGTCGCGTTCGAGCTCCTCGCCGAGGCGCTCCTCGAACTCGTCGACGACGCCCGGGATGCACGCCATCCCGCCCGTCAGCACGACCGGGTTCTCGAGGGCCTGCTGGTAGATCTTCATGTAGTCGTTGGCGAGCTCCGGCATGAACACGTTCGCCACCTCGTCGACCGCGTCGTCGACGTACTCGTCGACGGCGTCCATCACGCTGTCCTCGATGGTGAACTCGTAGGTGCCGCCGCCGGGCTGCTGGATGATGTCGCTGAACGGCTCGTAGTCCTCGAAGTCCGCGTGGGTCTCCTTGTACTCGCGGGCGGTCGTGAGGTCGACGTTCACGCGACCCTGGGTCTCCTCCTCGACGTAGTTCGCGATGCGGCGGTCGACCTCCGTGCCCGTGATCGCGCCCGTCGAGAACGGCGCGAGCTGCTCGCCGCGGCGGTACGCGCACGCCTCGAGGTTCGTCGACCCCATGTTCACCGCGACGAACGTCTCCTCGATAGCTTCGAGGTCGTCGCCGAGCGCGGGCACCGCGCCGCACAGCGACTCGGGGTACGACCGCACCAGCCGCTCGCCGATGGGGCCGTCCTCGATGATCTCCGAGAGCCGCTCCAGCCCGACGTCGTTGTCGATGGTCGGGATGGCGTAGACGACCACGGAGTCCTCGGGGAGGCCGTTCGAGCGCGCGAACTCCGCCAGGAACGTCTTCGCGAGGTCCGTCGTCTCCTCGTCCTCGGGCAGCCCCGACCGGAGCATGTAACGCACGCGGTCGGGGTACTCGGTCGCCGCTTCCTCGCCGTAGAGGACGTGCTCCTCGCCGGTGAGCGCGTCCTCGTAGGTCGCCAGACAGGTCAGCGTCCGGAGCACGTTCGGGTCGGCGGCGTCCCCCGAGGAGACCACCGTCCGCGTGCTCCCGACTTTCACGCCGAGCGCGCTCGGCTCGTCGTCGAACTCGGCGTCGCCGCTCTCTGCGTCGGACATGCCTCGTCGTTTGCCCGGCCCGCCTATAACGTTGTAGGCCACGCGACGAGTGTTCCGGGCTACCGGGACCGCCGCCCTAGTTTTTTGCTGGCACCCGTCGCAGAACCCGTATGGGAACCAGCGAGGACTACCTCGACGAGGAGTTCACCGAGGAGCTCGTCAGCATCTGTCGCACCACGGTCGGCGACCGCCTCCGCAGCGTCACGTACTTCGACACCACCCGCGAGCAGCAGGTGTACCTCCGGGACGACCTCGAACCCGGCGCGAACATCATGGGGTTCGCGAACGCCGAGCGCAGCGGCTTCAAGTCCAAGCGCATCTACGAGGACACCGAGCTCGGCGACTACCGGTTCACCATTCGCGCGTTCGAGCACGGCTACCTCACGCGGGTCATCCACGGCTACCACGGCGCGTTCGTCACCACCGACCGCCTGCCGACCGACCGCTTCGAGGACCTCGCGAGCGCCGTCGACAGCGTGCTCGGCGAGTACGACACCGCGTGGCTGCGCCCCGAGTAGCGCCGCCGGCGCTCGCTACAACTGGCCGGCGGCCTCCCGAAACAGGCCGTCGAGAATCTCAGGCGTCGTCGGGTGGTACGCGCGGTCGGGCAGGTCGCGGACGTCCATCCCCGCGTCCAGTACCACCTGCATCGTCTTCGCCATCGTGTCGGCGTCGTAGTGGAGGCCGTGGTAGCCGAGCACGGTGCCGTCGTCGGCGTCGACGACCAGCCGCGCGGTCCCGCGCTCGTTGTCCTTCGCCGCGAACACGCCGTCGTCGCTGGCGTCCCGCTGGGCGGTCACCACGTCGTGGCCGTTCTCGCGGGCCTCCCAGTCCTGCAGGCCGAGCGACGCGAACGGGAAGACGCCCGCGCCCGCGAACATCACGACGTGGGGCAGCGGGTCGTAGTGTTCCAGTTCCTCCCCGCCGAGTAGCCGTCGGACGTTCCGGCCCGCCGTGTACCCCTCTTCTTTGGCGGTGTGCAGCAGCATCCGGTCGCCGACGGCGTCCCCGACGACGAACACGCGGTCGTCGTGCTCGGTCTGCATCGTGTCGCGCACCCAGCCGGTCTCCGAGGCGAGATTCGTCTCGCCCATCCCGTCCGGGAACGCGGGCTCGCGGCCGGTGAACAGGAACAGCTGGTCCCCTTCCGCGGTCGATCCGTCGTCGAGGTGGACGCGCACGCCGTCCTCCGTGGATTCGACGCGCTCCTCGTAGACCTCCGTGCGGACTTCGACGCCGAACTCCTCGCGGTACATCTCCAGAATCTCCTCGCCGAACGACCGGTGGTAGTCGTGCAGCGGCCGGTCGTGGTGTTCGATGACGGTGAGGTCCATGCCCGCGGCCTCCGAGAGGTACGGTACGAGTTCGAGGCCGACGTACCCGAACCCCATCACCACCCCCGAGTCCGGGAACTCGGTCGCGTCCAGCACGTCCCGGCTCCCCATCCAGTCCACGTCGTCGATGCCGTCGATGTCGGGGACGTTCAGCGACGACCCGGTCGCGACCACGACGTAGTCCGCCTCGATTCGCTCGCCGCCGACGTCGAGCGTCCGGTCGTCGACGAACGCCGCGGTCTCGTGGTGGAAGGTGACGTGCTCGCGCTCCGCGAGGTCGTGGACGGCCTCCCGGCGGTGCTCGGCGTACCCGAGCACGTTGTCGTCCTTGCGCTCGACGACCGCCTCCAGGTCGACGCCCGGCGGCGCTCCCGTCAGCCGGGGGTCGTGGCGCGCCTGGTACCGGTGTGCGGCCGCCGACAGCACCTCCTTCGACGGCATGCAGCCGCGCAGGATGCAGAGCCCGCCGCCGGGCTCGCCGTCGTCCACGAGTGTCAGCTCCACGTCCGCCTCGGCGAGCGCCTCGGCGGCCGCGACGCCAGCGCTCCCGTACGCCCCGACGACGACTACGTGCGGTCGCGTCATACCGAGACGGACGGCCGCCCGGGAGAAATGGTTTCGGCCCGTCGCGGCGCACACCGGGTTCGCTGGTTCGCTCACATTTACGGTGGTCGCGGCGCGCCTTCGCGTATGGACTCCCCCGACCTCGACAGATTCTCGTCGCGGCGCTCGACCGTCTACGGGCAGCGCGGCGTCGTCGCCACGAGCCAGCCGCTGGCCGCGCAGGCCGGTATCTCAGTGCTCGAAGACGGCGGCAACGCCTTCGACGCCGCCGTCGCGACCGCCGCCGCGTTGAACGTCGTCGAACCGACCTCCACGGGGCTCGGTGGCGACGTGTTCGCGTGCTACCGGACTGCCGACGGCGACGTCGGCGCGATGCGCTCCTGCGGACACGCCCCGGCGGACGCGACTATCGAGAACGTCCGCGAGGCCGTCGCCGACGACCAGGACGTCGCACCTGCGGACGCCGAGATGCCGGATAGCGGCCCGCACGCCGTCACCGTCCCCGGCACCGCCCGCGGGTGGGAGGCCACCGTAGAGAAGTTCGGTCGGCGGGACCTCTCGGACCTCCTCCAGCCCGCCATCCGGTACGCCACGGACGGCTACCCTGTCTCCGAGCGCGTCGCCGCCCAGTGGGAGCACGGCGAGGCGCTGTTCGACGACGAGCACGCCCGCGACGCCTACCTCTTCGACGGCGAGACGCCCGATGTCGGGCAGGAAGTATCGCTCCCGGCGCTCGGCGAGACGCTCCAGCGCATCGCCGACGAGGGCGCCGACGTCGTGTACGAGGGCGACATCGGGCAGGCCATCGCCGAGGAGGTCCAGTCGAAGGGCGGCTTCCTCACCACCGAGGACCTCGCAGACTTCGAGCCGGAGTTCCTCGACCCCGTCTCCACGACGTACAACGGCGCGGAAGTCTACGAGCTCCCGCCGAACAACCAGGGGTTCATCGCGCTGGAAGCGCTCAACATCGCCGAGGAACTGGGCGCCGGCGACCACCCGCTGGACTCCCCGGAGCGCGCGCACTACCTCGCGGAGGCGACGAAGCTCGCGTTCCACGACGGCCACCGCTACGTCACCGACCCCGAGTACGAGGACCACCCGCCGCTCGCCTCCAAGGAGTGGGCGGCCAAACGCGCTCGAGAGGTCGGCGAGACGTGCAACGGCGACGTCTCGTTCGGCGTGCCGGACGCCAACGCGGAGGACGCCGACACCGTGTTGCTCTGCGTCGCCGACGACGAGGGCAACGTCGTCTCCTACATCAACTCCCGGTTCGCGGGCTTCGGCTCCGGGCTGGTCGCCGGCGACACCGGCATCGCGCTCCAGAACCGCGGGTCGTCGTTCTCCCTCGACTCCGAGCACCCGAACAGCATCGAACCCGGCAAGCGCCCGTTCCACACGCTGATTCCCGGCATCGCGAAGCTCGGCGAGGACGACTGGGCGGCGTTCGGCGTGATGGGCGGCTACATGCAGCCACAGGGCCACGTGCAGGTGATTTCGAACGTCGTCGACTACGACCAGCCGCTGCAGGCCGCCCTCGACCGGCCGCGCTGGCGCTACCGCGAGAGCGGCGAGCTCGCCGTCGAACCGCACTTCGACTCCGACGTGGCCGCGAAGCTCGCGCGGAAGGACCACGACGTTCGTCTGCAGCCGATGGACGAGTTCGGCGGCGCGCAGATCGTCAGAAACGACGGCGGCACGCTGTCCGCGGCCACGGAGCCACGGAAAGACGGCAACGCCCAGGGCTACTAGCGGTCGATTTCGCCCGTCCCGCCCGTCAGCACGTTCTCGACCTCCTCGCGCGTGACGAGCGCCGTGTCGCCGGGTATCGTGCGCTTCAGCGCCGCCGTCGCCGCGCCCCACTCCAGGGCGTCGGGCACGCTCCCGCCCTCGATGCGCCGCGCGAGGAACCCGCCGACGAACGCGTCCCCCGTCCCGACCGGGTCGTGGGTGTCCGACTCGAACGCGGGCTGCGCGTGGACGTCGCCGCCGTGGAGCGCGAGCGCGCCGTCCGCGCCCCGCGTCACGACGACCGTCTCGAAGCCGAACTCCTCTGCTAGCTCGCGCGCGATCCCCTCGGCGTCCCCCTCGCGGGCGAGCACGCGCCGGGCGTCCCGCGCCGCGACGACGAGCACGTCCACGTCCGGGAACAGCGTCTCCAGCACCTCGCGGGCCTCCTCGGGCTCCCAGAGCTTCGCGCGGTAGTTCACGTCCAGCGCCGTCGTCGTCCCCGCGTCGCTCGCCAGCTCCAGCAGCGCCGCGGTCGTCTCCGCGAGCGTCTCCGAGAGCGCGGGCGTGATGCCGCTCGTGTAGAAGTAGTCGGCCGCCTCCACGCGCTCGGTCGCGAGCTCGTCCGGCGTCGCCGTCGTCACCGCGGCGTTCGCGCGGTCGTAGACGACGTTCGTCCCGCGGGGCTCGCCCGCGGGTTCGAGGTAGTACGTCCCCTGTCGGCCGTCCTCGCTGTACGCCACGTCGGGCTCGGTGCCCTGCGCGCGCAGCGTCGCCGTCACCTTCCGGCCGAGCGGCGAGTCCGGCAGCTTCGACAGCCACGCCGTCTCCGCGCCCAGCCGGCCCGCGTTCACCGCGACGTTGCTCTCCGCGCCCGCCGCGCGGAACTCCAGTTCGGTCGCGCGCTCCAGCCGCTCCTGTTCCGACGGCGAGAACCGGAGCAGGGTCTCGCCGAACGTCACGAGGTCCATACCCCGCGGTTGTCCGGCGAGGGTTTAGTTCCCGCCGTCTTCCCGCCGCCGGCCGCCGTGTCCGGGGTAGTCCCGCTCGAAGCGCTCGGCGAGCTCGTCGGCGTCCACGCGAATCAGCGTCGGCCGGCCGTGCGGGCACGCGTACGGGTTCTCGCAGCCGTCCAGCGCGTCCAGCAGCGACACCACCGACCCCTCCGTCAGCGACGTGTTCCCCGTCACCGCGGGCCGGCACGCCAGATCGGCGAGCAGCTCGTCGGCGGCGTCCGCGACCGGGTCGCCGCCCGCGTCCGCGACGAAGTCCGCGAGCACGTCCCGCGCCAGTTCGGGGTCGAGGACGTCCGCCAGCACCGCCGGCACCGCCGTCACGCGCGCCGTCCGCTCCGAGCGCTCCGCGTCGAACCCGAGCGCCCGCAACGCTTCGACAGCGGCGTCGAAGACCGCCGCCTCGCCCGCCGTCAGCTCCAGTTCGACCGGCGAGACGAGCGCCTGCGACGCGCCGCCGACCTGCTCCTGGAGGCGCTCGTAGTGGACGCGCTCGTCGGCCGCGTGCTGGTCGACGAGCACGAGCCCGTCGTCGCTCTCCGCGACCACGTACGTCTCCGCCAGCTGACCGAGCACGCGAAGTTCCGGCAGCGAGTCGAAGTCGCCCGTCGCGCCGTCGTCCTCCGCGCTGCTGGTCTCGGTGAGCCGGGCGTTCTCCGTCGGTGCGTCGAACGACGAACGAGTGCTCGCGCGCTCGCTGGTGTCGTTATCGCTCGTCGACGCGTCTCGCGTCGGCTCGCTCGCGCTCGGCTTCCGCTCGGTCGACTCGGGCTCGTCCCCCGCCAGCGAGTCCGTCGCGCGCGCCTGCCGTTCCGTGCTCGCGCGGCTCGATTCCGCCCCCGTGGTACTGTCGCCCGCCGCTGCACCTGTGTTCGCGTCCCGCCCCCGGGCTGGCGTCTGCACCGACGACTGGTCGTCGTCGCTCGCCGGTGAAATCGCCGCGTCGCCGGGCTTCGACGTCCCGCGGGGCGCCTGCGAGCGCACGATGCCCGCATCGAGCAGCGCGTCCCGGACCGCGTCCTCGACGGCCGCCCGCACGGCGTCTTCCTGCTCGAAGCGGACCTCCATCTTCCGGGGATGGACGTTCGCGTCCACGCCCTCGGTCTCCACGAACAGCACGGTGAACGGGTAGCGGTCCGCGGCGAGCTGGCCGCCGTACGCGTCGAGGACGGCCTCGCGGAGCACCGAGTCCCGGACCGACCGGCCGTTCACGTACGTCGCGAGGTACTCGCGGGTCGAGCGCGTCGTCTCCGGCTCCGAGACGTAGCCGTGGACGCGCTCCACGGGACCCTCGGAGGTCGCTTCGACTGGAACGAGCGACTGCGCGACCTCGCGGCCGTACACCGCCAGCGCCGCGTCCCGCACGTCCCCGGTGCCGGTCGTCGCGAATACCTCTCGTCCGTCGTGGGTCAGCGACACCGCGACCTCGGGGTTCGCGAGCGCGTACCGCGTCACCGCGCGGTTGACGTGCGCGAACTCCGTCGCCGGCCGTTTGAGGTACTTCCGGCGCGCCGGCGTCTCCGCGAACAAGTCCGCGACTTCGACGGTCGTCCCCGCAGGTCGGCCAGCGGGCCGCACGTCCCCAATCTCGCCGTGTTCGACGGTGAGCGTCGAGCCCGAGTCGCCCGCGTCCCGGGCGCGCGTCGTCACCGTCATCCGCGAGACGGAGCCGATGGTGTAGAGGGCTTCGCCGCGGAACCCTAGCGTCGCCACGGCTTCCAGCTCGCTGGCGTCGCTGAGCTTGCTCGTCGTGTGCTGGCGGACCGCCGTCCGGAGGTCCTCGCCGGTCATCCCGCGGGCGTCGTCCGCGACCACGATCCGGTCTCGGCCGCCGCGCTCGACCGTGACGTCGACGCTCGCGGCGCCCGCGTCGAGGCTGTTCTCCACGAGCTCCTTCACCACGCTCGCGGGCCGTTCGACGACCTCGCCCGCGGCGATCTGGGCCACGGTCGCGTCGTCGAGCTCGCGGATGCGGTCGCCGCCTGTCATACTCGCCGGCAGGCGCGCCGCGCGTATCAATCCCCCGTTGCGCTCGGACCGCCGTCACCTTTGTCAGCCGCTGTGACGACTCTAGAGTATGGGCGACGACCAACCCGAGTACACGATGCGGGGGCGGGTCGGGGGCACCTTCGACCGGAAGCGGCTGTGGGTGTTGCTCAACGCCAACCGGCTGCTCCTGACCGCCGTGGTGTCGGCCGCGATGTTCGGCTGCTTCGTGGTGCTCGGGGCACTGGCGCCGTTCCGAGCGTTCATGGTGAACATGGGCCCCAGTCGCTACGTGTTCCAGGCGCTCGTCGGCGCGCTCATCACGGGCGTCACGCTCGTCGTCACCATCACCCAGCTCGTGCTCTCCCAGGAGATCGGGCCGATCGGCAAGCACCGCGACCGCATGAGCGACGCGATGTCGTTCCGGGACGACGTCGAGGCGATCTTTCACTCGATCAGCCCGCCGGAGCCAGAGTCGTTCCTCCAGGCGCTCATCGACAACAGCCGCGAGAACGCGGCGGCGTTCCGGGCGGCCGTCGAGGGCAACGACAACGGCGAGCTCGTCGACGACGTGACGCAGTTCACCGACCACCTCGCCGACCACGCCGACGAGGTCGTCGCGAAGCTCGACGACCGGACGTTCGGCGAGTACGCGGTCGTCGAGGCCGTCCTCGACTACAACTACAGCGAGAAGATCTACCGCGCGCGGCGCATCCGCGACCTCTACGACGACGACCTCTCCGAGGACGAGGAGCGCGCGCTCGTCGCCCTCGTGCAGGTGCTGAGCTTCTTCGGGCCGGCCCGCGAGTACATCAAGACGCTGTACTTCCAGTGGGAGCTCGTCGACCTCTCCCGGAACATCATCTACACGACGATTCCCGCGCTCGTCGTCACCGGGTCGATGGCGCTGTACCTCTCCCCGACCACGTTCACCGGGGCGACCCTCGGCGTCGACAACCTCGTCTGGGTCACCAGCGCCGGCGTCACCGTCGGCCTCGCGCCGTTCGTGTTGCTGTCGACGTACATCCTCCGGCTCGCGACCATCGCCAAGCGCACGCTCGCCATCGGACCGTTCATCCTCCGGTCCTCGGAGCGCTCCAGCGATATCGACTGGGAGTGACTACGACTCGACCGGCCGGGCGAACACGAACAGGAACGTCGAGCTGTCGACCCGCAGCGTGCTCTCCAGCACCCAGCCGTCGCTGGCGACCTCGTTGAGGGTGTCGTCGAACTCGTAGCGCTCGTTGCGCAGTTCGTCCGGGGCGACCGACATCGGCTCCACGCGGTACTCGTAGCGTTGCTCGCCCATACCCGCAGTACGCCCGCCGGACACAAAGGTCTGGGTCGGCCAGGAACACTCAGCGCTTGCCGTCGACCACTTTCGCGGCGGTCAGCACGGGGTCCCACGTCGTGTTGAACGGCGGCGCGTACGCGAGGTCGTAGTTCGAGAGCTCGTCGACGGCGACGCCCTCGGTCACCGCGCCGACGAGCGCGTGGCTCCGGTGGACGGCGCCCTCGCCGTACTCGGACGCGAGGCTCCCGCCCAGCACGCGGCCGGACGGCCGGTCGACGGTGAGCGTCACCCGTACGGTCCCGCCCTCCGGGTAGTAGCCGGCGCGGGACTTCGCGTCGATGGTTTCGGTCATCGGCTCGAAGCCGGCCTCGCGGGCGCGCTCGTGGTCGAGGACGCCGGTGCGGGCGGCCTCCATCTCGAACGCTTTGACCGCCGCCGTCCCCGCGACGCGGCCGCCCTCCGTCGGCTCCCCCGCGACGGTCTTCCCGACCGCTCGCCCGTGACGGTTCGCGGTCAGCGCCAGCGGCACGTGCGCCGGTTCGCCGGTGACGACGTGCTCGGCTTCGGCGCAGTCCCCGGCCGCGTACACGTCCGGGACGTTCGTCTCCCGGTACGCGTCGGTCGCAATTGCGCCCGTCTCCCCGAGTTCGATACCGGCGTCCTCGGCGAGGTCGGTCCGCGGACGCACGCCCGTCCCGACGAGCACCATCTCCACCGGGACGCGCCCGTCGCCCGTGACGACTGCCTCGACCCGGTCGCGGCCCGCGAGTCCCTCGACTTCCTCGCCGAGGTAGACCGCGACGTCCTCGTCGCGGAGGTGGTCGAGGACGGCCTCGCTCGTCGCCTCGCTGAACTCCTTCAGGATGCGGTCGCCGCGCTGGAACAGGTGGACCTCGAAGCCGTTGGCCGCGATCGCCTCCGCCATCTCCACGCCGATGTACCCGCCGCCGACGATTCCCACGGGCCCGTTGCACGTCTCGAGGAACTGGCACGCCGGCCCGCGGTCGGGCTGCTGGAGGTCCTCGTCGGAGCGCGCCCGGCCGACGTACTCCCGGAGGTCGCGCCCGTCCGACATCGACCCGAGCGTGTAGACGCCCTCGCGGTCCATCCCCTCAATGGACGGCGTGACCGCTTCCGCCCCGGTCGCGACGAGCAGGTGGTCGTACTCCTGTCGCAGCTCCCCGTCGTCACTCTGCGCCGTGACGACTCGGCTCTCGGGGTCGACGTCGACGACCTCGTGGCCGGTCCGGAGGTCGACGTCACGCTCCTCGCGGAACTCCTCGGGCGTGACCGACACGAGGTCGTCGAGGGACTGGATCTCGCCCTTGACGTAGTACGGCAGCCCGCAGGCGCCGTACGACACCCACTCGCCCTTCTCGAAGACGACGACGTCGAGGTCGGGGTCGTCCCGTTTCGCTTTGCTGGCGGCGGACATGCCGGCGGCGTCACCGCCGACGACGACGAACGTTGACACAGTTCACGCGACGGCCGGCTGGACTATAAAGACGGCCTCGGCGCTCGTCACTCCCCGTCCAGCCGCCGCTGCCACTCCTGCACGCGCGAGAGCAGTTCCACCGGCGGCGTCTCCTCGACGTCCACGCCCCGCAGGTCGTCGAGCACCTCCCGGGCCTCGGGGTCGAGCCCGCCGGCCTCGCCGCCGTCCGCGGCACTCTCGACGCCCCGTTCGTCGCTCCCGCCGCTCGCCTCGAACGTCCCGGATTCGAGGTCGAACACCGCCTGCACGGGTTCGCTCGCGGAGCCGCGCGCTTCGACCGCCTTCTCCTCGCGCAGCCGGTCGAGCACCTCCCGCGAGCGGTCCACGACCGGGTCGGGGACGCCCGCGAGGTCGGCGACGTGGACGCCGTACGAGCGGTCCGTCGCGCCGTCCCGCACCGTCCGCAGGAACGTCACGTCGCCGTTCCGCTCCTCCGCCGCCACGTGGACGTTCGCGACGTCCGCGAGGTGGTCCGCGAGCGCCGTCAGCTCGTGGTAGTGGGTCGCGAACAGGGTCTTCGCACGGACCTCGTTGTGCAGATATTCGGTAGCCGCCCACGCGATGGAGATGCCGTCGTAGGTCGCCGTGCCGCGGCCGACCTCGTCCAGAATCACGAGCGAGCGCTCGGTCGCGGCGTGGAGGATGCGGCTCAGCTCCTGCATCTCCACCATGAACGTCGAGCGGCCCTGCGCGAGTTCGTCGAGCGCGCCGACGCGCGTGTAGATGCCGTCCACGAGCCCGACGCGGGCGCTGTCCGCTGGCACGAAGCTCCCGACCTGCGCGAGCAACACGATGAGCGCGACCTGGCGCATGTACGTCGACTTCCCGCTCATGTTCGGACCCGTGACGACGAGGAACCGCCGCCCGTCGCCGAACGCGGCGTCGTTCGGGACGAACTCCGTGGTCTGCTCGACCACGGGGTGGCGGCCGCCCTCGATTGCGAGGTCGTCGCCGTCTACGAGTTCCGGGCGAACCCAGCGGTTCGCGGCGGCGTGCTCGGCGAGGCTCGCGAGCGCGTCCAGTTCCGCGAGCGCGCGCCCGACGCGCTGGAGCGCTTCCGCGTGTCCGCCCACCCACTCGCGGAGGCCGTCGAACAGTTCGTATTCGAGGTCGCCGCGCTCCTCCTCGACGCGCAGAATCCGGCGCTCGCGCTCCTCCAGTTCCTCGGTGGTGTACCGCGTGGAGTTCTTCAGCGACTTCACCTCGCGGTACTCCTCGGGGACCGCGTCGGTCTCGGAGTTTCCCACTTGGATGTAGTAGCCGTCGGTCTTGTTCCGGTCGACCTGCAGGTGCGTGACGCCGAGTCGGTCCTTCTCGCGGGCGGCGAGCCCGTCGAGCCACTGCTCGTGCTCGCGGGCTTCTCGGAGTAGTTCGTCTAGCTCGTCGTCGTAGCCCTCGCGCAGTAGCCCGCCCTCGCGGAGCGTCTTCGGCGGGTCGTCAGCGAGCGCCGCGTCCAGTTCGGCGCGCACGCCCGCGGCCGCCTCGCGGTCCACGCCATCTAGCACCCCCGTCACGGGCGAGTCCGCGAGCTCGGGGTCGGATTCGAGCGCGTCCGCGGCCTCGGGGAGCGCCGCCAGCGTCTCCCGGATTCGCAGCAGGTCCGTCGCGTCCGCGCGACCGCCCGCGGCGCGGCTCGCGAGCCGTTCGAGGTCGTAGACGCCGCCGAGCACGTCCCGGAGCGCGTCTCGCGCGAGCGGGGCTTCGGCGAGCGCGCCCACCGCCGCCTGCCGGCGCTGTAGTTCCGCGCGGTCCCGCAGCGGGCGCGTCAGCCACGCCTGCAGCCGCCGGCCGCCAGCAGCGGACACCGTGTGGTCGAGCGTCGCGAACAGCGTTCCGTCGTCCTCGCCGCCCATCGTCGCCGTGAGTTCGAGGTTGCGCTGGGTCGTCGCGTCCAGTTCGACGTGGTCGTCCGCGCGGTACGGCTGGAGCCGCGTCAGCGACGCCAGCACGCCCGCGTCCGTCGCCGCGACGTAGTCGATTGCCGCGCCCGCCGCCCGGGCCGCGGGGCTGTCGCTGTCGACGCCGAGGCTGTCGAGCGCGCCGTCGCCGAACTGCTCGCGCACGCTGTGAGCTGCCTTCCCGGGCGCGAACGCCGACGCCTCGTGCAGCGTCAGCGTCGCGTCCGCCCGCTCGCGGAGCGCGCCGAGGAAGTCGTCGTCGCTGCGCAACTCCGGCCCGGGCAGCACCTCCTCGGGGCTGAAGCGATGGAGTTCCGTCAGCACGTCCGTCTCCGTCTCGGCGTCCGCGACGTGGAACTGGCCGGTGGTCACGTCCACGAACGCCAGCCCCCACGCGTCGTCGCGCACGACCGCCGCGAGGTAGCGGGCGTCCGCGCCGGTCACGTCCACGAACGTCCCGGGCGTCGCTACCCGGGTGATTTCGCGCTCGATGTCGTCGGCGCCGTCCTCGATCTGGTCCGCGATGGCGACCCGGTAGCCGCGCTCGACGAGCGTCGCGACGTACGGCGTCAGGTCGTCGACCGGCACGCCCGCCATCGGGTACGACGACCCGTGCGCGGACTTCTCGGAGACCTGCAGGTCGAGGACGTCCGCGACCGTGCGCGCGTCCTCCGCGAAGAACTCGTAGAAGTCCCCGACCTGCATCGCGAGCAGGTCCGCGTCCGTCCCGTCTTTCAGGTCGAGGAACTCCTCGACTATCCCCATGGCTCGGCCCTCGCTCGCATCGTCGGAACCTCGCCGCGCGTCGCCAAGAACCCTCCGGACGCGTCGTCCCCACCGCAACCAGTTAGTGTCCGGTCGCCGAAACGTCTCGCATGGACGCCACCCGGACGGTGCTCGTCTGCGCCCTCCTCGCGCTCGCCGGGTGTACCGCCCCGAGCACGACTGCGCCCGGCGCGACCGCGCCCGCAACGACGGAGGCCGACGCCACCGCGACGACGGAGGCCGACGCCACCGCGACGACGGAGGCCGACGCCACCGCGACGACGGAGGCCGACGCCACCGCGACGACCAGCAGCGACCCGACGACCGACTCTCCCGACGGCGTGGTCGTCGACGGCGACCTCGACGTGGCCGCCAACGCGACCCACGAGCGCGTCCAGCGGCTGCTCGGCGCGGAGTACGAGCGCACGCGCGTGGTCGTCCGCGACCTCTCGGGGTACAAGACCGCGGACTACGACAGCGTGCCGTTCTTCCGGCTGTTCGGCGTCTCCGACCCCGCGCTCGACCGCAGCGAGCCCACCGGGCTGACGACCCTGGACGCGACCGTCTACCTCTCGCCCGCGGACGCCGGGCCCGCGCGCGTCGAGCAGGTGCTCGCCCACGAGTTCGTCCACGTCGGCCAGCTCCGCGAGGAGCCCGTGCCGTGGTTCGGCGAGCTCTCCCTCGAACGCGTCGCGCTCGACCAGCGGCTCGCCCGCCGCGCGCTCGTCGAGGGCGGCGCCGTCTTCGTCACGGACGCCTACACCCGCGAATACCTCCCGGAGACGTCCCTCCAGTCCGAGCGCATCGCCGCCGCCTACGCGAATGCCTCCTCGGGGGGTCGCGTCGCCTGGTCGGCGTACCACTTCGGCCATCGGTACGTGAACGCCACCATCGACTCGTCCGAGAACCTCGGCGCAGTGTACGACGATCCGCCGGAGACCACGGAGAACGTCCTCCACCCGAACGCGTCCGACGCCCCCGTCCCGCTGAACGTCACCGTCGAGACCGAGACGTACCCGCAGGCGAACTCGCCGACCACGCGCGCCGGCGAACTCCTGACGCGCATCGCGCTCCGGGACGCCGTCGGCCGGGCGGCCGCGGTGAACGCGAGCGCGGGCTGGGGGAACGACCGCGTCGTCGCGTTCGGCACGAAAGGCACGCGCTCGCTGGCGTGGGTCACGCGCTGGGACTCGCCCGCGGACGCCGACGAGTTCGAGACGGCCGCCCGCGCGCTCGGCGGCGAACCCGACGGCGCCGACGGCTTCCGCGTCGAGCGCGTCGACGACGCGACGGTCGTCGCGTTCGCCGGCACGGAGTCGTTCGTCGAGCGCGCGTCCGCCGCCGGGAACGTCACCGTCGCGGCGTAGCTACTCGCCCCGGAAGCGCTCGCGGCCGGTCTGGTAGGCGGCCCACAGCGGGTCGGACTCGGGCTCCGGGAGCGGGTCGCCGTCCGCCGTGACGCGCGCGCCGCCCGCTTCTTCGACTCTGCCGACCTCGGCGGCCGGGACGCCCTCGCTGTCGAGCGCCGCCAGCACCGCGTCGACGTCCCCGGGTGCGACCGTCGCGACGACCGTGCCCTCGCTGGACGACGTCCACGGGTCGATATCGAAGTACTCGCAGACCTCGCGCACGCCCGGGAGGACGGGTACGCGGTCGCGCTCGACCGCCAGCGAGACGCCGCCGGCGGCCGCGAGCTCGTGGAACGCGTTCGCAAGGCCGCGCTCGGTCGCGTCGTGCATCGCGGTCACGCGCCCGGCGGCCGCCGCCGTGAGCGCGTCTCGTACGGGGCTGACGTCCTCGAAGCGTTCCCGGGCGGCGGCAGCGGCGTCCTCGCCGATGGGGAGGTCGTCGCCGAACAGCACGCCGAGCAGCCCGGTCGTCTCGATTGCTGGTCCCTTCGTGACGACGACGCGGTCGCCCGGCCGCGAGCCAGTCGGCACCACGAGGTCCGCCCGGTCGCCGACCGAGAGGGCTGTCGCGGCGCCCACGGTCGGGAACGAACAGCCCTCGTAGGTGCCCGTGTGGCCGGTCGTCAGGCTCGTCCCCAGTTTCTCGGCCTCCCGGTCGAACACTTCCCAGACGGCGTCGAACGTCTCAGTGCTCGTGTCCGGCGGGAGATTGAGGTTCACCGCGAGATGTGCGGGCGGCAGCCCGGAGAGCGAGACGTCGCTGACGCAGATGTGGAACGCGAACCACGCCGCCCGCTCCAGGCCGAGGTCGCGGAGCACGAACACGGGGTCGGTCGCCATCGCGACCACGCTATCGCCGACGTCCACGACGCCGAAGTCCGCGCCGTACGTCGGACCGAGCCGGACGTCCCCGCGGTCCGCGCCCGTCCGCCCGGCGACGTGGTCCTCGAAGAACCGCCGGCTCGCCTTCCCGGAGTCCATACCCGCGCTTGTGCGCCGGGGGTAAAGTAGCCCCGCGACTTCGGCGCGGGAACGACTAAGCCCCTCGCCGCCGACGCCACGCCTATGGTTCCGACGACATCTACCGCTGCGGCCGCGGGTACAGTCCGCCCGAGCGCGCTCCTCGCGCCGCTCGGCGTCTGGCTGGTGCTCGCCGTCCTCGCCGTCGCGAACGGCGCGTTCCGGGAAGTCGTGCTGATTCCGCGCGTCGGCGAACACACCGGCCACGTCGTCAGCACGCTCGTGCTCGTCGCCGTCATCTTCGCCGTCTCCGCGGCGTTCTTCGCGTCGACGGACGCCCAGTACGCCACCGCGGAGCTCGTCACGATCGGCGTCGTGTGGACGGTTCTCACTGTCGGCTTCGAGTTCCTCGTCGGCTACGTCGAGGGCACGCCCGTCTCCGTGACGGTCGGCCAGTACGACGTGTTCGCGGGGCAAGTGTGGATTCTCGTGCCGCTGTCCCTGCTGGTCGCGCCGCTCGTCTTCGGGCGCGCGTTCGCCGGCTGACCGGCGATTCGGCCGGCTGGCGCACCCTGCCGAAAGTCAAAGCCCTTTACGTGGGCGTGACTTACGTCGTGTCAAGGAAGACAATGCAGGGTCAGAACCAGCAGCAGGCCTACGACCGCGGTATCACGATCTTCTCGCCGGACGGCCGCCTCTACCAGGTGGAGTACGCGCGGGAAGCGGTCAAGCGAGGCACCGCCAGTATCGGCGTCCGCACCGAGGACGGCGTCGTCCTCGTCGTCGACAAGCGCACCCGGTCGCCGCTCCTCGAGGGCTCCAGCGTCGAGAAGCTCCACAAGGTCGACGACCACGTCGGCGCCGCCAGCGCCGGCCACGTCGCCGACGCCCGGAAGCTCATCGACCACGCGCGCCAGCAGTCCCAGGTCGAGCGCGTGCGCTACGACGAGCCCATCGGCGTCCGCACGCTCACGAAGGAGGTCACCGACCACATCCAGCAGTACACGCAGGTCGGGGGCGCGCGGCCGTTCGGCGTCGCGCTCCTCATCGCGGGCGTCTCCGACGGCGAGCCCCGCCTCTTCGAGACGGACCCGTCGGGCACCTCGAACGAGTGGAAGGCCGTCGCCATCGGTTCGGACCGCTCCGCGATCCAGGAGTTCCTCGAGGACAACTACGAGGAGGGCCTGTCGCTGGACGACGGCGTCGACCTCGCGCTCCGCGCGCTCGGCGAGGGCCGCGAGGACGACCTCTCCCCGGAGGGCGTCGGCGTCGCCACCGTGGACGCCGAGACCGGGCTGTTCCGCGAACTCGAGACCGAGGAGACCGCCGAACACCTCGACGACCTCGAGTAACGCTCCCGCGAGAGCGGCGGTTCACGCCCCGGCAGCAGTCCTTTTCCGCGCTCGTCCCCTACGTTTTCGTATGAGTACAGAGTCACAGCAGAGCGCACAGAAGCCGATTCGCGTCGCCGACGGCGACGAACTCCGCGAAGTCCTCGACGAGCACGACCGTGTGCTCGTGGACTTCTGGACGAAGGGCTGCTCGCTCTGTCAGGCGATCGAGCCCGTGCTGGGCAACGTCGCCCGCGAAACGGGCATCACGGTCGCGATGGCCAACCCTGGCGACGACATCGCGCTCGTCGACGAGTGGAACGTCCGGAGCGCGCCGACGCTCGTGCTCGTCGAGGACGGCGAAGAAGTCGGGCGGCTCGCCGAGGGGTTCCAGGGCGGCGACGACATCGAGGCGTTCCTCGACGAGCACCTCGACTGAGCTAGTCGTCGCTCGCCGGCTCCTCGGGGACGTCACGCTCGGTGACGTCCGGGAGGTGGGGGTCGCGGTTCGGGTCCCGGCCGAACGCCGGCAGCCCGTCGCCTAGCTGTTCTTTGAGCACGCGACGCAGCCGGTTGAGGCTCGTCTTGTCGAGGCCGTAGCGCTCGGCGAGCTCCGCGAACGCGGGCTCGTCGGTGACGTCGTGGCTGCGATAGCGCTCGTAGAGGTCGTTCATGCGGTCGGCGTCGAGGTCGCCGGGGTCGAGGTCGTCGATGCCGAAGTACCGGCGGCGGTCGACGTCGACGACGTGGCGGATGACCACGAGCGCGACCTTCTCGATGGCGCGCTGGCTGCCGAACTCCCTGAGGTCGATGTTGCCCATCACGCCGAGCGCGACGTCGCGCTGCCACGGCGTCACGTCCACGGCGTTACAGAGCGCCTGCGTCGTGCGCAGGCGGTCGAGGTAGTGGGTGCGGCGGCTGTGGCCCTCGGTCGCGGTGTGGCGCTCCTCGTGGAGCCGCCGGATGCTCTCCGAGAGGTCCGCGTCCGGGGACTCCGCGCGCCCGATGACGGTCGCGCTCGGGGAGACGACGCCCCACTTTCGGACCGTGGTGTCGCGCTGGGCCTCCGCCCGGGAGAGCGCGCCCGAACCCGGCCGGTTCTCGACGCGGCGCTCGTCGCGGGTCTCCCAGCGGACGTGGTCGCCTCCGTCTGCACTCATTGCACGTCCATCCGGCCTCGTCGGGTTTAAACTCTCGGCCGGCGACGCCGCGGCTACGCGGTCGGGGTCCCTGAGAAGCTCCTCGTATCTACCCCTTGTCGCCAGAACCACTTAAAGAGGGCCGGCGAGCGGTCTCGCTGCCGCTGGCCGCTGGAAACCACAGCGCTGTCGCTACGAGGCGTAGTGCGCTGAGAAGCTCTTCGTATCTACCCCTTGTCGCCAGAATCACTTAAAGAGAATCGGGGGTGGCTCGCCGCTCGCGAGTTGGCCTCGGATTCCGAGAACAGCCACGGCTGGCCGGTGCAACGCTCGGGAGAAGTCCTTCGTATCTATCCTTTGTCGCCAGAACTACTTAAAGCGAGAGCCGCCCCGGCCGCACGCCGGGCCGTCCATACTGGTTTACTCGCCTTCCACGAGCCGCCGGAGCTGGGACGGCGGGACGGCGCCGCGGGCCGCGTAGCCGTCGTACGCGAACGTCGGCACGCCCGTGACGCCGTGCTCGCGCGCCTCACGGAACCGCTCGCGGAGCTCGTCGTGGTACTGCTCGGTCTCGACGACCTCGCGGAGCTCGTCGGCGTCGAGGCCGACGTCGGCCGCGAGCTCCGCGAGCACGTCCACGTCGCCGATGTCGCGGCCGTTCTCCCAGAGCGCCTCGAAGATCGCGACGTCGAACTCCAGCCACTGCTCGGGGTGCTCCTCGCGGACGTACAGCGACGCCGCCTGCGCGTCCAGCGAGTCCACGTCGCGGGAGAAGTCCATCACCATCTCGTCGGCGCCGTACTCCTCGCGGAGGCGCTCGACGTTCTCGCGGGCCTGCTCGAAGTACTCGTCGTCCTTGCCGTCGTCGACGTCGTGGTCGATCTCGCCGTCCGGCCCGCGCTTCTGGGCGCGCAGATCGAAGGGATGCCAGTCGACGTTGAGTTCTTCCTCGCGCTCGTCCTGGTACGTCGACAGCGACTGTCGGCCGAGGTAGCAGAACGGGCAGACGTAGTCCGAGTACACCGTGATAGCTTCGGCGTCGCTCATCGCCTACACGTAGGACGCGCTCGCCGAAAAGGCCCGTGCTGGCGGGGGTTCCCGCTGGAGTCCGGCGTGGACGAGGCAGCGGCTACGCGGTCGGTGTCTCCGAGAAGTCCTTCGTATCTACCTCTTGTCGCCAGAATCACTTAAAGAAACGTCGGAGTTTGGGCTCGACACCGCTATCTCTCGTGCGTGGGAGAACGACGGCACCGCGGCTACGGGGCGTAGCGCGCTGAGAAGCTCTTCGTATCTATCCCTTGTCGCCAGAGATACTTAAAGCGAGAGCGGGGGTCGGACGACGGGGAGCGAACGGGCTCTCGTGGTTCGACAGGAGCCACTCGACTGACAGCCACGGCTGGTCGGTGCAACGCTCGGGAGAAGTCCTTCGTATCTATCCCTTGTCGCCAGAACCACTTAAACCGAGAACGGTCGGGGACCCGAGAAGATGTTCGCCACAACGCCTTCCACAGTTCGCGGTCACCGCTCACGTGCGTGGCTGGTGTCCCCCCGTACGGGTCCTCCGTACACGGCCAGTCCGCAGTGGTCTAACGTTCGATGGCGACACTCGACTCTCGCGCCGTCGGCCGGCAGCGGCCGGCCGCTCGGCGGAGTCTTTTCCCCTGTACCGACGTGCCGTGTCGGCCGTGGCCGCGTGCTCTTTGCCGGCCTCGACGCACAAGCGCGAGCGCTCGCCGTCGCCCGCCCTCAGGTAGCGTCGCATCCACGCGCTTTTTCCCGTCCGCCGTCTATCTGGTGCCGTGACTCGCGCGCTCTCGAACCCCGACGCTGCCCGCGCGGCCGAGTTCGCCGCGGACGCCCGCAGCGGCGGCCTCGCGGTCTCGCTCGTCGGCGAGTGCGCAACCGTCTTCGAGGGACGCGCCGAGCGCCGGCTCCCCGCGGGCGTCCGGAGCGTCCTCTGGAAGCCCGACGACACGGTGCTCGTCCACGGCGCGACGGGCCGCGACCCCGACGCGTGGGCGTCCGGCGGCGGCGTCGACGTCGAGGCCACCGACGGCTCTCTCGAACTCCGCTGCGGCGACGGCGACGCCGCGGACGCGCTCACCGTGCGGCTCGACGCCGTCCACCACGCCGCCGCGTTCGACCCGGCGGACGCCGACGCCGAGGTGTCCGGCACCGAGTCCGACCTCAAGGAGCGCGTGCTCGCGAACCCCGACCTCGTCGAACCCGGTTTCCGGCCGCGCAGCACGGAGCGCGAGACGCCCGCCGGTCCCGTGGACGTCTACGGCCGCGGTCGTGACGGCGCCGTGGTCGTCGTCGAACTCAAAGCCCGCCGCGCCGGTCCGTCGGCGGCCTCCCAGCTGGAGCGGTACGTGAACGCGCTCCGCCGCGACCTCCACGCCGACGCCGACGTTCGCGGCGTGCTCGTCGCGCCCGAAGTCACGGAGAAGACTCGCCGCCTGCTCGCCGAGAGCGGGCTCGCTTTCTCTGCCGTGTCGTAGCGAGTGACCGTGCTCTGTCCGGTTACGGTATCCTACCCGTTCTCGGACGCGTAGTTGGCGGTCGCCGCGACGCTGTAGTGGTCGATTTCGAACTCGGGCACCTCCTCGAAGGTCGCCGCCCACTGCCACGTGGCGCCGGCCGCCAGCTCGCCGTGGGTCGACTCTTTGCTCGCCGAGTCGAGGATGCTGTCCTGGTTCTCGTTCGCGTCGTACAGCGTCACCTCGACGCTGGCTGATTCGAACGCGCGGTCGGACGCGTTCGTCAGGTCGCCGGCGACGACGAGGCCTTTCTGGCCCGCGCGCTGGAACTGCACGTTCTCGAGGGCCAGTTCTTCGGACTCGTGGTTCGTCAGCGGCGCGACCCCTTCCTCGTAGGGGCCGGGATTCTCGGGGGCGTTCCGGACGATAACCGCCGCGGCGTCCGCCTCGTCGGCCGCTCCGGCGCTCTCGTCGGAACCCGGCCCCGTACAGCCGGCCAGTGCCGCGCTCGCCGCCGCGACGCTCACCGCCCGGAGGAGTGTTCTTCGATTCATTTTCCTTAGAGAGTAGTGTGTCCCGGCGGAGCCGGCGCGCTGCGCTCGGCAGTCGTCGGTGGTCTCGCGTTCGCCGAGAACCGACCCGGGTGTGAACGTGACGGCGACGACGGGGAAAAAGCCGGGCGTCGCTTCCGCCCCGTAACCGCGGCCAAACAGTCGGTAGGCCCGGCCACGAGCGGCCCGCCCTCGGCGGGTTTCCCGCTACGTTCGTCGCTTCAGCTCGTTGAGGACGTTCAGCGCCTCGACGGGAGTGAGCTCGGCGATGTCGATCTCGTCCAGTCGGGACGCGAGGTCGCTGTCCTCGGCGTCCCCGCTGCCGTTCTGCTCGCTCTCGGACGCCGACGCTCCGGTCGGGTCCGACTCCTCGTCCGACGGCTCCGGCGCGTCGAGGAACTCGCGGGCGCGCTCGACGACCGTCTCCGGGACGCCCGCGGTCTGCGCGACCTCGATGCCGTAGGACGCCGTCGCCGGGCCCTCTCGGACCTCGTGCTGGAACGTAATGCCGTCGTACTCGCGGTGCTCGCACGACGAACCCCCACTCGTCTCACTCGCGGGGACGCCGTCCTCTGCGCGCGTCGCGCCGAAGTGGAGGTTCAGCGCGTCGTCGAGGCGGTCGGCGTCCGCGGTGAGCTCGTGGTGGTGGGTCGCGAACAGCGTCGTCGCGCCGAGCTCGTCGTGGACGTACTCGGTGACGGCGCGCGCGATGGCGAGGCCGTCCGTCGTCGACGTGCCGCGGCCGACCTCGTCGAGCAGCACCAGGGAGTCCTCGGTGGCCGCGCGCAGAATCGAGGACAGCTCCGTCATCTCCACCATGAACGTCGAGCGCCCGCCCGCGATGTCGTCGCTCGCGCCCACCCGGGTGAAGATGCGGTCGACGACGCGCAGGTCCGCGCTCCCCGCCGGGACGAAGCTCCCGGCCTGCGCGAGCAACACGATGAGCGCGACCTGGCGCATGTACGTCGACTTCCCGCTCATGTTCGGACCCGTGATGACCGCGACCCGGCGCTCGGGCGTGAGGCCGGTGTCGTTCGGCACGAACCCGGCCTCCGTGCGCTCCACGACCGGGTGGCGCCCGCCCTCGACGTGGATGCCGTCGCCGCCCACCTCGGGGCGCGCGTAGTCGTGGCTCGCGGCGACCGTGGCGAACGACGCGAGCGCGTCCACGGCCGCGACCGCCGCCGCCGTCGCCTGCACGCGCTCGGCCTCCTCGGCGACTCGGTCGCGTACTTCGCAGAACAGCTCGTACTCGAGGTCCTGGGAGCGCTGCTCGGCGCGCACGATGTCGTCCTCGCGCTCCTTCAGTTCGGGCGTGACGAACCGCTCGGAGTTCTTCAGCGTCTGCCGGCGCTGGTAGTTCTCCGGCACCGCGTCGAGGTTCGGGTTCGTCACCTCGATGTAGTAGCCGTGGACCGCGTTGTGGCCGACTTTCAGCGACTCGACGCCCGTGCGCTCGCGCTCCTGTTCCTCCAGGTCGTCGATCCACTGCTTGCCCGAGCGCTCGGTCTCCCGGAGGTCGTCCAGCGTCTCGTCGTAGCCGTCCCGGATGACGCCGCCCTCCGTGAGCTCCTGGGGCGGGTCCGGGACGATGGCCCGAGAGAGCAGGTCCCGAATCTCGGGGAGGTCGTCGAGGTTCGCGCGCAGCTCGCGCAGCTTCTCGCTGTCTGCGTCCGCCAGCAGGCCCCGAATCTCGGGCACCACGTCGAGGGTGTCCTTCAGCGCGCGCAAGTCCCGAGCGTTCGCGCGGCCCCGCGCGACGCGGGAAATCAGGCGCTCTACGTCGTAGACGTCCCGCAGGTGCTCGTGGAGCTCCTCCCGAGTGAGGGGGTCCGCGAGCAGTTCGCCGACGGCCTCGTGGCGCGCCTCGATCTCGTCGGTGTCGGTCAGCGGCCGGCGCAGCCAGTCCGTCAGCGTCCGCCGGCCGAGCGCGCACGCCGTCTCGTCGACGACGTCCACGAGCGCGGTGCCCTCCGCGCCGTGGACGCTGCGCTGCTCGAACACTTCCAAACTTCGGAGCGCCACCGCGTCCATCTGGAGGTACTCGCGGGGGTCGTACCGCGTCAAGTGGTTCAGGTAGTCCAGCCGGTCGCCATCTTCACCCCCTCGCGTGTACTCGGCGTAGTCCAGCAGCGCGCCGCAGGCCGCCACCTCGGCGTCACTCGCGAGCGCGTCCGCGCTCCCGAAGTACGCCTCGACGGTCTCGCCGGCGCGCTCGGCGTCGAACGCCGCGTCGTCGTACTCCGCGACGAACGTCCCGTCCTCGAAGCGGTCGGTTGCGACGCCCGGCCCGGTCACGAGCTCCGCGGGCGCGAATCGTCCGAGTTCGTCCCGGACGCGCGCCGCGTTCGGGAGGCTCGTCGCGTAGAAGTCCCCCGTCGAGACGTCCAGCAGCGCGAGGCCGAACCCACCTGACTCGCGGGATTCCCCGCTCGCCGTTCCCGTGGCGCTGCGCGCCACGCTGTCTGCCGCGAGCGCCGCGACGAAGTTGTTGTCGTCGCCCGCGAGCAGTTCGTCCTCGGTCAGCGTCCCGGGTGTCACGACCCGGGTGACCGCGCGGTCGACGACCCCCGTGACCTCGTCGGGGTCCTGCACCTGGTCGGCGACCGCGACCCGGTAGCCCGCGTCCAGCAGGTCGTCGATGTACGGCTCCGCGTTGTCTATCGGCACGCCCGCCATCGGGTACCGGCCCGTGGAGTCCTCGCGGGCCGTCAGCGTGATCTCGCAGATGCGGGCGGCCGCCTCCGCCGCGTCGCAGAACAGCTCGTAGAAGTCCCCGACCTGGAAGAGCACGAGCGCGTCCTCGTAGCGCCGCGTGAGCTCGAAGTACTGGCTCATCATCGGCGTCAGGTCGCCCTCGTTCTCGGCCATCTGGTCGGGTGGCCCGAGCGCCGCGTCCATGCCCGAAGGCAACGGGGCGGGCGCTGTTATGCTCACCGATTGGCGCGCCTCGCTCGCGTCAGAGCAGGCCGGCGAGCACGAGCAGCGCGACGCTCACGACGGCCGCGGCACCGAACCACGGTGTCGCGCTGTCGGCCGCGGACTCGACGTCGTGGCCGGCGGTGAGGCGACTCGTCGCGACGTGCGCGAGCCCGGCGAGCACCAGCCAGAGGCCGGTCATCCCCAGCACGAGGTGGCCGCGGGAGGAGCCCGCGAGCGCCTCGAACGTGTAGAGGTTGCCGGCGAGGTGGCCGCCGGTCAGCAGCATCGCGAGGACGCTGGCGACGCTGAGTTTCGCGAAGCGGTCGGCGATCCACTCGACGGGTGCGGCGTCGAGCACGCCGCGGCGGGCGGCGGGCACGACGAACAGCGCGACGGCGAGCGTGCTCCCGGTCCACGCTGCCCCGAAGACGACGTGGACGACCCGGGCGGCGGTGATGTCGAAGCTCATCGCTTCCGGGTTCGCAGACGGAGGGAAATAACGCGTCGGTCTCCGGCCGGTACCGACCGACGCGTCCGGGCGCGTCGCCGGAGACTAAGTGCCAGTAGGGCGTCGGCGGACGCGTGCGCACCGACCGCATTCTCGTCGCGGGGGAGACGCTCGTCGACCTGTTCCCGTCCGGCCCCGGCGACCTCGCGACCGTCGACGGCTTCGTCCACCGCGCAGGTGGCGCGCCGGCGAACGTCGCCGCCGGGCTCGCACGCCTCGACAGCCCGCCCGCGTTCTGGACGCGGCTCGGCGCCGACGCGTTCGGCGCGTACCTCCGGGACGCGCTCGCCGACCGCGGGCTCGACGGCGAATTCGTCGTCGAGGGCGACGCGGCCACCGCGCTCGCGGTCGTCAGCCCGACGCCGGGCGGCGACCGCTCGTTCACGTTCTACGAGAGCGACACCGCCACGCTCGACTTCGATGCGGGGACCGTCCCCGACGACGCGCTCGCCGGCTACGACTGCGTCCACGTCGGCGGCGTCGCGCTCGCGAACGACGCTGGCCGCACCGCAACGCTCGACTTGGCCGAGCGCGCCCGCGACGCGGGCTGTCTGGTCTCGTTCGACCCGAACGCCCGCCCCGACCTCTGGGCTGCTCCCGAAGCCGCCGGCAACGTGCTCCGCGACGCGCTCGCACTCGCGGACGTGCTGTTCTGCAGCCCCGACGACCTCCAGCCGCTCGGCCTCGCCGAGCGCGCACGCAGTGACCCAGAGAGCGCCGCCGAACTCCTCGACCTTGGCCCGGAGACCGTCTTCCTCACGCAGGGCGGTGACGGTACGACCGTCGTCGCGGGCCGGTCGAGCAGGGAGCG
This sequence comes from Halobacterium sp. R2-5, assembly GCF_011734195.1. Taxonomy (NCBI): domain Archaea; kingdom Methanobacteriati; phylum Methanobacteriota; class Halobacteria; order Halobacteriales; family Halobacteriaceae; genus Halobacterium; species Halobacterium sp. R2-5. The sequence continues at coordinate 567,694 of NZ_JAANTH010000001.1, forward strand.
CGTCACTTGCTCCGAACCAGCGTTCGACGTGGACGTGGTGGACACGACGGGCGCGGGCGACGCGTTCACGGCGGGCGCGCTCGCGGCCTACGAGCCCGGGATGGGCGCGTCCCGGCTCGCGGACGTGCTCCAGTACGCGAACGCGACGGCCGCGCTCACGACGACCGAGACCGGCGGGATGGCGGCGCTCCCGGACGACGAGGCGGTCCGCGCGCTGCTCGCCTCGGAACGCTCGCAGTCCACGTAACCCTTTACCCCCGTGGTCGCACAGTCGCAGGTATGCGATTAGAGGAGTACTGGGGGGTCGGCCCGAAGACCGCCGACAAACTGGAGACCGAACTCGGCGTCGCGGACGCCGTCGACGCCATCGAGTCCGCGGACGTCCGCGCGCTCGTCGACGCCGGCATCTCGCGGGGCCGCGCGACGCGCATCCTGCGGCGCGCGAACGGCGGGGAGGGGATGGACGCGCTCGCGACCGACGACGCCCGCGCCGTCTACAAGGAGCTCGTCGCGCTCGCAGCTGGTCACGCGGTCACGCCCGGCGCCGCCGACCGCATCCGCGTGCGCACGCCGCTGACCGACCGCGACGAGATGCGCGAGCGCCTCGACGACGTGCAGGCCGCCCGCGAGACGTGGGTCCGCTTCGGCGAGGAGACCCGTCAGGCGGTCCTCGACACGTTCGACGCGCACGACGACGCGGGCGACAGCCAGCGCGCGGCCGTCGAGACCGCGCTCGCCCTGCAGGACGTCGTCGGCGACGACGCCGGCGTGTTCGCGGCCGTCACCGCGCTCGACACCGACGCCCTGGAGGACGCCGCGGACGCGCTGCGCTATCTCGACGGCGACGGGGTGGCGGACGGCGCGGACGCGAAACTCGACCGGCTCCGGGAGCACGCTCGCGCGCTCGAACGCCTCGAACGGGACACGTTCGACGTGCTCGAAGCGGTGCGCTCGCAGGGCGTCGAGGGCACCGAGGAGTTCCGCGAGGCGTTCGTCCAGTACGTCGCCAGCGAGACCGACGTCGAGCCCCGGCGCGTCCGCAACGCCGCGGAGCCGGACGCCACGGACGCCGCGGACTTCGTGAGCACGACGCTGCGCGCGCTCGCCGACGACGTCCGCGAGGACGAAAGCGACCGCGAGGAGGCGGTCGCGGCGGAGCTCCGCGGCGCCATCTCGAACGCCCGCGACGAGGTGGACGCCGCCGTCTCGGCGGTCGGCGACCTCGCGGTCGACGTCTCGCTCGCACGCTTCGCGGAGGCCTACGACCTCACGCGCCCCGAGTTCGTCGACGCGGACGCCATCGCCGTGGAGAACGCGCGCAACCTCTCGCTGGCCGCGGACGGAAGCGACGTCCAGCCGGTGACGTACGCGGTCGGCGACCACTCCCTCGACCCGCCGACCGGCGACCGCGTCGCCGTGCTCACGGGCGCGAACTCCGGCGGGAAGACGACGCTGCTGGAGACGCTCTGCCAGGTCGCCGTGCTCGCCGCGATGGGGCTGCCCGTGCCCGCCGACCGCGTCGAACTCGGACCTGTCGACTCCGTCGTCTTCCACCGCCGGCACGCGTCGTTCAACGCGGGCGTGCTGGAGGCGACGCTGAACTCCGTCGTGCCGCCGCTGGCCGCGGGCGACCGCACGCTGATGCTCGTCGACGAATTCGAAGCCATCACCGAGCCCGGGAGCGCCGCCGACCTCCTGCACGGCCTCGTCACGCTCACTGTCGACGAGCAGGCGCTGGGCGTGTTCGTCACCCACCTCGCCGACGACCTCGAACCGCTGCCCGACGTCGCGCGCACCGACGGCATCTTCGCGGAAGGCCTCAGCCAGGACCTCGACCTGCTCGTGGACTACCAGCCGCGCTTCGGCACCGTCGGGAAGTCCACGCCGGAGTTCATCGTCTCCCGGCTGGTCGCCGACGCCAGCGACCGCGCCGAGCGCGCGGGCTACGAGACGCTCGCGCGCGCCGTCGGCGAGGAAGCCGTCCAGCGCACGCTCGCGGACGCCAAGTGGACGGAGTGAGGGAACCGCCGAGGGCCGTGTGCCAACGCCTTAGTGGCTGGTCGCCATCGCTGCCCGCATGCCGATCGAACTCTCCGTGCTCGCGTCGCTGGCCGCGGTCGCGGTCCTGCTGGCGGTGTCGGCGTTCTTCTCCAGTACGGAAATCGCGCTGTTCTCGCTGACGCCCGACCGGCTGGACGCGCTCGCCGCCGGCGACGACCGCGGCCCCGCGCTGAAACGCCTCCGCGAGGACCCCCACCGGCTGCTCGTCACCATCCTCGTCGGGAACAACCTCGTCAACATCGCCGTCTCCAGCATCCTCACCGTGATACTCGTCGCGTACCTCCCGCCCGAGCTCGCCGTCGTCGGAACGACGCTCGTCGCCACGTCGCTGGTGCTCGTCTGCGGGGAGATTCTCCCCAAGTCGTGGGGGCTCGCGAACGCCGAATCGTGGGCGCTGACGGCCGCGCGGCCGCTGAAGTACGTCGGGCTCGCGCTGTGGCCGCTCGTCGCGTTCTTCGACGCGCTCACGCGCGGCGTCGCCGGAGCGACCGGCGGCAGCCCCGACATCGAGCAGGAGCTGCTAGAGGAGGACTGACGGCGCCGCCGCTGGGCGGCGGAAAAGAACGGGAGGAGTGAACCGCTACGACTTCCGGCGCTTGCCGGCGTTCGTGCTCGGACGGAGGTGCTCGGCGCCCTTGCCGCGAGTCTGGAGGCCGCGGGCGCGCTGCCCGGCGCTCGTCTTCCCGTGGAAGACGCGACCCTGCTGGCTGTCGTCGCAGATCCAGCTGAGGTCGTCGTCGTTCTGGATGGCGCCGTGCTCGGGGTCCAGCAGAATCACTTCGAACCACTTCTGCGAGCCGTCCTCGCCGACCCAGTAGGAGTTCAGCACGCGGAGGTTCACGTACTTCTTGGACGCGCGCTCCTCGGCGATGCTCTGGAGGTTCTTCGCGCGACCGATGCGGTTGACGCCCTGCCGCTTCGTGCGGCGGCCCGCCTTGAAGCGGGACTTCCGGGCGTTGCCCTTCCGGACGCTGACGCGCGCGACGACGACGCCCTGCTTGGCCTTGTAGCCCAGCTCTCGGGCCTTGTCCAGCCGGGTCGGGTGGTCGACGCGCTCGATGGCGCCTTCCTTTCGCCAGTCCTGCTTGCGTTGCCACTGGAGCTCGGCGAGCTTCCCGTCCTCGGGGTCCCGCCAGGCTTCCTTGATGTGGGAGTAGAAGCTTCGTGCCATGTGTTGTCCGCGGGCGTTGCGTGGTTCAATTCTCGGTTCCCCCGAGAATCACATCCCGTCCCGACTCCCGTCAGGAGCCCGCTGGAGCCCGCTCGCCAGCGAGTTACCGACGTTTCGCATCGGTCGGGGTTAAGAACTTCGAATCCTACTCCGCGTCGAAGTCGAGGGCCGCGCGCTCGAAGCGGAGGCTGGGGCCGTCGGCGCGCTCGACGAGCGTCGCGCCGTCGAAGCCCTCCGGCACCGAGAACACCACGAGCAGGCGGCCGGACTCGCCGGGCGCCGCGGTCACTGCCGCCTGCCGCTGCCGGAACTGTTGGCTCGCGTTCTCGAAGCGCTGGTGGCCGTAGTTCGTCCCGTTCGCCGCCAGCGCGAAGTTCTGCTGGCGGACGACCACCTGCGAGTCGCCCGCGGTCACGTTCAACTGGACGACGACGAACGTCTCGCCCTCGGGTGGCCGGTAGGTGTTGGCGTCGGTCTGAAGCTCGTCCTGCACGCGGACGTCCCACTCCGCGGTCGCGGTGGTGTTCTCGTCGGCCGCCATCGAGAACGCCGTGAACGCCGGGCCCGCGTCTCCGCCACCGCCCGCGCCGACGAACGGCACGAGACTGAGCACCGTCCCGCCCGCGAACACCGCCGCGAGCACCACGACGGCCGCGACCACCAGCGGGACGACTGGAATACCGCTCGGCACGCCGCCGGGCAGCGGGGGGCTCGGCACGCTATCGAGCAGTGACCCGCCGTCGCCGTCGTCCGTGAACTCCGCGACGAGGTCCTCGGCGCCCTCGTCGCGGACGGACGAGGCGAGCTCGTTCGGATCGAGCAGGTGGACGTTGCCCGCGTCCGCGGCGCTCCGCGCGCCGGTCGTGAACCGGCCGCGGGTCGCCATCACGCGCACGTCCACGCCCTTCCGGTCGCAGAACGCCGCGAAGTCCTCGACCTCCGAAGCGCCGATCTCGGTCTCCGCGCTCGGGCGGACGCCGATGAGCCCGCGCTTGCCGTTGTCCTTGTCGCCGCCCACGAGGTACGTGCCGTCGTCGTTCTCCGTGACGGACGTCGACCACCCTTTCTCCTCCCAGAACGCCGCGAGGAACGCGGGGAACTCCGACGCCGCCATCTCGTCGAACATCAGGCAGCCCTCCGGGTCGGACGCGTACTCTCTCCGGTCATGCGGTCCCCAGGTACTGTCTTAGTCACCACGGTGCCACCTCATAAACGGTCGGGTCCGCGGCGGAGCGCCAGCAGCGCCGCCGCGACGAGCGCGACGAGCGTCGTCACGGGCGACAGCGGCACGAACCCGCCGGACGAGCCGTCGTTGTTCGCGACCGGCGCGAGCGGCTCCGCGTCGTTCACGTGTAGCGTCACCTCCGTCGACGTCGGCGCTGCTGTCGTCTGTGTCGCGTTCGCTGTGGTCGTGTTCGGCTCTGGCGTCGTCTCCGGCTCGACGACGGCCGTACCAGCGACTGGCGACCCCGACGCTTCGTACGCGGGGTCGTCAGCGTCCAACTCCCCGTTCCCGTTCGCGTCGACGATCGCGGTCGCAGTCACGTTCGTCGGGCCGTCCAGCGACGTGTTCAGCGGGAGGTCGACGCTACCGTTGGTCGTCTGCGAGAGCGGCCCCGAGGTACCGACCGTCTCGTTGTCCGCGGTCAGCCGGAGGAACCCACCCCGGGAGAGTGTCACGCGCTCGACGGTCACCGTCCCGTTTTTGGCCACCTGCGAGGGGAACAGGACCGACGCCTCCGCAGCAGTCAACCGGACCGTGCTGCGCGTCTCGTCCTCGTAGCTCTGCACCCACAGCGGGAACTCCGCCGGTCGGTCGGCGTTCGAGAAGTCGAACGTCGTGCCGAATTCTCCCCCACTGGACACTCGCACGTCGGACTGCCAGAGACGGGGCGGATCCCCGTCCTCATGGAGCGCGCGCACGTTCAGTGTCGTCCCCGGGAGGAGGTTCGTCTCCCCGGAAATCTGCAGTTTGTCGCCGTTCCACGGCGCGAGCGTGTACCCGGGGTCGGCGCTGATGCTCACCGAGGGCTCTACGAGCGTCACGCGCTCCGTGAGCAGCGTCTGGTTCTCCGAGAAGAGCGGATTCTGCGTCTCGTCGACGGTGAGCTCGAACTCGTAGGTGTGGTTCGACCCCGTGCCGAGGTCGACGCGGCTGGTGTCCCAGAGCACGGCGAACTGGCCGTCGCCGCTACCGAACTGCGCTTCCACGCGCAGGTCCTCGGCGGTGTACGTTTCGGCCTCCGTGTTCGGTTCCGGGTCGAGTTCCTCGATGCGCATCTCGAAGCCCTCGCTGGCCAACTCGTCCACTGTCACGTCGCCGTCGAACGGCGCACCGTACCCGCTCTCGTTCTCGTCGACGACGAACGCCGCGTAGTCGCCGAGCACGACGTCGTCGTTGCCGCGCCCGATCTCGGCGTGGGTCTGAATGGCGCCGAGCGCGTTCCCGTCGCCGTCCTCGCCGAAGTAGTCGCCGGGGAGCGCGCCCGTCTCGCTCGTCATCTCGCCGTTCGGGAGCACCGTGAGCGTCCCGTACGCTTCGGTCTCCCCGTCGACAGTCACCTCCAGGACGTACTCGCCGGGCTGGACGGCTTCGTCTAACGGTGGTCCCTTCAAGTCCGGCGCTCCACCCGAGATGAACTCGCCGGCGGTCTCGCCGTCCGAGTTGTACGTGTCGAACTCGATGGTGTCTGTCCCGCTGCCACCGAGACCGACCAGAACCTCGAAGCCGCCGCCCGAGATCGTTAGATTCGCGGGTCCGGAGTGCCCGACGCTGATACTGACTGTTCCGCCCCGCGTCACCGTGTAGTCCCCGACTGACGCGGACGCCTGTGTGTCAGCGGCGGCCGGCGCGACGCCGGCCAGCGCGGCAGCTACCAGCACGAGCGCGGCGACGACGGGGACGAGGCGGGTGTGTGCCATGGCCGAGTGTCGTTCGCCCGTCTCTTCCGCGCGGCCGTATAAATACAGTGGGGTGTCGAATCAGCGCCCGGACACGACGGGGTCCTCGAAGTAAGGCGGTCCTACCGCCGGACTCGTGAATTTCATATCGCGAAATAGGGTTTACCGAGATGAACCGCGCGAACTCACGCCATCGAAAATCTGTGCGTGAGCGCCGTACGCGCTCAGAACTCGGAGACCGACTCGAACTCGCCGTCGGCGACCGCGCCCGCGACCGCCGACCCGTCGATTTCGGGCACGTCGCCCGGGTACTTCTGCCGGAAGTAGCCGACGATGTTCCCCACGTCGCGGGCCAGCAGCTCGCGGGCGTTCTCGTGGTCGCTCGGCGTGGCCTGCGGCCAGTCGAACAGCGTCACGCCGTCCTCGCTCACGAAGACGTTGTACTCGCTGACGTCCGCGTGCACGTACCCCGCGTCGTAGGCGGTCGCGACCTCCCGGAGTATCAGGTCGAGGACGCCGCTGGCCTGCTCGGGCTCCAGTTGCGCTCGCGAGAGCTCCACGCCGTCGACGCGCTCCATCACGATCGCGTGGCGGTTGTGGTCGACGGGCCGCGGGACGTGCACGTCCGGGTACAGCGTCTCCAGGGCGTCGTACTCGCGCTCGGCGGCCTTCCGCGCGGTGTACTGCCAGGACGTGTGCTCCTTGTCGCTGGTGTAGTCGCGGCCGCGATGTACTTCCCGGAACTGCGTGTACCCCTCGCGGTGGAACTTCAGCGCCATCGGGCGGAACGACTGCACCTCGTAGACGTCGCTCTCCTTGCCGACGCCCAGCGGCGCGCCGAACCCCTCGACGGTGTCACGCTCGGCGAACGCGTGCAGCGCGAGCGCGTCGTAGCCCGCGAACGTCAGCTGGACGCCCTCGTACTGGATGGTCTTCCGTTCGAGGAACTCCCGGTCGAGCATCCTGTCGAGCCGGTAGTCGACTTCCTCCTGGGTCAGCCGGGAGAACTCCGGGAGCTTCTCGCGGCTCACCCACTCGGAGAACCGCATCCCGTGTTCGACGCCCGAGAGCAGGTGGAAGTCCTCCGGGTCGAGGTCCGCCATCTCGGCGGCGACGTTCCGAACCATTCGCTGGGAAGTAGACGGCGCCGGGGTAAAAGCGCCTCGCCGTCGCCGCGCTCACCGCTCTCGCGCCCCCGTTCCGCGGAGCTGTCCCTCGTTCGTCGGATTACACGCCGTTCGGGCGTTCTACGATCGGCTTCTGTCTCCGCTCCGAAATCCCGCCTACCGTGGAATAAATCACATACCACGATATAGAATTCCGGCCACTCGGGGATAGCGGCGGGACCCCGAGCCCACAGATTCACCCGTCGCTCGGCGCTCACGCTGGCGTCCCGCTCGTCGGCCACTGCTGGCGGCACGGAGGGCCGGTTTTTTGCCGTCGGCCACGAACGGTAGGGCATGACACTGGCCGACCGAGAGTGGCGGCTGATACCCGAGGAAGCCCGTGACGGCCCGATGCAGATGGCCTTAGAGGAGGTCGCCGCGGAGACCGCCGCCGACGGCGGACCGCGGACGGTCCGCGCGTACCAGTGGTCGCCGTCGACGCTCTCGATGGGGTACCGGCAGGCCGCCGACTCCGTCGACTGGGCGTTCGCCGGGCGCGAGGGAATCACCGTCACGCGCCGCCAGACCGGCGGCGGCGGCATCTATCACGACGAGCACGCGGACATCTCGTACAGCATCGTCGCGCCCGCCGACGAACTCCCCGGGGACCTGATGGAGTGCTACGGGATGCTCTGCGAGCCGATTCTCGACGCCTTCCGCGAGATGGGCGTCGACGCGGACTTCGTCGCCGAGGAACACCCCGCGATTCACGAGCCCGCGTGCTACCTGCGCGCGCTCCACCCCGCCCACGACATCGCCGTCGACGGCCGGAAAATCAGCGGCAACGCCCAGTACCGCACTCGGGACGCCGTCATCCAGCACGGCTCGCTGTCCTACGACCTCGCGGTCGGCGACCACCTCGGCGTGTTCGCCGACCCCGGGGTCGACGAGCAGCAGTTCCGCGACCGCGTCACGAGCATCTACGAGGAGTCGGGAATCAGCCGCGACGAGGCCGTCTCCGCGCTGGAAGACGCGTTCGCGGAGTGGTGCGACGCGGCGGTCGGCGAGTGGACCGACGAGGAACTCGCGGCCGCCCGCGAGCTCGCCGACGAGAAGTACGCGAGCGAGGCGTGGACGCGCGAGCGGACCGCGCCGACTAGCTGAACCCGAACGTCTCCGGCTCGCCGCCGGTGTGTTCTTCGACGGCCTCGCGAATCTCGGCCAGCGGCGGCTGGTCGCGGGTCGGGTCGAGTGAGTGTTCGCCCACCCAGCGGTACTGGACGACGCCGTCCGCGTCCACGAGGAACACCGAGCGCTTCGACCGCGGGAACACCTTCAGCGCGCGGTACGTGACGCCGAACGCGTCCGAGAGGGCGAGGTCGGTGTCGGCGTACAGCGGGAAGTCGATGTCGAGGTAGTCGATGAACCGCCGGTGGGTCGCCGCGCGGGACCTGCTCGCGCCGACGACGCGGACGTCATCGGTCGACGTGAACCAGCCGTAGTCGCGGAACGAGCACCACTCGTTCACGCAGTCCGGGCTGAAGTCGTTCGTGTAGAACACCATCAGCACCGGCCGGTCGTCGTACAGCTCCGACAGCGCTGTCTCCGTCACGTCGCCGCTGGCGTGGACGAGCGGCGCCGACACGTCCGGTACTTCTTCGCCGTTCCCGACTGCGCCCCCTGTCATACTATCACCAGAGAGGGGAGTCGGGATAGGTGTTCCGACGCTTCGAAGCCCCTATGTCGCCCGCGCCGAACGGGGGCGTATGCGAGTAGGCGCACACGTCTCTATCGCGGGCGGCGTCGACAACGCCGTCGAGAACGAACTGGACGTCGGCGGGAACTGCGGCCAGATCTTCACGCACTCTCCGCAAGTGTGGCAGGACCCGAACATCGGCGACGACGAGGCCGAAGCCTTCCGCGAGGGAACGGACGGGAGCCTCGACGGCCCGTGGGTCATCCACTCGTCGTACCTCGTGAACCTCTGTACCCCCAAGGACGACCTCCGCGAGAAGTCCGTCGGCAGCATGCAGAAGGAGGTCGAGGCCGCCGACCAGCTCGGCATCGAGTACGTGAACGTCCACCTCGGCGCGCACACTGGCGCGGGCGTCCAGCAGGGCCTCGACAACGCCGTCAGCGCGCTCGACGAACTCGACATTCCCGAGGGCGTCACCGTGCTCGTGGAGAGCGACGCGGGCTCGGGCACGAAGCTCGGCGGGGACTTCGAACACCTCGCGTACGTCCTCGAGGAGTCCGAACAGGACCTCGACGTCTGCGTCGACACCGCGCACGCGTTCGCCGCGGGCTACGACCTCTCCACGCCCGAAGCCGTGACGGAGACGCTCGCGGAGTTCGACGACGTCGTCGGGTTCGAACACCTCGCGTGCGTCCACCTCAACGACTCCAAGCACGACTGCGGCACGAACAAGGACGAGCACGCTCACATCGGCGAGGGGCACATCGGCGAGGACGGCATGGACGCGTTCGTCAACCACGACGCCATCGTCGACAACGAGGTGCCGCTCGTGCTGGAGACGCCACACGAGGACGGCCGCGGATTCGCGTGGAACATCGAGAAGGTGCGGGAACTGCGGGAGTCGTAGACTCCCGGAATGGTGACCGGCGGGAGCCGTGAACTGCGAGGCGCGTAAGCGCCTCGTCGTTGCGAGCGTCGTAGTCCGACTTCGGCAGTCCGAATCGCACGAGGACCCCGTCGCTTTTGCCGACCCCGTATTTAGTGGGGGTGTGCGCCGCTTCAGCGCCGACTACCTCGAAGAGACGCGCCGCGGGATGTGGGCCGAGCGAGAGGCCCTGGACGCGCTCCGGCTGGGCAGTCGCGAGCGGATTCTCGACGTGGGGTGTGGCACCGGGGAGCTCACGCGGGTGTTCCGAGAGGAGTCCGACGCGGAGGTGCTCGCCCTCGACGCCGACCGGGAACTGCTCGAGCACGTCGCCGCGGACGAGCGCGTCGTCGGGGACGCGACGCGGCTGCCGTTCCGCGAGGACGCCTGCGACCTCGTCGCGTGCCAGGCGCTGCTCATCAACCTCCCGGACCCCGTCGCCGCCGTCCGGGAGTTCGCGCGCGTGTCCTCGGGGCTCGTGGCGGCAGTCGAGCCGAACAACGCCGCGGTCACCGTCGAGTCGACGGTGGCGAGCGAGCCGCCACTCGCCGCCCGCGCCCGCGACGCGTACATCGCGGGCGTCGACACGGACGTCTCGCTGGGTGCGGGCGCCGCGGACTGCTTCGAGGAAGCCGGGCTCGTGGACGTGTCGACGACGCGGTACGAGCACGTGCAGGCCGTCGAGCCGCCGTACGGCGAGGCCGCGCTAGAGGCCGCCGCGCGCAAGGCGACCGGCGAGCGCCTCGCCGAGCAGCGGCCGACGCTCGCGGCGGGCGGGCTCTCCTCGGAGGCCTACGACGCGCTGCGCGCGGAGTGGCGGGAGATGGGCCGCGAGGTGGTCGCGCAGATGCGCGAGGACGACTACGAGCGCGTCGAGACCGTCCCGTTCCACGTCACCGTGGGCCGCGTCCCGGACGCCGACAGGGCGGCTCCGGAGTAGGGCTCGTTTTCCACTTCTCCGGGCTTTATTCGTCGGACACTCCACCTCGCGGTATGGACGACAGAGTCCGCCGCCACGCCGAGATTCTCGTCGAGGACTGCACCGACGTGCAGCGCGGCGACATGGTGTTGATTCGCGCGCCGAAGGAGGCCGAAGACCTCGTGGTCGCGCTGTACGAGCAACTCGGCGAGGTCGGCGCGCGGCCGACCACGAAGTGGGGGTCGGCTCGCGCTGCGCGCGCGTACAACCGCGCGATGGACGTCGGAGATTACGAGACGAAGGCTCACGACCTCGCCGCGATGGAGGAGACCGACGTCGTGTTCCTGATCGGGGGCGGCGGGAACGCCTTCGAGACCAGCGACGTTCCGCCGGAGAAGGGCCAGGCCGCGAGTCGCTCGCACGGTCCGATTCTGGAGGAGCGCCTCCGCAAGCGCTGGGTCATCACCCAGCATCCGACGCCCGCGGACGCCCAGCAGGCGGAGATGAGCACGGCGGCCTACGAGGACTTCGTCTACGACGCCGTGGACAAGGACTGGGACGCCCAGCGGGAGTTCCAGGCCCAGATGGTCGAAATTCTGGACGAAGGCGAGGACGTTCGCGTCGTCTCCGGGGACACCACCGACATCACGATGAGCATCGCGGGGATGGAGGGCGCCAACGACTGGGGCGACAAGAACATGCCCGCGGGCGAGGCGTTCACGTGCCCGGTCCCGGACAGCGTGGAGGGTGAAGTCCTCTTCGACAAGCCGCTCATCCGGCAGGGCAAGGAGATCACGGACGCGTGGCTGGAGTTCGAGGGCGGCGAAGTCGTCGACTTCTCGGCCGCACAGAACGAGGCCGCGCTGGAGAGCATTCTGCACACGGACGAGGGCTCGCGGCGCCTCGGCGAGCTCGGCATCGGGATGAACCGGGCCATCGACCGGTTCACGTACAACATGCTGTTCGACGAGAAGATGGGCGACACCGTCCACCTCGCCGTCGGCGGCGCCATCGAGGAGTGCGTCCCCGAGGGCCAGCCGTTCAACGAGTCCGCGACCCACGTCGACATGATCGTCGACATGAGCGAGGACTCCTACATCGAGGTCGACGGCGAAATCGTCCAGCGTGACGGGACGTTCCGGTTCGAAGAGTAGCGTGGTTCGGAGTGAGTGAGCGGGGCGAACGAATGAGACCCACGTCATAGCGCACGGCGACGTTCGGAAGCCGTGAGCACGCGAGCACAGCGACGCGAGTGCGAACTACGGACAGCCGAACGGCGAACGCGGGAGGCCGGTGAGACCGGTCCTGCCGGGAGCGCGTCAGTCGTCCAGGCTGGAGTTGTCGGAGTCACCGAAGTCGGTGTCGTCGGTGTCCGAGCTCCCGAGGTCGCTGTCGCGAGTCGCGTCGTCGACTTCGGAGTCGGGCGACCCGGAAGTTCCTGCGCCCGTGCCACTCGACTGCGTGGCCTCGCGAGCGGACTGCACCCAGTCGTCGATGTTCTCCTCGACGTAGTTCTGGCCGCCGAGGCCGAGGGCGACGCCGATACCGATGGCGAGCGCGATGGCGAGCGCGCCGAAGAACGCGACGAAGAACGACGTGAACACGCCGGCGAGGATGGCGGTCTGGAAGCCGATGGCGCCGAGCGCGATGGTCGCGGTGACGTAGTAGATGAACAGCTTCACGCCGAGGCCGGCCCAGTCGGTCGCCCGGCTGGCGTCGCTGTTCGCGACGTGACCGCCGACGCGCTCGGCGAGCCAGATGCCGACCAGCAGCACGATGAGCGCGCCCGCGAGCGCGGGCAGGTAGGCAGCGAACGTGTCGAGGAGTTCGGTGAGCGCCTCGATTTCGACGATGTCTGCGACGGCGAGCAGCGTGAGCAGGTAGATGTAGTACGTGACGAGTAGGCCGACGATGTGGCCGAACTCGCCGCGCTCGTCGCCGAACTGTTCGAGCGGCGTGTCACGGAGGTGCGGGCCGATGTCGAACCCGCCGACGAGGTCCGCGACGATGTCCCCGATGATGCGGCCGACGACGAACCCCACGATGAGCAGGACGACCGCGCCGAGGATGGTCGGGAGGTACGACGCGAGGTTGCCCAGCAGCTCGGAGAGCTGGGTGATGTCGAGGACGTTCACCGCGGCGACGATGGTGACGAAGTAGATGTAGTAGGCGACGAGCTTCCCGAGCGCGCGTGCGATGCTGTCACCTTCGTCCCCCTCAGACGTCCCCTCGGTGTCCCTGCCGGGTCCGTATTGTGAGATGCCGATGCGTTCGATTATCCGTCTGACGACGCCGCCGACGATTCGGCCGATGATGAAGCCGATGACGAGGATGATGATTGCGCTGAGGATGGTCGGCAGGTACGCGATGACCTCCGCAATCGTCTCCTGGACGGCGTCGGTGACCGTCTCCGTCTGCTGGAGTGGTGTGAGTGCCGTGCCTGTGGGTTTCATGCTACCTCAGATACAAAAACTCCTTGAGGTATTGTTACACGGAGTCTGTTAACAGTACACGTAGCTTACTGGCAGGCGCAGAGAGGAGGACTCAGGACCCGGAAAATCGCACCTGTTCGCTACACGACGTCGCCGCGGACGGTCGCCCCTTCCGCGCGCTCGCGGCGTTCCTCGACGGCGGCGGCGGCCGTCTCCGCCTCGCTCTCGTCGGCGCCGAGCATCTCCAGGGCGCCCGACAGCGTCGGGAAGACGAACTCGCCCTCGCGGAGCTTCCGGAGGGCGTCGTCGCTGCGCTCGCCCTCGGCCCACAGGCAGACGCCCCGCGGGTCGAGGACGTTCTCGTAGGTCTCGGTCGCCCGCGCGCCCTCCAGGCGCTGCGTGACGTTGTCCTCGAAGCTCGCGTTACACACCTCCAGGTGAATCGGCTCGTCGTCGTCGAGGAGGTGCGCGGCGAGACAGCGCTCTGGCGCGACGTGGCCGTTGTCGTTCGCGCGCAGGTACTCCGGGTGCTCGTCGGCCCACGACGCGCGAACCGTCTTCCCGACGCCCTTCACCCCGTACTCGCGCTCGAACTCGTCGGCGCGGTCGGCGTCGTCCCCCCGCAGGAGGATGTCCTTCGTGAGGTAGACGTCGAGGCGCTCGACGGGATCGAGGCCGAGCGCGACGTCGCCGTACACCCAGAGCTCGCGCACCGGCACCGGCATCTCCTCGCTCGCGACGGTGTCGACGAGCTCCTCCACTCGGTCGACGGCGGCGTCTCGGTCCATCGCGTACCCGTAGCCCGCGAGCGCCGAAAACCGTTGTGCACGCCCGCGGCAATCGAAAGACCAACCCGCTCGGGGGTCGTATCCCTGACAATCTCGGTCGGTCCCTCCGGACCGGCGACGCACACCCATGCCGGCCACGCAAATCAAAGACCCCGTCCACGGCTACGTCGAACTCGAACAGCCGCTCGTCGACAACGTCCTCGACCACCGCGCGTTCCAGCGGCTCCGCCACGTCCGCCAGCTCTCGGCGACCTACCTCGTCTACCCGGGCGCGAACCACACGCGCTTCGAGCACTCGCTGGGCGTCTACCACCTCGCGCGCACCGTCTTCGAGAACCTCCGCGAGCAGCCGTACTTCTACCGGGACGCCACGACCGCGGAGCTCGACGACATCCAGCGCACCCTGGAGTGCGCCGCGCTCCTCCACGACGTCGGCCACCCGCCGTTCAGCCACCTCGGCGAGCGCTTCGTCGACACCGACGACCTCCGCGACCGGCTCGCCGACCACGGCCTCCAGGCGACGTTCGCGGACGCCGGCGTCGGCGACGCCCCCATCCGCGAGGCGTCCGCGCACGAGCTCTTGGGCTGTCTCATCGTTCTCGAAGAGTTCGCGGACGGCCTCCACGAGATGGACGTCGACCCCCACGACGTCTGCGCGCACGTCCTCGGGTACAGCCTCGAGTACGAGCGCGGCGGCCGCTGGCAGCACGGCGTCGCCGCCCAGATCCTGCACTCGCCCATCGACGTCGACCGCCTCGACTACATCACGCGGGACAACCAGATGACGGGCGCGGACGTCCTCAGCTTCGACACCGACCGCATGGTCGGCTCCTACACCGCCCACCCCGAGGAGGGGCTCGCGCTCTCGGACAAGGCGCTCTCGACGATCGGCAACTACCTCGAAGGCCGCATCGCCGTCTACATGTGGGTGACCCAGCACCACAAGTCAGTCTACGCCCACGTCCTCCTGAGCGAACTCCTCGACGAGCTCGCCGCGCTCGCCGACGAACCGCCCGTCACCGCCGACCGCGTCCTCGACGGCGAAATCGACGACAACACCATCATGGAGCGGCTGCGCGTCGCCGCCCGCGAGCACCCCGACTCCACGCTCGCTGCGCTCTACGACCGCTTCCGCGCGCGTCGCTTCCCCGAGACGTGCTGGAAGCACCGCATCGCGTACGCCGACCGCGTGGACGCCAACCTCGACGCATTCAGCGACTGGCTCGTCGAGCACGCCGACCGCATCGAGGCCGACCTCGCCGACGAGCTCGACGTCGCCGCCCACGAGGTCTGGGTCGAGCAGTCCTACGTCCCCGAGTACGAGCCACAGGACCTCGAAGACATCCCCATCGCGTACGGCGGCACCACCCGCTCGGTCGGCGACTGGGGGCTGTACGGCGAGCGCGCGTTCGACCGCCCGATCCCGTTCGTCTACGTCCCTCACGGCGTCGAGAAGCGCGCGACCGAGACGCTCGTCGACTGGTTCCACGCCGCGCAGTACGAGCCCACCCCGTGAACGCGGCCGCTCTCCCCTGACCTCGTCCCCCTCGTTCCCGCCGCAAGCTCCGAGGTCGCCGGCTGAGCCATCGCCCGCTCGCTCCCGCAGCCGAATCTGTGTGCGTATGTTCGCTGCAATCGCCGATTTGCTATCCCGACATGTGATTTATCGGTCGCCGCGGTTCGCCGAGACGTAACGGTGAAACGCCGGCGCTGCAAACGTGTACCCAATGGACTGCACCAAGTGCGACCGCGAGGCCGTGATGCACGCGGCGTACTCCGGCGCGCACCTCTGCGAGCGCCACCTCTTCGAGAGCGTCGAGCGCCGCGTGCGGCGGCGCATCCGCGAGGACGACATGCTGCCCGACGACGCCACCCCCGAGGACCCCGAGACGTGGGTCGTCGGGCTCTCCGGCGGGAAGGACAGCGTCGTCCTCACGGACATCGTCGAGGAGACGTTCGCGGAGGACCCGCGCGTCGAACTGGTCGCGCTCACCATCCACGAGGGCATCGAGGGCTACCGCGACGAGAGCCTCGCCGCCTGCGAGGAACTCGTCGCGGACCGCGACGTCCGCCACGAGGTCGTCGCGTACGCCGACGAGTTCGACGTGGAGATGGACGACGTCGCCGAGGACGACCCGCTTGACATGGCACCCTGCGCGTACTGCGGGGTGTTCCGTCGGGACCTCCTCGCGCGGTACGCCGAGGAGTACGACGCCGACAAACTCCTCACCGGCCACAATCTCGACGACGAGGCCGAGACGGCGCTGATGAACATCTTCGAGGGGAACGTCGAACAGGTCGCGAAGCACTTCGACGCCAGCCTCGGACCGTTCGACGAGCGCACGCCCAAAGAGGACATGATTCCGCGCGCGAAGCCGCTCCGGGACGTCCCCGAGAAGGAGGTCGCGCTGTACGCCCAGCTCCGGGACCTCCCGGTCCACATGGAGGAGTGCCCGCACGCCAGTGAGGCGTTCCGCGGCGAGATCCAGGACCTGCTGTTGAAGCTGGAGGAGAACCATCCGGGGACGCGCCACTCCATCATGGCGGGCTACGAGGAGCTCGCCGGGCTCGCGGCCGAGGAGTACGGCGACGAGGACGAGCCCGTCGGCGAGTGCGAGGAGTGTGGCGCGCCGACGACGCGGGACCGCTGCCGGAAGTGCGCGCTCGTCGAAGCCGTCGACGCCGTCTGAGACCTACCGCTACGGGTCGGTAGCTGCCGCGAAAAGAACTGGGCGGTTACCGGATGACGTCGAGGCCGTTGTTCTTCTCGACCTCTTCCTTGCCGCCGTCCGAGTGCGCGCCGAACTCGCTCGAGGTGCTGCCGGCATCGTCGACGGCGCGCTGCTTGGCGTCGGCGTCGACATCCTTGAGCTCCTGGCGGGACTTGTCCGCCTGCTTCTGGGTGCTCGGACCGAGCACCTGCGCGGACTGCACGCCGGTCATGATGGCCATGACCCGCACCTTGCCCTTGTAGTTCTCCTGGATGCGCGCGCCCCAGATGACGTTCGCGCTCGCGTCCAGCCGTTCCGTGATGTTGTCCGCGATGCCCTCGGCCTCTTTGAGCGTGAGGTCCGGGCCACCTGTGATGTGGACGAGTCCGCCGCTCGCGCCGCGGTAGTCGACGTCCAGCAGCGGGTGGTTCATCGCGTCCTTGACGACCTCGTTGGTCTTGTTCTTGTCCTGGGTCTCGCCGACCAGCATCACCGCCACGCCGCCCTGGTTCATGATGGCGGTCATGTCGGCGTAGTCCAGGTTGATGAGGCTGGGCTGGGTGATGGTCTCGCTGATGCCCTTGACCGTCTCCGCGATGATCTGGTCCATCACGGAGAAGGCCTTCCCGATGGGAAGGTTCGGGACGTAGTCGAGCAGGCGGTTGTTGTCGAGGACGATGATGGAGTCCGCCTCGTCGCGGAGCTTCTCCAGGCCCTCCTCGGCTTTCACCGTGCGGGCGCGCTCGACGTTGAACGGCGTCGACACCATGCCGACGACGATCGCGCCCTGCTCTTTGGCGATCTTCGAGACGACGGGCGCGGCGCCTGTGCCGGTACCGCCGCCCATCCCGGCGGTCACGAACACGAGGTCCGCGTCGCCGAGCACCTCCTTGATGGTTCCCTGGGCCATCTCGGTGGCGCGCTCACCCATCGAAGGGTCGCCACCCGCGCCGAGGCCGTTCGTCAGGGACTTCCCGACGAGAATCTTCGTGTCGGCCTCGATCATCTTGAGGTGCTGTTTGTCCGTGTTGATGGCGATGGTGTCGGCGCCCTCGACGCCGATGTTGTACAGCCGGTTGACCGTGTTGTTGCCGGCGCCGCCAGCGCCCACGATGACGATGCGCGGGTCGCCGAACTCGTCACCGTCGCTGCTCGCGTCCATCTCCCGCTGTTCGGCTTCGGCGTTGTCGAGGGCGTCCTGAACGATGTCCTGCATCGTTACACCTTCGCCCAGTTGTTCGTGCCGGCCTGGTCGGTCTGCTCGTCTATCATCTCACGGACCGCCGACCGAATCGCCTCGCTACGATTCGGGAACTTGCCCCGTTCGACCATCTGTTCGACCTCGTCGATCTGCTGTTTCGGAATGCGGAGTGTCACACGCTCCATATTTGGTATCCCCGTTGTGGTAAGACGGCGTTCGGTTCCGGCTGCGTCTTACAGAACCGTTGGGCGGGTCATAACCCCGCGCCGTCGTCCGATTCTCTGTAAGACAACCGTCTTACGTACCACTACCCACAGTGTCTCAACGTATATAATTAACGGCGGATGTAAACAGATGTCTTACCGATCGAGGGCGTCCGCCGACGCGGTCCGCCGGCCGCAGTGCGGACAGAACGACCAGTCCGCGCGCACCTCGTCGCCGCACTCGCAGAACACGCGCCGCGTCGCCTTCTCCCCGCAGTTCGGACAGTACACGTGGTCGTCAGACAGCGCCGCACCGCACTGCGCGCAGCTCTGCTCGCGCCGGCCGCCGCTGTCCGTCGGACGACCGTCGCCGCGGCCGGTCGGCTCGCGGCGCGGCGCTCCCTGCTCGCTCCGAACGTCCGCACGCAGTCCGTCGGCGGGCTCGACCGTGATATTCACGTTTACGTCCCGCTCGCGCGCTCTCGCGGCGAGCCGCCGCTCGACGAGTTCGTCGACGCGCTCGGCGATAACGTCGTCGACGCGCTCCCCGCCGGCGTCCTCGTCCGCGCCCCCGCCGTCGAGGTACGTACGCAGCGCCTCGCGCATCACCTCGCTCTTGGACTCCTCGCGGTCGTCGACGGCGTCCACGAGGTCGTCGTCCGCCCGGAAGGTTATCTTCGACATGCCCGTTCGCTACCATCTATCACCTGTGGGGTCTTCAAGCCACTCCTCGCGTCTGACGCCCGTCGTCGCCCCGAATGGTAACTCTTAAATCCGGACGACGGCCTACGAACGAATGCGCCCGCCCTTAGCTCAGACTGGTAGAGCAGTCGACTGTAGATCGACTTGTCCCCCGTTCAAATCGGGGAGGGCGGACTCGTTTTCCAGTCGAACTACGTTCGAGGGACGGCGCCGCGTTTTCGACGCATACGCCGCACAATCCGTCTGCGAGTCGAACGGGATACCCAGTCAACGCTCCGCGTCCTCGTCCTGTATGCAGCAGCCCTCCTCATTGGGTGGACTGCTCTCGTGAACGAGCAACAGTGCAAAGCATACCGTCTATGGGCGCAGCCTCTCCGGAGTCGTCCCCGGTGAGGAGTGCCTGTACCGGGCGAAAACCTCCTCTCCTTTCTATTACAAGGCTAATAATTTTCCGCGTACATCTCGACTCTGAAGTTGGACTACAATGAAAATTCCACTGCTGGGAGGGTCGTCTGCGGTCTCGCAGAGGGCCGAGAGTGATCGGTTCGAGGAGGCCGTGATAGATGCGATCAAGGAGTCGAACGACAAGACCGTCGAGATCAGACCAGCGAACGAGTCGAAAGGAGGGGGGATATCGCGGCTGCTGTTGTTCGTCGGCGCTGCGATCGGGCTCGGCTACTGGATGCGGAAGTCACAGAAGCCGAAGGAGATACTCGAGAGCGCGAAGAGCGAGACCGCCGACCGAACCGAGGAGATGTCCGAGCGGGCTGCCGATCGGACCGAGGAGATGTCCGAACAGGCCGCCACGACGATTCAGGAGGGTGGCGAGACGGTGGCCGAGCGCGTCGAGGCGGGGTCACAGGAGGCCGGAGAGCAGATCGAGCAGACGGGCGAGGATGCCGCCGAGGCGACCGAGGAGGCCGGTGAGGAGGCCGCGGAGAAAGCCGACGAGGACGAGAGCAACTAACCGACTGGGTGCGGCGCGGTCGCGTTCGTCGCTTCGACGCGGAGACCGTCGGCGTTCCCCCGCTAATCCACGTCACCTGCGCGCTGTGGTCGTCGACCGAGACGTCGCTGCCGGCTATCACGTCCTCTTGCGCCCGGGGGAACCCGAAGTGGAACGGCGGTGATCGTCGCGAGGATGGCCGTCACCGCGACCATCAAGTTGAACTCCTGCATCGTCCGTTTTCACCAGTAATACGCCCGGCGGACGCGTGCGTCAGTAGTTGCCAGTAACCGCGCTCGGTCAGTCGTCGCCGACGTCCGGGCGCTGGTGTGGGGCGGCGCCCGCGGAGCCGGCGACGTTCTCGCGGAGGTCGGCCTCGATGGCTTCGAGCGTGCGGCCCTTCGTCTCGGGGACGAGGCCGTACGTGAACACGAGCGCGACGGCGCTGAAGCCGCCGAACAGCCAGAACGTCCACGACGGGCCGACGTTCGCGGTGAGAATCGGGAACGACAGCGACACCGCGAGGTTGGCGCCCCAGTTCGCGACGGTGGCGACGCCCTCCGCGGAGCCGCGGACCGACAGCGGGTAGATTTCGGAGATGAGCAGCCAGAAGACGGGGCCGAGCCCGACCGCGAAGAAGGAGATGTACAACATCAGGCAGACGGTCGCGGCGATTCCGAGCACGCCGGAGAGCCCGGGGAGGTAGAAGATGACGCCGAGCCCGGCGAGCGTCACGGTCATCCCGCCGGTGCCGACGAGCAGCAGCGGGCGGCGGCCGACGCGGTCGACGAGCGCGATGGCGACGACCGTGATGGCGACGTTGACGGCGCCGATGCCGACCGTCGCGAGGATGGACGCCGTGCTCCCGAAGCCCGTGGACTCGAGGATGGTCGGCGCGTAGTACATCACCGCGTTGATGCCCGTGATCTGCTGGAGGACGGCGAGGCCGACGCCGACGACGAGCGCGGGCCGGAGCCACGGCGCGAGGAGGTCGCGGAGACTGGTGCCGGATTCGCGTTCGACGGTCTCCTCGATTTCGGCGAGTTCGTCGTCGACGCTGCCCTCTCGCGTGCGTTCGAGGACGCGGCGGGCGTCGTCGGGCCGGCCGTGGCTGAACAGCCACCGCGGGCTCTCGGGCATCTTGAGCACGCCGACGCCGAGCACGACGGCGGGCACCATGCCCGCGCCGAGCATCCACCGCCACGCGCCGGCGTCCGCGAACGCGTAGTTCACGAAGTACGACGCGAGGATGCCGATGGTGACCATCAGCTGGTGCAGCGACGTGAGCCCGCCGCGGATCTCCGGCGGCGCGATCTCGGAGATGTACAGCGGGCCGACGACGGAGGCGAACCCGATGGCGACGCCGTCGACGAGCCGGCCGGCGACGAGCACGGGGACGTTCGGCGCGACCGCCATCAGGAACGACCCCGCGAAGAAGACGACCGCGGACAGCAGGATGAGCCGCCGTCGCCCGATTCGGTCTGCGAGCCGGCCGCCGAGCATCGCGCCGCCGGCGGCGCCCGCCATGGCGCCGCTGACGACGATGCCCTCGACGAGCGGCGAGAGGCTGAACGAGTCGTTGATGAACAGGATGGCCCCCGAGATGATGCCCGTGTCGAAGCCGAACAGCAGCCCGTTGAGGGCGGCCATCGCGGCGACGACGTAGACGAAGCGGGATTGCCCGCCGAGGGCCCCGTCTGCGTCCGTGAGTCCCATGCGTACGACACGGATTTTTACTACTAATACAAAAAATTCTCCAAAATTCCCGGTCGCTCGGAACGAGCCATCGCGGCCGGACTACCCCGCTGCCGTACCTGGAATTCACGCTCGCCAACGGGGAATTTTCGATCTCCTCCCCGAAAATATTTTCACGGAGAACGCGAATACTCTGCACGTGACACTCCTGGTCGCGGACGAAACGCGGCAGGCGCTCGCCGCCGCGCTCCCGGACACCGTCGTCGTCGACGCTGCGGGGGTCGGCGACGCGGTCGCCCGCGACGCGCCGGACGTCGCCGTCGTCGACGCGAACGCCGTCGCAGACCCCGCCGCTGTCGTCGACACGATCCGCGAGCACGCCGACGGTGCCGCGGTCGTGGTGGTCGGCACGTCGACCGTCGACGCCGACGTCGCGTGCGCGACCAGCGACGAGGCCTCCGTGCTCGCGGCCGTCGAGCGCGCCCGCCAGATCGCCGCCTACCGGAACTCCGTCTCCGAGCTCTACGCGGCGTGCCGCGAGCGCGCGCTCGGCAGCCCGAGCGAGGACGTCCGCGAGCGCCGCCGCGTCGCGGACGAACAGTTCGCCTCGCTGCCCGACGACAGGGACGCGTTCGCCGCCGCGCTGCGCCCGGAGGACGAGGATGGTTGAGGCGTTCGCCGTCGCCTCCGGGAAGGGCGGCACCGGGAAGACGACGAGCACGCTCGCGCTCGGGATGGCGCTCGCCGACGACTACGACGTGACGGTCGTCGACGCCGACACCGGGATGGCGAACCTGCTGTTCCACGCGGGCCTCGCGGACGTCGATGTGACCCTCCACGACCTCCTGATTACCGACAGCGGCGCCGACGTCTCGGACGCCGTCTACGAGCGCTACGGGATGCGCGTCGTTCCCTGTGGCACGGGACTCGGGGACTTCCGCGAGGCGGACCCGGCTCGGCTCCGCGACGTCGTCGCCGACCTCGCGGCCGACACGGACGTCCTCCTCCTCGATTCGCCGGCGACGCTCGCGAGCCGCAGCGCCGTCCTCCCGGTGGTGCTCGCGGACCGCGCGGTGCTCGTGGTGCAGCCGACGATTCCCGCCATCTCGGACGCACTCAAGGTCCAGGAGTACGCGACGTCGTACGGCACGGGCGTCGCCGGCACGCTCTACAACAAAGTCCAGGACCCCGAGGCGGTCGAGCGCGTCGCCGAGCAATCCGGGAAGTACTTCGAGGGCGCGACGCTCGGCTCGATCCCCGACGACGACGCGGTGCGGTCGGCGCGGCGCGCCGGTGAGCCGCTGCTCGCGCACGCGCCCGACAGCGACGCCGCGGCCGCGTACCGGCGCGCCGCCGATGCCATCGACGTCCGAGAGGCGGACGCCGAGTCGGTCGCCGACCGCTTCCGGAGCGCGGTCGTCCCGGAACAGCCATGACCGAACTGACGTTCGCGCGCGTCGTCGACGACGCGGCGGCCGCGCTGTCGCTCGCGCTCGACCGCGAGCTCACCGGCCACGCTGTGCTCACCCCGCAGGACGCGCTCCTCCTCGACGACGACGGCGAGGGCGTCGTCGCGTTCACTGACGGCGTCCCCACGCACGTCCGCCACACGGGAACGGGGCGGGGCGGCGCAGCGGCGCTCGCGGACCTCGCGACGACCGGGCCGCTGCGCGTGGAGTGCTACGCGGGCGACGACGGCAGCGTCCCCCGCACGGACCAGCACGCCGTCGCACCCGGCACGCCCGCCGAGCGACTCGCCGGCGACGACGTTCTCGCGCAGCGAACCCGAGAAGCCGCCGAAGCCGGGGACATCGGAGACGGCGACCCCGCTGACGACGACCTCGACGCCGTCGAAGCCTTCCTCGCGGACGAGGAGAAAGTCGAGGCGATTCGGGACCGCGCCCGCGAGGAAGCCCGCGAGCGCGCCGAGGAGTGGGGATTCGACGAATTCTCCGAGGACTGACTACTGCTCGGCGGATCGCGGCGAAAAATGGAACGCGTGGAGTTCGGAGTTCAGTTGCGGGTGCGGACGAACAGCCCGAGAGAGCCCACGGACGCGATGAGCGCTGCGCCCGGCGCGGCCGCGCCGGTGTTCACGATGGAGAGTCCACTGTTGGAGTCCAGGGTGTCCGACCAGTCGAACGAATCACCTTCGACTACACCGCCAGCTCCGCCACAGTTCCCCGTATCAAGGTTGAAGTTCGGGCTCACGTAGTCGGCCCCCTGGTAGTCGACGACGCCGACGACCTTGATGCCGGACTCGAACTCGTCGCCCTGCTCGAATCCGTAGCCGACGACGCCCTCTTCACCGCTCCCGAAGTTCTGCTGGTCGTAGTCGTACTCCGAATCAGCGTCGTCAACGTCCACAGTGACCGTGCTGTACGCGTCACCCTCCTCGTCGTACAACACGATTTCGAAGGAGCTCACGGACGTGTCGGAGTAGACGATAATCTGACTACACCCGGCGAACTTCGGTGGGGGGATTTCGGGCACGGCCGTAGTAGTGGTCGGCTGTTCGGTGGTTGGTGCCTCTGTCGTTGGCTGTTCGGTGGTCGGTGCTTCCGTGGTCGGCTGCTCGGTAGTTGGCGCCTCTGTCGTTGGCTGTTCGGTGGTTGGTGCTTCCGTGGTCGGCTGCTCGGTAGTTGGCGCCTCTGTCGTTGGCTGTTCGGTGGTTGGCTGTTCCGTCGTCGGTTGCTCCGTCGTCGGTTCCTCGGTCACGGGCGGGGCGCCATCGGCTGTCGTAGTTGGCGCTTCGGTGGTCGGTGCCTCGGTGGTTGGTTCCTCAGTGGTGGGTGCTTCGGTAGTCGGCTGTTCAGTCGTGGGTGCTTCGGTAGTCGGTTGTTCCGTTGTCGGCTGCTCGGTAGTTGGTGCCGGTGCTGGAGTGGTCGGCTGTTCGGTCGTAGGGGCTTCAGTGGTCGGTTGTTCGGTGGTCGGCTGCTCGGTGGTCGGCTGCTCAGTGGTCGGCGCCTCCGTCGTCGGCGCTTGGGTCGTTGGCTGCTCGGTAGTTGGTGCTTCCGTGGTCGGTGCTTCGGTAGTTGGCGCCTCTGTCGTCGGCTGTTCGGTGGTTGGCTGTTCCGTCGTCGGTTGCTCAGTCGTGGGTTCTTCGGTGGTTGGTTCCTCAGTGGTCGGTTGCTCCGTCGTCGGTTCCTCGGTCACGGGCGGGGCGCCATCGGCTGTCGTAGTTGGCGCTTCAGTGGTCGTCTTCTCGGTGGTCGGCTGTTCAGTCGTGGGTTCTTCGGTGGTTGGTTTCTCGGTGGTCGGTGCTTCGGTCGTGTCCGGTTGCTCGGTCGTCTCTCTGTCGTCGTCTTTCTCTTTCGGCTCGGGGCAGTGGCCTGCGATCAGGTACGCCGCGCCGGTGTCGACCTCGCCGGAGTCGTTGCGCGGTGCGCCGACGAGCACGTCCGTGCTCCCGTTGTCGGTCGCGTCTCCGGCGTCGGACACCGCCTGGCCCGCGCGGTCACCCTCGCTTTCGCCGACGAGCTTCGCGGTCGCCGTCGAGAGATTGCGCTCGGTGGCGGGCTCCTCGCTACCCTCGACGAGGTAGACGGCGCCCGCGTCCGGCGCCGTCGAGTTGTTCCCGGGTGCGCCGACGAGCACGTCCGCGTACTCGTCACAGGTCACGTCACCCGATCCCGCCGACGAGACGTCGTAGCCGGCCTGGTCGTCCTCGCTGTCGCCGAGCAGCGTGGTGCCGGCGTCCGTCAGATTCACCGTCCCGGTGACGTCCTCGCCGCCGTGGACGACGTAGGCTGCGCCGGCCGACGTGCCGTGCTGGTCGTTGTACGGCGCGCCGACGACAACGTCGCCGTAGCTGTCGTTGTTCACGTCACCGGCTTCGGCGACCGACCAGCCCGCGTGGTCGCGGGCCGCGTCCCCGGCGAGCTTCACGGTCGCCTCGGACAGCGACTGCGTCCCGGAGACGTTCGCGGTGAGGACGTACGCTGCGCCCGCCTCGCCGGCGTTCGAGTCGTTGTTCATCGCGCCGACGACGATGTCCCGGTCGCCGTCGCCGTCGAAGTCACCGGCGGGTGCGACTGACCAGCCCGCGAAGTCGCCGGAGCTCTCGCCTTCGAGTGTCGCCGCCGCGTCCGCGAGGGACACGTTCTCGCCGTCCGCGTCGGAGACGACGTAGACGGCGCCCGCGTTCTGGCCCGCGGAGCTGTTCTGTGGTGCGCCGACGAGCACGTCGTCACCCTGAGAGCGGTTCACGGTGGCGACCGCCCAGCCGGCGCGGTCGCCCGCGCTCGCGCCGACGAGCTTCCGGTCGGCTTCAGCCAGGGACGCACTCTCGGGGAGGTCGCCGCCGTGGACGACGTACGCGATCCCCGCCGACGAGCCGTTTCGGTCGTTCAGTGGCGCGCCGACGACGACGTCGTCGGTGCCGTCGTCGTTGACGTCGCCGGCGGCGACGGAGTAGCCGGCGCGGTCGCTGTCGTCGACGCCGGTGAGCGTGACGTCGGCGGACGCGGCGTCGACGTCGGTTTCGTTTACGGGGCCGTAGAAGACGTAGACGGCACCGGACTTGTTGCCGCTGGCCGTGTCGTTTTCGGGTGCGCCGACGATGAGGTCTTCGACGCCGTCGCCGTTCAGGTCGCCGTGGGCGAGCGCGGCTCCGAACGTGTCGTTGGCGCTCGCGCCCTCGAACTTCGTCTCGGCGTCACCGAGTGGGGTGGTTCCGGAGTTCCACCCGTCCTGTTGTGTCGCTTGGCTGGCGCTCACGTCGCTTCTACTGGGGTCGTCACCGA
This sequence comes from Halobacterium sp. R2-5, assembly GCF_011734195.1. Classification (NCBI taxonomy): domain Archaea; kingdom Methanobacteriati; phylum Methanobacteriota; class Halobacteria; order Halobacteriales; family Halobacteriaceae; genus Halobacterium; species Halobacterium sp. R2-5. The sequence goes on from NZ_JAANTH010000001.1 coordinate 593,896, forward strand.
CGCGCTCGCTGGAGTCGATGACACCGGAGACCCCCAGGCTCGCCGCTCCGACGGCGAGGAACACGACGACAGCGACTGTCAGCCACGGTCGCGCTCCCGACGCTCGCTGAGTGTCTGTTGTGGAATCCATACGCTATCGTCGGCATCCAGCAATTTTGTTATAGAATTCGAACACGAGAGTAGGCTCACCCACAGGAACTGACCGGATCCGGGCCGAGCGATCCGAACGCGGCCCCTGCGCGGAAAGTGTATGTTACCAAGACACATACGAGTGATTCGACGAACTGCGAGGTTAATAGCGAGAAACGCTCCTCAGTCTCTATGGCGCTCGCTATCGACGGATAAAGCCAGTAAATCACGGCTGAACGACACCGGCGTTCGCGGTAAGGTAGCTTTCGAACCGCGGGGTCCTGTCAGTGCGGCCGAGCGACGTGCCCCAACCGCGTCGTCCCCTCGGGTGTGGTGACGCGGACGTCGAACGCGACGGCGACGACCACCGTCTCCCCAGCGCGCTCCTGTACGACGACGCCACCGTGCGCTTCACACGAGCCGAACGACCGACCCTCTCCACCGGGACAGTCGACGCGCTCCGCGAGCGCACCGTCGTACGATACGCTCACGACGACGCCGTCGCCGAGTCTACTCCGCTCGACCGTGCCGAGCCGCGGCGCCAGCGAGTCCTCGACGCGATCGACAGCGGCCTCTCGGTCCGCCCACGCGGTCCCGGTCGCCGTCTCCGCGGCGTCGTCCGCGATTCGGTCGAGAGCACGCGTAACGTGCTCGCCGTGGCTTTCGTCCACATCCGCGACCGCGGGCGCGTAGCCGAACTGGAGGTACGCCGCGGCGACCGGGACGAGCGCCAGCGCGGCGACGGCGGCCGCGACGAGCACGAGTTGACCGCGCTCGCTCACGCGTACCACACCCACACTGTGACGCGGCCGTTCCCGGTCGGGACGCGTGCGACACCCACCGCCGCGTTCGACGGCCGGACGTGTCCGACGGCGCCGTGGGGCGTCCGCACCCGGAACAGCAGGTTGTCCGGGAGAATGCGGTCGACCCGCCGCTCCAGGGAGGCCCGCTCCCGCTCGAACGTCTCCTCGGAGGCCGCGACCTCCGACAGCCGGGTGGTGTCGCCGTGCTGGGGCGGCTCGTTCGCCAGCACGGTCGCGGCGTCCTGCGCGTACGCGTCGAGCTGTGCCTGCTCACTGACGCCGCCCGCGGGCGTGCCGAACGCGAACGCGCTCGCGACGGCGGCCACGAACAGCACACCGACGCCCGCCTCGACGACCGACAGCGAGAGCTGACCGCGATTCCTCCGGTCACGCATCGACGGTCACCCCCAGAACTGCCTTCGTCGTCGTCTCCGCGCGATACGTAATCGTCACGCCACCCGGCGCGAGCTCGCCGTCGCCCTCGAAGGCCAGCGAGACCGTGTCGTACCGGGCGAGTTCGACGTCGTACGAGCCGTCGAGACCTCTCTCGTCGCGGAGGACGACGCGGTCGTTCGCGCGCACGGTCGTCACGTCCGCGCCGTCGCCGAACGTCAGCGTCGCGTTCGCGGTGCGTCGCGGCAGCGTCACCGTGGTGCCGCTCTCGAACCTCGGCGAGAGCTCGCGCCGGTCGACGTCTGCGACGAGCACGACGCGACGCATCGTCGCGCCGCCGGTGGGGTCGCCGCGTTCCACGACCGACTCGCCGTCGAGCGTGACGCGGACGGCGGCGTCACCGGGGAGCCAGTCGTCGCCGAGCCGCGCGCTCGCGGTCTCGACGGCCGCCCGCGAGAGCACGTTCGCGCGCACCGCCAGCGGGCCGTCCGCGGCGACGAGGCGCTCGGACACGCTACCCGCGAGCCGGCCGTCCTCGGAGTCGGTGTTCGCGCCCGCGAACGCGCTCCCCGCGAGTCCGATCGCGGCGCCGACGCTCGTGACGACGAGCAGCAGCGCTATCGCGAGCGCCGGCAGGTTCGCCTGCGCACGCGTCACGACTCTGCCCCCGCGAGCTCGACGACGTACCCGCCCTCGGAGTGCGTTCGCACGCGGACGAGCGCGTCGCTGTCGGTCCAGTTCCCCCGGACGTCTCGCACGCTCTCGGGGAGCACGAGCGGCGTCTCGCCGCCGACGTCCCCGTGCCCGTGAACGAGCACGAGTCGCTCGCCGTCGGCGGTGACCCGATAGTCGCTGCCGCGAATCGTCGCCGGGAGGCTGACGCGGCGCTCCGCGACGACGTCACCCGCGTCGGCTCCCGCGCTCGCCCGTACGGGCACGGCAGCTTCGACGTTCGCGGCCGCGTGCTGGAGCGTGCGCTCGCCGACCTCGTCGGCCGCCGCGGTGCGCGCGTTCGGGACGACGCCGCCGTACAGCGTCGTCGTCAGGAGCGCGACGAACAGCACGACGATGCCGGCTTCCAGCGCCTTCCCGACCGCGGGCGCGGCGGCGCGGCTGTCGCTCACGTCACCGTCACCCCCGTCTCGTGGACGACGACGTACGCGGTCCGCGACCCCGGGAAGTCGGCTATCACGCTCGGCGTGCCGTCGCCGTCGACGTCCCGCTGGCTGACGGTGGCGTTCAGCTGCTCGAACTGCTCGCGGACGGCGTCGGTGTGCGCCGTCTCGACGGCGACGCGGTAGCCGCCGCGCCCGAGGTCCCGGCGGTCGTGGGAGACGTTCGACCGCAGCGTGTACGTCACGCCGCCGGTCGCTGTCCGTGATACGTCGCCCTCCAGTGCTGGCACGCTCACGACGAGCACGTCCGGGTCGGCGGTCACGGACACCGGCGTCCGCGTGCGCGACCAGCCGGCGCCGTGCGCGAGCACGGACCCGGCGAGATAGGTGGCGCCGCGATCGCCGGCGGAGAACCGGAGCGCGTTCGCGTCGACGGTCGCGACGACGCCGCCGCTGTCGAGCACGCGAACCTCGCGGTCCAGCGTCTCCAGGCTGCCGCTCGTGAACGAGACGGTGCCGCGGCGCACGCCCGTTGTCTCGACGGGCTGGAGCGCCTCGTCGAGGTCGCCGGCGACCCGCTGGGCGTCGCTGGCGGCGGCGTGCTGGTCGACGACGTTGCCGACGCCGGCGGTCAACAGGCCGAGCGCGACCACGGTCACCCCGAGCAGGACGGCGACGCCGACGACGTTCGACTGCGCGCGACCGCTCACAGCATCCCCACCCCCGCGAAGACGGCATACGCGAACGCCACCAGGAGCCCCGAGTGCAGGAGCGCGTCGTACCGGCCGCGGCTCGCGGCGCCCGCGAACCACCCGCAGGAGAGCATCGTCGCCTGCGTCACGAGGTAGAACCGGTAGCGGTCGCGTTCGAGGTCGACCGCGTCCGGGTCGATGGCGAGCCCGCCGGCGCTGGCGGCGTTCGACACCGACGACAGCTGCGCGAAGCTGTCGAGGACCGAGAGGTTCACGGCGACCGTGATGCCGACGACGAGGACGGCGGTCGTCCACCCGACCGCGACGTAGACGAGCAGCCGCGAGCGCAGCGCGCGCTTCTCGTGGTAGAGCCGCCCGACTTCCGCCTGCAGCGCCTCGAAGGCGGCGTCGGCGTCGCTGCCAGCGTCGAGCGCACCGGAGACGAGCCCGACGGTCTGGGCGGCGAGCTGGGTGTCGACGCGCTCGACGAACCGGTCGAGGGCGGCCGCGCGCACGTCCTCGCCGCGCGTGGCGACGCCGAGGTTGAACGCGAGGTCCCGGACGTCCGGGTTCAGCGGGCCGGCGTCGACGTCGCGGGCGACGCGCTCGACGGCCTCCCCGAACGGCCGCCCGAGGCTGACGTGCCCGGAGACGGCGTGGACGAAGTCCTGGATCTCGCGGTCTTTCGCGTCGTCGATGCGTGCACGCCGGGCCGCCACGAGACCGACCGGAACGGTGAACGCGACGTACGCCAGCAGGGCGACGTTCGCCGGCCGGAATCCGCCCTCCCAGAGCGCGGCGCCGACCGCGAGCGCGGGCAGGGCGAGGACGACGGCGGCGTCGGCGGGGTTCCGTGTGGCGTTCGCGAGCACGCCGAGCCCCGACGAGCGCCGGTGGCCGCTCCAAGCGAACCCGCGCGGCCGCATCGACTCCACGATGTAGGCGGCGAGCGCGCCGACGACGAGCACGAACCCGCCGCTGCCGTACACGAGCAGCTCGCGAACGGTCGCGGTCCCGACCGGCGTCGCGACGGTCCGTCCGAGTCCGGGCGCGAGCACGCTCAGGACGGTAGCGACGATGACCAGGAGCGCGGGGAGCACGAGCAACACGATGAACAGCTCGGCGACGAGCTCGAGGAAGCCGGCGGCGCGCTCGCGGGTGCGTTCGCGGCTGTTCGCGAGCATCCGCGATTCGAGTTCGAGGTACTGCGCGACCGCGTCCGGGCCCTGGGCGGCGTGCTCGCGGAGCTTCAGGAGGAACGGTGCGAGTAGCTCCCGGCTCGGCGTGTCGCGGGCGACGACGCGCAGTCCGCGGTCGACGCTCCCCGTGAGTTCGGCGGTGTTGAGGACGTCCTGGAACGCGGCCGCGGTCTCGCCGTACGCGGCCGGCCGGTCGGCGACCCGCGAGAGCAGTTCGCGCTCGTCCGTAGTGCCGGAGGCGAGCACGGAGAGGTAGCGGACGGCGCCGGGGAGCGTGCCCGCGATGTCCGAGCGGCGGCTGCGGGCGCGCCACCCGAGGTAGTGGCCGCCGAGCCGTACGGTAGCGTGTTTCGCGACGACGCCCGTCGGCAGCCCGACGACGACCGCGGCGGTGAGCGACGGCGTGAACGGTGACGGTTCGACGACGGGGCCGAGCGATTCTGGCGGGAATAGGAGCGCGACGGCCGTCGCAGCGAGCGCGCCGCCGGCCGCGAACGCCAGCCAGGACGCGCCGTAGACGCGCGCGAGGAAGACGTCGAAGCTCACGGTCAGCCGGCTCGCGCGGTAGCGCTTCCGGTCGGCGTCGTGGCGCGAGCGGTCGGCTTTGCGCGCGAACAGCGCGTACAGCGCGCGGTCAAGGACGCCAAGCGTCGCGCTCACGGCTCGTCCTCCGGCCGCATCACTCGCTGGCCCTCCGCTGGAGGCGTTCGACGGTCGCGGTCTCGTCCGTCCGGAGGTCCGACAGCAGCCCGAACAGCTCGTCGAACTCCGAGACGTCCTCGCGGTCGAGGTACTCGACGTACCGCCGCTTCTTCGCGAACTCGTCGCGGACGTCCTCGACCGGGCGGTCCGTGCGCTCGGCGAGCTGGTCGAGGAAGCGCACGTCGTCCGCGCCGGCGAAGTCGAAGCCGCCGTCGGGAACCCGCTCCAGTATCCGGCGGTAGTGGACTTCGCTGCCGTCCTTCTCGACGGTTTCGGTGTCGCTGCCGGGCTCGCCGACGAGCTCCACGATCTCGCCGACGTAGCGCTCGCCGTCGACGTGCCGCGGGAAGACGACGAGGTCGACCTCGCGGAGGAGGTACGCGGGCACGCCCTGCTCGATGGCGCGGTTGACGAGCGTCTCGACGCCCTCGGCGTGCGTGGTGCCGACGACGCCGTGCCCGGTATTCAGGACGTTCGCGAAGCTCTCGAAGCTCTCCTCGGTGTTGATCTCCGCGATGACCTCTACGTCGGGGTTCAGGTAGTTCGTCTCGGTCATCAGGTCCGCCATGGAGACCCGCTTGAACTCGCGCTCGTGGTCGCGCGTCGTCAGCGAGACGCCGGTCTCGTGGGGGAGTCGGACCTCCCGGGACCCCTCGTCGATGCTGATGGGGCGGTCGTCGAACGGGACGAACGGCATGTGGGCGTTCATCAGCGTCGTCTTCCCGACGCCCGTGGGGCCGGAGAACAGGACGACGCCGTGGTGCTCGTAGACCATCCACAGCAGCGCGACGACGTCGACGGAGACGGTGTCCTGCTGGAGCAGGTCGACGGGCGTCAGCGCCTCGGCGGCCTGCTTCCGGATGGAGACGTGCGGGCCGTCCTCGCTGATGACGGGGAGCGCGACCGCGCAGCGAATCGTGACGTCCGCTTCGACTTCCGCGGGTTCGAGGTTCACTTTCGCGGAGGGATTCGAGGCGTTCAGCTCGACGCCGTCGCGGGCGGCGAGCTGGGTGACGAGGTTGACGAAGCGCTGCTCGTCGTCCAGCGAGAGGTTCGTCGGCAGCCGTTCGGC